>JBCCDS010000125.1:0-3193 GCA_039030655.1 Bacteroidota bacterium | reverse complement strand
TGGCTGTACGGACCCTGTAGCGCACAACTACAATCCCGCTGCTACGGTCGATGATGGCAGCTGCGAGACCTGCTCCGACGGCATCCAGAACGGCGATGAGACGGGCGTCGACTGCGGCGGTAGCCTCTGTGGTCCCTGCCTGATTCCTGGCTGTACGGACCCTGTAGCGCACAACTACAATCCCGCTGCTACGGTCGATGACGGCAGTTGCGAGACCTGCTCCGACGGCATCCAAAATGGGGACGAGACGGGCGTCGACTGCGGCGGTAGCCTCTGTGGTCCCTGCCCAATTCCTGGCTGTACGGACCCTGTAGCGCACAATTACAATCCCGCTGCTACGGTCGATGATGGCAGCTGCGAGACCTGCTCCGACGGTATCCAGAACGGCGATGAGACGGGAATTGACTGCGGTGGTAATCTCTGCGGCCCCTGTGGTTGTAGTGATCTTGTCAATACCGTTTTCCCTGAATTACCGGATATTCTGGAAGCTTGTACTACCGATGACCCCATCTTGTTACCTAATGTAGACGCCAATGGAGTAACGGGTAGCTGGAATATAAATACACCAATCCTGCCTGGAGATTTATTGGGTACTTATGATTTGACCTTCAGCCCAGATCCAGAACAGTGCGCTACCGCCTTTAGTCTAACCCTTGAGGTGGCAGCTCCTGTTATGCAAGAATTTGAACTTGCTGACACGATTTGTGCAACGGTACTCACCCTTATGCTTCCGACCAATTCTCTGAGTGGTACGCCAGGGAGCTGGTTTATGAATGGTGATCCTATTGAGTCGCTGATCTCCTTAAATTATATCGGTCAGGTTCTAGATCTAAGCTTTGTCCCGGAAGAAGGATATTGCGCACTTACCACGGATTGGTCCCTCTACGTTTCGGACTGTAGCCAGAATGATAGCTATACTTTAAGTGGCGAAGTGTATACCTGGACCGACTATTCTTTGCCAGATGTACAATTGCGGGTAGACGAGGATACCGTTGTCACTAATATGGCTGGCCGTTATAGTTCGGGTGGCCATCAAGTAGGCGATAGTATTTTCATTGAGCCTTTAGCTCATATTGGGAATGTTAGTACTTCCGCAGGTCTAAACCTCCTCGATTTAGTACTGGTACAGCAACATTTATTAGGGCTCAGTGAGACGCCACTTTCAAACTACCAGGTGTTAGCTGCGGATGTCAATGCTGATGGAACGATCAACGTATTGGACCTGGTCATGATGCGCCGCATTTTACTGGGTATAGATGAAAGCTTTGGCCCGCTACCCGATTGGATATTCATTAATGCCGATTACCAGTTCCCGGACGGTGAAGAATTAGTGCCTTTGATTTGGCCCTACTCTGTTACTGTAAATCCAGTAGTTAGTAATAGTGATAATTATGACTTTATCGCGATTAAGCGCGGTGACTTAGACGGGAGCTATCCGGATAACTAGTCTTAATGCTGTAAGCTCTAGGCTAGCGGGGGATTGGACCTATGCTGAGAAAAAGCCTTTAACTGCTGCGCTGATATAGGCCAGGGATTCCTCCGTAAACTCAGAATGCATGGGCAAAGAAATTACTTCTTTGCAAAGCGTATCGGTGACGGGCAAGAAATCAATGTCATTAGCGGCCGTGCCTCTAAAAGCTTCCTGCTCGTATAGGGCAACGGGGTAGTAGATCATACTAGGAATACCACGTTCTTTCAGGTAAGTCTGCAATTCATCCCGACGACCATCCTTTACCCGTAAGGTATACTGGTGAAATACATGGGTACTATTCGCCTGTCGGTAGGGTGTTTGCAATTGGCTAATGCCAGCTAGTGCCTGGTCATAAAAATCCGCTGCCGCCCGTCGACGATTGGCGTAGCCATCTAGTCGCGCCAGTTTAAGATCCAAAATAGCTGCCTGGATAGAATCCAAACGGCTATTGACCCCCACGATGTCGTGATAGTAACGGCGACTTTGGCCATGATTAGCCACCTTGCGCAGCTTGGCGGCCAACTCATCATTGTCGGTATTGATGGCTCCACCGTCTCCGTAAGCGCCTAAGTTTTTACTCGGGTAAAAACTGGTACAACCAATATGCCCCAAATTTCCTGTACGCTTCACAATTCCATCGGGAAAGCTGTATTGGGCACCAATGGCCTGCGCATTGTCTTCAACTACGTAGAGCTGATGCTGCTGGGCCAGCTCCAGAATAGGGGCCATATCACAACTCTGACCAAACAGGTGGACAGGGACGATGGCCTTGGTCCTCGGGGTAATGGCGGGCTCAATTAATTCGGCAGTAAGGTTGAAACTGTCCGGGTCTACATCCACCATTACGGGGATGAGTCGTAAAAGTGCGATGACTTCGGCAGTAGCAACGTAAGTAAAGGCCGGCACAATTACCTCATCACCGGGCTCCAGGCCTAAAGCCATCATGGCAATTTGGAGGGCATCTGTCCCATTCGCACAGGGGATGACGTGCCGGCAGCCTAAATACTCCTCTAGATGAGCCTGAAAGGATTTTACGGCCGGACCATTGATGAAGGCACCAGATCGAATGACATCAATAACGGCTTGGTCTACCTCTTGCTGCATCGCTTGATACTGGGCTTTTAGGTCTACCATCATAATGGGCTGGGGAGGAGTCGAGCGCATGAGCTTTTGTATTTGGACTGCAAAAGTAAGGAATGGCCCGTCTAAAATCTCCTTTGTCTCGAAAAACGATCTCCTAGTACATTGCAGCACAAAACCGTAACAAAAATGAGTAAGCCGGGAAATACGGCAACCCACCAAGCTTCTGGTTTAGCACGGGCCTGGCGTAGTAGACTGCCCCAGCTTACGGAATCAAGGGGAAGACCAATTCCGAGAAAGGAAAGATAAGCCTCGAGTAATATGGCGATGCCGATGCCAAAACTGAGTGCCACGATCACTGGTCCCCAGGCATTGGGTAGAGCGTGAAAACGCAAGATCCGCCAGTCGCTGAATCCCATCACCCGAGCTGATTCTATGTAGGGCAGCTGTCTGATGCGTAGCAACTCAGCACGCAGGAAACGGGCAATACCCGTCCAGCGCAGCAACCCGATTAGCAGTAAAACCCACCAAAAAGAAGGGCGCTCAACTATTCCCAAGATAGCGATCAACAGCACCAAAGCGGGAATGGAGGTGAAAAGTTCGATCAGGCGCAACAAGAAGGCATCTACCGGCACGCGGACC
>JBCCDS010000124.1:0-3785 GCA_039030655.1 Bacteroidota bacterium | reverse complement strand
GATACGCTTGGAGAGGTTCCTAAAAGTTCGTCTCATATTGGCCCTGTAGTTACGGAGTCTGGTATAGATACGATCTGCACTATCATCGTAGCCGTTGAGGACATCAAGGATATACTTCCCTTCAGTATCGTATTCCTTCAGGATTTGCATGGCTTGATCCGGTACGGGTTTTCCGCTTGCACTGCCAATACCCGTTTTCGATCTTTTATACTTCCAGTAGTGGTTGTTAATGTCCGACCACTTGAGATTGGCCAAGTCTATGAAATTGACTCCGAAAAGCTTATATCCTAAAACCCAATAGGCAAGGTGTTTCTTCTGTGTTGGCGGAATGTCGGCGGTGAGGTAAAAGTCTACTACCATCTCTTTTTCTTCCTCCGTCATGTCTTTAATCCTGTTTTTCTTGACCCTGTTAGACGATTTGGCGTGACGCTTATTGATGTTATATCCGATTGGAGAGTACTGTGTCTTGATCGGGCAGTCTTCCGGCTTGAGAAAGCCTTTTTGCATCGCCTCACAAAGGGCCGTTTTGAGCGTTTTGAGATAGTTCCAACCTTTGATGCCTCTCATCCATCTCCCTGAGTACAAGCTGTAGCTCTTTTTTTCTGAAGTCTTGGAGTCGCATATCTCTTTTGAAACACTTGCTTAGGAAGGATTGGAGCCACTTAAAGTCGTTGGAGTAGCTTACTTGATCATTTTCAAAGTAGTAGTTCTCTATTTCCTTGAGGTAGGCGAAGAGCTTCTTTTGGGTAGGTTCTTTCTTTTCTTCAGAGCGGTTCAGCTCCTTGACGAAGTGGTTGTAGTCCCATTCATCCATGTAGTCCGCAATCCTTCGAGCCTTCTTCTCGTAGGCATCGAGCAGGTCATTTTTGCGTTCTGAGTGGAGGAAACGGTGACGATCAAAGTCCCATGACTGCTTCTTACAAGAAAAATTTTTTAGCCTTTTACGCCTGACATTATTGCCCCAAGTGACCATTAAGACGATGGGATGGCTTCCATTTTTGAGCTTGCGGGAGGTGTCTAGCCTCAGATAAACGTTAATCATAGTGGCAAAGATTCTTTAAGTGGCAAAGAATTCCTTGCGATTAACTTACTGACTATCAATTACTTATCAAGTCCTTTTTTGCATGGCATGCAAGAGGTCGCCGGTTCGACTCCGGCATTCTCCACAAGATAGGGAGTTGCGTTCTTCGCAGCTCCCTTTTTTTGTTCACTTAAAAGCAGGTAATTCGCCGTCTCACAAGGCCCTCGTAGCGCAATAGCGCTACGGGATTCGACTCTGGTATGCTCTACTAAAGCCGAGCCCGTGCGGACTCGGCTTTACGATCCTACTGCTGCCCCGTAGCTTCCAGCGCTTCCTGAATATTGATCCTTACCCCATCGCGTTTAGCAACTACAAAGGCATCGCTCACGCCCATTTGGCGCAGGCGATCTCTTAAGCGTCTGGCGCTATCGTAGGAGCGAAACTGGCTGACCACTACCTTCTGTAGGCCATTCTGATCCTGCAGCTCCAATCCATCGCCGGTTTGCAGCTCTTGGTCCATCTGATTATCAGGCTGGGCAAAAGCGCCTAATTGCACCTGAAAAATAATGCCATCTACTACGGCATCGGTGTCCATCTCATTAGGCTGATTGGCGATCGCTAATGCTGCTTCAGCCGCAGTAGCTCTTTGCTCAGCATTAGTCAATTGAGTGCGTAAGTTGGCTAGGTCCGACTGCGCCTGTTGTAAATTGGAGGCAGCCGTAGCACTGCTGGTGCGCAGGCCATTGACCTCCCGGTCTAATTGATTAGCACGTTGCTCGTTGGCCTCGCTGGTCTCTACCAAATTACGCAAGGCATCTGGATTGCGCACGTATTCGCGGGCCTGGCTCTTCCAGTCCGCACTGGCTTCGCCGCCCTCGCCGGTAGTGGTCGTTTTCTTCGAACAGCCCATGGGCAGTAAGCATAAGGTCAGAACTAGGATAATTAGCTTTTGCATGGTTCTTTTAGGTTTGTCCCCCCAAATTTAGGAATTATTGATTGGTAGCTACCTGCCTGTTATCAGTAGGTATACTTCCGCCCGGTACGGGCTCGTATCTGCTTACTACTCGCTGGGCGAACTCCTTAGCTCCGCTGCGGAGAATTCGGCCAGCGAGGTTTTGTAAAACCTGCGGGGGACGATTTAACCTGCGGAAGTACAAATGAAAACCCTAAAAATCGCCAAAGCCATTAACTTGCGCCTATGTTGCAGCCCTACGACGATCAACACTTTATGCGCCTGGCCCTGCAGGAAGCCCGGCAGGCCGCAGAACTCGGAGAAATACCCGTTGGCGCCATTGTAGTGTGCGATCACCAAATCATCGCACGTGGCCATAACCAAACGGAACGACTGCACGATGTAACCGCCCACGCCGAAATCATTGCCCTGACCGCCGCCGCTAACTTCCTCGACAGCAAATACCTGCCCGATTGTACCCTCTACGTGACCCTGGAGCCCTGTGTAATGTGCGCCGGGGCATTGGCCTGGGCACAGCTCGGTCGATTAGTCTACGGAGCTGGCGATGAGAAACGAGGATTCATGCGTTTTGGCCGGGAGCTGCTCCATCCCAAAACTAAAATTGAATTCGGTATTCGCCACGATGAATGCGCCGCCTTGATGAGCCAGTTTTTCCAAAAGCGACGGCAGTAATGTTAAGAGCCGCTAACAGTCGTGCGGAGTCAGCGTTAAAATCAACTTAAACCAGGGCATAGGGGTAGCTACTATCCCCTAACATCATTGTCTTAGTAGTAGCAGTTAAATAGCTAATTGCTGTCTTCGTTAAAAATGAACTAATAAACCATGCGTAGATTAATCCCCCTATTCGCCATTATCGCCTTTTTAAGTAGTTGTGGCCCTCGTCTCAGCCCCTATACCCAACGCCTGTACGAAGACCAGCAATGGAATGAAAATGACCTGCGCCGCATCCAGTTTTACCTCTCTGAAGATCTGGTTTTAAGCCGGGAACGACGAGGAGGATCCTCCACCATTACCCGCGGACAAATCAAAATTGTCGATGGCCGAGAAGTCGAACAAATCGTCATCAAACGCAACACGCCCGGGGTATTCGTTTTCTCCCCGCGTGAAAATCGCATGGCCGTCTCCTTTGAAGACTCCGATGATCTGTACCTGATCTTTGGCCCCAACCCCCGCTCCGGAAATCGTTACACGTTACGGGGTAGTGAGTGGAACCGCCGCGGTGGTAAAGTCACCTACGCCGGCGAAGATTGGTTCGTCGATGGGCGCGATGCCCTCTCTCATCTGATGGTCCCGCTGAAGCGCGAGCGCAACCGCGACGTCAACAGCCGCGTAGCCGGAGGGCGTAGAGTAGACTAAAGCTTAACCTTTTGCAGCGGATACTCAACTCCGAGGACCGCAGGGACGATCACCATAGGTAAAGGTCTTCCTTCCGTCGAACGCTTCGAGGTCCAGACTTGAGCGGACCTCGAAGCGTCCCTGGCGATAGCCGGGACCTTTGAGTGTCCAAAACGCTTTCGAAAATGCTCATTATCGAACAGATGGAAAGCCCAGTCTAGCTGAAAACATAGTAAAAGATAGCCCCTGCTACCAGCGTAATGCTGAGCATGAATAGCCCCACCAGGGCTTTCTCCCAACTATAAGTTTGACGGCGATACCTGGGCATTTTGCCTGGTTGATGCTGCAACTCTTGCTGTGGACCATATGACCTATCGCTACCCTTACGATTGAAAAATGAACGCCTCCTGGACGTCTGTAATTTTCTGTTTTGCGCATTCGACTTTGCGGCCTGTG
>JBCCDS010000123.1:0-4470 GCA_039030655.1 Bacteroidota bacterium | reverse complement strand
TCCTATGCTGCTACCCACCATTGGCTGAATGCACTGGCGTATTGACCATATACTGCCCCAAGCAATTACCTTCTTAAAAAGAAAAGATCCGCGCTCCCCAAAAAGGGTTAGTTAGTGACAGAGCGCTGCTGCGCAGCCTTTAAACGGCAAGGCTAGCACAGCAGCTCAAATTTTCTGGTGACTAAAATCTATGTCAGGATAAAAACAGCTTCTTATTGATCGACCTCAACCTCAGATTGATGCTCTTTCATCATGACATCATGGTCATTATTGATTTGCTGATGCTCTTCGGCCATCACTTCGTGCTCGCGAACCATAGCCTCATGTTCCGCTTTCATCTGCTCATGCTCTGCTTTTAAGGTTGCTTCATCCAGCTCTCCAGAAGCATGATGCTCAATCATTTGGTGGTGGTTGGCTAAGATTTCATCATGCCGTTGCATCAGTCCTGCATGTCTGGCCATTGTGGCAGCATGTTGTTCCTCCATAGCCATATGACTAGAATCGCTATGCCCCTCACTGATCGCACTATGTTCGGCAACCATTCTTTCGTGCATTTCCTCCATTTCTTCATGTAAGGCTGCCAAATCTTCGTGCTCTGCTTCCATGCGCTCATGTTCGGCGACCATGGCCTGGTGTTCCGGTGAGTCGGCGGGGTTGGAGCCACAGCCCACGATAAAGATGACAGCGAACGCAGCTATCGATAGGAAGCTTAATGTTGGTTTCATTGTTCCCGATTTTGTTTAGTTTAGCAGTTTCGCTTTTAGAGGAAGAAAGGCTGGATACTATACTAATAGAACCAATAATCTGAGTGTAGCTTTTGATTAACCTATTTATTTTCAGCCACTTGTGCCAAAATAAAAACCGGATTACCCGCGCTCATGGCGAATAATCCGGTAGAGGGTGAGTAACCGGGGTCGAACCGGCGACCTCTGGAATCACAATCCAGCGCTCTAACCAGCTGAGCTATACCCACCATTTGTAAAAGCTTGGCAAAGATAAAATAGTTCCCTGGTCTAGGCAAGGGTTTGTAGCAAGTTCTTTCACCAGAAAGGAATTATCCACAAACTACCTAATACCTTGTACCAGGTACCCAATACCTAGCAAATTACGGCAAATACATCGCCAACGCTCCTTCCATCTGTCGCTGTAGTTCCTGGGCGGCTAGACCTGCGGAAGTACTAAAATCTTCCCCCGAACTCGCATAGATGATACCACGGCTGCTGTTAACCAACAACCCACAGTGGTCGTTCATACCAAAACGGCAAACGGCTTTTAAATCGCCGCCCTGTGCGCCGATGCCCGGAACGAGGAAGAAATAGTCGGGTGCAATGCTACGCAGCTCCTGGAAAGACTCTGGGTGGGTAGCACCACAGACAAACATCAATTGATCCGGATTACCCCATTCAGTAGCTGTTTCCATCACTTTACGGTAGAGTAGGGGGCCAGCCTCACTTCCCTGAGTCGTCATCTGAAAGTCTTGACTGCCAGCATTGCTCGTCAAGGCGAGTAAAACCACCCATTTATCGTCAAAACCCAGGAACGGCTGGACGGAATCGCTGCCCATATACGGAGCAATGGTAATGGCGTCGGCTCCCATGACCTCGAAAGTCGCCTTGGCGTATTGCCGCGCCGTATTGCCGATATCCCCGCGCTTAGCATCATTGATGACGAAATGGGTATCGCCAATGTACTCGATGGTTTGCTGTAGGATGTCCAGCCCGTGCGTTCCCAGTGCTTCGTAAAAGGCCGAGTTGGGTTTATAGGCTACACAGTAATCTCTGGTGGCATCAATAATCGCTTTATTAAAGGCGAGCACATCACCATTGACGGCCGCTGGTAATCGTTCTACGACGGGGTCTAAGCCTACACAAAGGAAGCTTTTGCGCGCTTTGATCAGTTGGAATAAATCCGCTCGGTTCATCTACAGTTTTGGGTTAAGCAGACTTTAGTCTGCGCTGGGTTAGGCGGACTTCAGTCCGCAAAAGCACTTCTTTACAACTTACTCCTTTACCAAAGGATAAGTAATCATCGTCACAAATAGATTGGTGTCGGGCGTTGCCGTAGGACCAATGACGTATTCTTCAATGGTAGGTGTTGCCGCACTCAAATTGTTAGCCTTTAGGTAAGCGTCCATGGCGTAATGATAGACGCCTAATTGTGAGTAGGGTCCTTGCATAGCGGTACCGATAGCCGGCCCGGCGGGTAGGCTGATATTGACGTAGCCCGGTAATTCGACAGTAGCAGCTACGGGTAGTGCGACGGCTGCTTCACCGATACCATTTTCGGTGTCCCACTCGTAAAATAGCATACTCAAATTTCCCTGGGGTTCAATTCCTGCCCGTTGTGCGGCCAGGCGCAGGTTTTGTCCTTCTATGGCCATGAATCCAGTCATGTTATCCAGGGGTAAGCGCGAGCGTAGTACCAGGTAGTGTTGCTCCAATAGATCAACGGGCGTAATCTCCACGGCATATTCTGGTACCTGGTTGGCCTCTGATTCATTCTTGGCTACTGGTGGCGAAGCGGGGCTTTGCCCGTCATTTTCTGAGGGTAAATCTTCAATAGCTCGTCCCTTTACTGGCGTATTGGTAGTCGTTTCCTCGGTTTCATTGTCGACTGGCGTCGGTCCGCAGGATATCCCCGTCAATGCCATAGCTGTGACTAGGACTAAAGCGAAGAATAAAAAACCCTTCTTGTACATAAGCGATTGATGATTAATCGCCCACAAAGGTACTAGTTTGTCAGCGTTAAGCTACCCTGAACCTCTCGATAAGTACCATCAAATAAGCGGACTCTGCCGGTAAATACCAATACTTGCGGATTGAGCGGTTTACCAGCAAAGGTACCGTCCCAGCCTTGACTAGCATCATTAATCGGCAGCTCTGTGGCCGTCCAGACATCATTCCCCCAGCGATCGAAAATAGCCAGGTACTCAATGGCATCAATCAGGTTGGGGTTGCCGTAGAGCGTAAAGTTATCATTGACGCCATTGCCATCCCGAGGGCTAAAGGCATTGGGCATGTAGACGACCTGCCGGGCATCCACAAAGACTTGCTGAAGTAGCTCTAACGTACATCCAAAGGTGTCGACGATTGCCACGGAGGCCACAAAGCTGGTCGTAGAAATGACCGTTGGATTTGGGCAGTCCGTACAGCTGAGTTGCTGGCTTTCGGTAGCTGTCCAGTTGTAGCTGGAGATTTGGTCATCCGGGCGATTGATCACTGCTCCCAGGGCAGCCGATTCCCCAATGCGGATACGGATCGGACTAGTTGTTCCGGTGAATTCACCGTCGGCACTCACTTCAAATTGCTCTTGAAAGCTACAGCCGTTTACGTCAGTAACTGTATAAGTGTAGTTGCCCGGCAGGATATCCAGGAAGCGATCAGGGTCAGCAGGGTCAGGAACTCCTACGCCAGGATCGATCGTATAAGGACCAACGCCGCCTTCTACGGAGAGTAGCCGTAGCTGACCGCCTACATCGCGGCAAGGAGGTGGGGTGATGTCCAGGCGTGCCGCAAAAGGACCTTCACTAGTGATTTCAACGAAATCAGAACTAGTACAGAAGGATTCCGGATGGGTCACCTCCAGTTCATAGATGCCTACACCCGGTGGGGTGTAATCTGCCGTCGTCGCCAGGATGCTACCGGTTTCATCAAACCAACGGAAGGTCGTACCCGCCAGTGCTGGATTAGCGGTACCGTTAATGGCAAAAGCTGGATTGTTACAGGGGAGTAACTGATCCATACCAGCGTTAGGGCTAAGTGTGCGCAGGTCCGTTCCTACACTGACGCTAAAGTCATCACTACAGCCGTTGGTTTGGTCCGTTACCATCAAGCTGTAGGTACCAGCCGCCACTCGGGCAGCTTCAGCATCTGCACCTGCTACAATACTGCCATTGGCAGTCGTCCAGCTGTAGATGTAATTTGGATTAGCCGTAGCTCGTACAAAAGTTTCTGTGTCGCGGCAGTTGAGATCCCCGTCGGAAGTCAGGGTAGCTGTAGGAGACGCAATGTTTTGAGTTACGTTAATGGTCAGCATCCCGCTACACATATTGTCGGGCCGGAAGGCGGTAACTGTATAAGCTCCTGGCGCGGTAACTCCACTAAGCGTAGCGTCCATACCCATAGTCCCATTTGGACCTGTCCAGTTAAAGTCGACCGGGCCATTAAAGTTGTCGACTTCAACGCTGATGTCCAGGCTAGTGGAATCACAACTTAATTCATAAGTGCGATCTACGCTGAGTTGGGGCAAATCGCCGCTCTGCGTAATGACAAACTGATCGGTGGCCGTACAACCGTTGGTGAGGTTGGTCGCAGTGTGCGTATAAGTACCAGCTTGACTGGCATTGAATGTACTATTGGTCCCCACTTCTGCGCCGCTATCATCCGTCCAGCTATGCTCAATGCCCTGTCCGGGGTTGTCGGCGGAGGTGAGCAGAATCATGTTGGTTACACAATCCAGTTGGTTGCCAGG
>JBCCDS010000122.1:0-4891 GCA_039030655.1 Bacteroidota bacterium | reverse complement strand
GTGGTAAAGTGCTTAGAAACGGAGCCCAGGGCTACCAGCGTCTGCTCGTTCATCGGCTGGTCATATTCGAGGTTCGCCATCCCGTAGGATCGCTCGAAAATCGTTTCCCCTTGTCGCAAAACAGCAATACTAGCTCCAGGATGATCGGGGCCACTAAAGTCCACTAGTAACTCATCTATTTGATTTTGTACTTCCGCAGGTATTTCGCTGGGCGTATAGGGTTCGCGGGTGGCGGCTTTACTGATAATGGTCCAGTCCGGACCTAACTTCAGCAACAAAAACAGGTCAATGAAGCGGAAACCACCAGCGGGTACTTCAATTACGACCTTCCCATAGGCCATGCTACCATGAATGCTAATAGCCGCTATTTTACCCTCGCGGCCAGTGAATTCCCCTTCATTTTCCTTTTTGAAAAAGTCGATGTATTCAGGAATGGGGATGGTTCTTAATCCATCTTCGCCATCGGGAACGTATAGATTCGCTTCCGTCGCAAAGATCTCTTTTAATCGATCTGGATAAGTGTAGGAAGTCCCCTGCAAATATTCGTTTAGTACCTCCCGCACTTGATCTTCTTCAGATTGGGCAAGTAGACTACCAGTGGCGAGTAGAATCAGGCAAAGCCCGTAAATAGTTTTCATTGGTTGGATAGACTTGGGTATAGCACCAAATGTAGGCCCGACAACCAGGTCCAAAGTCCAGAACTATAATTCCGTACCAGAAAAAATAGGAAAGTAACTAGTGACGCTCGCGATACACTGCTGGCGTACAACCCACCAACTTTTTAAAAGTGCTAAAGAAGGTCGATTTGGAGTTGAAACCACAATCATAGCCGATGGCTTCAGCCGTAAACTGCGGTTGATCAATCAACAAAACCTTCGCTGCTGCGATGCGGTGCTCGTTGACGAATTGGCTGAAGCTTTTTTCCAGGTTGTCATTGAGGTATTGCGACAACTGATGGGGAGAGGTTCCTAGATAACCCGCTAAGTCGGCCAACTTAAGTTTGGGGTTTTGGTAGATATTTTCCTGATTAAAGAGCTGATGCAGCCCCCGTTGAATTTCGACAAGCTCCTCTTCGGACAGCTGTTTATTAGCGTACTTGATCACAACTGTTGTCGGTGTCTCTGTTCTACGAGCTCGCTTTCTGAAAACCCACAAGAACAAGGACAGATAAAGGATAAACGAAAACGAGAGCGCCCCGACGATGTAGGAGGTATAGGAGGAAGTCCAGTAAGCCAACCAAATGATAAAGGTGCCGACGTATACATTGAGCAGTAGCACTTCCTGATCGTCGAGGCGCTCCGATCGCTGAAAAAGTCGCTGAAAAACTGACCGCATTTGCCAAGCCGCCAAGACTAAGTACAACAGCCATTGCTCATAGATCAGGGTGACAATCCGCCAGCTCCACTGATAACGACCATCGTAGTACGGATAGGTTAGACTAAGCACTAACATGATAATAACAAAGGGCAATACATGATGCCACCACCGCTGCTCGAGTTGGTGCTTGGGGCGAGTAACACTAATGGTGTAGAGATAAAGAAAGGGGCCAATCAGTGCACAGGCGGAAAGGCCTACTTGAATAAATACCTCAAATAAATGCGGATTGAAGTGCTTGAAGGCTGATTTGATAATTCTTACACTTAGTACGAATAGCAGCCCCCCGAGCAGCTTTTCGGAAAAAGTCCTGGTTTTTAGAATAAACAAGAAGTAGGCACTCAAGGCAAAGCCATTAATAGCACCTAATGCACTTAGCAAAAAAACGACTTGATCGCGCAGACTCATATTGCCGGTAAAACTACATAAATTGAAAAAGGCGACCTTTATTGTAAAGCCATTTGATGAAATTCCTTTTCCCACTCTTGTTACTATTGACGCTGAGTGCTTGCAGCAAGACGGACACCATTTCTGAGGAGGAATTGGTAATGACCGAACCGGCCTTAGAAATCCTTCTGGACCAATGGCAGGCTATTCTGGATACAGCCCGACTTGATGGGAGTATCCTGCTCTTTAATCCGCAGGAAGGACGTTACTATTCCAATGACTTTTCCAACGTCCGTCAGGGCAGTTTGCCGGCCTCAACTTTTAAAATCCCCAACTCTATCATTGCTTTGGAAACGGGCGTTGTAGAAGACGATAGCACCCTCTTTAGCTGGGATGGCAGTCCGCGCGGTATGGTAATCTGGGAGCAGGATTTGATTTTTCGCCAAGCGTTCCAATTTTCCTGTGTGCCCTGTTATCAGGAGGTGGCCCGCAGGATCGGTGCAGATCGCATGAACGAATATCTGGAGCGCCTGGACTACGGGCAAATGAACGTAGACAGCTCTAATATTGATCTCTTCTGGTTGGAGGGCAGCTCTACGATCAGTCCCTGGGAACAAATCGATTTTCTCCAACGGCTTTATCAGGGGGAGCTCCCCATCAGCGAACGCACGCTCGAAATCATCCAACGGATGCTGCTGATCGAAGAAACACCCCACTATCGTCTCAGCGGAAAAACGGGCTGGGCCATCCGGGAAGGGCATAATACCGGCTGGTTCGTCGGCTACGCCGAGCGGGAAGGGAGCGTATACTTTTTTGCGACCAGAGTAGTTCCCCAGGAGGGTAGACCTATGACCGACTTTGCGCGGGCGCGTAGGGCGGTTAGTGAGGAAGCACTAGAGCTCTATTTTAATCTTTTTTAGTACTTCCGCCCAGTGCGGGTCCGTATGGGCAGGTCTTATGCCTTCCCGCTATATCAGTAACAGATCGGCTTAGCTAGAGAAGACTATTTTTTATACCAACTCATTCTAAATAAGAGTTTCTCTTCGGCCTAGCTCCTTTTCGCTTGTTTTCAATGGAGAACAAACGAAAAAATTATGCGCCCAACGCTTTATTCCACCCTCCTACTAATTTTACTATATACTAGCTGTCAGAACCCTCCAGCTAGTTGGCAACCGACTATTCCTTCCGAGACCTTTACCGTACCCTGCGGAGTCGATACTAGCTTGCAGACGGAGCACGGCCTCCGCATTGAAATCAGTGCTAACTCCTTTGCCTGCGACGAAGGGGAAGCTGCGCAGTTTCGCTTCACTACTGCCTTGACCAAACAAGAGATGATCCTCTACAGACTATCGACCGTAGCCGATGACGGCCGCCTATTAGAAAGTGGCGGGATGTTTAGGCTGGAACTGCTGGAGGGCAGTGAGATTTCAGCGGAGGCCCCACTAAAAGTCCATTTGCCCGGTACCTACTTCCAAGAAGACATGCAGCAGTTTGTCCAGAATGCAGCTGGCAACTGGCAGCTAAGTGATCAAGAGTTGGAGTTACCCATGGCCGCAGCGGTGAACCAAGGCGAAGCCCTTTTTCGTAGTCAATGCGCGGCTTGTCATAATGCTAATTTGAGGGATGATATGACTGGGCCTGCTTTAGGTAACGTCCACCTGTTTCGCGAGGCACAGTGGTTGCGTGATTTCACGCGGAATTCACAAAGCATGATCGCTGCTGGGGATCCATTAGCCCTGTTATCCTGGAAGGACTGGAGCCCAGTTATAATGAGTAGCTATGAGCATTTAAGTGATGCGGAGATTGATGCTATTTATGGTTGGATCGCTAATGAAAGCGGACGACTAGGAATAGACCATAATGAGGTAGTCTATCCGATGCGGCAAGTTTGTGATACCCTCTTTCGAGCCGATCAAAATGGCTTGCCAAGCGAGCAGATAGCTAGAGTAGATTGTATAACGATCAATTCGGACGGCAGTAGGGACTATAATCAAGGCCACCAAGAACATGATGGAGGCCAGATCGCCCCTCCTTCGATAATTGACTCTTCGTCCTTACTGTATCCCTACCAAGCGAACGTAAGCTTTGGCGACTGGTATAATGTTGATCGCTATATGAATGTAGATACTTACATTGAGCCCATCATTGTTAAGCTCAATGGAGAAAGCGATGCCCATACTTTTGTAGCTATTGCCTTCCGATCTTTTGAAGGAGTAGTCGAACTCTATTCCTATGAATTAGGCGTTTATGAATTTCACCGTGGTTACTATAGCGGTGATCGCTTAAATTTTCCGATGAATGAATGGGTAGATGTGATTGCCTACCGAATAGATCCACATACGGGAGAGACCTTGAGCTTCGGCCACCTTGAGCATTTACTGAGTGAAACCAAAAATACATTGGAAATTGATCTAGCACCAACTCAGGGTGAAAGCTTAGCAGAATTGCTGAGTGCGGCTGGACTGTGAAATAGTCAGTCCACATGACGAAATCCCTATGACTTATTACTTAGCAGGGTAACATTTATAGAAAAGGGACCATAAATTGGTAATAACCTAATTCTATTAACATGCCCTGGTATAATGACCTGCGTCCGATTACGGACCCTAAGAAAGAACAATACGCCCTCATCTTCCCTAACTTTACGGACGAGGAGAAGATGCGGACCATCGAAAAACTGTTGGACCTGCGGAAGTCCTTAAAATCCGTCCGGCTGCGCAAACAGAACAATAAAAACTTATTGCTGGCCAGTTGGAACATCAAGGAGTTTGGCCATCTGAAGGCCCGACAGCCCGAAGCCTACTTCTACATTGCTGAAGTCATCAGTTCCTTCGACCTCATTGCGATTCAGGAATTGAAATCAGGATTAAAAGACCTGAAAATTCTGATGCGGATCCTGGGGAAACACTGGAAGTACATCATCAATGATATCACCGAAGGACGGGACGGCAACAGCGAACGCTCGGCTTACATCTACGATACGCGTCGGGTCGAATTCAGCGGACTGGCTGGTGAAATTGTCATTTGGAAAGATCTGCTGGAGCAAGATGAAGCAGTGGCGCAGTTGAAGCGCACCCCTTACATCACCGGTTTTAAGACGGCCTGGAAAGATTTTGCTTTAGTCAATCTG
>JBCCDS010000121.1:0-5915 GCA_039030655.1 Bacteroidota bacterium | reverse complement strand
CGGGCCTGCCAATCGCGCTTTAAATCGCGCTCGCGAAAACGCCAGGCAATACTCTCCTGGCTCAGTTCTTCTTCGAGTTGGGAGAATTGTTCGGCAGTTAATGCAGCCTGGGCTGCTTGCCGTCGCTGGCGGCGCACCGTCTTTGCCAGTTTCATGTTTTTCTTCAATTCGGCCAGCGCTTCCCGGTAAGCTTGCTCAGTACGCGAATAGTCTTTTTTAGCGGCTGCGTAAGCGGGCTCATTTTCGAGGGTGGCTACCTGTTGATTGAGTGCATTGATGGCCGATTCGCCTTCCTGATAAAAACCAGCATCTTGGTATAAGTCGTAAACAGGCGGCACAAAATGAGCGTGCTGATAGCTATCTGCTAGCTTTCCTGAAAAAGCAGCGAGGTAACCCAGTCGGCCTGTTGCGTCTTGCACCACTAAAACGCCAAACATCTTACCGAGGGCACCCAGTTCCTGACTGTCGGGCTTACCAAAGTCGTGTTGCCATACTTGCTGATTCAATAGGTATTCCTGCAATTCTTGACTGGCGAGCAAGGCCAGCGGATGCGGCTCGTAATAGTAGGGGAAGGTGAAGTGGTCGGGTAGCTCTAAGGGCTCCGGTAGGACTTTGTAATCAATCCATTTTTCGACTTGATGAGCGAGCTTTTTCACGGACCCACAAAGGTAGAGTTTTTATACTACCTTGGCGACTGTTCGTATGAAGCCAAATGCAGTTCATCAAGGGGAGTTGCCTCTTCAGCTTGAGGAATTCTACAAGCAATACTATCCTCGCTTATTTGGCTTTCCGCGCAGTCGGATTACAAAAGTCTAAATCACTTCAGTACAAGGAGCAATAGAAATGATGAAAATAAGTACACTATTAGCGGCTCTGCTTTTTTTTGCCGGCAGCACCGTTTTGCTGAGCCAGGATACCTACCATACAAACCTGCAGATGGAGTTGGCCAATGATTACGGTCTACCAGCAGCCAACTACGTAATTGCGAATAATGAGCAAAGCATCTGGCAAGCAGCCTATAACTGGGGGAGCACTAGCAGCAATATTAGTGTATCGGATCAGATTTTCAGCCGTTCCCGTTTAGTCAGTATCGGGCAAGGAGGAAATAACCCTTGGGATGCAGGACTTTTTATTCAGAATACTACCAATATCCAACAGGGAGACGTACTGCTATGGACCTTTTACCTGCGCTCGACGGGTGGTAGTCCGGGCTTAGTCAGTCTGGTCGTGGAAGAAACTGTTTCCGGAAATTACCAGAAAGAATTCATCACTTCGCTTGATGTACCGGAAGAGTGGACGCGCTATTTCGTGGCGATTGAAGCCAATCTGAGTAATCACAATCCGGGAGGTTTGCAGATTGGTTTCCATCTTGGGGCAGCTGCGCAGGTATTAGAGGTAGGCGGTTTTACCGTACTTAATTATGGCGATTCAGCGGATTTAAATGATCTGCCAAATACCTTCGATCCGACTAATTATGATGGCTCAGCTATGGATGCTCCCTGGAGATCCGTAGCTGCAGACCGGATCGAGCAGTTACGCAAAGCTGATTTAGCGATCACTACCCAAACCACTACTGGCGTTGCTGTACCAAACGCCGAAGTAGAAGTGGTCATGCAGCGCCATGAGTTTGCCTTCGGTACAGCAATCAAAGCTTGTCGCCTTGGCAATAACAACTGCGCTAACCTGATCTTCCAGGATCGCCTGGTCAATCTCGATGGTGAAGGTCACGGCTTCAATTGGGTCGTATTTGAAAATGACTTGAAATGGCCGGCCTGGGAAGAGGAGTGGCTGGCTACCAACCAAGAGGTAATTGATGCCGTGGCTTGGTTGCGTGACCGCGAGATCAACATTCGTGGGCATGTCTTGGTATGGCCCGGTTGGCAGAATCTACCTAGCGATATGCAGCAAAATGCCAATAATACCTCCTACTTGTTGGAGCGCGTACAGACCCATCTTGAAACCATCTTGAATACGCCAGGGCTTGCTGGTCAGATTACAGACTGGGATGTAATTAATGAGACCGTCTCCAATACTAGTTTAGCCAATGCGCTAGCTGGTGAGCCGGGTTATGCAAATGGACGGGAAGTCTACGCGGAGATTTTTGAGTGGGCTGCAGAAAATGCACCAGAAGCTGAGCTATTTCACAATGATTTTACCACCCTGACCCTCAATAACCCACCGGGTTCTGGCCCCTTTAATGTACTCATGACTCACCTTCAGGAATTGATCGATGCTGGTGCTCCCTTACAGGGAATTGGTATTCAGGGCCACATCGGCGGAAATCTCAATGGCATTCCCCGAGTTTTGGCTACCTACGATGAGTTCTATGATGCTTTTGGCTTACCGGCTAAAATCACCGAATTTGATCTGCCGCCCACCGTTGGCGAAGAGCTAGCTGCTCGGTATCTGGACGACTTCCTGACCGCCACTTTCAGCCACCCTAGTATGGAGGGTTTCCTTTTTTGGAATTTCTGGGATGTAGATACCTGGCAAAACCCTGGTGCTAATCTGTTTCGAACGGATTGGACGATGACATCCTCCGGTGAAACTTTCGTCAATAAGCTCTTCAACGAATGGTGGACGGAAGAAGAGGTACAAACCGACGAGGCTGGCCTGGCCATCGTCCGTGGCTTCAAAGGGCTCTACGAGTTACGCTACAATTGCGGTGGTGAGCTGATCACTCAAAGCGTTGATTTGAGTGCTGATACTAGCCTGGTGCTAGCATGTGATGACTTTATCTCCTCGACCAATCAAGCTAGTCTGGATGCACCTTTTACCATTAGTCCTAACCCAAGTGGCGGTGAACTGCGCATTGAGCACCCTTACGGCGAAGGAACTCAGGCAGAGTTGTTTAATAGCCTGGGGCAGTTGGTATGGTCGGCTAATTTAGCTGCGCCGACGACTCATCTGCGACTGGATTTACCCAAGGGAACCTATGTCCTTCGGCTGTATCAGGGTGATCGTTGGGCACGGCAACGGCTGCTGCTGGAGTAGATAGGTCTTTTTGTACTTCCGCAGGTCTTAGCAGAAGCGAGACCAAACTGATGTCATCAGCTTTTCGAGAATCGAGAGTCGAGACCTGGTAATTGGTGATCTCGATTCTAGCAATCCCACAGTATTGCGGTGCGAGCTCGATTCTACCGGAAGACCTGCGGAAGTACAAATCCAACAACTATAGTAATTAAAGGAATGAGCTAGAGGTCTCTAGGTGTAAGCCAACTCCATCCTCCGCTTAGTTTGCTCCAGGCGTTGAGAAAGCCGATTGAAATACTTATTCCTGTTTAGCCCAGAATGAACGCTAATGGAGGTCGAATTACCCAGGGTGGTATCAAACCAATTTTCTACCGTAGTACAGATACGGCTATCGGTGGTAAAGAGAAAATTAGGGGTGTCGAAGGTATGGAAAAGAGCTGCCTGTTGATCGGAGGTGGCTAAGATCATATTATTGGTATCGGCAAATTCATTGTAGAATAGCTCGAAGCGGCCGTTGTCTTGGTTGGGCGTCCTTCCGGGCAAAAATTTCTGCCCCTGAGCAGCCATCGCCTGTGCATGGTCAATCATTTTCTGAAAAGCGTCTACCAGCGCTAAGGCAGTGGCCGCTTCTTTGATCCGCCCGGCGATCACCATATATTCCAGTTGATTGAGCGTCTGCTCGAGAATGGTTATTGTCCAATAGTCTTTACTGGAGTTGGCGCAGTAGATGCTGGCCGTTTCTTTAGCAACTCCCAACTCTTGCGGTGTTAGTAAATCAAAGTGGAAATCGACGGTGTTTAGGTAGTCAAACTTCCAGGTAGTCTGGCCGTATACGTAGAGTTTAAAGGTCAGTAGCTTGGGGAACATCATGTAGATGAAAATGGGGATTTCCCGAGTGGCATAGCGCACCTGAAAATTGGGCCGTTGGCTAAAGACGCTGATCTGGTGGTGAATTTGGTGCAAGTAATCCAGAAAATTGGTAATGGGTGGGCCAAAACCATTGTAGCGAAAGATGGCTTCCTGTTGCCCCTCGTGCACTAACTGATCCAGCGAAATCTGGTAATGCCGGGCGAGGATAAACACCTCTTGGGCGGTAAGACTGGTGTCACCGCGCAGGCGGCGCGAGATACTATCGCGTCCGACGGAAAGCACCTTTTCCAGGGCGGAGGTAGCGTCGGATTTACGTGCATATTTCTTGAGGATCTCCCTCAGCAAGAGCTGTTGAAAATCTGTCTGGGTAGGCATGATTGGTCGTAGTGTTTGCGATTTTTGTGGAGAGTAGTAGGATGATTCTGCTTGAAAGTTAACGAAATGAAGACGGGAGCTGGCAATTCTTCCGGATATGGCGGAAAAAAATATATCTGCCTTGTGGAATTTCCTCCTTGTAGGCGTCTGGAAGGGTAGAGATTGAGATCGTAAAATTAGCACACTAAGCACAAGGACATGAAAACACAAATCTTTTTCCCCAGTAAGGAGCTACGTTCAGTGGTTCAACGTTATGAGCTTTTCTATTTTGATAATGAGCAACCATTACCTGGCAGTTTTTTGTTTCTGCCAAGTTTTGTCAATGGATTGCTGTTCTCTTTTTATGGCGGTTATCCTCCTCTATTGAGCAATGGGCAACTAAAGAATGTTCAAGTACCACCAGAAAACTTGGTCTCCTCAGCGATCTTCCCGACCGAGTTGAAGGGGATGCATCGGACGACTTCCATTCGGGTGGTGCTACAACCGGGGGCATTGTTGCAGTTGTACGGAAAGCCTTTAAACGAATACACGGGCCAGTCCGTTCCTTTGAGTCTCACGCTGGATAAAAAGCTCTTGCAACTATGGGAGCAGATTGGAGATAGTGATGATCCGACTGTTCAAATAAGCTGGATAGAAAAACATTTGTGGCAACGTCTGGGAAAAGTGAAGAAACGACGGCTGCTTTATCCCTTGCTGGATCTTCATTTAAAAACCCACGGTTATCAACAGGGGGTTGCCAAGATCGCCCGCAAGGTAGGGGTAGGGGAGCGCGACCTCAATCGCAAACTCAATGCGGAGCTCGGATTTCCGATGACCAAATTCATCAGTATTCACCGCTTCAATAGTGCTATGAAGTGCCTTCAGCAGGCCCCGAAATTACCCTTGACTCAAGTGGCCCATCAATTTGATTATAGTGATCAGCCCCACTTCAACCGGGAGTTTAAACGCTTGTCGGGAATGACGCCCAGGCAGTTTACTAAGGGGCTGCGTGCTGGTCAATTGCTCCTCCCGAGATTAGGAGGTGAAATTCATAGTAGTGGAGCATTGTATAAGCGGGCGTAGGTATTTGAGGTTGGAATTTGTCTGATAGTTTCGAGTTGGCGATGTATCAAATGTGAGGATAATCCTCTAGGTTCACTACAAAGAAGATGATAATTGTAAATTTACCCAGTTCAAAATACTTTCTTTACCGGATATATTTAATGCGCTTTTAACTTCTAATTTGCTTTTAAATTCTTTTAAAGCTATTTCTTTCTCCCACTCTTCTTTGCTGCTAACTAGAACCCGCATACAACCAGTAAATTTTTTTGCAAATTTTCTATATACTACTGATCCAGTTCCAAATCGACTATAAGAATCAAGTCGATAAACTAATAAGTTTAATTCACTTAATTCGTAAAATATAATTATTTCTAAGGTTTTTGCTAAAAAAATGAGGTCTCTCCTGACTTTTACTCTCCTCTCGTTCAAAATTTTTGAATTCCATTCTTGTGCAATTCTTGGTTTTTGATTCAGTATATATGTAATTGAAATATTTGTATAAAAAACTAGCTTGTGAAATATTGGTAAATCGTCATCAAATAATTCTAATCCATTTTCGAGAATCGGAATTAGATCAAATGCTTCATTGTATCTATTAAACTCTAAGTAATACCTAAGTCTTTCGTTATTTGTATTGAAAATAATCAATTCTAATT
>JBCCDS010000120.1:0-5926 GCA_039030655.1 Bacteroidota bacterium | reverse complement strand
GTCTACAACCAGAATGACCTACCCGGCGACATCCTGGGCGCTGACTTCGTTGCCCTAGAGATGGGTAATGTATCCGAAGGGGCCATTGCTGGCAACGCTCAAAATGATGATGACGCTCGCTCTACCGCTGCTCTAACAACTGACAACCAACAACTGACAACTGGCAACATCTACACAGTAGCCTTCACGGCTAAGGAGCTGTACGGCTTTCAGGGCACCCTGGAGTTGGCTGCTGGGCTAGAGCTGGTAGACATCGACTACCATCAGCTGACGGCCCAGAACGTGAGCCTGGAGCGCATCGCCGAAGGCTTGATCGCGATCTCTTACGATGATGCCACCGCGTCGCTGGCCGACTTCGGCTCGTCCAGCGACTTAGCACCCTTGTTCAGCCTGGAAGTACGCGCTACGCGCAATGCCGAGCTGCGCGACCTACTGACGATGACGGATCGCATCACCCTAGCGGAAGCTTACCCGCTGACGGGCGGGGTAGCTGATTTAAGCCTTGATTTCGGCTCCCTCTCCTCCGGAGAGGGCGGGGGGAGAGGCTTCGCCCTGGAGCAGAACACGCCCAACCCCTTCCGTACGACAACCCAGATTGCGTTCAACTTGCCAGAGGCGGGTACCGCCACGCTGCTGATACAGGACGCGATCGGTCGTACGATCCTGATACGGGAGATCGACGGAGCAGCTGGCTACAACCAGTTGAACCTAGAAGCTAGTGATCTGAACGGCGCCAAGGGCGTGCTGACCTACACCCTGACTATGGGGGACAAGACGGCTACCCGCCGAATGATCGTAGACTAAGCGGTGTTGCCGCGCTCCGCGCGGGAACCCTCAACCAATCCTCGCGCGGAGCGCGGGGATACCGAAAGCCCGTCTCGCTCCAATGCGGGACGGGCTTTTTGATTAAGATAAGTACTGCGTGGTGAGCAACTCTAACCTTGCTTAACGGCTATACCGCAGATGCTTCAGACTATAGTAAAAAATGGTGCCATAGCCGAGCGCTAGCAACAAGTGGAAGACAATAAAAGTGGTGTTCTGTAGATAGAAAGCTCCTGCGACAGCCGCAATGAAATACAAGCACAAAAAGCCTTCACCTAAGGTGATCAGGTTGAGCTTGCCGTTGAGGTATTTGCCGGTTTTTAGCTGCTTGGCCCGATCAGAGATGTTGAACTTCGGGGTGCGTACGAAGGGACTCTTCTTTCCGATCCAACCTTGGATAACTGCCACGGTATTATGGAGGCTAAGGCCCATGCTTAGGGCCAGAAAAAGTGGGAATAGAATCACAAATTTATAAACTGAGCGGGCAAAGCTCTGCTCCTGGTTGGCGGGAGACTGTACGTTGGCCACGTAGTATATAGCAATAATGGACAGCAGACCTACTAAGAATATGGCAAAGAAATTCTTGCTGATGCCAAACTCGATCAGGTCCCCCAGAAAGAATAAGAGTGGGACGCTGAATACTCCACAGATGAAAACAAAGACGAAGATCGTACTGGCCAGCAGGTGGTTCGTGGCGTAGATTTTTTTGGCCAAAGGCAGGTTGGATCCCCATACTTTAGGTAGCATTTTGCGGGCTGTTTCGGCTCCGCCCTTCATCCAACGGTGCTGCTGACTTTTAAAGCTGTTCATTTCTACCGGTAATTCGGAAGGGGAGCCCACTTCTTCGAGAAAGGTAATCTTGTAACCGGCTAGCTGAGCCCGGATACTGAGATCGAGATCTTCGGTAATCGTATCGGCTTCCCAGCCGCCGCCAGCCTCGATCGCTGCTCTGCGCCAAATACCGGCCGTTCCGTTGAATTGGAGTAGGTGACCGCCCTTTTCCCGTCCTTTTTGTTCTACGGTGAAATGGACGTTAAGCTGGATAGCCTGTAGTTGAGTGATCAGGCTGTAGTTCTGGTTGATGTGCTCCCAACGGGTCTGAACGACACCAATTTTTGGGTCGCGGAAGTGGGGAATGGTACGCTGCAGGAAGTCTGGCTCAGGCACAAAATCCGCGTCAAAAATGGCGAGGAACTCTCCTTTGGCATGAACCATTCCATCACGAAGGGCTCCTGCTTTAAATCCTTGGCGCTTTTCGCGTTGGATCTGCTCAATCTGAAAACCCAGGGCCTTGTATTCCGCTACTTTAGCGGCTACTACTTCGACCGTTTCATCGGTGCTATCGTCAAGAATGTGGATCTCAAAGCGGTCTTTGGGGTAATCGAATTGGGCAACCGCATCGATGAGCCGCCCGATTACGAAGTATTCGTTGTAAATCGGGAGTTGTACCGTGACCATGGGGTAGTCGTGGTCATCAAAGCCAGTAGAAGTAGGTTGAAGGTTAGGACCTGCGGAAGTCCTATCCTCCATTAAAACCGGCTGTTCAACTTTGGTACTCTCTTCACGACTCGCGGCTTCTAAAAGCGCCTCCACTTTTTCATTGGGGCTGCGCTTGCGCTTGTAGTGGTAAAGTAAATTGAATTGCATCACGCAGTAGATGGTGATGTAAGTCAAAGCCAGCGTATAGATACCCAGAACGATAAATGCTGCCAGGTTCATAACTATAATAATTTGAAGATGGTCCACAGAATTTTGTGTCCAGCCAGGATGGTGCCTCGGATGGTACCCGACACTTTAGACTGACCGATGCGCTTGCGGTAACGGACGGGAACTTCCGTGCAACGCAATTTTTGCTTCGCGGCCCGTACTTGCATTTCGACTGTCCAGCCGAAATCGGGGTCTTTCATGCCGAGGGCCTGAAGCTCAGGCCAGCGAATGGCACGAAAGGGGCCTAAATCTGTGAAACTGTATTTGTAAAACAGTCGGATGAGGTTGGTAGCTAGCCAGTTGCCGAAGATTTGCTGAGGCTGCATAGCCCCCTTTTCTAAATCTCCTAGCGCTCGGCTGCCAATTACCAAGTCGTAGTCTTGCTCCAAAATTGGTGCTACTACTTCTGTTAATTGTTCGGGATAGTCGCTATGATCGCCGTCTAAAAAGACAACGATATCGGGATGTTGGTCTTGGGGTTGGGCAGCAATATGAGCCATGCCAGCTAAGCAGGCACTGCCGTAGCCCGCTTTGGGTTGATCAACGACGGTGGCTCCGGCTGCACGGGCTACCTCAGGGGTACGGTCACGGCTATTATTATTGCATACGATGATCTCTCGTACCCAGTCTTTAGGTATCTCCTCTACGACCAGACCGATACTGGCCTCTTCGTTATAAGCGGGGATGATGACGTCAATGACGGGGCGTCGATCTGACAACTGCAATTGAATTTATACAAAGATAGTATTCGACGGGAGGGTCGAATGTCGGATGATGTAAAATAGTCTTATTTGGTAGGGGGCAGTGGCCTAGCTAAGTCCACCGTCAACGTTGAGCACCTGTCCGTTGACATAGTTGCCTAAATCACTGGCCAGGAAGATACATGCCCCGGCAATTTCTGCGGGCTGGCCAAAACGCTTCAGGGGGATGTTGGCCAGGTAGGTATCACGTACCTGCTCTGGCAGCTCATCGGTCATATCGGTTTGGATGAAACCAGGCGCGATAACGTTACAGCGCAGATCACGGGAGCCCATTTCTTTCGCAATCGACTTGCTAAAGCCGATGATGCCAGCTTTACTAGCGGCGTAATTGGCCTGTCCGGCATTGCCTTGTACACCAACGATACTGGACATATTGATGATGGACCCACCACCGCTCTTCATCATCGGGCGAATGACGTGCTTGGTAAGGTTAAAAACGGACTTTAGGTTGTTGTCCATGACTACATCCCACTGTTCTTCGTTCATGCGTAACATGAGCGTGTCACGAGTTACACCGGCATTATTGATCAAGACATTAATACGGCCAAAGTCAGCGAGTACGGCTTTGACAAGGGCCTCGGCAGCGGAGAAATCGGCGGCGTCACTTTGGTAGGCTTTGGCTTCGTTACCTACTTCTGCTGCTAATGCGTTGGCCGAATCGGCAGAAGAGCGGTAAGTAAAGGCTACCTTGGCACCTTCTTTGGCGAAGGCGCGTACGAGAGCAGCGCCAATGCCACGGGAACCGCCCGTGATGAGTGCTACTTTATCCTGTAGTAATCCCATAGTTCGTTTAGAATTTGCGGGGCAAAGGTAGTGGTTCTAATCGCAATTATGCTTGCTTTGCAACTGCAATTGATTTCTAGTGTTTTTTAGATAAAATTCTGAGCAGATGTTTGGAGACATGATGAGCCAAATGGAAGAAATGCAAAAGAAGATGCGTGAGCAGCTAGCGGCAGCTTCTTTTACGGCTGAGGTTCAAGATGGTGCCATCCAGGTGAGCTGTAGCGGTGCCCGCGAGATCACCAATGTGAGTATCAATCCAGAAAAGCTGGAGATGAGCGATCACGAAGCGGTAGAAGACCTACTGCTGGTAGCGATCAACCGTGCTTTGGAACAAGCTGCAGCCTATGAGGCTGAGCAAGGCAAAGCAGCTATGGGCAATATGCTGCCCGGAGGCTTAGGAGATTTGTTTGGATAGAAAATTGGCGGCAAATTTGCCGGGCAGTAGCCTGAGCGTTTATTGCCACCTAAATAACACGCATGGTCGAACTCGGCAGCCTCATCATTCTTGGGATTTTTGCACAATGGCTCGCCTGGCGCATTAAAGTGCCGGCTATCTTACCCTTGATTTTGACCGGTCTGCTGGTTGGGCCCATCGCTACTTTACTGACGGCTGATGGTAGCAAATGGCTCGACCCCATCTATCATACCGGCCTGGATGGCCACGGTCACGGCATTTTTCCTAACAATGACTTACTGGCCCACTTTGTCAGCTTGGCCATCGGTATTATCCTATTTGAAGGTGGCCTGACGCTGCGTTTTCGAGAGGCCCGATCAGTAGGGCGTTCTATTCTACGACTTATATCTATCGGTAGTCTGATCACCTTTATCGGTGCTGGCTTGGCCGATCACTTCATCATGGGGCTCAGCTGGCCGATCAGTTTTCTATTTGGCAGCCTGATTATCGTTACTGGTCCTACGGTCATTGCCCCCATCCTACAGAACATTCCGCTCAATCGCAACGTAGCGACTGTTCTTAAATGGGAAGGTATCTTGATCGA
Organism: Bacteroidota bacterium; assembly: GCA_039030655.1. GTDB lineage: Bacteria > Bacteroidota > Bacteroidia > Chitinophagales > Saprospiraceae > Neolewinella. Next base: position 855 of record JBCCDS010000120.1, on the reverse strand, counting down.
CCCCATCGGCGCACTGGTGGCGGTTATCGTCTTCGAGTTCGTCCGTTCGGCCGATCCGGGAATGGTCTATACTGGTCAAGCATTCATGACCTTTTTTGGGGTTATCATTACGGGCTTTTTGTTGGGAGGACTGGGCGGCTATCTGCTGTATTTGATCATTAAAAAAGAAGCGGTACCACACTATCTGCTCAATGTATTTATCCTAGCCTTTGTGCTGCTCATCTTTGTGGGGAGCAACGAGTTGGCTCATGAATCCGGGCTGTTGTCCGTGGTAGTGATGGGGCTGGTCTTAGCCAATCGAGATGTACCACGGATTAATGAGATCCTTTCCTTCAAAGAGTCGATCAGTGTCTTGTTGATCTCGATGTTATTTATCCTGCTAGCGGCCAATATGGAGATGGATGATTTGCGCCTATTGGTAGCAGACTGGCGCCCCTTAGCTTTGTTTGGCTTTGTAGCCTTGGTCCTGCGTCCACTGGCTGTATTTGTCAGTACCTATGGGGGCAATCTGAGTTTTCGGGAAAAACTCTTCATCTCTTGGGTCGGGCCGCGTGGTATCGTCGCGGCGGGTATTGCTTCTTTGTTTGGCTTGGAGCTGGTAAGGGCGGGTGAAAGTGGCGCAGAGTACATCACTCCGCTGGTATTTCTAATCGTACTGGGCACCGTTTTGATCAATGCTACTACGGCCAGGCTAGTCGCGAAATGGCTGGGCGTCATTCAGGAAAGTAGCTCAGGTGTGCTATTCATCGGGGCCAATGATTTTGTCATCACTATCGGCAAATACCTGCATCAGCAAGGCCGACACGTTTACTTCGTCGATAATAACCCTAACCATATTCGCAGGGTAAAGGAAGC
>JBCCDS010000119.1:0-7107 GCA_039030655.1 Bacteroidota bacterium | reverse complement strand
GGCTAGTGAAGTAGGAAAGCGTGGCGTTGGCTTTACGAATGCTTTGGTGAAAGCTGTTCATTTGCGGGGGTGGGTTGTAATGCTAAGTATACTTTATCTTTAGGAAAAACCCACACCTATGCGCCCGATCTATTTTTACCTAGGCTTGCTGCTCCTAATGAGTGTAAGCTGCGCGACTAGTCAGAAAGTGGCGACTATTAATAAGACGACTGCCTCTACGGACTATCCGGCTAGCCCTCCTTCTGGGGCCTTTGATTTTACAGAAATGGCCGAAGATCCTACCTACGGCTATAAGCCCGAAAACCCGATCATGGTCGGTGGCGCGGTCGATAGCGAAGGTCCAAGCAACGAGCGAAAATTTATCAAGTGTTTGGCGGGACCTAATGGAGAGTCATTGGCTTTTGAACGAGAGGGAAGTTGTTGTGGATTTGAAACCGAGAACGGAATAATGGGCCATGGCTTGCTTGACGTTTATTTGATTAGTTGGGAAGGCCAAATGGAGCCCGTACGCCTTTATATCAATATGTATGATTACGCGCCACTAAAAGTACCTCAAGGTTTTAGCAGACAATGAAAACTTACGATCATATCATACTAGGAACAGGCCAGGCCACCGGCACTTTACTAGGGCAGCTGATTCCTAGTGGCGACTCGATTGCCGTCATTGAACAACAGAAAGTCGGCGGTAGCTGTGTCAACTACGGTTGCACGCCCACCAAGACCTTAGTAGCTAGCGCCCGGGCCTTTCACCAGGCTAAGCGGGGTGGTTTTTTTGGTTTTAGTACTTCCGCAGGTCCTACCCTCGCCTATGATCGAGTGCGTGAACGCATGAATGAAGTGCGCAATAGCAGTAGCGAAGGCCTTGCCAACTGGATGGAAGAGAGCGAAAATGTGGAGCTGATCTACGGTCGCGGTTACTTCGTCGGGGAGCGCCGGCTCCAGGTAGGTGATCGGCAGATCGAAGGCAAAAAGATCTACGTCAATGTAGGTACGCGGCCGCGGCTACCCAAGATCGAAGGATTCGATGAAGTGCCCTGGATGGATAGCGCCCGACTGCTGGATAAGCCCAGCTTGCCAGAACATTTATTGGTCCTGGGCGGCGGTTATATCGGTACGGAGTTGGCCCAGGTCTACCGTCGTTTTGGTGCAGAGGTGACTATTATCCAGTCGGCGGACCAGTTGATGCCGCGTGAAGATGAAGATGTGGCCACTTCCATCCATGACTTTTTGACGGAAGAAGGGGTGAAAATTGAATACGGTGCGCGAGCGGAGGCAGTCAGTTGGGTTTATCCAAATATCCAAATATCGGTAAATCAGGCTGGACAGACCAGGGTCATTGAGGGTACCGATCTCCTGATTGCCATCGGCCGGGTACCGAACAGCGATACGATTGCTCCCGAAGCCATTGGGCTACAACTAGATGAACGAGGCTATATCAAAGTAGACGATTACTGTCAGAACAATGTGCCCGGCGTTTACGCGCTGGGCGATGTCAACGGGCAAGGAGCTTTCACCCACACGGCGGTCAATGATGCTGAAATAGTACTGGATCATTTAAACGGCGGCGGCCGTAAGATATCCGACCGAATCCCGATTTACGCGCTCTTTACCGACCCTCCTTTAGGCAGGGTGGGCATGAGTGAAAAAGAAGCTTTGGATAAGTGCGATAAAGTGCTCAAGGCAACCCGACCCATGGCCAAAATAAGTCGGGCAAAAGAAATGGGCGAGACGGCTGGTTTTGCCAAATTGCTGGTAGATGGGGAGACCGATCTTGTGCTGGGCGCTTCCATCCTGGGGGTAGGCGGTGATGAGATCATCAACATGTTTGCTACGATTATGCACAGCCAGATACCCTGCCGGGAATACCGTCGGGTGGTATTAGTGCACCCGACCGTTTCTGAGTTGATGCCCTGGATCTTGGACGGGATTAAAGAGGCGGGGGAAAAAGCTTAAGGATGTGCAGTTTGAGGATGATTTATTGTTTACCGTTTAAAAGCAAAACGAATGATTAAAAAAATAATTTTTCTATCGATTCTATCTCTGATCATAAGCTGTACTTCAACAACTGAACCTGCGGAAGAAGAAATAGCTTGGGTCGATTTTGAGTGGGAAACTCATAGCATTCGAGACATAGAATATGAAAAAGCTTCGATTAATATTCCGGTGAGTATTGACGGGGTAGCGGATGATTTTAGCATGCAATTTGATTTAGGGGCCAATCTAACGATGCTTTACGGGCAAACCTTCAAACCTTATTTCGACGCTTTCCCTGACTTGGTAAATAGGATTGATACCCTCAATGGATACCCCTACCTTACGAATACGACGCTGACCTTAGATAAAGAATACGCCGCGGCAGATTTTTCGCTTTTTTACGAGTCCAATTTTGGGGAGGTATTAGACGAAACCGAAGTAGGTAACAGTGCGGTTAAGCATATCGGAACAATCGGAGCCAATTTACTTAAAGAAAAAGTACTGGTCATTGACTATCCAGCTGGAAGGCTAGCTATTCTAGACAGTATTCCTACCGTTTTTCGAAAGACCGACGAAAACGTAGACATAACTTTAGATAGGTGGGGCAGGGTCCACCTGCCGATACAAGTAAACGGAGAAGAAAAAATCGTCTTATTTGACACCGGTTCAAGTATATTTACTTTGCTGACCTCTACTTCAAACTGGGAACAATCTACCGATGCAATAAAACAAGATTCCATCCTCACGTCTACCTGGGGAGAATACTACTACACTTATGCTGCCGATGTTGAAAAAGTGACGTTAGGTACTACTGAATTGCAAGACCTCAGGTTGTTTGACGCCCAATATTTAAGCGATTTTATAGCACATGAGAATATCTGGGGCATAATGGGGAATGCCCATTTTTTCGACCATACGGTGGTCGTTGATTTCAAAAACCTAAAGTTTGGACTAATTAAAAATAGTAGTGAATAAATAGGCATACTTATATATGAACTATCAGACCTACTCACCCCACCCAGACTTAGCGGCGCTGGTCAGCTGCTACTGGAGCTTGCAAGTGCCCAAAGACGAGCATCCTCAGCGGCAACGAATTATCCCGGATGGCACCATTGAAATGGCATTTATCCTAGGAGATGACATCAAGCGATATACTGTTGGAGATGCCTTTATCTTGCAACCACGCGCCATGGTGTTAGGGCAAACTATAGATCCATTTTACATCGAACCTACGGGCTACGTAGATACTTTTGCTGTCCGGTTTTTTCCGTTTGGCTTTGCCAATTTTATCGAGGGTTCGCTGGATAAATTAGCAAATAAAGAAACCGCCATACAAGAATTATTTGGCCAGCAGGCAGGGGGTGAGCTTGCTCGTAGCATCGCCGTAGCCAAAGGAGTGGAAGAGCGGATTAAGGCCGTTGAAACTTTTCTCTTAGCGAAGCTAAAGGAAGCTTCTACTATTGATAAATTGGTTAAGACTACCGTGGATACGCTGCTTTTGTCAAAAGGAAAAGCCTCGATCAAAAGTATTGTGGAAGAAGGTGATGCGCAACGGCGACAATTAGAGCGAAAATTCAAACGGCAGGTGGGGATTAGTCCAAAACGATTGGCAAAACTTATTCGGTTACAGGCTGCGCTGGAACTCTTGCTTGACCAGGAACCAGAGCAATTGACACAAGTCGCCTATGACTGTGACTATTATGATCAAGCACATTTTATCAAAGACTTCAAGGAGTTTACTGGACTTAGCCCTAAGGCTTTTTTAGCTCACGAAGAGATGTTGCTTTCCTCGGTATTTTACAAGCCCAATTAGGGGTGTCGCATTTTTACAATTTTATCTAAGCGTCCCGAAATAATTTTGTCCTGGCAAAAATGAAATGCTAATGAAACGTGCTCTCCCTTTTATAGTGCTACTACTCTTGGTAATTGGCTGTCGCCCGGCTGAAAAAACCAGCTTACCTACTGATGGAGCTACGCTTATGGATGCAGCTAAACAAGAACCCATGAATGCTTTTGTTTCCATTTTCGAGATCCCCGTTACGGACATCGAACGCGCCACCGAATTTTATCGGCAGGTATTAGCAATTGAGCTAGAAGAATTTACTGCTCCAGGCATGCAGATGGGCATTTTCCCTGTCGAGAATCAAATGAATGTAGGCGTATTGTTAAAGGCAGAAGACTATGTCCCTTCCTCGAATGGCGTGACGATATACTTCAATGCTGGCGATGATTTACAAATCGTCTTGGATCGGGTGGAACCCAGCGGTGGGCAAATCCTGGTGCCGAAGACACCCCATGCAGATGACTCTGGTTTCTTTGCGCTGTTTTTAGATACTGAAGGCAATCGATTAGGATTGCATTCTCCGGAATAGTTGGAAGTAATGAAAAAGTTATTTTAAGGGCATCAATCATTTGGCTTAAGTAAACTCTCCTCTTTGCAGCAATCGCCTCAAAAGCATAAATGAGTTTAAGCTCTTAAAGTAGCAGGGGGGAATCACCTTTGTCGATTTTGCATTTGGCAGTAACGTCTAGGTAATTTAAGCCATCAAGAGATTGAAGGATAGGGACCAATCAGGGAAGCTAGCCTACAAATCAGGCTTAAACGGCTAACATGAATAAGCATTCATTTTATCTCTCTTGGTGAATTTGCTGGATTTATTGATGTTCGGCTTTTTATATGGGGTCGGCTTAAAAGAGCGGAAGACACCCATCGTACACAAACGACTGATGACCCTCGCGGCGATAGTTTTACTCAATGCCGCATTATTTAGAATAGGTAGAATGGTCATAGGGCAGGGGTTTCCGGCGGTTTTGTTGGCTATCGTTTTGACCTCTGGAATACTTGTTTTATTCATGCGTCTTGAAAGTAGGCATAGTAAGCAACCTAATCGGCAAATCTGGAAGATGGTCTTAACAGTTATTATAATTCATGTAATTAGAATTCCCTTAGCCATTACAGCTGGATGGGCGAATATAACCGATGCGATCCTCGATTTCTTTAAGTAGAGCTTGCACGATATTCTTACAAGGAGATGCCGACGCGTAAATCAAAAAAGTCAGCTACATGTCGATGTGTCTTGAGATTGAAACCAGTAAAGAGTCGCTCGTTAAAGCCTTAGGCGGGACTTTGTTGAAAATGTGTAGACAAACTATCTGCCCTACCCCCGTCGTTAAAGTAGGAGTAGAACCCATTGTTATGCCCTACCACCTGCTAGCCTTGCTATTATTTCTTTGTGCGAGCTGCAAAGCTCAGCCCGTTGCCAATGATCAAACCGAAGCCATCCGTGAGGTCATCGCTTCTGACCAATACCCCAACATTGATGGGGTAGTTATTGCCCGAAAAGGAGAGATCATTTTTGAGGCCTATTTCAATGGCTTCCATCGGAATAAATTACACGATACGCGCTCTTCTTTCAAATCGGTGACGAGCCTGCTAGCCGGTATTGCTATTGATCAGGGCTTGTTTGCGCTGGAAGATGAGTTGCAGACCTTTTTCGAAGACTGGAAAGATGACCCCAGAGGGAAAATCACGGTAAAGGATCTGCTCCAGATGAAGTCGGGACTGGAAAGTGAATGTTTTCTAGACTGGGGCCCCTGCGTAGAGTCGGATTTGTTTGAATCAGAGGACTGGTTGCAGTTCATTTTGGATGTTCCGCTGCGACATGAGCCAGGGCTGAATTGGGAGTATACTTCCATTGAACCGCAACTGGTCGGCCTCATTATTGCCCAGACTAGCGGGATGACGATCATGGATTTTGCACGGCAGTATCTATTCGAGCCACTGGAAATAACCAACTATGAATGGCTAATCGATCCACAGGGGCGAGGCTATACCGCAGGTTCTTTTAACATGCTTCCGCGCGATATGCTGAAAATTGCCCAACTGGTGTTAGACAATGGTGTCTGGGAGGGCGAGCAAATTGTCAGTGCGGATTGGATAGCGGAGTCAACGACTTGTCCGACCGATGTAGAGATGTCCTTCGTGCGTTTCACCGGACTGCAAAACGCTAAGTATACCACTGCCAATTATGGCTACTTCTGGTACCGTGAAGCGCTGCAATTCGGCGACATCAAAACGGAAGCTTTGTTTGGCTCTGGCAATGGTGGTCAATACATGATGGTGCTGGAAGAATACGATCTAGCACTAGCCTTTACCGGGAGTAATTACGGCAACTGGCGCGGGAAGTTGCCTTTTGTGATTTTGCTACGGCACCTTATTCCGATGTTGGAGGGTTTTTAGCACTGCGTGCTGGGCTAGGTTCTGCGGCCGTAAGGCTGCGCCTCAAGCTTGAAGCGGACACGCTTATAACTGGCGTCAAGCTGCTGACTTTCCTCCTGCCTCTAATTACTGCTCCCTACTTTTTCAGTCGAAAAAAGTAGGGCAAAATTCTTGTCGGCTTTAAACTCGTCCCGCAAGGCGGGACTCAGACAGTAAAGCCGACGGGGCTACTGCTCGGCCTTGCGGCCATCGGCGAGGGCCGTTTTGCTACTGAGAGGCTACCCTACTGTTCGCCCGCATTTTATGCGGCGCAATGTTCTGTAGCCTTCAGGCTGCGGCCCAAGCTTGAAGCGAGCATGTTTACAGCTGGCGTCAAGCTGCGGACTTTCCTCTTGCCTCTAATTATTGCTTCCTACTTTTTCAGTCGAAAAAAAGTAGGGCAAAATTCTTGTCGGCTTTAAACTCGCCCCGCGGGGCAGGGCTCAGACAGTAAAGTCGACGGGGGCTATTGCTCGAACATAATTCCAGTCAGACTACGGAGATTTATACAAAAGTGAGTAATTTGGAGAGGCACAAGATCATTAGTCCACTAGATCGCTGGGAGGGACACGATAGTTAATAGTTGCGTATAAACCTGCTCTAGGAGGCGTTTAACGTCAATCCAGGATTTAACGTCAACTTTAGGCTGGTTGCACATAAGCATGTCCTACGACTGCAAAAGCGCAACAACCTGAAGAGTATTAGCAGGTTTATGCGCAGTGCAGATAAGTATAGTTGAACTAAACCGCCGCAGCGGCGGTAGCCCATCTGTTCAGGGGTGCGGGGCTTGACAAATTGAAGATTTCGGCTTATAGATAAAGGTGATTCTTTCACCAAAACCGAAGTCATGAGTGATTTACGGCATCTTACGATTT
>JBCCDS010000118.1:0-7760 GCA_039030655.1 Bacteroidota bacterium | reverse complement strand
CTGCCGATCGTCCATTACGCCTGCGCTTTGAAGAACCGACGGACCATAAGTTTACGCTTCGTGACGCAGTCAGCGACGAATCCAAGGATAGTGATCCTAATACTTCCAGCGGGAGTAGTCGTGGCTTGTCGGAGACCTTTGTTGCTGATCGCGGTAGTGATGAGCACCAAAATATTGATGCAGGTCTGTGGGCGCCGGGTACGGTTACGGCCTTTGTCTGGGATGATCGCGATGGCGACGGTATCCAGGACAGTGGCGAGCGCAATGGTGCCGGCCTGAGTGGTATAACTGTTTCACTGACTGAGGAAAACGGTACCGTGTTGATTTCTAATAGCACAGGAGCTAATGGCCAGGTGACCTTCAGCAATGTACCGGCTGACCGTCCATTGCGTCTACGCTTCGAGGAGCCTATGAATTATAAGTTAACTATCCGCGATGTCGGCAACGACGAATCCAAGGATAGTGATCCTAATACTTCCAGTGGGAGTAGTCGTGGTTTGTCGGAGACCTTTGTTGCTGATCGCGGTAGTGATGAGCACCTGAATATTGATGCAGGTCTGTGGGCGCCGGGTACGGTTACGGCCTTTGTCTGGGATGATCGCGATGGCGACGGTATCCAGGACAGCGGCGAGCGCAATGGTGCTGGCCTGAGTGGTGTAAATGTTGAGTTAACCGAGGAGGATGGTACTACGATACTAGCCTCTGCTACAACCGAAGCTGATGGTCGGGTGAGCTTTAATAACGTTCCTGCCGACCGGCCTTTGCGTTTACGCTTTACCGAATTAGCGTTTCATAAATTCACTATCCGCGATGTCGGCAACGACGAATCCAAGGACAGTGATCCTAATACTTCTAGCGGGAGTAGTCGTGGCTTGTCGGAAACCTTTGCTGCTGATCGTGGTAGTGATGACCATCAAAATATCGATGCGGGTTTGTGGGCACCGGGTACGGTTATCGCTTTTGTTTGGGAAGACCTGGACGGCGATGGTATTCAGGATAGTGGAGAACGCAGCAGTGCTGGTATTGACGGTGTCATAGTTGAATTGCTGGAAACCAACGATCAGGTGTTCGACGAAGTGGTAACGACCAACAACGGTCAAGCTATTTTTGAAGATGTCCCTGCTGATCGTGAATTACGTCTGCGGTTCACTGAGCCGAGTGGCTACACCTTCACGACTCGTTTTGCAGGATCCGACGGCAGTAGGGATAGTGACGCCAATACTTCAGGAGGAAGCAGTCTAGGTAAAAGCCAGACCTTCGCTGCGGACAGAGGTAGTGATGAAATTACCCACATCGATGCTGGATTAGTATCCAATGGTGGTAGTATCCTAGTGGGTAGTCGCGAAAACGTGACTTCTACCGTTAGTCCTTTTGCTAATGATGAAATTGAAGCGATTAGTGAGGGCCAATTGACTACTGGGTTGGATTTCCGTCCGGGGCTTACACCTGCGGAAGTACAAATCAATTCAATTGAGGAGCTGACCCTATTCCCAGTTCCAGCAAATGATCGCTTGAACGTCATGTTTACGCTAGCTAAACAACAGGAGGCAGTATACAGCATCTTGGATCAGTCAGGGCGTGTACTGCGCACTGAGCGCCGTGACCTGGCAAGTGGTATTAATCGCATTGATCTGGATGTTTTCCAGCTTCCTGCGGGGAGCTACTACTTCCAGTTGCGTACTGCTGATCAGGTACTTAATAAGTCCTTCCTGATCGTTCGCTAAAATCTGCTAAGCGTTAGGCTGGAAGTTGTCCGGCTTAATGCAGCATGATTGCTTGGCCGGCGCTCTGACCTCAGGTTGGAGCGCCGGCTTTTTTGTGTTAGCGTTGAAAGATCGAAAGGGGGCTGCCATTCCAACTGGGGAAGAGCTCGTTAGAAGCCGAAATACCCAAGTGCCCTTCAGCGACGCCAGCGAAAACCGAGCGAAAATCGGTGGTTACTGGCAAATCCCGGCCATCTTCCAGATTGTTTTCGGAGAGGGTAGGTACTTGTCCAAGAACTTGTCCGCCAGCTATCTCATTGCCCAATATAAACAGACAGGAACCACGACCGTGGTCCGTACCGTTGCTCCCATTTTGGTGAATGGTCCGCCCGAATTCGGTCATGGTCATAACGACTACTTGATCCTGTAAAGGGCCGAGATCTTTCCAAAAGTTGGTGATACAGCGGGCCAAATCATTGGCTTGACGGTTAAATCCACCAAATTGGCCACCCTGTCGGGCGTGGGTGTCCCAGCCGGGAGATTCTGCAAAAGCAACCTCCAGACCGACCCCTGCTTTGATGAGTTGGGCGATTTGCTGCAAGGAATTACCCAGTTTGGAATTGGGGTAGCGCACTCCTCGGCTGGCCTGATATTGACCGAGATTTGCTGCTTGTAGAATCTGGGCAGCATCCAGGCTTACACTACCTGACTCTCGCAGTAGCTCCTCGGAAGTTTGGCGATAGAGTGCTTCAAAACCTCCTGCGGTTTGCCCGCTATTACTCAAAGCAGGTAATCCAGCTCCAATTTGTAGATCCTCTAGGTGCTCTACTGCCAACGCATAGTTAGGGCCGTAAAGAGAACGGGGTAGGGCAGGGGTAAGACTCAATGCCCGGAATGGGGTGCCGTCTTGCGGTAATTGACCTACGGCTCGATTCAGCCAGCCACTGGGCGTTCCTTTTCGTCCGGGCGTTCCGGTTTCCATATAGTCCTGCGCATCAAAGTGCGAACGAGTGCTATGGGGAGAGCCAACACCGTGTACAATACTTAATTGCTCCTCCCTGAATAAGCGGGCTAAAGGGCGCAGCGCAGGATGAAGGCCAAAGCTGCCGTTCAGGTCAAACAGTTGACCGGATTCCGTTCCTGCTTCTAGTGTTAAGCCGGGTCGCAGGCGGGCTAAGTTGGGATCATTCAGCGGTTGGACGGCCGCAATACCGTCCATAGCTCCACGCTGAAAGATGCAAATCAAGATTTTCCGTTGTGTCCAAGGGCTAGGAAGCCCAGTGTGTTGAGCAGCTGCCCGTAAGAAGTTGGGGAGACCACCTAAGCCAGCCGCGAAAAGGGCCAAAGAACTGTCTTTTAAAAAAGCACGACGTTGCATGAAGAAGGATTTAGGGTAGCTGATTATTGACGTTGAAATTCTGGAGCACCTAGGATCAGGCCAATCACCTGGGTAAGGGATGTACTGTTAGGATTATCCGTTTCATTTAACGGGAGCGATTCCTCGCCCGCAGCCTGGGCCACTTTGTCGGCAAAGGCTGGGTCCCGCATTACGGGTAGTAGTAGCTCCTGGGTTTCGGTAGTTGTCCTTTGAGGCAGTAATATTTCCAGGTAGCGACTTAGGGCGGCTTCTTGACTTTCCGGTTCTCGATTTTGGTTAAGTGCCAATGCCTGATAGCTAGTACCTGCAATCTGCCCCTGGGCTAGCGCTAGTCCAAAATTCATGCGGTTGAGTAGGGCTGCCCCGTTGGTCCAGTGGGTGGCGTAGTCTGGATAACCCGTTGGGGCTTGATAAGCGTAGAGGGGTTGCCCCATACGCGTCGACCAGCGCAGTAGCGGGCGTAAATCATCTACCTGGGCATCAAGGCTGCGGAGACTACTTGCGATGTACTCGAAGGGCGTCTTGATTTTCTGGCCCCTACTCTGCCAAAAGGCAGCTGACTCTAATAAACGGATGAGCAGCTGGCGTAAATCACCTCCGGAGCTGATAAAATCAGTGGCCATTGCTTCAATCAGATCTGAAGGAGGGCTATCGTTGAGATAGCGCTCGGCCAACTTTCGACTTAGATGACGAGCGGTCGAAGGATGTACTGCCAAGAGGTCAAGAATGCGTTCTCCTTCCTCAATGCCTCCACCGGTGCGGAAGCGTTCGCCTAAAACGATCTTTTCGTCAGCATCGTGGCGGGTCGGGTTGAAGTAAAAGCCATTTTCGAAAATGGCTTTGGATTGGCGGTTCAAAATACGGGGCAAGCGTGTTAGTTGCTCTTCGGTGAGTGGAAGGAGCGTCGGAGCTGCTTTCCAACCCGTAAAAACCCGGGCGGCTTCTTCAATATCTTTCTGGGTGTAACCACCGTCAACCCCGAGCGTGTGCAGCTCAAACAACTCGCGAGCGTAATTTTCGTTGACGCCAAATCGCGGAGCGAATTGTTGTAATTGGGGGTTGTTGCTCAAAGGGTTTTGCCGATTCTGTCGGGGGGCAACCAGAGGCGTAGCATCTTCTGCGGCATTGCTGTTATGGTTGTCCAGGTAAAACAACATAGCGGGGTGTTTGGCAGTAGCACCCAGCAGCTCCCGGAAATTGCCAAGAACGTATGGTCGAATGGCATCCCGTTCGTAGGCCAAGACATGGGGCGTGTCTTCGTTAGCATTAGCAATACTGACGTTGAAATGGTTGAACCAGAAATCGGTCAGTGTCTCCGCTAATTGGTTTTCGCTGTAAAGGGCCCTGGCCAGTTTTTGGGCCATGAGCTGGTAGGTTAAATCTTCTAGTGGTCGCCACCCTAAGCGTTCGCTTAACTCGGCGAGAGGGCCCATGCGGCCAGTAGGATTTGTTGGTGCTGGTTCGGCGTTGAGAATACGAGTTTTGAGGTCGGACTGTCGATTACCGCTTTGTGCATTCATAGAGTCCCGGCCCATACGATTGCGTCCTGGGGTAACTGATTGCCGCATGCGATTTCGATTAGACCTAAGCTGGGACCGATTACCCCTGAAAGGGCGACGGCCATTACTGGTCTGTCCTCTTCCATTGTTACCTTCTCCTAGGTGTAGGGGGGCGAAAATCAGTCGTACACCGGGAGCTGGATAGGTTTGTCCAATTTCTTCTACAGGCATAGCCAGTGCTGGAAACTGCGCATTCAGGGCATCATTGAGTTCGGGTTCTTGGTCTGGATATAATTGATCGAGTACCCAATTTTCTATACCCTGCGCGACTACTTGCTCCACCTCTCCGGGGCGAGCGCCGTAAGCGAGTCGGTCAAGTAAATGTGCAGCGGCCTGGGCTTCTGTAAGGCCTGCATCGGCGTAGGGCAGGTCTAAGCTGTTTAGTACTTCGATTGGTCGAGATTGGCTAGTAATGACACTACCAAAAAGTAGGAGCATGGCCATCTGAAAGGTCAACTTCAGCATAATCGAGATTCGTTTAATTAATGGGAACGTAAGTAGGAATTGTCCAGCTGACACAATGCTTAGAAACAAAAAAGGGGCGCACGTTTAATGAGCTTATCAAAATAAATGGCGAAGTGGCGATAAAGGCAGGCGAACAGTACCTACAGGATGCTGAATTGCTAAATTGAAGGTTGGAGATCAAGCAAAGTGCAGGCGTAAACCTAATAATGCCCTAGCTGCCAACCAGGACTGTCGTACTTTTAGTCGCCGGTAATCGATATGTCAAATCAAGCCACCCACCTCCAAGAACGGTCCCTTCATCTCAGCCTTATTTTATTCGCAATATTGGCAACGGTAGCTTTTTATGCACCGCGGCTAATCAGCGAATTGTTCGATCGAACAAGCTTAGCCGGACCGGGTGCGGCTATGATGTTTGATAAATGGCAATTGGCGTTTCTATTGACGCTATTAGGTATGCTGGCTATAACCTACGCCGCTAATTGGTTGAATGGGTATTTGGTGCATCGACGTTGGCAGCTATGGCAGCGCATTATACTAGGGTTATTATTGTTGAGCATTTTAGCGCTGGCAACTACTGCTGCCTGTTTTAGAACTCATTTATGGTTGATTGAGGTAGGTCAGATGCCCGAACTGTTGCGACGGGCGTACGGTACGCGCCTGTTAGTGGGCAGTTGGTTGGCGCTGCTATTTATCCAGCTACAGTATAATCTACGCCAGAGTCGTCGGCTGGAATTGGCCCGTGCTGAAGAGCAGGTAGCGCATAGTAGGGCCCAGCTAAATAGCCTGCAAAATCAGCTGCAACCCCACTTTTTGTTTAACGCATTGAACAGCCTAAGTGCAGCGATTCGAAAGGGGGATCGGGAACGAAGCCTGCAAATGGTGGATGACCTGGCTGATAGTTACCGCTACATGTTGCAGGTCCGTGATCGTCCACTGTCTTCCGTAGCGGATGAATTACGTTTTCTACAATCCTATATAACGATGCAAACGGCTCGATTTGGGCCATATTTTTCGGTGCAGCAGCAGCTGCCGCTATCGATGATGGAACGCCAATTACCGAGCCTTGCTTTGCAACTCTTGGTAGAAAATGTCGTCAAGCATAATGAAATTAGTAGTAGCCGCCCTTTGGCATTAACGATAAGTAGTTCCGATGGTGCCTGGATCGAAGTACGTAATCAACGACAACCAAAGCTGGCTCCTAATAAGGGAGAAGGTACTGGTTTGAGTAATCTGCGACGACGCTATCAATTGCTACTGGGGCTGGACGACGGACTACGAATCGAGCAGACGGCTACTACCTTTAGTGTTCACTTAATGAGTTGCCCATGAAGGCCATTATTTTAGAAGACGAACCGGCAGCTACCGAAAACCTACAATTGATTCTTACGGAGGTAGCGCCAGAAATCGAGCTGGTAGGCAGCTTTGACTCGGTACGCGCAGCGGAAGCCTGGCTAGCAGAGCAACCGATGCCAGATTTAATTTTTAGTGATATTCAGCTGGCCGATGGCTTGGCCTTCCACCTTTTTGAGCGGCAAAAAATAGACTGCCCGCTAATTTTTATCACCGCTTTTGACGAGTATGCTATTCGGGCGTTTGAGCTAAATAGTATCTCTTACTTACTAAAGCCGGTCAGACCTGCGGAAGTACAAAAAGCTTTACAGAAACTGAGGAAATCTCAAGGCATACCGCCAACCGCAGATTTGTATGGCCAATTGCATCGTTGGATACAAGAAGAGCGGGGGACCCATTATCGGCAATCATTTTTAGTACGCTATCGCGATCAGTACCTGCCCGTAGCGGTTGAAGACTTCGCTTACTTTTACATTGATAATGAGCTGGTATTTGGTCAGACTAAAGAAGTCGGAATACGCTACCTGATTGATCAGAAATTAGAAGAATTGGAACAGCAGCTGGCTCCCAATAACTTTTTTCGAGCCAATCGCCAGTTGGTGGTGGCTAGAAATGCTATTCATCGACTGAAGCAACATACCCACGGTCGCTTGCAGCTTTTTTTAGAGCCGGCACCTCCAGAAATGCCCCTGGTGAGCAAAGCTAAAGCGGGAGCCCTGAAGCAATGGCTGGATCGCTGATCGGTTCGTTAGTCGATTTGTGGAATTACCGCTAAATTAAAGCTTAACATTCCATAATTGTATGTCAGGGATTCCTTTTCTCCGTACGCCATCGGCGCACTTTGCTAATTTGATGGACTATCCTTTTAACCCTAACTATTGTGATTTGCCCGAGGGCCTAAGGATGCATTATGTGGACGCTGGCCCGGCTGAGGGGCGAGTGATTGTTTGCCTGCACGGCGAGCCCAGTTGGAGTTACCTTTACCGCAAGATGATTCCTGGCTTTACGGCGGAAGGGTTTCGAGTTATCGCTCCTGATTTGATTGGATTTGGCAAATCTGATAAACCTACTGAGCATTCCGATTACAGCTATCAACGGCACGTGGATTGGGTACGACATTTGCTCTTTGAGCACCTGCAGTTGTCAGCGGTCAACCTTTTTATACAGGATTGGGGTGGCCTGATCGGTTTACGCTTACTCGCTGAAAATACGGAGCGATTTGCTTCAGCTACTGCCGCCAATACCTTTTTACCTACCGGGGATCAACCTTTAGGGGAAGCCTTCATGAGCTGGCAGCAACAGTCG
>JBCCDS010000117.1:0-8494 GCA_039030655.1 Bacteroidota bacterium | reverse complement strand
TGTTGTGACACTCTAGGTGTTGTTTTGTTCTATAATTTAACCTTAAAAATATAGGTGGGCGGGTTTGGTTTGGTACTCAAACCCTACCCGGCCTCTTTTATTTACTGGCTTTATGTGTTTGGGGCTAGCCAAAACCACTTCGTTTGCGGTATAATAAACTAGTTTACTGGTAAATTAGTCTGCCTGGATTCAGATTAACAAGCGAGTGTCAGACTACAGGTGGGCGTACTTGTTCGAATAAATTAAACCATTCTTGGGCGTAAGTCACTGATAATCAGTAATAGTTGTTCGAATAAATTAAACCATTCTACGGATTTACCTCTTCCAAGCCCCCCTCTTCATTCTCCCCGCGCAGCCGCTGAGCCACTAAGCTCAACATGAGCATTAAACTCAATAGCGCAGCCACCCGACCGATGAAATCTCCACGACGGACGTAAAAGGTCTCCCCCTCACGCAGCTGCAAATGACCCAGCAGGTAGCCCATCTGGTCATAATTGGTGGCCGATACGATTTGCCCCCGGGCATTGATAAAAGAACAATTACCCAGATTGGCCGCCCGCACAATGGCCCGACGTGTTTCGATGGCTCGCAGACTAGCAATCCAGTTGTGCTGGCGGTGGCCGGCAGTATTGTCCCACCAGCCGTCATTGGTCATGACGAAGATGGCTTCGGCCCCGGCCTTAATGTAGCCCGTAAAATATTCGCCGAAGACCGACTCATAGCAAATGGCCGGGCCGATGCGGGCAGCTCCGTCAAGGGTGCTGCGGCTGGGCTGGGTGCCGTATCCTGCCAGACTGCCCCCTAGCTGGTCGACGGCTGGTCCCAAAAATCCTAGTAAGCCGGCGTAGGGGAAGCTCTCCGCACCAGGTACAAAAACTCCCTTGCGGTAGGTCTGTACGCCTTGGTCGGCGGTGCTGAACTGTAATGCAGCATTGAGCACTTCGTAGGGGCGATCACCGGCGTAGCGAACGGCCTTACTGAGGGGCTCACCGGCCTGGAACTCGTGATAAGCGCTGATGCCCGTGACGAGGTAATCAAAGTCTTGGGTAGGGAGTCGTTCCAGCAAAAAAGGAATAGGGCTATTGCGGCCCAGCGGCTGGTCTTCATTAATGCCGCCGAAGCTGGTTTCGGGATAGACGATGTAGTCGAGTCGCCCACTGGCGGCAGCAACCGCTGCCTGGCTGAGCAGCGAAAAGCTGTCAATGGCTGCCTGCTCGCTGCCCTGGCCAAATTTTTCGAAGTGGGGCTCGGCATTGGGATTGATGGCCACGACGTAAATCGAGCGCCCGCTCTCCGTATCGATGCGTTGGTAGAGCAGCAAGCTGAATACCTGCGGAAGTACAAAAACGCCTACTACTGCGCCCCAGCTGCGCCAGCGCATACCCACTGCTGTCTTGCTGGGGAAGAGCGCACGGAACAAGAGATAATTGACCAACAAAATCCAGAGACTACCGCCGGCAGTACCCGTGTATTCGTACCACTGCGCCATCCAGGGATTTTGCCCGAGACCGTTGCCCAGATCAAGCCAGGGCCAGTTGAGTTGCCAGCGATAGTGGAAATATTCGAAGGCTAGCCAGGGGGTAAAAAAGGCCAAATAACTGACCCGTGGCGCCCAGCGACTGACCCGGTTGAACAACCACCAGGGGAGGCACATGATGAAGCTATTGACGATCAAGGCGAAGAGCCCCGCCGCCAGGGCCGTATTGGTAACCCAGTAAGTACTGAGGACGTTGAAGAGGAAGAAGGTAGCGTAGCCCAGCCCGAAAACGCGCCGACCAGAGACACCCCGTGCCACCAGCCGCTGCTGTAATAGCAATAGTGGTACCCAGGCGACGAAGAGCAGGATAGGGTAGGGCAGGTAGCCCGGATAACCCAGGCCGAGCAGCGTCCCGCCGAGGATGGCGAGCTGACGATCGGTGAGGGGGCCTGTGGGGGTGGGAGACTGGGGGGCTGTGGAGGTAGATTTTTCACGCCTTTGCACACTCATGTAGCCGAAATAGAGCGCCAGGTAGAGCGCCAGCGGCCGGTAGCCCCAGAGTAACTCCTGCGTAGTACGGTTGTACATACTATAGGCGATAGCCGCTGCAAAACCGAAGAAGAAAAAGGGCAGCCAGCGACGGTATTTGCGGTAGAGTTGTAGCATACGCCCAAAAATGCGACTTTTAAGGCAAGCTAGCCAACTTCCACTCCCAAAGAATTATTTGCCCCGACTATGGATCGACTTTATATCGCTGCAACCAGCCAACACGTAGGAAAGACCACGAGCACCCTGGGGCTGATGGCAGCCATTCGCAATCGCAACCTCAAGGTGGGTTACTGTAAACCGGTGGGGCAGGAGTTTGTCGATTTGGGGGATCTAAAGGTGGATAAAGACGCGCTGCTCTTTGCCCGCGGCATGAATTTTGAGCTCAAAGCTGATTTGCACAGCCCGGTCATTATCGGGCGGGGGGTGACCAGCCGTTATCTGGACGATCCCGGTAATTTTGACTTTGCCAGCAGTATTCAATACGCTAGCCGGCAGCTGCAGGCGGAATACGACGCTGTAATCTACGAGGGTACCGGCCACCCCGGAGTGGGCAGCGTCTGTGATATGAGCAACGCCCAGGTGGCGCAGCTGCTTTCGGCCCCAGTGATTATGATCGTAGAAGGTGGAATCGGTAAGACGATCGATAAGCTGAATATGAACCTGGCGCTGTTTCGCGAAAGGAGAGTGCCGGTGCGCGGCGTAATCATCAATAAGGTACTGCCGGAGAAGCTGGAGAAAGTGCAGCACTACGTCGGCAAATACCTGGATAAGATCAACATTCCCCTGCTGGGCGTTATGCCTTATGACAAGAGTTTGTCGAGCCCGATTATGGCCACCATTCGGCATGCCGTAAAGGGCGTGACCCTCATCCATAAGGACCGGCTGGACAATCGGGCCGAACACATTGCCAGCGGAGATCTGCTGAAAAAAGAAGAAGGGCGCAGCCGCCCCAACTCCGTAGTGATCACCAGTTGGTCACGCCTGGAAGGTACCATCGATAGTCTCTGTGATTTAATCGAAACCCAGCGGATGCCCGAGGACACACTCTCCGGTATTGTCGTTACAGTGAGGGAAGGGGAACTGCGTCAGCAGGAACGACAGGCAGACCTGCCGGGGCGTGAATTTCTGGACCGCCTCAAGATACCCGTAGTCGTCACCGAGTTAGATACCTACGCAGCAGCGGTGAAGATCAACCGGATGGAAGTGAAAATCAACCTGCGCACGCCCTGGAAAATCCGTAAGGCAGTGGAGATGATCGACCAACACGTCGATCTCAGCAGTCTGTTTTAATAAACGAACAAAGCATTTGTGCCAGGGGCACAAATGCTTTGTTAAACCAATACTTCGGGCCCATAGGCCGAAGCTGCTATTACTCGGCAGCCGTCTCTTCTTCTTCGCCTTTGTCGGCCTTGGCGAAGCGACTCTTACCAAATTTCTTGTTGAACTTGTCGATACGACCAGCGGTATCAACGAACTTCATCTTACCCGTGAAGAAGGGATGCGACAGGTTGGAAATTTCCAACTTGACGAGCGGGTACTCATTACCATCTTCCCAGGCTATGGTATCACGGCTAGGAGCACAAGAGCGACCCAACCAAGATTCATTGGCAGAAATATCCTGGAAGATAACGGTACGGTACTGTTCTGGGTGGATTTCCTTTTTCATTGACCTTTTCGATTTCGGAGCGCAAAGATAGGGAGTTTTCGGGATATGTGATAGCTGATTGCTGATTTTTGATTTTTGATTTTACCTGGCTCAACAAACCAGGCGCAATTGCATTGTGCATAGGTAAACCACTTCAGTCAGTATGAGCGCAATTTTTTGGCACCGCAGAGACCTGCGCAACTTCGACAACGCCGGCTTGTACCGGGCGCTGACCCTGGCAAAAGGCGTACAGCCCATCTTCATTTTTGACCGCCAGATCCTGGATAAGCTGGAGGATCAAGATGATGCCCGGGTCAGTTTCATCCACGATGCTGTGAGCCAGTTGGCTGCTGATTATGAGGCAGCGGGTGCCAGTCTAAGAGTCTATTATGGCCACCCACTGGAGTTGTGGTCGGAGATACTGGCCGAGTTCAGCCCGCAGGCGGTCTACGTAAATCGCGATTATGAACCCTACGCCCTGGAGCGAGACCAGGCGGTGCAAGAGCTGGTGGAAGCGACAGGCAGCAGCTGGCATACCTATAAGGACCACGTCATTTTTGAAGGCGACGAAGTGCAGAAGAACGGGGGCGGCCCCTACACGGTCTTCACGCCCTACATGCGCAAGTGGCGGGAAAAGTTGAATAGCCGTCTGAGTAGCTGGGAAGATGCGAATGGCGAAGAGCAGCGCGGCTCTTACTACCTCAAGCCTTATCCCTGCGAGCAGTATTTTGCCCAGCTGCGTCAGCAGTCCGAGGCTTACGCTATTCCGTCGCTGGAGGAGATGGGGTTTGTTCGCACTTCCGTAGATTTTCCCCTCCCGCTAGTTGCCCGCGGCCTGATTCGCAATTATGATCAGACGCGCGATTACCCAGCTCAGGAAGGGACCAGTAGGCTGGGCATTCATTTTCGCCACGGTACCATCTCCATCCGCGAAAAAGCCTGGCGAGCATTGCCGCTCAATGATACTTACGTCAACGAATTGGTCTGGAGGGATTTTTATTCCAACATCTTGCAAAATTTCCCCTACGTGGCCGGAGCGCCTTTTCGCCCGGCTTACGCCAACATTCCCTGGATCAATGACGAGCAGCAATTTGCCGCCTGGTGTGACGGCCGTACCGGCGTGCCCATCGTCGATGCCGGGATGCGCGAGCTCAACACTACGGGCCACATGCACAATCGCGTCCGCATGATTGTAGCCAGCTACCTGACCAAGCACCTGCTGATCGACTGGCGTTGGGGCGAAGCCTATTTCGCCCGCCAGCTGCTCGACTTCGATCTAGCCTCCAACAACGGCGGCTGGCAGTGGGCCGCCAGCTGTGGTACGGATGCGCAGCCCTACTTCCGCATCTTCAATGCCGAAAGCCAGCAGAAGAAGTTTGACCCCAATTTTGAATACATTAAAAAGTGGGTCCCGGAGTTCGGCACGAACGAATATCCTGAGCCACTGGTAGAACACAAATTTGGTCGCGAGCGGGCAATTGCTACTTATAAGCAGGCGCTGGCGGAGGCGAAAGGGGAGTGAGGATTGGCGATTGGCGATGCTTGATGGCTGATTTTTGGTTGAGTGCGTATAAAGTAGACTAGACTTTCTATTTCCTACAGTTTATTTTAAGACTGTTTTGACAGCGTGTCAAGACTAGGGTGAAGGGCTAATTCATAGGAAGTGAAACAGTATTCCACGATAGTGTTAACCAGTAAATTCGTGGTCTCAAAACGAATTTTTAATGAGAGATAACGAATATTAAACCTTCCGTTATGGAATTGTGAATGTAGAATTTAAGGTATAATTTTGACTTCATAAAACACCTCCTACTATTAATGAAATAATATACAAAGTTATTCTTTGGCACTATTTCTGACACTCTTTTTCAGCCCTTATTTTCTCTATGTAGAAAGTGCTGAACAAGGAGAAATAATGATCTTTAAAAAATTAAATGGATCATAGCGAATTAACTGCCTCTCTACTCCTTGATAGCGATCTGATTATTCACATTATGTTCCAGAAAAAACATTGCTATTTGGCTTAGTATGCCTTTGATGGCATAGGGCAAAGACTCTATTTTTAAATCTTAAAAAAATCAATTAATGAGACTTTATTTTTTCACGGCACTTTTGTTTTTAAGTGCGCATCTTTTTTCACAGACTTCAATTGGTGATTTTCACAATCATTATTTGACGGAAATAATCAATAACATTGATGTTAACGAAGGAAATGTTGTTGAACAAGCTGAGTTTTTTATTTCGAATCATCCTGATTTCAAAGGATCAAACTTTGATTTAGATTTGTTCAAGCAATTTGATTACGAGTCGGTTGTTGCAAATTTTAACACACAGGAGGGTGTCGACTATTTTTCTAAATTACATAGCATTGCTATGAATTCTACAGTGTACGCTGACCTAGTTCGGCAAGTCAGTATATTAGAATCAGAAATGAACTCTAGCAAAACCTTACCAGAGCTTGAAAGCAGAGCTTTACTGTTTATGGCGGATGTGCAAAAAAGCTCTGCTTCTTTTTGGTATCCAACTTCGGCAGGAGGATCTGGAGTTGGGTACAAGCTTTTGGTTGACTACCATGGCCCCCCTAATACCCAGGCAAGAGGATGGTTTGCAAATCTTATAGGTAATGCATTGGCTGCTGACGGAATTTCAGCAGCAGGAGGAATGCTTGGCACCGCTGCTTCTCTGTGGACTGGTTGGGCCGCCGCCGCAGCAGCATCAGGCCCACCAGGTTGGACAGGATTTGCTGTTGCTGTTGGATTTGGTTCTTTAGTAGGTGCATTGAAGTAAGGTAATTAGCTCCGCCGCCGATTAGAAATCATAAACAAAAAATTCGACTTACGGATCATGTAACACTCATTACTTTACCCACCTATTTGTAATGAGTGATGCATGATCCGTATCTTTAATTAAATAATAAAAAACACGTACATATATGCGAAAACAAAAAAGTCAGAGATTGTATATTTTTTTACTCTTGATCGGTCTGTTCTTTTCAGGTGTAGCATATTTAGTTTACACATATAACTTTAAATCGTCTAACAGTCTTCAAGAAATTATTGTTTCTTTAGTTGTTGGATATTCAGGAATTATACCCATAATTTGGAGGAATTTTAAAAATGAAAAATAATGTTATCACTACCTTTTAGGGGTAAGGTTAATTTGCCGAAAGGTGTTCTTATAGCGAGTAAATTGGAATCCTTAAAACTGATTTTGAAACGATAGTTATTTTTCAGATTTTATGAGGGGAGTTGATCTCTTTCCTGAAAAGCGCTACCACTCAAAACTAGAAAATTCAGCTGATTCACTTAACTTGAAAAAACAAGAAATCAGCGATGAAAAAGTCAAAATCCGAATTCATCTCAAAAGTACTAGACAAATGGGCTTGCGAAAACCAAATTACGCTTGATTTTTCAAGGCCTGGCAAACCAACTGATAATCCGTTCATTGAGTCCTTCAACGGAAGTTTTCGCGCTGAATGTTTAAATGCCCATTGGTTCTTATCTTTGGAAGACGCCAGAGAAAAAATAGAGGCCTGGAGAAATGATTACAACAATTTCCGGCCGCACAGCTCATTAGGCGGTATACCGCCTAATGAGCTGTGCCAACTAGACAGCAAAACAGGCTGATTTTTCCAGTTTAGCCGGTAGCGCTTTTGGGAAAAGGTCAAGGTCAACATGCTACGGATATAGCTTAGAAGAAATACAATCATGGGATAGAAATCCATTCAATCTAGGGCCTAATATTGTTACAACAGCAGGGCCTGAGCAGTATCAGCTAATGGGCAATGGTAGTCCAGTCCAATTTATTAACCTTATCCGTGATCCGCAATGATGTATAGGTTTATTATCGTTTCCTTGTCTTTGCTAGGCCTATCTTTCAGTTCTTGTGGTGAGGATGATCTACCAGAGCCTACGGAAGAAGGTGTTCATTATATAAATTATACCTTAAGAATTTCTGACAGTATTCACTCGTATTCTACTGAGCAGTTTGATTTTGATTTATGCGAAGACACGGGTAATAGTTTGAGCACAAGCAAAGGATATCGCGATTCTGTTATCCTTTACAGGAACCATATGCAATGGCCAATTAGAGAGCCTATTCCTAGAGTACTTGGAGCCGTTATATCTTTTGTCTATTGGGATCGATGGGAAACTTCTGATGCGGATCAGTTTAATGCTTTTCAGGAAGTGATGTTAAACTTAAATAATAGGAAAACGGGCCTTTATTTTGTATACATTGATCCAGAAACAAATAAGTTATTCGAAAATGCTATTGAGGATTATGATCAGGTACTCATTCTTCGTGATCCCCAAGCGGAGGAGACTATTGATGTTAGCTTGGCTAACGAATACCCATGTCGAATCTTTGAGAATAAACTGGGGCGATTCAATTATACTTTTTCTGGCTATGTCTATGAGATAGATGGAACAGATTCGGTGTATATAGATCGTTTAGAACTGGAGGCTTACACGACGATAGCGGGTTAATACCTTTTTTAGGTCGCGACGACATTAGGGGGAGTAGTTGTTAGTTGCTAGCTGAAAGTTGTGAGTTAGGAGTGGGTGGGTAGCTCGGCGTTTAACTTTTAGTTCAACCGCTGTTTCCATCCGACCTTAGCCATTTTAGCGAAGCCAACGACTGGAAGCCGTTAAAATCACCCATGTGCAAACCTAAAGGAGCGCAGCGAGTTTAATGTGTTTAGGCTGGAAGTTGTTGACGTAGCGCGAAGTCACGATTATAGGCTTGATTTTTTGGCTCTACCTTTTGTATCAAAGACAAAAGGTAGAAACCATTGGTATATTAGAGAAATGGAATTCGTCAGC
>JBCCDS010000116.1:0-8646 GCA_039030655.1 Bacteroidota bacterium | reverse complement strand
CGAAAAGCCAAGTAGGTTCTGGCAAGCTGCCTTTTTGAGTGCATAGCCCCAGCTATGGACGAAAAAAACAGCGAAGCCCAGGTTCTGCTTAGCTTTCCGCGCAGTCGGATTACAAAAGTTTAAATCACTTCAATAGCTAAAGGCGCGCAAAGATAGTTGTTTTTATCGGCTCTAACCACTGTCTGCTTGAGTAAATTAGCCGACGATGGCCTTAGAGGATTGCCAGATTTTTTCCATCTCCGCCAAACTTAGCTGAGTTAGCTGATCCCCTGCCGTGCGTTCCAGATATTCAAAGCGACGCTTAAACTTTTGGTTGGTGCGCTCCAAGGCCGTTTCCGGGTCGATATCTACCCAACGAGCGTAGTTAATCAATGAAAAGAGTAAATCTCCAAACTCTTCCTCGCGTTTTTCCTGTAGCTCGATAGCTGCTAAGGTTTCTTCAAACTCCCCGAGCTCTTCCTTGACCTTGTCCCATACCTGATCTTTGTTTTCCCAGTCAAAATTGAACTGCGCCGTTTTTTCCTGCATGCGCAGGGCTTTGATCATAGCCGGCAAACCGTTGGGCACGCCTTGTAACACGGACTTCTTTCCTTCCGCCAGTTTAATCTGCTCCCAGTTGCGCTTTACGGTTGCTTCATCTTCGGCCACTACGTCTCCGTAGATGTGGGGATGCCGCTTGATGAGCTTGTCACAAACGGCATTCAGGGAATCGGCAATGTCCCATGCACCTTGCTCACTGGCAATTTTGGCGTAGAACACCATATGCAGCAAGAGGTCGCCGACTTCCTCCTTGATCCCCTCCAGATCGTTTTTCAGCAACTCATCCGCAAGTTCGTAGGTCTCTTCGATGGTCAATTTGCGGAGGCTCCCGAAGGTTTGTTTGCGATCCCAGGGGCATTGCTCACGCAATTCATCCATTATTGTCAGCAGACGTTCAAATGCGGCCAGTTTGTGATCCATTAGTTGTACTTTTGCGTTCTAATTAGGCGAAGTCCAATCAGGCTCGCAAAAATACAATATCCCAGAGCATGGAGAGCTTTCTCAATTCTTTCTTGGTGATCGCCGGTGTTTTTGGCCTCGGCTTCCTCCTAATCAACATCCGCCACATCGTTACGGGGCAGGAATTCCGTGGCACCTGCGCAAGTAATAACCCCATGCTGAAGAACAAAGTAGGGGAGTGCTCCGTCTGTGGCAAGCAGCCTGAAGAAGACTGCAAAATGCCGGAAGTAAAGTAGCCAATTGCTCTCGAATGGCATTGCTGATAAAAGCTGCCATATCTAACTCGCTGGAAGTCACTATCTTTAGGCCTTATGTTAGGCTTCCCGTACTATCAACAACTGGAGGAAATGGACTGTGGTGCAGCTTGTCTGCGCATGGTAGCCCGCTCCTATGGTCGTTACTATTCGCTGGAATATCTGCGGGAAAAGTCGCGCATCAGTCGTGAAGGTGTCAGTCTTTTGGGCATTTCAGATGCCGCGGAAGCGATCGGAATGCGTGCGCTGGCGCTGGATATTACCGCTGATCAGCTGCGGGATGAAATTCCACTGCCCTGTATCATTCCCTGGCGTAAGGAGCACTTCGTTGTCCTGCACAAAGTAAAAGGGGAGCACTACTACTTGGCCGATCCCAATCCGTCGAAAGGGATGCGGAAAGTCAGTCGTTCGGAACTACTGGCGGGCTGGTCGACTTTAGAGGATCATCAAGGACAAGCGGGAGGAACCTGTCTGGTACTGGAAACCACCCCAGAGTTTTTTGCTAAGGATCAGGAAGGCATCGACAAGAGCCGTTTCCGCTACATCCTCAACTACTTTCGGCAGTACAAAACCCTGGTTTATCAGCTGGTAGCGGGGCTATTTCTCGGGCTTTTCCTACAAATCATCCTGCCTTTCCTGATCAAGAACCTGATCGACGTGGGTATCATCCACGTTGATTTCAGCTTCATCAAGCTCGTCATCATCGCTCAGGCCGTCCTGCTGCTGACCATGACCTTGCTGGCCACCTTGCGCAGGTGGATCCTGCTACACATCGGTGATCGAGTGAACATCAGCTTGATCAGTGACTTCCTCCACAAATTGACGCGACTACCCCTTGGCTTCTTCAACTCTCGCATGAAGGGCGATTTGTTGCAGCGCATCAACGACCACGAGCGGGTACAGCGCTTTTTAACCGGACAAACCCTGGCCAGCGTCTTCGGCCTATTCAGTTTGGTGGCTTTTTCCATCGTGCTGGCCCTTTGGTCCTGGCCGGTTTTCTTCGTGTTTTTATTGGGCACCATTCTGAACCTGGCTTGGGTCCTGTTTTTCCAGCATCGTAAGCGGGATTTGGACTACCGCAGGTTTGACCAATCCGCGGAAAACCAAAGCCAGTTGATGGAGCTCATCGACGGCATGCAGGAGATTAAACTCTACGGTGCCGAACGCCAAAAACGTTGGGCCTGGGAACGGCATCAAGCGAGTCTTTATCGGACCAGCCTCAGTACGATGTACATCGACCAGTTGCAGCGTACCGGCGGACAAGTCATCAATGACGGTAAGAACATCATCATAACCCTGATTACGGCCGGCTTCGTGCTGAATGGCAGTATGACCCTGGGGATGCTGGTCGCCATTCACTACATTCTGGCGCATTTGAATACGCCGATTGCCGACTTTACCGAGTTCATGCGTGCCTATCAGGAAGGTATGATTAGCCTGGAGCGGATGAGTGAGATCCACAATAAGGAAGATGAAGAAGATCCCAGTAAAAAGCTGGGTATCATCAGTAGCGAAGATGCTGATTTGAGTATGGACAAAGTGCGCTTCCACTATGGTGGTCCGCAGGCTCCGATCATCCTTAAGGACGTGAGCCTGAACATCCCTCGTGGGAAAGTAACCGCCATTGTAGGTTCTTCCGGTAGTGGGAAATCTACCTTGATTAAACTGCTGCTCGGCTTTTTACGGCCCAATGAAGGGAAAGTCATGGTCGGAGAAACGAATCTGGCTGCCATTGAAAACTCCGTCTGGCGGTCCCGCCTGGGGGTCGTACTGCAAGACGGCTTCATCTTCAGCGATACCATTGCGCGCAACATCGCTTTGGGCGAAGAGATTATTGACGAAGAGCGGCTTTTACTGGCTGTGCGCATTGCCAGAATCCAGTCCTTTATCGAATCGCTGCCCATGGGCTATAGCACTGAAATCGGGCAAAATGGGATGGGCCTCAGCCAAGGACAGAAACAGCGTATGCTGATTGCCCGTGCGATCTATCGCCAACCCGATTACCTCTTCCTGGACGAAGCTACCACCGGTCTCAATGCTTTCAGCGAAGCCATCATTATGGATGATTTGCTGGAATACTTCCGGGGAACTACAGTGGTGGTGGTCGCTCATCGCCACAGTACCATCAAACAAGCCGATCAAATCATTGTGCTGGAAGGTGGCGAAGTCATCGAAAACGGTCAGCATGCTGATTTGATGGAGCAAGACTCGGTCTACCGGCAGATCATTCGTAACCAACTGGAACTGGGTAACTAATGCTTCCGAAAGAGACGAACGCTGGCACGGAATCTCGTCTTTCTCGCTCAGAAGTAGTGGAGGAGATCATCGGGACCCCGCCCAATTGGATTGCCCGTTATGGCAATATGACCATCCTCCTAGGTTTGGTCGCAATGGTAGCTCTGGGCTCTTTTTACCACTATCCCGATATCGTCAAAGGAGAGCTGACCCTCACTACGGTCAACCCCGCCTACCAACAAGTTGCCCCGGGCAACTTTCTGATTGAAAAGGTGACGGTTGATAACCTGGATACGGTTGTCGCTGGCCAAGTAATGGTAGCTTTTGAGTCTTCGGCCCGCTTTTCCCACGTATTATCCTTGGAGGATCGCATTAAAAGCAGTCCGATGGATACCGACTCTGCCCTGGCGGGCATTGATATTCCATCCTCTTTGAATTTAGGCACCCTACAAGAGCAGGTCTACGATTTCCAGGAATCGCAGGAAGCTTACCGTACTGCTCAGAATCGTACCCTCAACGGTTTATCGATCCGAGAACTCAACGATCGCATTTCTCGCGAGCTGAATGCCATTCAGCTGGAAAGACGTCATCAGGAGCGCCTACAGGATGAGCTGATCGACGCCCGTGCCAACTATGCGGACGACGAAGTGCTCCACGCCGATAATCGCATCAGCCGTATCGAATACCTGGCCAGTCGGGATAATGTAGACCGTATCGAGCGACTCATCCGGACCACCGAAACGAACATCCGCAACCACCGCTTCGAGTTGGAGATCATGCGCAACCAGATCCTAAGTCTGCAGACTGGCGAAGAGAATCAACTCCTCCTCAGCGGTACCGATATGCGTGAACGCTACAACCTCCTTCTGACTGCCCTGGATGATTGGAAGAAGAAATACCTTTTGCTCACGCCCATCGATGGGGTAGTGCACTTCAACCTAGAGGTACGCGAAAACCAACTCATGGCTCAGGGCGAGCCCGTAGCTACGGTTGTCCCCATCCAAGGTGATGGTATCATCGGTCGCATCGATCTGCCCTTACGCGGCTCCGGTAAAATTGCCGAAGGCCAGCGTGTACTGGTCAAATTTGCCAACTATCCCTACCTGGAGTTTGGCTCCGTGGAAGCGGAAATCCTCCAGATTGCAGAGATTCCTTCTGGCGGTAAGATTCAGATTAAAGTCGGCTTCCCCAATGGCTTAATTACTAACACGGGTAAGAGCCTCAACGCCACCCAGTTCATGGTAGGCAGCGCGGAGATTATTACGGATGAGAAGAGTTTGTTGAGCTGGTTTATGGAGCGGTTTTAAGGGGGAGTCCCTGTTCCTTCATGATTGTTGAAAGTTAATTGTTTTTGATTTTTAGGGGAGGTTACATACCTATCAACCAAAAACAACTAATAGTAATTAGTGATTTTATGTAATATTTTTGAGTTAAAAACTTAGCCCGAAATTAATACTGACATGACTGTTCTGAAATTGCTGACCTTCACCAAGCCCCGTCACATCGCCACCTCTTGAAGAGTATTCTGCTTCGAGATCGATATTAATGGCAGTTCTTTTAGATTTTCCAATGGGGATGGCATAACCTATGCCTCCTAAAAGGGTAGTCCCGATAGCGAATTGGTGCTCGTATCTGTTTTCATTATTAAATCTTGTTTTTTCGGTCATTTGACCGAAACCAAAATTCGCCTTGGTGTAAAACCCTTGGTTGAATTGTTTGGAGAAGGGATGATATTTCAATCCGAGACCAACGTGGTAGTAGTTGAAAAGGTAAGTTTCATTATCTCCGCCATTATTTGGCGTGGCGAAGAAGCCCTTTACTCCACTTCCGATACCTAATCCATTCCATTTCACGGGAGCAACATAGAAGAAGGTAGATAAGGTATTACCTTGATTTCTACCAAAACCTCTACCGTCATTTATCGTTTCTTTCTCGGCAAGTGTACCATAGAAGAAGGTGTTTCCATAGCCGATAGCGACGTGTCCATAAATAGGTAGTTTTTCTGACTGCGCGAAGATGTTACTACTTGCAAACAGACAAAATAGGAATAAAATTTTTGATACATTATTCACTTTGTGATATTTTAATGATTGATAATACCACAAATGTAGAGGGCATATTTGCCGTTGGAGTTAACCTACGTTAACTAATCACTTTTTAAGTAATTCTCTTCTGATGCGACTAAGTGATTGAGGTTTGATGGACAAATAACTGGCGATGTATTTTTGCGGCACTCGCTGAATGACCTTGGGGCGATTTTGTGAAAGTTGCACATATCGTTCTGAGGTAGATAGATGAGTTAAGGTATCTGTTCTTTTCCGAAGTCCCATGAAAGCATTTTCTGCCATTAATCGCCTAAATCTTTCAAACTTTGGCAACTCAATAAATAATTTATTGAGGTCACACTTGCTAAGAATAGCCACTCTTGTAGTTTCAATAGCTTCTATAGTTTGCTCAGAAGGAATCTCTAGCAAGAAACTTTCATAATCGCTGTACCATGCTCCTTCGAAAAAAAACTGTCCTGTTATTTCTTCTCCGTCTACGATATTGTAATATCTAATGCAGCCTTCCAATATAAAAAAAGCCTTATTGCATATTTTCCCAATTCTATGAATGCTTTCACCTCTCTTGAAGGTCTTTATTTTTAAGAGGCTGCAAAAGTGTTCAGATTCGGCAGGAGTAAGCGAAATGTACTTTATCATACATAAATCAAGGAGTTCTTTATCAGTCATTTTTTATTGTCACTAACGGCAGCCCGTGCAGAGACTATGCTCGCTGCCTTGTCCTAATTAGTCGTCCCTGAGATCTATTTTCAAGGGATGACTATATACCTTAAAGGTAAGGCTCATCCGTTAGCCTTAATAGGTCTACTATCATCAGCGGTCCTTTCCCATAGCTCTAGTACCCTAGTGGATCCTGACCGCTTAGCTGTTGCAACAGCTCTAATCCACCCAAGCTCACTACTTTCCTGCTTGGCTAGCACCAGATCGCCCCGCCAACTCGTTGAGTAGGCAGGTTCGTAATATTTCCTTAGGCACCAAAACGACAGCTTTCCCCTATCTGCTTTTGTATAAAAAAACGGATGATGACAGCTAAAATACAAAGCCGCTGATTCAATTGTCAGTTGGCTTGCAATCATATCCTTTGTCTCCAACCAACTTAATTGCTCCCCAGTTTTGCACCTGAGTTTCTTTTAAAACTAAAAGAGTGCATTATGAGTAATCTGTTACGCCGTCTTTTGACGGTCGGCCTGTGCTATGTCCTGGCCGTCCTTATTCAACCACTTTATGGACAAGCATGTGATGCTGACTTTGGCACTTTGGCCGAAGCTGCAGTCTGTGTTGGTGACGACCAGGCCACCATAAGTTCTGCCGTACTGCCAGGTAGTGGTGAAGATATTCCCGCTGGCTTTGCCCGCCTTTTTGTCCTTACTTCAGGGGCTAATCTCATCATCGAAGCGGTGAGTGAAACGCCAGAATTCCTAGTAGCTACCGATGCGAATTACCGGATTCACAGTTTGATCTATGATCCGGCCACGTTAGATTTGAGTATTGTTGTTTTTGGTGAAACATCCGCTGTAGTAGTGAATAGTTTGTTGCTGCAAGGTGGTGGAGATGTTTGCGCCGCTTTGGACGTAACAGGGGTACAGTTTCGTTTCGGCGGCTGCGATGATGCTTGTTTAGCTGATGCAGGAACCCTTACTCCTTCTGATGATTTGGTTTGTTTACCCACTAATCCAGTACTACGCGCCGAAGTTCAGGATGCTCCTAGCGTACCGCCTGGTTTTTTGGTTGTCTATGTATTGACTCGTACCAACAGCCTCATTATTGAAGGTATTAGTGACACTCCCGAGTTTAGTGTTCAAGAAGCAGGAGACTACCGTATACACACCTTAGTGTTCGAACCCAACAGCTTGGATGTTGAAGTAGTATTTGGTATTACGACCGGCTTTGACATTAATGCTTTATTACAACAGGGTGGAGGTGAAATTTGCGGGGCATTAGATGTGTCTGGTGCCGCCTTTCATGTAGCAGCTTGTGAGGAAGAGTGTAATGCAGCCTTTAGCAGCCTTATCCCCCTAGGTCATGATTGTCTGGACGATAACGGTAGCGTTCTTTTACGGACTATCGTACTCGGTCTACCTACCGTACCCCCAGGATTTGAAGTACTCTACGTATTGACCTCTGGCGGGGAACTGGTGATTGAAGCAGTTAACAATATTCCTGCCTTTACAGTAGAAGAAGCGGGTTTCTATACCATTCACTCTTTGATTTATGATCCTGAAACCCTGGATCTGAGTATCGTGCAGTTTGGTGTCACCACTGGTTTTGACGTCAACGGACTCCTACAGCAAGGCGGTGGTGATATCTGTGCAGTCCTGGATGTAGCAGGAGCTAGCTTTAACGTTGAAGCTTGTGAGGAGGCGTGTACGGCCGATTTTGGCCATATTTCTGCGTTGAGCCACGATTGTCTGGACGGGAGTGCCGATTTGGAAGCTAGCGTGCTCATCTCTCCAACTATACCAGCTGGGTTTGAGCTGCTTTACGTACTTACCTCTGGCGAGGAATTAGTGATCGAAGCGGTTAGTACTACGCCTGAATTTACTGTAGAAGAAACAGGCTTCTTTACCATTCATACGCTGGTTTATGACCCTGGAACTTTGGATCTGAGCATCGTACAATTTGGCGTCACGACTGGTTTTGATGTCAACGGACTCCTACAGCAGGGTGGTGGTGACATTTGTGCAGCCTTGGATGTAGCGGGAGCAAGCTTTCATGTAGCCGCTTGTGAGGAGGAATGTGAAGCAGCATTTAGTACGCTTTTCCCACTAGGTCATGATTGTCTAAATGACAATGGTAGCGTGCTTTTACGGACCATCGTGCTAGGTCTACCTACCGTGCCAGCAGGTTTTGAAGTACTCTATGTATTGACCTCTGGCGAGGAACTAGTGATCGAAGCAGTTAGCAATTTTGCTGCCTTTTTCGTAGAGGAAACGGGCACCTATACCATCCACAGTTTAATCTATGACCCTGAAACCTTGGATTTAGGCATTGTCCAATTTGGCGTCACGACTGGTTTTGATGTCAACGGACTGCTGCAGCAAGGCGGTGGTGATATCTGTGCGGTGTTGGATGTAGCTGGAGCTAGCTTTAACGTT
>JBCCDS010000115.1:0-8829 GCA_039030655.1 Bacteroidota bacterium | reverse complement strand
CGTATGGCCGACGACGGCCATGAGCGTACCCTCGTTGGCCATGAGCCACGCGGCCTGCTGGTCGAGGGCGCGGCGCGCCTCCGGCATACTCGCAGGACGAACCAGTTCCCTACTAGTCACTGTAATTCGGCCAGCGATACAGGCTGACTACAAACTCCAGCTCCTACCGATCTCTGCCAAGGGCACACAACCCCTATAATCACCTGGGACCGGATCGTAATTAAGCACATTTTGGCCAATTTCCTGGGAGGAAAAATAGCCCCAGATCACTAAGGACTTCATCGAGCGATAAAAACCTATTGGTTCCTGCTCGCCGACGGCGGTGCCCCATACCTGGGGAGCGTACTTAGCATTGGTGGTCTCCTCTGCCTGAAGAAATTCCGTGCGTTGTCCTCCATCCAGATTTGCGAAAGTCTGGCCAAATTGGTCCGTGCAACGCTCATCAAAAGCTTTGATGTCCGCTAGCAATTGCTCCTGGCCCGCTGCATTATACAAGCGGGCAAACACGAGATCCATAAATAGGTCGACCTTGACGTCTAGCGCTCCCGGCGTTTCCGTTTTGGGTAGGATCGTATCTACAAAAGCAGCAAAAAAATCAGCTTGCTCCAGGCTGAGAAACTCCGGTGTCCAGTCCAGGCGCGAGGCTGGTTGACAGGATTGCAATAAGCTCAACAAACTCGGACCAAGCGTAGAGGCGCCGGCCAGCAAAGCCGTTCTTTTAAGGGCAGTTCTTCTTTCCATAATCCTAGAGGTTATTTTTTTGGAGTTCCTCAAGCGCGTGATTAGCCGCTCGCGCAGTGATGGCCATATAGGTCAGCGAAGGATTGACACAAGAAGAGGAAGTCATACAGGCGCCGTCGGTAACGAAAACATTAGGCACGGCATGCACTTGATTGGTCCCATTTAATACCGAGGTCTCCGGATCGCGGCCCATGCGAGCCGTACCCATTTCGTGGATACCGTAGCCCGGTTCATGCTCGTTGTCAAAACTGATGATTTCTTCCAGGCCTGCTCGTTCGAGCATTTCCTGGGCATCTTGCCTAATTCGGCGATTTATCGCCTTTTCATTCGCCTTAAACTCACAATCGATCTTTAGGGTAGGGCGGCCCCATTTGTCGAGTTGATCTCGGTCCAGGCTGACTTGATTTTCGTGGTAGGGTAAACACTCTGCGAAACCAGTAATGAAAAACTCCCAGGGACCGGGTTGCATTAAGCCGTCTTTGAAGTCTGCTCCAAAAGCTTCCTGATTCGCTCCTGCA
This sequence comes from Bacteroidota bacterium, assembly GCA_039030655.1. GTDB lineage: Bacteria > Bacteroidota > Bacteroidia > Chitinophagales > Saprospiraceae > Neolewinella. Next base: position 7,570 of record JBCCDS010000115.1, on the reverse strand, counting down.
CCCCAGCTGGCCCGGCCAGCTCCACCCTGAAAACCAAAACCACGGACAAACTCATCGGAACGGGATTGCTCATCCAGATTGACGTAGCGTGGAATATAAATGCCGTTGGGTCGACGACCAGAGTAATATTGATCCGCGAAACCGTCAAATTTCCCCGTAGCTCCTACCCGATAGGTATGGTCCATGAGGTTGTGGCCCAACTCGCCGCTATCGTTGCCCAATCCGTTGGGGAAGCGATCGGAAGTGGAATTGAGCAAAATTTGGGTGGTATTGATCGTGGAGGCGTTACAGAAAATGATACGGGCATAGTACTCGATAACTTCTTTAGTTTCTGCATCGATCACGCGCACGCCGGTAGCTTTACCCGAGGCCGCGTCGTAGATAATTTCGTTAGCGATGGAGAAGGGACGAATCGTCAAATTACCCGTAGCATTGGCGGCTGGCAGGGTCACTGCGTTACTGCTGAAATAAGCGCCGTAGGGGCAGCCCCGGTCGCAGCGGTTACGAAATTGACATTTACCGCGTCCGTTCAACGGTTCGGTCAGGTGAGCTACCCGACCGATGGTCATCACCCGGCCGGGGAATTCGGCTTCGATCCGCTTTTTGACTTCTTTTTCTACACAATTCATCTCCATCGGTGGCAGGAAGTGACTATCTGGTAGTTGGGGTAAGCCCAGCGCTTGTCCGCTAATCCCCGCAAACTTTTCTACGTGGGTGTACCAGGGCTCCAGATCAGCGTAGCGGATGGGCCAATCGACCCCGTGGCCATCTTCCGAATTAGCGGTGAAATCCTGTTCGCACCAGCGATAGGTTTGTTTGCCCCAGAGCAGCGAGCGTCCGCCCATTTGGTTGGCGCGAATCCAGAGGAAGGGCTTGACTTCCGTGTAAGGGTTTTCGTCGTCTTTCCCGTAGAAATGCCGGTTATTGGCTCCGACGAAACCACTTCGGCTCACGACTTGGTAATCCTCCATTTCGGCAGCTGAGGCTGCGCCGCGCAGCTCCAAATCCCAGGGGTCATTGTTCATCGTGGGGTAGTCCTTGACGTGCTCGACTAGCCGACCTCGCTCTAAGACAAGTGTCTTCAGGCCACCTTCACACAGCTCTTTGGCCGCCCAGCCACCGCTGATGCCCGAGCCGATGACGATAGCATCGTAAGTCATATCCCGTTTTGCGTCAATATTAAAATTGGCCATTATGCGTGTTGCTTTACACCCGTAATATAGCCAATCTCGCCAGGCTCCTGCGCTTATCCTCCTTTTGGGACTGCGCTGTTCAATTCGTGCTAGCGGTCTGAACCTACTGCACCAAAATTTTCCCCACACTTACCAGGCCTCCATTTGATCGAAGTTGATAGAGGTAGGTGCCCGCAGCTAAGTCATTACGTTCCAGCAGGTAGTGATTTCCGGTGAAATGATCGACCAGGAGCTCCCGACCATAGATATCCAGCAGATGGAAACTTAGATCTTCCAGACCGCTTGCTGCCTCAACTTCGATAGTTGTGCTTTCGCTAAAGGGGTTGGGGAAAGCTCTGACACTTAAGTCGGGGAGGTAGGTATGATCTACACTCACCCGGATGAAGTCACTGCCGATCGTATGCAGCGTTTTATTGGTGATAATGGCTGGATTGCTATCGAAGAATATGGCAGCTTCGTTTTCGATGGTCGTTCCTGAGGGGAGATCGGAGTCCTGCTCAATATGAAACTGGACAAATCCCTGAGAAGCTGTCGGGTTACTCACGCTATCGGGCAAGTTGATGTTAGTAAAAGTAAAGCGCACGACTCCGTCTGTCAACAGCTCAAAATCATAGTCATGACTACTCAGGCCGGGTCTAATAGTCGCGGGGTCTAACACCTGCGGAAGTCTATCATAAACAACAACAGTTCTGGCAGGAGCCGTACCTACATTCTGGAATTGAATGGTATAGTCGATAGGCGTATTGGGAGCGATGAAGTGGGCCGTTTCGTAGCCGAGGGGAGAAGCCGACTTGGCATTGGGATCATAAGCGCCCAAAACTTCAGAGCAATGGATATCGACGAAATGATCTGCATCGTCGAAACTGTATTGATTAACAAAGCCCAGGCTAATTTCTCCCGCTTCATTGGTGCCACAGCCTTCTACAAAGACGCTCGGCATCGAAAGTCCCGGATGGTTAGGCTCCTGCTCACTTTCCAGGCGATAGAAACTACCATTTGCCGGTAGGGGTACATTGAGCTGTTGGCCAGTCGTCAAAGGGCCAAAAGGAATTTCCTCTTGCATAATGACGTGATCCTCGATGACTGTGTAGTTGAGCGGCCCCGCCATAGGAGCCGTACCGACGTTCTTGATCATAAATTCTACCTGACCCTCATTACAGGCAGCTCGCAATTCTACGCTAGCGCCGGTCCAGTTGTCATCGGGGAGCAGGCAGCTGGAATCAGGGAAAATATGGGCTTCGACACAGAGCGACTGCCCCAGTAATTCGACGGCACAGCCTAACTGCACTTCCAAACGAAATGTCATCGCCTCCAAAAAATCGAGCTCACCTATCGTAAAAGTGTAAGTATTGGGCCCGGTCTGTTGAAAGGGTACTGTAGCGCTAAGTAACGACAGGCTATCCGCCAAGTTAAGCTCTACCGAGACGTTTTCGGCCGCTTCGGTGCCCTGGTTGCGACATTGGACAAACATCGTAGTCGGCTCGCAGAGGCGCAGGCCAAAATGTTGCACCTGGACCTCCATCAAGGGGCATTGCTCTACACTCTGTACGGCAAAATCCAGCGTGGTGGTATCTATATGACTCAGTGCAACATCGTTGACACAGGCATTCCAGTAGACATTAGGCAGGCTGAGTGCTACGGTATAATCGTCAGCAGGAGCAGGAATTTGGTAATAGCCATCGGCTTCAACGGCAGCATAAAAGGTACCGCCGGTCGTGCCCGTGGCGCCCACGATCCAGTCTTCCAGGCCTTGTTCACTATCTGGATCTGCAGTACAATTTTCGTCCCGATCGTAGGTCACGTAGCCTTCGATGATTTCGGACAGCGCATTGCCCATATCATCAGTGCGCACCAGATAGAGGGCCTGATCCTCCCCCATGCCATTGGCAGAGCCCGCTAGTAGGTAACCACCGTCAGGAAGTTGCTCCAGGTCCTGCCCATAGTCACGAAATGGGCTGCCGTAGGATTGCCGCCATTCCTCATTACCGTCGGCATCCGTTTTTAGGAGTAGCAGATCATCGTTTATCGTAAACAGCAGCGCAAAACCTCCATCGGCGGTATTAATCAGGCGATTGAAGAGACCGGAGCCAATGGTTGCCGCTGGGAAAACAGACTCCCAGATCGTATCGCCGTCGTTATCGACCTTCAGGAGACTGAAATCACGATCCATATTGAGTCCGGACATCATGATATTTCCGTCAGGAGCCAGGAGCAGCTCTTCAACCTGAATATCGGCATCAGGGCTCCGTTCCCACAACGGGAATCCACTCGAACTCAACTTAACCATATTGGTTATGATCGGGTTGTTTTCCGTAAACCAACTGGAAGAAGCTACGACCAGAAACCCGCCGTCGGTGGTTTCGATCAGGCGGTTATTGTACATATTGGTTTCTGGCAATTCCGGGCTGACGTACTTCCAGATGGTATTCCCAGCTTCGTCCATTTTGGTGACATACTGGTAAAGACGCTGTGGCGAAAAATTGGCACGTCCCCCAGCAAAGACGTAGTTAGCATCCGAGCTTTCGACCAGGTCCGTAACGCCTTCGTTGCCAAAGAGGTGGCCTTCGGGGCTGTGCGTCCAGATTACATCTCCGTTTTCATTGTACTTCCGCAGGTATACATCTTCTGTTGGAGGAGCACTACTATTACTGCGATAACCGTAAACGAAATTTTGATCAGAGGCACGCATTAATGCTCCTCCGGTACCTGGCACGTCAACCAAATCGGTAATGAGGCCTTCAGCATCCGTAAAAAGAAAACTTGCCTGCCCTTGTACGTTAGCACCAAAAATGAAGCTGCCATTGAGCTGTAGGAAGATGTATTCGGCACTGGATGAGGCATAAGGCATCGTACCGCTGGGTTCCTCAAAGTATATTCTTTCCCAACCCTGGGCGCCTACTTCATTACCCGACAGTACGAGAATGATTAGCCACAGCGAAGAGAAGAGGGTCAGCTTAATATTCATGGTCAATTCGACTTATTGATTCCGTACGCCACAAAAGTGGCAGCAAGAATTGGGCGTCTCAAGTACTATTTTCATCATTTGCATCAAAAAAAATAAAGTTATTATGCTTTAAATATTGATATTCAATTTTTTATAGAAAATTTTGTCTTGCAAAATTGAATAATGCATAGTAGTCGACTATACGAACTCTTTCAAAGTCTGGAACCGTCGGAGTTGAAAGACCTGCGGAAGTTCGTCCGCTCCCCGTTTTTCAACCAGCGAGCTCACGTCGTCGCACTTTTCGATTTTCTCGAGCAGGCCCGTAAAAACGGTAGTACGGTAGACCGCAAGCTAGCTTTCGCCCGGCTCTGGCCTCGTATCGCCTATGATGACCACAAGCTGCGCCTGAGCATGAGTCTTCTAGTTAAGACCATTGAGCAGTATTTGATCTGGCAGCAGGCCAATCATTCCATAGCTGCTCAGCAACTCTTACTGGCGAAAGCCTTCGGGCAGCGAGGCTTGGACCGACACTTTCAGCGAAGTACTCGTCGATTAGATCAGCAGTTAGCACAGCAGCCTTTGCGAGATGCCAACTACTTTCAGCAGCGGTATCAATTACATTTAGAGCGCTACCAGTTTAACTCCCGACAAAACCGGATGAAGGGTTTCCCGCTAGAAGAAGTCGAGACCAACTTTGATATTGCTTACTTGGCCGCTAAGCTTAAGCAGAGCTGTTTGATGCTCTCTCATCAGGCGATTTATAATAAAGCTTACGACTTCGGTATGCTGGCGGAAGCTATCGCGTTTATTGAGGAAAAAGGCTATTTAAAACAGCCAGCCATCTCGGTGTACTACTATGCCTACCATGCGCTTACCGCACAAGAAGAGGGAGAATACTTCGCGATCTTCAAGTCACAGATTTTTGAGCACCAAAGCCTCTTCTCCAAGGCTGACATCCGCGATCTTTTTCTACTCGCGACCAACTACTGTATTCAAAAGCTGAACCAGGGCTATCAAGATTATGCGCGTGAAGGCCTAGATATTTACCAGGAAGGCTTAAAAAGCGAATTACTATTACAGCAAGGCCGACTATCCAACTTCACCTATTCCAATATCGTCGCCAAGGCTATTGTCTGTAAAGAGTTTAGTTGGGCCAGTGACTTCATTGAAAACTATCGCCATCTACTGGCTCCCAGTATTCAGGAAAGCAGTTATGCCTATAATTTGGCCTGGTTGAAGTATGAGCAAAAAGATTATGATGCGGCCCTGGAGTTATTGCAGCGCAGCCATTTTTCCGATACACTTTTGAGCCTCTCGGCCAAGACCATTGCCCTGAAAATTTACTTCGAGTTAGAAGCTTTCGAGTTACTCTCTTCCCATCTCGATGCCATGCGCAGCTTTCTGAATCGAAAAAAACTACTGGCTTACCATCGGCAGAATTACGCCAATACCATCAAGTACACTAAAAAAATTCTGGATTTGCCTCCTTATGATGCTGAGCGACGATCACAGCTTCAGCAGGAGATTAAGGCTACGGCCTCAGTTGCCGAAAAGAAGTGGCTGTTGCGCCAACTCGCCCCGAAGGGCTTAGCGTAGCAAATCGCGTAAAGCCTCCTCTAGTTCTGGAAATTGGAAGTTGAATTCCGCCGCCTGAATCTTCTCTGCTGAGCAGCGGGTACTGTCTAGGATGGTGTCCGCCATTTCGCCAAACACCAGTCGTAGGGCAAAGGCAGGAGCAGGGGTAACTAAGGCTCTTTTGCCAGCCGCCCGTGGTAAAGTCTTTGCGAGCGTTTTATTCTGAGCAGGGTTGGGGGCTACTGCGTTGAAAGTGCCCGATAGCTGATGCTCGATCAGGTAAGCATAGATGCGACATATGTCCTGCATGTGAATCCAGCTGTACCATTGCTGTCCGCTACCGAAGTAGGTAGAGTTCCAGAATTTTAATGGCAACAGCATCTTCTGCAAGGCACCTCCTTGAGGGTGAAGGACGATGCCCGTACGAACGATCGCCGTTGGAATCCCTATCTGCTGGATAGGAGCAACGGACTGTTCCCAAGCCAGGCAGCTCTCACTGAGGAAGCCTTCACCCGGCGGATCGTTCTCCTGGCAGACTTTATCGCCCTGATTGCCGTAGTAGCCTACTGCACTGGAATTAATGTACAACTTAGGTCGGGTTACGCCTTCCTGGATGGCCTTGGCCAATAGCGAAGTCGTCTTCACCCGGGAATCGATGATCGTCTGCTTGCGGTTTTTCGTCCAGCGCTTATCAGCGATTCCCGCTCCGGCCAGATTGATGACTACGTCAGCATTTGCGATGGCATCTCTTTCAATAGTCATAGAGTTGATATCCCAGCCATAAGCAGGGAACTCTGCCTGGCGGTTGGCCCGACGACTGACGTGTCGCACTTCGTGCCCCGTATCGCGTAATAATCGGCTGAGGTGAATACCAATAAAACCTGTCCCTCCAGCAATTAGGATGTTGCTCATGCCTACTGTAACGGAAGAATTGAGGGAAGGTTTGGGATGAGGGGATGAGGGGATGAGGGGATGAGGGGATGAGGGGATGAGGGGATGAGGGGATGAGGGGATGAGGGGATGAGGGGATGAGGGGAAATTAGTATTATCCGGGAGGGAGGGAGTGTTCACTCAAGTGTGTCTGCTGGTCAATCAATGTGTTGAGTAAATCTAGTTCCATGTGATCGGATCAGCTCTCTTCGGATGCTAGCCCAACCATGTACGGTTTTATTCCAGCTGCCTTTTTTTCGTTCTAATGACAAAAAGAGCTGGATGAGCATAGCTCGGTCACTGACCCAAGCAGCTTTAGTTTTAGTGACTCTTCGGATCTCCCGATTGAGATTTTCGCTGGCATTAGTTGTATAGGTGATTTTCTTGAGCGCTGGGCTAAGGTTCATGCAGCCCATCAAGTCATCCCAGTCTTTTCTCCATAGCTGGGCCACTACATCGTATTTGCCTTGCCAGTGAGCTTCGAAGTCTTCCAGCTTTCGCTTAGCCTCCGCTTCATTAACAGCATTGTAGACTTCCTTTAGCTGCCGCAGTACCTGCTTACTGTCTTTATCATCTAAGAGTTTAAAGCAGTTACGAATTTTGTGCACCATACAACGTTGGATGCTTGCCTGAGGAAAAGCTTCATGGATCACATCTCGCAAGCCCGTTAAACCATCGCTACAGATGTAAAAAACATCCTCAAGCCCTCGGTTCTTGAGCTGTTCCAGGCAACGGCCCCATTCGGTAGCACTCTCTGCTCCCTGGCCAGGAATAAAGGCAATGATTTCACGCCGGATATTGCCGTTGCGCATCATCGCTGCCAAATAGGCCTCGATTTCCGGGCGCTGATGGGTCCAGCCGTTGCGGCCTTGTTCTAAGGCACCGGCGGTAAACAAGGTCACCGTAGCGGGGGTAGATCGGCGCAGCT
>JBCCDS010000114.1:0-9344 GCA_039030655.1 Bacteroidota bacterium | reverse complement strand
TACGATATCGGTAGAACGATGACCAAGTCCTAGACCACCGTAAGCTTCTCCGCGAAGGCCAATGGGGAAATGGGCGTTCAGACGTATTGAAAAGATTTGGCTACGCGTCTCCGTTGCGGTAGTGTAGCGCTTGTCGAAGTAATTCATCTCACTGGCGTAGTTAGAACGACCGGCGAACAAGCCCATTGAAAAAACAGGGCTAAAACGGTAATTCACACCAATACTTAATGGCGCAGCTAGGGTACGAGTAACATCCTTACTGAAAGTGCTAGTTAGACCATGGTAAGCCTCCAGGCTGAAAAAACTTTCAAAGGAACGTTCGGAGAAGACATCCAACCGCTTTTCCATGCGTGCTTTAGCCAGGCGGGGATTAGAGGCACGATCGGGAAAAGGTCGGCTGGTCTGGGCGTGTAAGCTACCTACTAGCAGGCAAAGAATAATGGGGAAATAGATACTTAATTTCATGGGTCGAATAGCTTGATTAATGACATAATGGGTTCGGTATTCCACCGGGGCGGAATACATAAAAAGGGTTGAAGGTTACCAACTTAGCAGAGCAAGAATTACCGGTGTGGTAACAGTAATACCGGTCTTCATATAATAGACACCAAAATCAAGGAAAATCGTTAAGCAAATCTTGATTTTAACGCTTTTTTAGGACTAATAATAGGTGTACTATCAATCCAATTGTAAAGGTAACGTAGAATTATTGATATAAGTTATTCAACTTTGCAAAATTTAATTTTGAATTAATCTAAGCAAATTAAGAGTATTCAGCTTTTTATTCTGATTGTCGGTTAGCCGCCAAATCATTGATTGACCGGCAAGATTTAAGCAAAAATTTTAAGAATCAGAATAGGAATTGCCCAAATTCAAGCGGTGCGCAAGAATTTTCAATAGATTATAAAAACCTCTAAGAAGAAGCTTCACTTGCCTAGATTAGCAAGTAAGCAGCAGGCTAGGAGAGCAAGAACTTTATTCTTGCTCTTTCAGAAGCGCGCGCATGTCTGCCACGTTTTGAGGCAATGGCCCCAAATTACGAGTAGCAATCGTCGCAGATTGGCCGTTTCCTTTGGCCATCTTTAATTGACCAGCTTCGTCCACTGTCCAGAGCACACTGTTCTCGTCTAGTGGCAATTCCAACTCTGGCTCTGCGTAGTAGCGATAAAGCGTATTGTGCTGCCCATCATCCAGATAGAGCACTTGTCCATTAATGGCCTGCCCTGCCTCATCTTTTACCTGTACTTCCCGTTTAGGCGTATCCGGCACAAAGCTCTGAGCGATAGCAAAAGTGCCTAGCGCGTTAAGTTCCATCTGAAAGTTAACCACTCGACGACGCAAGCGGCTTGCTTCTTCCTCTGGGAGGCTGGCTAGATAATCGGCAATAGCCTGATCCGCAGCAGTGAGCGCTGCATCGCGTTGCTGTACTAGGGCTGCCATCTCTGCCTCTCGGTTATCTAACCAATCAGCAGCGGCAGTTTCATAATCGCTGAGGTGTTCCAAATAGCGGTTTTGCTCACTGATGTAGCGTTCCTCGTTTTGCCAGATGGGACGAATAATCAGACGCTCTTGACGTTGCGGATTGATGAGCGTTAGTTCGTAGCGATCACTACTGAGCTTTACCAGCTTGACCTGCTCCCAAACTACACTAAAGGCGTTTTCGGGAATGAGCGGCAGCTCAGGAGTAATTTGCCAGTCTCCACGTACATTGAGCTGAGCTAACTCTTCGGCTCCAACGTTGCTGCCTTCCGCCAGTTCGAGCTCATTCAAAAAGTCGAGCTGTAGGGTAGGCCGCCCTTCCGACGAGTTCAAGGGCGGGGTAGGAGGAGCTATTCGGTTGAAATTTCCATTTTCCAGGTCGTTGATCCGACGGGCATAGTCTTGTGCCAATCGCTGACGATCCTGTACGATAGCTAGATCTGCCAGCGGGGAATTAGCTTCATTTTGTACTTCCGCAGGTATTTCGCTCAAGTATTCCCAGCGGCGACTACTGGTGTCTAGCTGATAGAGGAAAAACAAAGGCAGGCTTCCGTCGGTAGCGGCCGTGACTGTGGTCCCAAATTCCATGCCGTAGCTCGTTTCATCGACCAATTGGATCCGTTCTCCACCTGCGGTAGCGTAAAGGTCAATGATAGCTGTAGCATCTAATTGCAGGAAGTTGCCGGAACTGTCATAATCCATAGGGATACCTGCGAGGAAAAAATCAGATACTTCGTCGAGGGTGCGATGGTGCAACTGGACCGGACGGGCGGAACGGTCATTAGCTAGTTGCATACGACTAACCAGCACTCGGGTTTCATCGTCTTGTAATAAAGCCTGGTCAATATAATCTTCACTTTGAGTGCTGAGCACGAAGGGGGGAATGCTTGTCTGGGCTAATGGAGGATCAATAAAAGGGCGTTGAGCAAAGTATTCGGTTGGACTGAGGGAAGATGAGCCGGGGCGTAACAAAAAATAAGCGCCAAGAACTATGGCTACTGCCGCAGCAACGGATGCCCAAAGAGAAAATAGACGCCGGATTTTTGCCTGTGGTGGGGTAGGGTTGGCCGCTAACTGTTCCAACAGGGCATCAAAGTCCTGATGGGCCCGAATGTCTTCGGGCGTAGGTTCTTGCCGGTTAAACCGTATGTCGTAGTCGTGCTCCATTACGGTAGTTTAAAGCTTGGTAGATAGTTGCTTTTTTAAGCGACCTAACAAACGATAGGTACGCATTTTGGCGGTAGCTTCAGTGACGTCCAATAACTCGGCTATTTCGGCGAAGGGGCGCTGTTCAAAAAAGCGCATTTCGACCAGGTTAAGATCTTCGGGGCTGAGCTTGCGCAAAATACGCCTGAGCTCGACCTCCCGTTCTTCCTGATCAACGGCTGCTTGATCATCGCTTTCGTCGGCTAGCTCGCGGTAAAGGGATAAATCCGCTGTCACTACCCGCCGGCGTTGGTGTTGCCGGTAGTAGAGGTTAAGCTCGTTACTGGCGATGCGAAATAACCAGGCACTGAAGGGGAGCCCCCGATATTGGTACTTCGACAGTTGGCGCATAGCCTTGAGAAAAACCTGTGAACAGAGATCGGCAGCCGTAGCTTCGTCATCACAACGGCGGAGCAGAAAGCGGAAAATACGCTCATAGTAACGCGAATACAGCGGTTGAAACCGCTGCGGATCAAGCTGAGCAGCTTGTATCTCCTCCCACTCCGCCAGCAGTTGTGCATCCTGGATGTGTTCGCTGGGTAGCGTGGGCATAGTGCGTACTAAAGTTGTATTAATCGTGCTTGTCTGCAAGATACGCCATTCTCTTTTCGTAAGGGTAATGCCGTAAGTAGAGATAAGTAACAACAGTTGATCCGCTTTTTTGTGATTACTCACTGCGGTCATGTGATTAGCTCGCGTTGCTCGCGGTCATCACTCGAGCGAAGCGAGAAGTCCCACGAGGCGTAGCCGAGTTATATCACACTCGGCGCAGCCGAGTCATCACAACGAGCGAAGCGAGCGAATCACGCGAGCGAAGCGAGAAGGTCACCGCCGAAAAGACTGCAATAAACGTTCCGGGATTTCCCCTTTAGTTGCTGCCTCATAATCCTGATAACTACAGGGAATTAAGCGGTGGCGTTCTTCTCCTTTGCGGTTGAAGACGGGAGATTGAACCCACCAGCGACCGGAGCGGCCAGATTTCCAAAAGGTAAGCTGCTCGTAATTGGAGCTTTCGACGATATATTCCGTCAGTCCCTTATTCGAGGTGGGGAAATCGCCCCAACGATTGTGAAACCCATCGCAGAAATACCAAATGAGCTGGGCGGCAGCGGTAGCGGTTTGCGTCAGTCGCCAGTCGGGAAGTACTGTTTCATCTTTTGCGGTCGGACCTGCGGAAGTACAAAAACCATAAATCCCAAAGGATCTGATTTTATCACTAATACCTGCATAGCGGCATAGTTGAGCCGCTTCCTCTATAAAGAAGCCGGATGGATTGTCGCCGATTTGTGCAGGAGCATCGCTAGCGCGGATAGCAGCTAGGTCAAAGCCCGCAAGGTCGGCGTCGCGCAGCATGGGCTCAGCCTGACTCAGATCATGGCGGGCCGTACCCAAACGCAGATAATCGTAATGCTTTTGGGCAAAAAGCTCGAAAAGCTGGGGGTCGACTAATTGCTGTTGAGCCCCAATGTGTGCTAGATGGTAAAGCTTCTGACGTTGCCTGTAAACGGCGGGGTTGAGACATTGGCCGGGGGCAACTCGTGCTTTTTCTGGACTGAGCTGTACCCGTTGATCGATCATTAATAGGGATACCTGTGGCTTGAGCTGCTGAAAGGCCTGATATTGAGCGCGAAAGGAGTCGGCTTGATCGCCAATCAGCAAGGGAACGATACCACCGCTGATGAGCTCGCGGAGCAATTGCGTAAGAAATTCCGGGCCAGAACTACGTAGGTCTCCCAGGTCCATTACCCCTAGTTTCCCGAAGGGCCAGGACATTTTGTAAAGGACAGTACGTGTCCTTTTCGCCAATTCTCCGTCTAATCCGATGATGGCGATCTGAACGCTTTTCAGGTCACGTCGGCGATAAGAGGTAGGTAGGAGTTTTCCTCCTACAGTTCTTGCAGCGTATTGCCTGCTTGAATCTTCGGCGATGGCCGGTGGTTGAAGCCAGTGTTTGAGCATATCTATTAACTGGCCACAAGGTAATAGGAGCTGAGGAAATTTGTATGATGTATTTTTCTTATATGAAAAATTTTTATACCCGTTCCCTCAAAAATAGCTACCGTTTAAAAAACATACGCTACCTTTGAGCTGTAAAGTGGGGGCAAAGCACCATACTTGCATTTTATCCCAAGAACTTGATAATCCGACCACATGACTACCCTACAACGTACACTTTTATTCCTGTCCTTCCTGGCAGGTCCGCTACTCATTAGCGCCCAGGGAGATCCCATTCCCACCGAAGAAACTCCAGTTGAAGCCAGTACTACACCCGCTCCTGTGAGTAATAGTAGCACCACTACTACTCGCCCAAAAGACATGCTGGAGTTCGGCATCCGTCCCACTTATATGTGGATTGGCGGTGACGTAGCTGCCAAGACGGGCTACGGTGTTGGTGTTCACTTCCGCAAATCGCTAGATTACGTTTTCTCCCTGCGTATCGACGGCATGTGGGGCAACACGGAAGGAGATGCTGGCAACCAAAACGTGAATAACCGCATGTTCGAGCAGAACTGGATCGGAGGTTCCGTATTGGGCGTAATGTCTCTGAATTCTTTCCGCCGCAAACGAGGCCGTAAATCAGTTGGCCTTTACGCAATGGTAGGCGGCGGAGCTAACTTCTTTGAGACCGACTTCAATGGTACGCCTGAAGGCTTGCCGCGCCAAGCTCAGATCGAAAGAGAATTTGCACCGCACATTGCAGCTGGGGCAGGCATTGCTTTACGATTGGGAGGCGGTTTCAACGTCGGTCTGGAATACCTCGGACAAATTCCCGTAGGTAACCGGGCGGATCAGCTAGATGGCTATGCCGTCGGTACGAACTTCCGCGACATTCAAAACTCTGTAAGCTTATCGCTCAATTTCAATATTGGTAATAAGTCCAATCGCTCCGAACCACTTTACTGGCTGCACCCTTTTGATCCTCTGAGTGAGGAAATGGCCCAGGTTGGTGCTCGAGTAGACGACGCTACTCGCGATAGTGATGGCGATGGCGTCGTAGATGCTATTGACCAAGAACCTAATACACCAGCGAATGTACCGGTAGATACTAGAGGTCGTACCATGGATTCAGATAAGGACGGTGTGCCCGATTTCCGGGATGCTGAGCCTTTCTTCCCTCCTCGTCCAGGAGAAGAAGTGGATGAAAATGGCGTGGTAACTAATCGCATGGATCAACCTTTATCTGAAGACCAGGTACAACAAATGATCGATGAAGCTATTGATGCTCGCCTGTCTCAATTCCGTGACCAGTCTAGCGGTGGTGGCTTACGGGAGATGTATCTACCAATGATCTACTTCCCGCTTAATCAGGCTACGATTAAGTACAGTGACTATGGCACTTTAGCCAGCATTGCTCGCGTATTGACCAACAATCCGGATATGCGGATGGTCGTTCGCGGCTATACCGACCGAGTAGGCGATGAGCAAGATAATCTACGTCTCTCTTACCGTCGCGCTCAGTCAGTGGTAGAGCACCTGTCGAGTGTCCACGGCATCAATCGCAGCCGTCTAGTGTTGCAGTACGGCGGTGAAGATGATAACCTCGTCCCACGTGAACAGACTTACGTTAATCGTCGGGTAGAGTTTTTTGTAGCTCAGCCAGGAGATAACGAAATGTCAGCCCCTGCTGGCTTGGAAGGTAGCGGCGGCCGCTACTAAAGAATAGGACTTGATAGATTTGCGTCCTGAGAATTAATCCCAAGAACGCGCTAATTTAAGATGAGGCTCTTCCGCTTAGGGGGAGCCTCTTTTTGGATGCAAGCCCCAAGGTTTTTTATAATGCTTATATATAAATTACTGCCTTGTGCCCCGGTAGGTGATCATTCTACTAGGATCATTGATATTTAACCTGATGGTAATCCGCTGGCCATCATCACTGATGAAGCCAGTTCCGTTACCTCCTCCCGTCACTAAACCAATAATGAACTCTCGTTCTGCGCTCATCAAGCCAGAAAAGGCAATATCCGCCGTACCAGTAAAGAATAGCATGCCATTAAAGCGGGTGGGGCCTACTGATTGGATGCCAGCTCCTACATCACCTACGAAGTTTCCGCTGATTGACCCTTCGTAAGAACCGGCTATGTTTTCACTGAAATTACCCGAGCCACCATCGTCATCGTTTCCGCAAGCCATTGCTGTGGTAAGACAAATGAAAAGAATAATTCGTGAGAGTGGGAACAGGGGCATGGCACGATTTTTAATCAGTTTAATTCGAAAATACGGGAGCTACATCTAAGTAAACGATTTACACTCATGCAGCCCCTTGTCTTGGTCGTTTTGGTGGAGAATAAAAAAGGCCTGATCAGCTCAATGACCAGGCCCTTTGGCAAATTGTTGAAGGTTCGCTCTGAAAATCAACTCGGATATACAACTACTAGACAGCATGGCTGACGAAAACGTGGCCTGAGGAAGGAATTTTTTTCAATTTTCTTTTTGGCCGTAATTTTAGGGCATGACATTTAAGCCCCCTTTCTACCTCTTGTTCTGCTTCTTCGCTTTGCCCTGTGCCCAACTGGACGCCCAATTGCTACCTGGAGTGGAGGATGAAATTGCTGGATTTTGGATAGGCATTCTGAAACAGAACGAAGGAGGTTATGCTGATCAGTTTGAGCTGACCCTAAATCTGGAAGCTCGTGGTGGAGTAGTGGATGGGACGGCCTACGTAGCTTTGGGAGACATAAAGGCCGAGATGGCCATCACTGGTCAGCGTCTGCCCAATGGCAGCTGGAGTTTGTGGGAGACTCGCATTATCCGTTCGGAAGAGCCAGAACATCTTTCCTGGTGTTTAAAGGGCTTCGAATTGACCATCAACTGGAACAGCGACGGAGATTTGGTGTTGAGTGGCCCCTGGTGGGGAAATACGCAGTGGGGCCCCTGTGTGCCGGGTTATATTACGCTTAAGCGACCTAAAGACCGGGCTTGATAGAGTTTATACATATTGTTTATGGTGATGCCGAGATAGATTCAGTTCGAATTTGTATTGATGGCTTTTCACGAGTGGCTGAGAAGTAACTGCCAGAAACTTGCCATTAGGGGTAAGAAAAAAGTAGGCTTTGACATATGGAGGTGAAAAGGAAGTGCGCGAAGCACTCCTCATTGACTTAAACCCTTTTACCTCCTATTGTTATGCACTATTTAAATCAGTACCGACGAGTCGGTCGATCGATTTATCTGTTGTTGTCGCTATTCGCTTTGCTACCAACGGGCTACGCACAGCTTTCTATCGGCACTCATATTGGCTTTGATCAGCCGCTGTTTCAATTGCCGTATCAGGAACTGGAATACGGTGGAAGCCGCTACTTTGACGTACATGCAGACTTGCTCTTTGGCGGTCGCCTTGGTCTACGTACAGAATACGCGAATCTGCTGACGCGGCCTCGCGTACAGATTCCTGGCCAGGTATTTTACGGTACTACGGCCCATCCAACTACCACCAGCACCCAGAATCTGCAACGTCATTTCGTTGGCCTTGGCCCCAGCTATAAAACCTATTTCGGTAATTCTCCTTTTTCCATGCAAATCAGTCCGTTAGCGGGCCGTTCCTGGCTACGAGGAGGCGATGCTTACGTTGAGGCCAATGGCCAGACCCAACTGGTCAATACCGGTTTTGATGACGCGAGTTGGGCTGCTAAACTGGATCTCGATTTCCAGTATGATTTAAGCCCCAGTTTCAGTATCGGTCTTGGCTTGTATTACCTACGCCATTTTAATGTTCACCCAGATGAGGTGCTGGATGTCGGTACCGGTGGGACGCTGAGCATCAGCCACGGAGAGTTAAGCTACGACCATAGTGTCAACCCTTATACCGTGAGTGGGAACCCACCGAATGTGGTCAATATTGATCCAGATAATCCGGTCTGTAGTGATCTATCTTCGGTCGGAGCTAGCTTGAGCTTGCGTTATCGGTTTACTAAGCGTGAAAAAGAGCCAGGGAGCTGTACGAGTTGTTGCCCCGATGATGATCACCGGGTGGTAGTTACGGTTCGTGATGAGCCCACTGGTCAGGTTTTACCGAGCGCTGACGTAGCGATCAAGGACTTTGCCGGCCAAGTGATTGCTACCGGGACGACCAATTCTTTTGGGGTGGTGGACTTTGGGGAAATTCCCCACGGTAACTACTTAATCGAGGGGCTGGTATACGATATTGCAACCTCGACGGGCAGCATCCAAGTAGCAGAGTTTGGCCCGGGAGTAGTCATCCAGAAAGAAATACTGTACACCGACCTGCGCTTTATCCTGCGGGGTACAACGGTCAACAAAGGCACTCGCCGCCCTGAACCAGACGTATTGGTTCGCTTAATGAGTGATCAATCAGGAGCCGTACGGCAGGATAATACAGGCGCCGATGGAGCCTTCTCTTTCCCACTCGACCCCAATTCAAGCTATGAGGTAGTGGGTAGTAAGCGCAATCGCTTATCTGATATTGAACGCGCTTCAACGATCGGACTTACCCGCAGTACTACGCTCTTTGTGGAATTAGAGCTGGGTGTAGATGACTTCAATTGTGGTCAGGGAGCTGTTTTGGACATCAAATACGACCTGGATGACTACCGCATTTTGCCGGAGGCACGCTTTGAGCTGGATCGACTGGTCCGCTACCTCAACGATAATCTGATGGATCGAGTCGAACTCGGCTCTCACACGGACAGCCGTGGTTCCAC
>JBCCDS010000113.1:0-9371 GCA_039030655.1 Bacteroidota bacterium | reverse complement strand
GCAAGAAAATAGTCGTTCTGAAACTGCAAAAGAATACAAATTTATAATAATAGGCACACTAATTTTGGCTTTGAAAAATCAGTGATTTGGGGGGGGGGGATACTGCAGCCGACGTACGAAAAAATTATGACCTCCTCAATGTATGATTCTTAGTGAACTTTTCAATCACAAATAAACGGGGCGTCACGAATTCTGCCCGGTTTGACTATTGAAAAGCTGAATGCCAGCGACCTGCCCTCTCGCTGGCCGAATGCTTATCGCCTGCGGCGAAAAGTTCGTCCTGCGAGTAGCTGCTACTAGCTGGCAAAAGTGCTTTAGTCGCAGGACCAACTTCCTCCCCGTTGGGTCGGAAGGATTGGGCCAGCGACCTGAGTTACCAGCCTTTATAGCGTGGTAGTTCTTCGATACCTAGCAGTCGCAGATATACGATCAGTTGCCCTCGGTGGTGGGTGGCGTGATCCTGCAGTAACCAGGCAATAACTCGACGGGTCTTTTTTCCTACGAAGAAGTCCACCTCTTCGTCAAACTGCTCGACTTTTAAATGATGAACAGCATCGCTGGCGAACTGATAAGCTTCTCGTAGAGCCGTTTGGATAGATGCCAAATCCTTTAGGCCTTCGAGTTGAGCAAAAACAGCTTCCTGGTCGTATCCCTCGGGCTGGTAGTCCAGAAAACGACTAGAGAGGAAGTACATGTTTCCAGCAATATGCCCCATTTGCCCAACTAGGGTCATCTGCTCAACTGTCGGTTGATAGTCCAGCATACTTTCATCTATCAGATCGAGTAGGGCCAGGGTATAGTCGCGTGAGTTATCCCATTTTTCCTGCCATTCTTCCAGATTGATAGATTGGGCAAGTAGGGACATGGGTAAGATAGTTAGGAGAAGTAGGAGGTTTTTCATGGGATAAAGATAAGTAGCTGACAGAGGCGAAGGATGCTAGACTAAGGCAATAGTTACCTTAGGTCAAAATTTCATTTGATGCTTGCTGGATTACCCTTGATCTTTACCATCCTGGTTGCGATAGTTTTTGTAGTGATTAGTTGCAGCCGTTGGCGTTGGCATCCATTTTTGGCGCTATTAATGGCGAGTATTGGATTAGGCTTGGTAAGCGGGATTGATCCTTTGTCAGTAGCTGAACATTTAAAGTTGGGTTTTGGAGGGATACTCGCTGCCATCGGGATTATTGTGGTGGTGGGAGCTATCATTGGAGTGGCCTTAGAAAAGTCGGGAGCTGCTATTCGGCTGGCGCAATTGATCTTGCGGCTAGTAGGACCGAAGCGACCAGCATTAGCTATGACCTTAGTAGGGGCTTTGGTAAGTATTCCCGTTTTCTGTGATACGGGCTTTATCATTTTGAGTCGCTTAAATAAAGCCATTGCGGCTAAGTCAGGAGTCGCACCGGCTACCTTGACGTTAGCGCTGGCGGGCGGTTTGTATACGACTCATACCCTAGTACCGCCAACACCTGGGCCATTAGCGGCGGCTGATCTGCTAGGAGCTTCGGATTACATCGGTACCATTATGCTGATGGGCTTGTTGTTCTCGATTCCCTGTCTTTTAGTGGTTTGGCAATTTGCCCGCCTTCGAGGTCCTAAGTTGACGGTAGCGGAATTGGAGGGAGTCGTACAAGCGGAGGATAATCGGGAACTGCCCGGTAATTGGGCGTCGATCCTGCCGATTTTGCTGCCGATACTATTGATCGCTATGGGGACGCTGCTCAAGTTCTTGGCCCTGGAGGGGACTGCAGTAGCGTGGTTACAACTTCTTGGGCAACCCGTAGTGGCGCTGCTATTGGGCTTGTTATGCTGCTTACCACTCTTCCGCTACGGAAAGGACAGGACTACTGAATCTGGAGATAGCCAGCGTTTTGCGGATTGGGTAGGGGAGGGGATTCAACTATCTGGACCCATTCTAGTACTGACGGGAGCGGGAGGAGCATTTGGGGCCATCTTGAAGGCTACTGCTCTGAAAACTACGATAGAAGGTTGGCTGGGCGAGACCAGCCTGGGCGGTTTTAGTCTGTTGTTATTGGCCTTTGGTCTGGCGGCCTTATTGAAAACGGCGCAGGGCAGCTCCACCAATGCCATTCAGATCACTGCTGCGTTGGTAGCTTCCTTGGCAGCTTTGGCAGGTTTTGACAGTCCGCTGGAGTTCAGCTTACTGATTGGGGCAATTGGAGCAGGAGCGATGACGGTCTCCCACGCCAACGACAGCTACTTCTGGGTGGTAAGTAAGTTTTCTGGCCTGGACCTGCGGGAGTCCTACTCTTCCTATACACCTATGACAGGCTTGCAAGGGCTGAGTGTTCTGGCTACTGTACTTTTAGTCTATTGCGTGATAAACTTATTATAAGCTCCAGCTATCAGCTTGACTTGTGTTAACGCTCTTTGTTTAAAGGAGCGCGTGCGAAGCTAAATCCGACGATTTTAAATAACGAATGGCGAATTTTAAATAACATTCCTTAATTAGGAGTACCGTATAGGGGCGATCAAAACTAACTATTAGCTTAAGGGTAATTCCTCACTTTAAGCAACATTGAACATGATAGCTAAACCAAATTACTTTTTCGCTGCGTTTCTAATCCTTGGATTTTTTTTCACCAGCTGTGTCAGAGAAGAGATTATAGAAGTCGAAGTACCGGTAGCAACAATTAAACCGGACTATAAGGAACTCTATCGATCTAGTGATCCTAATCGGCGTATTTATCAGATGTTTCGTTTTGGTGACGAATTGTTACTACAAGGTGAGAACGTTCATTTCTACTATACGCTAGAAGGTACAGGTAGGGGGCAAATCACAAGGAATCGTTCTCAATCTGTCGAAGCGTTTACGGAAGTAATCTGTGCAGATATTAATCCTGTCTATCAACGTATGAAAATTGTTGCAACTAGGGATGGTGCTCGCTTAGCAAATACGCAATTTAGTTTGAGTTTGACGAGTGTTCTGCCGGAGGGGTTTCAGTTGCCTAGATCAATTGATTTCCGCAAGAGCTTTTTGTCGCTGAGCGAAGACGATTACGTGATGGTGCCTTTTAAATTAGAGAACGACCCACGTTTACGAGTGGGGATTGGGAAGCTAGCGGTACAAGAGGACTATTTGTGGGCTGGTGGTATTGAGCTGCTTAGCTGGGAGAATTATTTAATTGATAGCGTAGCTGACTTAAGCCTGACTAGCAGCGGACAGACCATGACCGCTGTTGAAGGTGGCTTTTTGGTAAACGCCATAACCGGTTTTGAGGGGCCTCGCACTTACCGTGTCGATTTTGAAGGAAGTTTTGAGCCGGTTTATGATGGAATTGTAAATTACTTTTTTGAGTACAAAGGAGAACGCTACGCTTTTGGTTACCGGTCTAATTCACTGGATTTTAGTATCCACCGCTTAAGCTCAGATGGAAGAATATGGACCGAGGTCTATCAGATTTACAACTCGGTATCTACCAATACCTTTTACCGATGCTTTCCCACTGAAGACCATTTGCTTATTCTGCAGACCACTACTAGTAGGGTCTTTACACTGACTGATCTCGATGAAAACGCTACTATTTCAGCAGCGCTGGATACCGAAGAACTGGAGGATTATGTGATTACGGACATTGAGCGCTTGGGTGACTTCGCCTATATCAGCACACTCTCCGGCTTTTTCCGCCGGCCCTGGCAAGAGTTCATCAATAGTCGGGAAGGAGAATAAAAAAAGAGCCCGCTGGCAGTAGTTGCCAGCGGGCTCTTTTACGAATTACAAAGGAGATATTTACTTACTCCTCGACGATAGCCATCGTGAGAGTAGGCATGACTTCTTTGTGGAGCTTGAGCGTCAGTTCGTATTCGCCGATTTCCTTAGCGGTTTCGGGCAATACTACTTTCTTACGCTCTACTTCGATACCGAACTGCTCTTGCAGTGCGCCGATAACTTGTAGCTGCGTGATGCTACCGAAGATACGACCACTAGAAGAAGCTTTGGCGCCGATTTTCAGGGTCTTGCCCTGTACTTTTTCGGCCATTGCTTTGTAGTCATCCAGTTTCTTTTGCTCCTGAGCTTCTTCGCGACGCGTCATCTCTGCCAGGCGGCCGAGGTTTGTCTTGTTGGCGATCAGGGCCAATCCACGGGGGATGAGGTAATTGCGGCCGAAGCCGTTCTTTACCGTTACTACTTCGTGCTTATCGCCGACTTTATCGACGTCTTTCAGCATGATTACTTGCATAGTGAATTATGTTGTCCCGGCCTTTTGGGGAGGTTCCCCGTTTACAACCGGTTAGATGAGAGAACGTAAAGCGTAGGGCGTAATGCGTATAGCGACCTACTATCAGAGATCACTATACGCAATACGTTGTACGCAATACTAAACTACTTCAAAAGGTCAGTTACGTAAGGTAACATAGCCAGGTGACGTGAGCGCTTGATAGCAGTAGCGATCTTACGCTGGTACTTGAGGGAGTTGCCGGTGATACGGCGAGGCAAGATTTTACCCTGCTCATTGACGAAGGTCAGCAAGAAATCTGGATCCTTGTAATCAATGTACTTGATACCGTAGCGCTTAAAGCGACAGTACTTCTTCCGCTTTGAACCAATCTTAGGATTGGAGAGGAACTTAATATCTTCACGATTTGCCATCGGAGTCTATTTTTTAATTTTCTGCTTACGGGAAGCGGAAAATGATTAGTTATTTATTCTTCTTCTTCCTTACGGGCTTCAGCGTCGCCGCTGGGTACACCCGTAACGCTGGGAGCGGCAGCCTGCTTGCGGCTGATGCCGTGGGCAGCGTTTTCGGTCTTAGCAGCTTTGTTCTGCTTGGCCCGCTTGGCTTTGCCGATCTTGCCGTTGCGCTTGTCCTCGTTGTACTGTACACCGTACTTGTCAAGGTTAACCGTGAGGAAACGCATGATGCGTTCGTCACGGCGCATGGCTAGCTCGAAAGGTTGAATAAATACGCCGTTTTCAGACGTGTACTCGATGCAGTAGTAGACCCCGGTATTCTTCCGCTTGATAGGGTAAGCCAGCGTGCGCAGGCCCATCTCATCAACGAAAACGATTTTACACCCTTCGTTCTGAAGGTGGTCTACGTACGTCTGAGCTGCCGTTTTAATTTCGTCCCCCGACAGCACCGGGTCTACGATAAAAGTAGTCTCGTAATGTCTCATTGGATCAGTCGTACTGAAATGATAAAAGATATGGTTAATTCGCCTAGGACCCAGAGGATGGGGCTTAAGCGGGCGCAAAGGTAGGGAGAATAGGTGAAAGAGAAAAGAGGTAAGAGAAAAGAATAAAACGTCAAGAATGGCATCGCTGGGTTCGCCAGTGGGGGGGGAGTTGTCAGATGCTAGTTGTCAGACTAAAGGACTACCCAACTAGTACTTCAAAATTCCTTTCGCATCCCAGATGCCCCAGTAGGCTCCTACATCGCCTTCAGCTCCTACTTTCCAGGACTCGTCGAAGGAAGAAAAATAGAAAACCGGAATTTTATCTTTTCGGGCCCAGCTTTGGGTATTGATGAAGTACTTCATGGCGTTTTCCTCAGAGGGGAGGGCACCATCTAGTCCTTCCCCTTGACTGGGCCAACCGGTTTCAGTGATGATCACCGGCTTACCATTTGCAGCCTGTACGGCCTGCTGGTACATCTGTTGCATGTAAACCAGGGAGTACTCCAGACTACAACCTTCCCAGTAGGGGTAGCAGTTGGCTAAGATGACATCGCAGGCAGCGGAAATATCCGGGTGCTGGCTGAATTCGTAATAAGCATCTACGTAACCAACGGCTACCTCCGGGATCGCGGCCTTTACCCGCTGGAGATGCCCAAGGAGTTCTTCCTTGGGTAAATCATCACGGTATAAGACTTCATTGCCTACAGCAGCAATATCGACCAGGCCGTCCAAGGCCATTTTGATCAGCCCTTGAATTTCCTGCTCGTTGAGCTCTCGATCCTTGCCTAGCCAGGCACCGACCATCGTCTTCATGCCGAGCTCTTTGGCGACTTTGGCGACCAGCTCATTGCCTTCAATACAAGAAAAACTACGCACCCACCGGGTATAAGGCTGAATAGTTTTCAGCCGACGACGCACCTGCTCTTCCGTCAAGATATCGCCTGGCTGCTGTCCTTCTTCATAGGCACTGTAGCAGAGGCCATGCAGGCCTCCTTCTAACGTTTGGCGGAAAAGGTCGCGTAATTGTGCGTTGCCCAGCTTAGAAAAATCCTGGCCGGAAAGCGAAAGTATTTTGTGTTGTCTATAGGACATAATCGTTGCTCTTTTGCTGTAGACTGGTTGGTGTTATCGAACTAAGTAAAACTGTATTTGGGTTGCTCGTCTTTATCCCAAAGCCCCCAGCGGGTACCGACTTCTCCTTCCTGGTTGATCTTCCAGGTTTCGTCAAAGGAGGAGAAGTAAAAGAGGTAAACCTGCTCCGTTTCGGCCCAATGCTGTGCGTTTAGGAAATACTTAATGGCATTTTCATGGGTAGGTTGAGCCTGTTTTACTGCTTGGCCTTTGCTGGGCCAGCCAGTTTCGGTGATAACGATTTTCTTCCCTTTAGCTACCTGCTTGGTCAGTTGATACATTTGGTCGAGGTAAGCTACAGCCTGCTCATTGCCAGCACCTTCCCAGAAGGGGTAACAGTTGATCAGGATCTGATCACAGTGGTCTACTAATTCTGGATGGTCCAGGAATTGGTAGTAGGCATCGACGTAACCGACGGGGATATTCGCAGGAAGAAGAGCTCTGACCCTTTTCAGATAGTCAATGACCTCTCCTATCGGGAGTTCGTTACGCAGCAGGACTTCGTTACCCACGGTCGCTACGTCCACGAGCCCTTCTTTTGCCAGTTGAACCAGCGCCTTAATCTCTCGCTCATTGGCTGCACGATCCTTGCTGATCCAGGCTCCGACCATGGTCTTTAAGCCGTTTTCGTGGGCGATTCGCGGAATGAGTTCATTGCCGCCACTACAGGAGAAAGAACGAATGCTCTCGGTATAGGGACGGACAATTTCAATCCGGCGGCGAATTTGTTCTTCAGAGAGAATATCTCCCACTGTCTGTCCTTCCAAGTAAGGGCTGAAACAAAGGCCATTGATACCCTGGTCAAGGGTAGTTTTAAACTGTGCGCGCATTTGGGGTGCGCTAAGGCGGCTAAAGTCCAGGCCTCCATAACTAGCAAATTGGTAAGCGGCGCCTTTGATACCCTGGAGCTTTCCGGGCAAGTAAGCTGATGAGCCGACAGTTGTTTGCTTCTTAGCGTCGATCGCTGCGCGGATCTCCAGTGCCCTTTCCTCGGTAACATCATAGTCACGCATGACGTACATCGCTATTAGGGTACCTAGCATTGGCAGCCCGGAGAAAAACAGGCGCATTCCGGTAATGGCTTCCGGTTGCTCTGTCCCAGGCACTCCTTCCTGAAATCCAATCAGCCAGATAATGACGCCACTTAATCCACCGGCAATCGCAAAGCCAAACTTCACCATCCACCAATAGATAGCCCCGAAAATGCCTTCTCTACGCTTTCCCGTATTCAACTCATCTAAGTCAATTACATCGGAAGTCATGGACATCATTAGCGTGAAAAGGCTACCGATGCCAAAGGAGAAGAAGGGTAAGGCGAAAATGAACATGTAGGGTTTACCTGGGATCAGCAGGAACCACAGCATGATATACCCTATAAGTGAAATCCCTTGCGACAAAATGAAGGCACGCTTCTTGCCCACTTTACCGGACATCCAGGTTACAATTGGAATAACTAAAAAGGTAGTAGAGATGGCACCTAAACTTCCGAAAAGAGTAGGCCAATAACCTGAATTAGCAGCTTCGGCATCTCCATTAAAAAGGTGATATACGATTACGAAGAAGGTAAAGGTGGCAACCGTATTGAAGGCATTGAATATAAAGAAGGTCGAAATGCAGAGCTTTCTAAATGCCTTAATTTTCAAAGCTTCTTTAAAGCCCTCAACAATCTCACTAAAAGCTTGCCCAATATTGGATAGCTTAACCGGCACCAAGTCGGTACGATGCTCAGTCGACGGACTCTTGATGAAAAGAGCAGGAATCATCGCCAGAATCATACATGAAATACCAACCCATACTGCTAAAGAACGAGTCGCAGCATCTGGATTTTCAAACCAGGAGCCATCATACATAATGACCCAGAACCAGGGAGCAATCACCCAAGCCCATTGCCCAATCCATTGCGCTACCGCCATAATATTAGTGCGCTCGTGGAAGTCGTCACTCATTTCGTAACCCATAGCAACGTAGGGTACACTGAAGATGGTCAAGCCCAGGTAAAAGACAAATGACCAGCCCATGAAATAGGTGAAATTGTACTGCAAGCCATTTTCACGGTACAATTGCCACATAATGATATAGGCAACACCCATAATGATGGCACCTAGAAATACGTACTGTCGACGCCGACCCCATTTAGAACGCGTATTGTCGGATATGAACCCCATAATAGGGTCCGTGAAAGAGTCGAAAATTCTCGGAAAGAAGTAAATCAAACCATACATCCAACCAGGAAAGCTCATATCCTGAAGTAAAACGACCATGAAAATTCCTAGAGCAGCAGGAAACATCTGGTTGGCTAACATTCCAAAACCAAAGGCTACTTTTTGTCCAAAGGGCACTTTCCCTCTGGAAGAGGTACCATCCTTTTTCAGGGGCGCATCTAGAACGCTAGAATCGACTTGTGACATTGTACTGTATAATTAATGAGTGCTGTGTGTAGAATGTGGGGCTTTATTAGGCTGGTATCATTACCGTCTGGAGAGCCTGGCCACTAATGGCGATGGTGGTTTTTCGGTCACCGAGACTAAACTCCAGGTTTTTAGCTGTTGCTTGCTGGTTGAGTACGACTACCGCAATACTGCCATCTGGGTTTTTGGCAGCAGTGACCATTAAATCCTCGTCAGAGCAGCTGAAACCAATACGGGTAGCGCCAGGACGAATGAAGCGACTGAAGTGGGCCATGGTGTAATACAGCGGCGTATAGTAGACCTCATCGGCATCAGGATCGACGATGATGGGAGCGGCGCACCAGTTTTCAAACCAGTTGGGGCCGCCCTGGCGATCCAGGACCATGTTCCAGTCGACCCAACCGTCGACCCAGTTGTTGAGACAACCGATCAGATCGCGGGCATAGCGATAGACCGGTACGTATTTGGGGTGTAGATACTTGTCTTCTTCCGCAGCCCAATCCCAGCCCCAGTCGGTGGCTTCTTTGCTCCAGTACCAGGCATCATCCTGCCAGGCTGGCACCTCGGAGTCTATACAGCCTTCACTCTGAATGAGGTGCTTGTCTGGGGCAGCATCATGAGCGTATTGCAAAGAAGCTGGGAACCAGTCGTAGGTACTGGCGTACCAGTGTACCGCAGTGCCGTCGAAGTACTTGG
>JBCCDS010000112.1:0-9544 GCA_039030655.1 Bacteroidota bacterium | reverse complement strand
TGGGCACAACTGTTGGACTAACCACTGCTAAGCATAAAACAGTCTTATTCTGACCAGTGCCCCGTAATGCGCTCAACTGATACCAAGCCTTTCCCTTACTTTTAGGGCATCTAGAGAGATGACCTTACAACAAGCACAGAATTACACAGCACACCTGCGTCGGCGGCCTACCGCGGCGGAAGACTTTTTTTGGCGTCGCTGCCGCAATCAAAAAATTGGTGGCCTGGATTTTAAGCGTCATCATATCTTCGACTTGTTGGAAGAGGACGAAACGCCCATCCATTTTGTAGTTGGCTTCTACTGTCCCAAGCAACAACTAGTCATAGAGCTGGGTGGCCCCGGCTCCTTACTATCTGCCGCCAATTACCAAAAGCGGCTGGAGCAATTGCGCGATCAGTTGGATATACGTGTCCTGACTTTTTCGGATAAGCAGGTGCTGGAGAAGTGGGGGGAAGTGGAGCAGGAGATATTGGCTGAAGTGTAAATGGCACAGAACAGTAGGCCCGAATTCCGTGCAAGGAGCCTTTATTTCTCACAAGTTGAATAGAAAGTCTACAATAACGCCTATACCCAATAGTACAAGCAAGCGTAAATACCCTCGCCATGGGGTGAGTTGCCGCCTAAAAACAATAAATCCAGTAAAGGCTCCATAACCACTTATGACGATAAAGAATAAGAGCATCCAAGTCGGATACATGAGCAACCATAAGCAAGTATCACATGATTCATATCTATACCACAAGTAAACATCTTGGTATAAGAAAAACCCAGACAATAACATTTGAAACAAGCCGTGCACCTTATGACCTCTATTTATAAGGGAAGGTTTCTTCTCCTTTTCAACTTCATCCAGAATATCTTCTCGCATAACTAGTTATCGCGTTTAATCAGCTTGTGCGCAGGTACAGGGAACAAAAATCCTTTGCGCCGTCGCGCCTTTGCGTGATCCTATTCGGCATGAATGCCGATGAACTTGGCCCGGCATGGAATGCCGTCGAACTTTAGACCCAGCCTCCATCTACCCCGATTTCTACCCCTGCTGGCAGTTGGTGTACTAAGTCCGCCGTGGGCGGAAAATTATGACTCAGGTGAGTAAGCACCGATTTTTCTGCTCCTATTTTTTCGATCTCCAGCAGGGCGTCTTCCAGAGTCAGATGGCTGTGGTGGGCTTTAGGCTGTAGGGCAGAAATCACCAGTCTCCGCAGTCCACCCAACATCCCGTAAGCCTCCTCCGAGAGCGTTTTGACGTCCGTTAGGTAGGCTACATCCTCGCAGCGGTAGCCGACAATTGGCAACTTTCCGTGTAGCACCGGAATCGGTAAAAACTCCATGTCTCCCACTTTAAAGGCTACTCCTGGCTGTATTTCCTGCAGCTCCAGTCGGGGCACTCCGGGGTAGGGATTATCACTGAAAGCATAAGCGAATCTCTTCTTGATTTCGGTCAGGACCCGCGGAAGTCCAAAAACATCAATAGAAGACTTTTGCTTAAAACAGAAGGGGCGTAAATCATCCAAGCCCGCTACGTGATCATTATGCTCGTGGGTCAGCAAGAGGCCATCTAAACGAGCAATCCTGTTGCTCAACATCTGCTGCCGAAAATCAGGCCCAGCGTCTACCACTACCGATTGACCGCCCTGGCGAAACTCTGCGCTCACCCGCAATCTTTTGTCGCGTGGATCAGTAGAAGTACAAGTCGGACAATCGCAGCCGATCAGCGGCACTCCTTGAGAGGTGCCGGTGCCAAGTAGGCGGAGTTCGATGCTTGATTCTCTATTTTTAATGCTTGATCCTTGATTTATGCTTAGGAGGCAGTCCAGGCTTTGCTTATGACCTTCGTTGCTCCCATTCCCAAGCCGAACGCATAATGTCTTCGACTTGATACTGCGGCTGCCAGCCTAGCTCTCTTTCGGCTTTTGAGCGATCGGCGTACACCGCTACTACATCGCCTGGCCGGCGTGGAGCAATTTCATAATTGAGTGATTGCCCGCTTACCTCCTCGAAAGCGCTGATCACTTCCAGTACGGTAAGGCCAGCCCCGATCCCCAAATTAAAGAGCGCCGGGTTTTCTGGCGCTTTCCCTTGCAAGGAGTATTCCAAGGCCAACGTATGGGCATGGGCCAGGTCCATGACGTGAATGTAATCACGGACGCAGCTGCCGTCACGAGTAGCGTAATCGTCGCCGAAAACCAGCAGTTTCTCTCTTTTCCCACTGCCCACTTCCATAATCACCGGCACCAGATTAGAAGCTGCATTTCGTGCATTTTCTCCAATCTGGACCGAGGGGTGCGCTCCTGCGGGGTTAAAGTAGCGCAGCAAGACTGCTTTGAATTCCGGAAAACTGCGGCAAAAGTCATCGAGGATGTCTTCCCCCATTTGCTTGGTGCGAGCGTAGGGCGATTCAGCATCCTTACGGGGCGTGCTTTCCGTCACGGGTAATTCATCAGCATTCCCATAAACGGAGCAAGAACTGGAAAAGACCAAATTACTCTGTCCCTGAGCCCGCAATCCAGCAATGACGTTCAACAAACTGTTCAGGTTATTACGGAAGTAGTCCAGTGGTCTTTGGACCGACTCACCGACTGACTTGTAAGCAGCAAAATGAATCGCCCCGTCGAATTTTTCCTGAGCGAAAAAGGCGGCCGTGGCCGCAGCATCCGCCAAATCCAGTTGGTAGTTAACGACCTGCTGACCCGTAATCGACGCAATACCCTCCAGGACTTCTTCATCCGCATTGTGCAGATTATCAACGGAGACCACTTCAAAGCCATGATCTACTAAATCAACGATGGTGTGACTGCCGATGTAGCCGCAGCCGCCCGTTACGAGTATTCGTCCTTTACTCATGGTGCAATTGAATGTCTTTAGGATCGATCTGAATCCCCATTTGAGCCATTAAAACAGTTGCATTGAAGGACTGGCTGACCCCCCGACGCAATTTGTAATCAAAATCTAGTTGTCCGTCGACAATCTGGACTTCCATAGCGTGGTTTTCCACCTCACTCCCCGCTTCTTTTTCCATTTCTGCCAATTCGAGATCATGGGTAGCAATGATGCCCGCCCCTTCAGCCCGGATCAGCTGTCGAATCAGTGCTCGTGCACCCGTATGGCGGTCGCGGCTATTGGTTCCTTTCAGGATTTCATCCAGCAGGAAAAAGACAGAGCGACGCTCTTTGCCCTCCACGGCTTCGATAATCAGTTTTAGTCGCTTGAGTTCCGCAAAAAAGCTACTGGTACTTTCCGATAGCGCATCTTGAGTGCGCATGCTGGTCCAGACTTGTAGCTGGGGCATTTCCAGGCTGGCGGCACAAACGGGTCCGCCCGCCAAGGCCAGCACCATATTCACGCCGACGGTCCGCAACCAGGTAGATTTCCCAGCCATATTGCTGCCAGTCACGAGGTGGATATGGCCATCGGTAGCACACTTAAAGTTATTGGCTACGCGCCCCTGCGGCTTAATCAGCGGGTGAGCCAGATTTTTGGCCGTCACCTGGGTGGCATCATCCGCAATCTTAGGCCATTGCCAGGCTGGCTGATTATAGCGCAAATTTGCCCAGCTGACTAACGCATCTAATTCGGCAAGTGTGGCCAGCCAGTTGGGTAAATCACTGCGATGTTTATCTCGCCAGCGGTCTAGGGCCCTGAGCCAGTGCAAACTCCACAGGCCACCTACTTCGATTAAGATGGCAAAAGCGTTATAACGAACGTCTAGCTGGCTGATGGCATAGCGTAAGCGACGGATGGCTCGCGAAGCTTCCGCATTTTCTCCCAATTGGCGGTGCAATTTTTGTAGTAGGGGTGACTCCCAATTCCCATCCTCTGCCCATTCGATTAGTCGGCGGTAGCGCTCTAGCGTATCGCCAGATTCCGCCGTCTGCTGATGCAAGCGTTGGATATCGTTTTTGTACTTCCGCAGGGCTAACAGTGCGGGTAATAGTCCGATTAAAGCCAGCTGCCAAAGTGGGATCGTGAAGACCAGATAAAAAGTCAGAACTGTAATAAATGGCGCGACTAAGGTTAAAATTGTTATCCCGGCTTTGCCTTGAATCAGGCTGGGTTCCTCGACCCACTTAAGCAATCGATCGGCCTGCCCAGCTACTTCTTTCGTCCCCATGCCGCGGGCGCGAAAACTGTGGCACCAATCAGGTACCGCTGCCATCTCTTCAATAGCTCGTTGACGATCAACAATTACCGCTGTATTTGCAGGCCCTGCCAGCATTTCGGCCAAGCGACTGGCGCCCAAAGAGGTGGTTGTCCGGTTGAGGAACTGATACAAAGAATGAGGGCCGAATAGATCTAGATCCAATGCGTAGGGGTGGTCTTCTTGTAAATAAGCAGCACCGTCCGGCCAGCTGCCGAATGCATGATCCAATGCTTTAAGCTCTCCAGCAGCCAGTTGGGCGCGAAAATCGGCATCCTGGCTTTTGGCAAAAATTTCCAGATGTTTTTTTACACCCAAAATGATGAATGGCAGCAAGACGAATAACGCTCCAAAGCTATAAAGTGGGCTAATTGACCACAATAAGATGAGCCCGGCCACCAAGCCTACAAATAGCAGCAAACGCAATAAGGCTAAACGATCGTAGCGCTTGCGCAATTCTGCTGCAAGGGCAGCAAATTCAGTTTGCTTCTCCTGATAATATTCTGAGGGCTGCAACATGTGGCCAAAGGTAATTAACTCCCTGCGGTCGCGGGACAAACTCGCGGGGCGAGTAGTGATAAGCTCCCTGCGGTCGCAGTGATAACTCCCGTTGGTCGTGTGATTTAGTTGCGTACGATAATCACCGCGACGAAGGAGCAAATCACACGAGGCGAAGCCGAGTTGTCACACGACCACAGGGAGTAATCCCCGAGCAAAGGGAGTAATTCCCTACTTTAGCCACATGAATGCCCCCGGCAAGCTTTGGGTTCTACAAATCGCTACACCATTCAGTAGCGGTACTGGCTTCTACTTAGCTGGCGAAGGTTTGGTGCTCACTAACGAGCATTTGGTCAGGGATAACTCAACGGTTATCGTACGCCGGCCGGATGGTGAGCGAGAACTCATGCCTGTCATCTATCTGGATGCCTACCACGATCTGGCCTTCTTACGACCGGAAACGCCCTGGCCAGAAGGCCCCAGTAATTGGGCGAAGTCAAGCCCAGAGATCAATCAGGATGTAAAGGCTATTGGGCGCTGGTTCAATGACCGTGAGCATCAAAGTGATGGCAATATCCTCTCCACTGATTTTGAGTATCAGGGTATCCATTACTATTTACACGATGCCTGGCTGGACGCTACCCACAGTGGCGGGCCTTTAGTCAGTGAATCTGGAGAATTGCTGGGGCTAAATGTTTTCGACAGCATTGATGGTCGGCCACGCGCCTTGTGTCTTGCAGCAGCCACCCTGCAAAGTTGCCTCGAGGAATTCAACGCCCAGGAAGGCCGCTCGGCCACGCGTTGTTTCCACTGCCAGACGCTCAATTTCGAAATGGGTATTAACAGTCAATCGCACTGCGTGTCCTGTGGAAAACCTATTCAATTGCCGGGTATGGTCCCCGATTACCAGGCCGATGGCATTCAAGCCACCGTAGAAGAAATTATCCAGGCGGCAGGTTACGATCCGCGTCTGGCACGCCAAGGGCCGAATCTATGGGAAATCCATCAAGGGAGTGCCCGGATTTTGGTGTCCTACCACGAAGACAGCGGTCTAGTGACTGGCGACGCCCACCTTTGCAATCTTCCCGAATCTCATCCGCCGGACTTATTCGAATTTTTGCTGGAGCAGAACTACGAATTAGAACAGCTTACTTTTTCTACCTGGGGGCGAGACATCATTCTCTCCTTATTGATTTATGATCGTTATCTATCGATCGAGACGGCTCTGCCCCGTTTTGAGCATCTCTTCGAGCGGGCAGATTACTACGACAATGTGTTGGTTGATCGTTTCGGAGCTGAATGGTCTAAGTAGCCCAAAGTGTTAAATTTAGACACGCTCTTAGCCTAGAGAAGCTATGGTTTACAGCACTCCATCCGAGATTATTTTCTAAAATCGAAACGCATTGCCTCTTTCTGGGATAAAATAAGCGAGAGCTCATTGTCGTTAACAGGCTTGGAGTAGCACTTTAACTCCTTTTTTCCCTGATTCGCGACTAACTCTCACCCAAGCACCACATTTTAACGTGTAGGGGCCACCTGGCCTCGGATCAAATTCCTTACATTTGCTTCCCGCCAAGGACAGCACACGGTGGTAAAGTATCCATCGGCCCCCAACAATTCGCGTCTCTATGCAAAGAATCAAGACTCTCTGTCTGCTGCTATTTGTAGCCATAAGTGTGAACTTATCCGCTCAGGATATTCACTTCTCTCAGTTCTATATGTCACCCCTTAACCTTAATCCGGCTTTGACCGGGGTGATGAATTGTAACAGTCGGATTTCCGTCAACTATCGCAACCAATGGGCTTCGATTCTTGGCAGTAATGCTTTCCGTACTTACAATGTCTCCTACGATCAGCGCATCGCGGTGGGCCGTAATGACTTTTTTGGTATCGGTGGTACCTTCTGGGGTGACCGTGCTGGCGAAGCCGACTTTGCCACTACTACCGGCAAGCTGTCTTTAAGCTACTCTAAGAAGATGGGCGGCGGTCGTAACTACGGCAATTACCTAGTCGTGGGTGCTGAAGGTGGCGTTGCTCAACGCAGTCTCAATTTCCTGGCACTACGCTGGGGCACTCAACACGACGGTGAAGGTGGTTTCGACATCAATGCCCCTTCCGGTGAAAACGGATTTGACCGCGACCAGTTTCTGTTTGCCGACATGGCAGCAGGTCTACTTTGGTTCATGGTCTTTGACGAAAACAACTCGCTCTATCTGGGCGGTGCCTTTCACCACCTCAACCGAGCTGATCAGAGTTTCTCTTCTGAAGAAGATGACCTACTATACAGCCGCTACACGGTACATGCCGGTGGCGAATTCATGATTAATTCCCGCTTCGGCTTAGTGCCGGGGGTTATCGTCATGAGCCAGGGACCAAGTTTCCAGGTCAATGCAGGCACCAGCGCTAAGTTTTTGCTCAATGGCGGCCGTAATAGTAGCACCCAGGCCTTCCAGTTGGGTATTTGGTCAAGGGTGTCTAATCGGGTTGAAAGCGGCGTTTTAAATGACGCACTTATTTTGAGTACTCGTTTCGATGTAGACAATTTCAGTCTCGGCTTCAGCTACGACGTAAACGTGAGCCCACTTAAAGATGCTACCAATAGTAATGGTGGCTTTGAATTGGCGCTTCAGTACAAGATTTGCGGCCAACAGCGCCGCGGGGTGTACTGCCCCACTTTCTAGCACAGCGGTTCCCTTACCGGACTTTTTTTGCTAGCTTTAAACTATTCCCCAGAGCTTGAGAAATGAAAGGAAACTTCTCTAAGTGACCTTTCAGCTATTACAACCCGCCTATTGATCTTTGGATCATTGGGCGGGTTGTAATTTTTAGTGACTCAATTAGTACTGCAGCGATGCACTAATTAGTCGCAAATACACTTATCTTAGTCATCCTGCATTTTCCCTTAACCGTGTCATCTCAGCAACAACCATTAAGGCAGTAGCAGACACACAACCTCCACTGATTATGTTCGGCAGCTCGAACGGAAAAGACGATAAAAAAA
This sequence comes from Bacteroidota bacterium, assembly GCA_039030655.1. Lineage (GTDB taxonomy): Bacteria > Bacteroidota > Bacteroidia > Chitinophagales > Saprospiraceae > Neolewinella. The sequence continues at coordinate 1,907 of JBCCDS010000112.1, read as the reverse complement.
CCAAAACAGACACCAGCAGCACCAGCAGTAGTCGCAGCAATAGTCCTTCTGGTGGACATGGCCTAAACACCATCACCGAAGGCACAAAAATTCAGGGCGACCTAGTTGCAGATAGCGACATCCGCATCGATGGTCAAATAACGGGCAATCTGAAATGCTCAGCCAAAGTAATCATTGGTGCCAAAGGTAGCTTTGACGGCGACGTAAACTGCACCAATGCCGTAATCGAAGGAAAATTTACCGGTAAGCTTTTCGTAACCGAAATGCTTCAACTTAAAGAAACCTCCGTCGTAAATGGGGATTTAAAAACGAATCGCCTAGCGATGGCTCCTGGTTGTGACTTTAGCGGAACCTGTGAGACGGGTTACAAGGGTGGCAAGTCTAACAACGGCAATCCACTAGCTAATCGCAAAGAGCAAGAACGCACGGGTGCAAAAGTCTAATCAAGACACCGACAGCACCCCAGACGCGAAAGAACGCCCCAGCCAGGCTTACTGGATGAAGTATGCAGGGATGGCCACACAATTGGCCATCAGCATAACCGTCTGCGCCTTGCTGGGGCGTTATCTTGATGGACGCTTTGAAACCGGGTCTTTATTTACAGTAGTACTTTCGCTCTTCGGCGTATTCGGTGGCTTATATTTAGCGCTTAAAGACTTTATCAAGCCTTCATGAATACTACAACTTTCTGGCGTGGTTTGATCATCACCACCTTACTTTCTCTAATCTTGAGCTTCGGGCTGCATTCAATAGACCGCCTACGCCCCCACTGGCCATTGACGGTCATCGCAATCGTCCTTTTTATTTTACTCAGCTTAGCGATGTACTACCTGGGAGATCGTACGGCCAAAGCAACTAATCGGCATTTATTCACCAGCGTCACGATGGGCTTTACTTTTTTGAAAATGATGGCTTCCGCAGGTCTGATCCTGGTATATGCTTTACTGTTTGAGCCTGCCGATAAGCTTTTTGTACTTCCCTTTTTCCTGATCTACTTGCTGTATAGTGCTTTTGAGTTAATTTTCATGATTAAGCTTGCCCGCCAGCCAGGCAATAACAAAGTCGGTGAGGGTGAGTAATTCCTGAATCTTCTTTATCCGCTTTTACCCAATTTGCTTTTATGAGGATGCTCTTCTATATGCTAGTGCTATCAATTTCCTGTTTCCTAGCGATTATGGCTTGTGGTGAGCAAACGGCCACCACTTCGGAAATAAGCGATGAACAACAGGAACCCACCAGTATCGATAGCTTGCCAGCTCCGCAAATTCAGATTTCGGGAGCGGAGGAGCGGCTACAGATAGATTATCTGAGGGGGCAATTCGAGCCTAGTACCCATCCGCAATTCGAGCGGGTAGCTGATCGCTATACCGATGGAGATGGTAGCTATTACCTACACCAGGCAGCTTACGCTGCTTTTAAAGAAATGCACGCTGCTGCTGCCCTCGACAGTGTCCCTTTAACGATCATTTCCGCCACCAGAAACTTTGAGCGCCAGCGGTCTATCTGGGAGGCGAAGTGGCGGGGAGAGCGCTTGCTGGAAGGACGCGAAAAAGCCAACGAAGTCTATCCCGATCCAGCCGATCGAGCACGTGCCATTTTACGCTACAGTAGTATGCCCGGTACCAGCCGACATCACTGGGGTTCCGACCTGGACCTTAACCGCCTGACGAACGAATACTTCGGTCAGGGACTCGGGAAAAAAGTCTATGACTGGCTACAGGCCCATGCAGCCAGCTACGGTTTCTGTCAACCTTATACCGCAGGCAGACCTCATGGTTACCTGGAAGAACGCTGGCACTGGAGTTATCTGCCGCTGGCACAGCCGCTCACTGACTTTGCCCGAGAGCAGGCCACTGATGAGATGATCGAGGGCTTTGAAGGCGCCGAAAGCAGCACCCAAATTTCCG
>JBCCDS010000111.1:0-9742 GCA_039030655.1 Bacteroidota bacterium | reverse complement strand
ATTGATTTTGTCAAATCTTCAATCAAGTTCCCTACATACTTAGTATCATTTATAAACGGTCCCATATATCTTTCGTAAACAAGCTTAGCATCGTAGTCTGCTTTATTTTGATTATGCCATTGAGAAGCTTGATCAATAAAGTAATCTCGCATTTTGGGAATCCTATCTACAAAACTGTAATACCCTATCAGGATATCACAGCAACGGTATGCAACATCAGCAAGATCAGCCTTTTCGGCCAACTTCAAAGCTTTTTTTGCAAGAGGAAAAGCAGCATGGTACGAAGCAGTTCTCCTTAATAATTCAGCAGCGAGAAGTTTTTGTCTGCATTCGTAATAAATTGAGTCAAAAGGATCCAATTTTTCATTCTCTTTTTCAACAAGAATTACGGTTTTTGCGAGCTGCTGCTTTAATCGCGACTTCACTTTAGGGTACCGGCTGTCCTTCGGAGAGTTAAATAGCACCATACTTGCTTCAGCATCGTTCTTTACCAGGCCATTGCTTACCGCTGAATACAATTTCTTAAGTTGAGAATCAGAGCTGTTTACTCCACCTTTGTAAAAAGCCAATCGACGCAATCTGGACGGGTTTACGTAACTTACTAACTGTTCCAACTCTTTCATAAATCGTTATTCTTAGGCCCAAAATACATCTTTTTCATATCTTTTTTTTCAATATTCCTACTTCCCGTATATACTGACAATCAAGAATTTACGATAAAAATACTAACCAGGCGCATGAATTAAGGTGACATAATTCGTGGTTCGTTGGTATTGCCAATCGACTCAACCCCAGATAACTTTGTGATCAAGTTAAGACACGGAACGTGTCTTATAATATTCACATTCAAAAGTTGTCTAATATGTTTTCTTGGATCGTTTCACTTTTGCTATCTCTCAACTTAATGGTTGCCCCAATTTCTCCTGATAAAGGCGACTCAACCGATGGTCCCCGAATCGAGAATAACAGTAACCAGCCTCAACAGAAAGTTATTGTAGAGGATATCATGGTGTACTAAATGAATCAGATAGTCCTCATTTGGGATAAATTAATAAACAAAAACCCCTCCCACCAGCAACTGACGGGAGAGGTTCCAGACACGGCTAACGGGCCACGTCACTAGTACTTCAGTAACAATAAGAATTTGCGTGGCCGCTAGGCCACGGTGGCCTCTTCTTCCTTTGGCAGCCCTTCTACCCCATTGACGGTGGTGTATTTGAAGGACAGCTTTTTATCTGGATAGATATACTGGAAGGCCGATTGCATCGCTAAGGTGCCTTCGTGGAAGCCACAGAGAATCAACTTCAGTTTGCCTTCGTAGGTGTTAACGTCACCTACGGCATAGACCCCCGGTAATCCTGTGCTATAGTCGCGGGTATCCACTTTTATAGCGGATCGTTCAATTTCTACTCCCCAGTCGGCAATAGGGCCTAACTTAGGCGTGAGCCCGAATAGTGGGATAAAATGCTCAGCAGCAATGCTGAATTGGCCTTCGGTCTTGTGTTTAACCACAATCCCCTCCAGGGAATCCCCCCCCTCCAGACCAACAGCCTGAGCATCAGTCAATAGGCGAATCTTCCCCGATTCGGCTAATTCCATAACTTTTTCGACGCTGTCCAGCGCACCGCGAAAAGACTGCCTACGGTGGATCAAAGTCACCTCCTTGGCTATATCTGCGAGATAAATAGTCCAATCTAGAGCAGAATCTCCTCCACCGGCCAGGACAACGCGTTGGTCTTTGTAAATATCCGGATCGCGAATAATGTAGGCCAAGCCCTTACCATTTTCATATTTATCCAGTCCGGGGATAGGTGGCTTCCGTGGCTCAAAACAGCCCAGGCCACCAGCAATACAAACCACCGGAGCTTGAATTTGGGTGCCTCTGCTGGTAGTAACCTGCCACATCTTCTCTCCTACCTTATCCAGCTTTTCGGCCCTTTCGCCCAACGTAAATTCAGGATTGAAGGGCTTGATCTGTTCCATTAGATTATCGACCAGCTCTCCGGCCAGTACGGTAGGATAACCGGGAATATCATAGATCGGCTTCTTGGGGTAAATCTCCGTCAACTGCCCACCTGGTTGCCCTAGGCTGTCTACTAAATGGCAACGAAGTTTCAATAAACCCGCTTCAAAAACTGTGAAAAGTCCAACGGGACCTGCACCGATGATGAGGATATCGGTTTGATGCATTATTCTATAAATTTTACTGTGTAACTAAAACAGTTGAAGACGCTAATAGTTATCGCTTATCTAGCGCCCCTCTGATCACAAATGCAGTCCGCATTCATCCTTGTCTTTATCCGCCCAACGACCACTACGACCCGTTCCTGGCTGCGTACAATGGGTACAACCGATCGAGCCATAACCCAGTGCCTCCAGCGGGTGGCGAGGTAGCTTATTTTTCTCTAGGAGATAGAGAAAATCGCCTTCGCTGATATCAATCAGCGGGTGAAAGTGTAGCAGTCCGTCCACCAGCTCCCAGATGTCCATGCCCTTACGGTTCATGGTCTGGTAAGCATGCACGCCCGACATCCACACTCGATGTTGGGCTTTGACCTCCCGCAGGGGCAAGACCTTGTTGTAGTGGCAACATCGACTGCTGTTTTGCTTCCACATTTCAGTGGTCCGCGTCAGTTCGTGTCGGTCTTCACGGGGCTTTACCTCCCGCATAGGAAGACCGGTCAATTCCGCCAGCGTCTGGCGATAGGCCAGCGTCTCGGGAAAATGGTAGCCGGTATTGAGCATGGTAACGGCCTGACGGGGATTACCCAGCGAAACCAGGTAAAGCATCACCACTGATTTCGTTCCAAAGGAAGAAGTAAAGAGCACTTCTTCTACGGGAAAGTAATCGTAGAGCCGACGAATGCGGTCTCCAAAATCCAGTTCTCGGAATTCAGCGTTCAGCTCAGCTACCTGGGCTTCGGTTATGATATTGGCGATTTTAGTCATCTTGATCTTATCTATCCTGGTGGATCGGCTCATTGGCAGGCTGATCTTTTTCCGGCAGTAAACCGGCGGTCAGATCGTTCAGGGCTTTTACCTTGGCAGAGAAGTCGCCTCGTAGTCGATCGCGAAACAACTTCAGGTTAGTCAGCAACTGCGGGGTTTCTTCTTCGGGAAGCTGCTGTTCTAACCACTGGCGAAACCGCTTGGCAAAGGTAGGCGATTTACCATTGGTGCTAACTGCCACCTTCAAGGGACCTCGAGTTACGATACTGCCCAGGTAAAAATCGCAAAGGTCGGGAGTATCCGCCACATTTACTATCCTTCTTTGGGCTTTACTCGCACGCCAAACGGCCTGATTGACCTCCGGCAGGTTAGTAGCAGCGATGACCAAATCGGCATTTTCTACGTCTTCAGGTCGAAATTCGCGGGGCCAATACCGAATGCGACCACCTTCTGCGGCCGCGTAATGCAGCTCCATTTCGCCCGCTGCGGTATAGGTCGTTGAAGTGCTTCCCCCAAGTAATTGCTGCAATTCTTCCCCCATCCAGGGGGCAACGATGGTTACTTGCGCATTGGGACTGGAGCGTAACAGGAAATTCAATTTCTCAAAGCCGACCTCTCCGGCTCCTACGACCAACAGCTGCAGTTGATTCAGTTTCAAAAAAATGGGATAGAGCGGGTTATTTTCCATTGGACAAGTGATTAAAAAGGTAGGGATTGCGGGTAATGCAAAGTTAGCGCAAGTCAGTTTTTTGGATTTTTGGATATTTCCAAAAATACTAGGCCAAACAACTCATCACCTCTTGCTTAACCCATTGAGGATGTAAGCCCACCACTTCGCCAATCACAATAATACCCGGACCGGAGCCTTTTTCCTGGCTTACTCTTCGCGCAAAATCTGGCCCAACTTCACCTAACCAAACGCGCTCATCGGGCCGGCTACCATCCTGGATGACCATGATTTTGCCCTGTCCATAAAGCGCACAAATTTCGCTCAGCCGGCGCATGCCCATCAGAATAATCGAAGTGGCCGCAGATTGTGCTGCTAGCTGCAGATCTTTCGACAGCTGACCTTCTTTAGTGTGGGCCGTCAGCACCCAAAAACTACGTGCATACCCACGACTAGTAGGGGCAACTCCCTGCAATTCTGGTACGGCAATACAGCTGCTGATGCCCGGCACTACCGCAACGGGAATGCCTTGCTCTTCGGCATAGACTTTTTCCTCCATCCCTCGGCCGAAGACGAAGGGGTCGCCGCCTTTCAGGCGAACGGCATGGCCAAAACGCTCAGCACTTTCAACCAGTAATTCATTGATCTGCTGTTGCTGTAGGCTATGTTGCCCCGCTCGCTTGCCCACGAAAATCTGGACACAGTTCTTAGGGACTTCCGCCAACAGCTCAGGCGCCACCAGGGCATCATACAGTAAAACATCAGCCGACTGGAGTAGCTTCAGGCCCTTGCGTGTAATTAAATCGGGATCGCCGGGACCGGCGCCTACCAGGCTGATTCGCGCCGGTGGTAAAATTGCTTTGGTCATGGCTTTAGGCTTTATAGTATTGATCGACGACCAGCTTATCGCCACCTTCAGCAGCTAACTGCCCGGTGCGTAGGCTTTGGATCCAGTCCACGAATTTCTGCCCCATTTTCACGTAGGCACTAGCAAAGTTTTCAGTTGGTTCTTCAGACTTAATGGAGAGGAGGTACTTTTCAAAAGGGTTATTTTTTTCTTCTTCTTGTACTTCCGCTGGTGCAAGCCTATTGCCAGACACTCGCGATCCCGACTTCATGTCCCCGACATTCGCCGCGGATTCCAAGCCTCCACCAGACGCTTGGAACCTGCGGGAGTACAAATGATCACTAAACAAATCCGGGCTAAGGGCAAGCTCTTCGGCAAAACGCTGGTCAAAATCTGTGATGATGCCGCGATGCGTATTACACTTGACATCTTTGGCCAATAACAAGGCCTTGGCACTAACCACCATAGCACTATAAGCATGGTAGGCGGCATCTGACCAGGCCTGGTGCTGCAGCGCCGCTTGAGCAGCAGCCATTTTATCGACGCCGTCCTGCAAAATGGTACTCACCAAGTCAAGGCTTACGCCTGCGCACTCCCCTACCCCAATTTCCTGGCGATAGTCGTGCTCCTGGCCCCAGTCCTGGAAATCAAGGGGCTGTAACTGGCTGGTATCCCCCAGATCTTTGAGTAGGTCGTAAAAATAGCGCTTGCCTTGGCGCACTACGTAGTCATTGTAGTATTCGCCTTCATTGGCTACGTTTTGATAATCGACAAAGAGCCGCCGTACCGCCCTAGGTATACGCCGCGTCGGCAATTTGATCACTTTCTGGGCGATGAAGCCGCGTCCGTCCGGAGCGATGCCCCCACCCAGTACAATTTGCATAGCCGGGGCAATTCGCTCCCCAACCCGCAGCGAGCTGCCATGAAAACCAATATTAGCCGCCATATGCTGACCACAGGCATTCATACAACCGGATATCTTCATGCGGATATCATTCTCGAGCACCATTGCCGGATACTCCTGCTGTACTAAATCCTCCAGCACAGCTGCTAGGCCAGTACTATTGGTCACTCCCAAGGCACAAGTATCGGTACCTGGGCAGGCTGTGATATCGGCTGAAGTATTGAAGCCGGGCAAAGCCAATTGAAGTGCGTACAAACCATTGAACAAATGAGGTAAAGCCGTTGGCGGTACATAGCGCAGCAACATCCCCTGATTGATCGTCAAACGGATATCGTCACTAGCATAGGTACGAATCAGTTCGGCCAGTAGTCGGCTCTGCTCAGCCTCCAAATTTCCCAGCGGAATACGGATCGCCACTGCCCGATAACCACCCTGCTTCTGCTCCACGACATTAGTCTTTAACCAGGCTTCATACAGTGCAGGATGTAAAGGAGCAGTTGCATCAAAGTTATCGGGCGGAATTTGCCCCAGCTGCGGCACCCACTCATCATCAATGGTGTATTGCTTATGCTGAATGGCCGGCCATTCTTCCTGTACCAACTCCATGAAGCGTGCGAGCCCCAATTTCTTCAGCAAAAACTTCATCCGCGCTTTCATCCGCTTTTCCCGTTCGCCGTAGCGATCAAAGACCCGGATAGCCGCTTCCATAAAAGGAATGATCTGGTTGGCTGGCAAAAATTCGTAGGCGGTCTGGGCCACCATACTAACGGCACCAAGACCTCCGCCAACTACGACCTTGAAACCTTTCATCCCTTCTTGAATCCGTGGAATGAAGCCGAAATCATGGAAGTAGGTAAAGGCGGAATCCAGTTCACTACTGCTGAAGGCGGGTTTAATCTTGCGTCCCATTTCCTGACAGATTGGATTGCGCAGGAAGTAGTCAAAGGCTGCATAAACGTAAGGGGATACGTCGAAGGGCTCATTGGGGTCAATACCCGCCATCGGCGAGGCCGTGAGATTGCGTACGGTGTTGCCGCAAGCTTCACGCGCCGTCATACCTGCTGTCGCTAAGTCTTCCCAAACGGCAGGACTATCCTCCAGCTTTACGTAGTGTAGCTGAATATTCTGGCGAGTAGTGAGGTGTAAACGACCATTGGTGTAACGCTCACTAATATCCGCGATAGCGATGAGCTGATCTGGCGTGAGGTGGCCAAAGGGAATCTTGGTGCGAAACATCTGCACGCCAAACTGACGCTGCCCGTAGACACCACGCGTCAAGCGATAGTGGCGAAAACGCTCTTCATCTTCCTGCCCTTTTTTGTAGGCTAAAATGCGGCGCTCTAGCTCATCAATATCTTGTTGATCAGCAGTCGAAATGGTAAAGGAAGATGGCGTTGCAGTCATTGCTTTCTGGCTTTCTATTGACCAAATCTAGTCGCAACTCTCTATCCACACCAGCTTTCAAGTAGTCTTACCTATGAACATATTTTCATAGGTTGGTAGAATTGAATATTCTAATTTATTTAATGTCAGTATTTTACACATAAATTTATAGTTTAATCAATATTTCACTGTCGGCATTTAACATATTTAATTTTATATAATCAATAGGTTCCCGTCGCTCCGCTAAAAAACAAGGGCCAGTCGCAAGCGACCAGCCCAAGTGTAAATTAAGTATGTGATATTCTCTTAGTTAGTACCTACTACTACGCGATGTGTTTCTACCTCATCGCCGCGCAGTAGTCGTACGAAGTAAACGCCTGCAGCTTGCTCCTCTAGCGGCAGGTCAACCGTTCCGGCACCGCCAAGTAAGATTTGCGTACTGATCAGGCTGCCATTTGCAGAGAGTAGCTGTATCTCTAAGTCTTCGCCCAAGGGAGCTTCCATCATCTCTAGATGGATGATTCCGTTGATCGCTGGATTCGGGAAAATCCGTCCCATTTGCCCATTGTCCTGAGCTAATTGTAGCTCAACGACATTGGAGATTAAATCATCTCCCCACTGGTCATAGGCATGAACGCGGTAGTAGTTGCGACCAGCAACGGGTGCAACATCCTGGAAGCTAAAGAGTGCATTTTCGCCAATCACAAAATCAGCTTCTTCAACCATACCTACTGGTTCAAAGTCGGTACCATTCAAGGAATGTTCCACCGCATAAATCAGTGCATAACCATCGTTAGGCATTGCCCATTCGATGGTAACGTCGCGAGTAGCTGCGCTATTCACGGTACCACTGGCATTGAAGTTACCTCCACAGTAAACGGGGTTAGTAACGATGCTGATGGTTCTGCTTGTCGTAGAAGTACAGCCATTTTCCGTTACGGTCAGGGTTATCGAATGTACGCCGAAGCTCCCCCAGCTTGCAGTTACTGATGGGCTATTCGTATCGCTGGTATTAGCATCTCCGCTGAAGCTCCAACTAATTACTGCGCCAGGACCAACGCCTACTGCCGTGAAAGTAAGTTCGTCACCTTCACAACCCAGCTCAGGGCCATCAATAATGGCAACTGCGTCATCTCCTACCTCTACGACAATGATGTTCGACTCGAGGTAAGGACAATCGTCACGACGCACACAGCGAGTGAAGTAAGTAGTTTGCTGTAAGGCCCCTGGAGAAAAGTCTATTGAATTGCTATTCGGGATCGGATGCCAAAAATTAATATTCTGGTTAGGATCAACCGTGTTGTACATCCAGAGGTACTCAATTTCGCCAACACCACCGGTTGCGGGAGTCAACTCGACTAAGGTATTCGGCACATTACCCGGACCACAGATTTCCTGATCGAAACCGATGGTACCTGGATTAGTGATATTATCTATACATGGCTGACGCACAATACCGGCATCAATCGTCATATTGAATTCGCCCGCCATGAGGGTGTAGTTCCCCGTCATGCCATCCATAGCTGGATCAGCATCACTGTCGGTAGCATCATCCCCTTGATCGGTCCCCGTGAAGTCAAAACCATTAGGTAGGTTAAACATCACCGAATAAGTACCCGGAGCAAGTCCGGTGAAGCTATAGTAGCCGCTAGCATCCGTAGTAGTCGTAGCAATTACTACACCAGCACCATCTTTTAGCTTTACGGTTACGCCAGAAACACCAGGCTCTCCGGGGTCTTGTTGGCCATTGCCGTTAAAATCTTCCCAGACAAAATCACCTAAACCGGCGAATGCTTCCAGGGTACCCGTACACTCAGTTGTACAATTGTTGGCGTCGGTCACCGTCACACTGTAGGATCCTGCGGCAAGACCAGCGATCGTCCGAGTGGTAGCACCATTACTCCAGCTGTAGCTGAAGGGAGCAGTGCCTCCATCGACTTGTACCGAAAGGCTACCATTATTACCCATGGTGGCTTCTTGCTCTACCACCACCGTACAACTCAATTCTGGCAATTCGCTCAGAGAAATAGCCTCAGCAGTAGCCATACAGCCGTTGGCATCCGTTACCGTCACACTGTAAATACCTGTAGCTAAGTTTTCGATAAAGCTACCAGTTCCGCCATTACTCCACATATAGGTGTAAGGACCAGTACCGCCATTCGGGATGGCCGTGATACTACCAGTAGCCGTACCACCACATTCGATGATTGGCGCCTGAACAACCACTTCGATTGCTGCGGGCTCATCCACTACTACCGTAGCTGAAGCCGTACAACCATTGGCGTCCGTCACGGTGCCTGTATAACTACCAGCCAACAAACCGCTGATGTCTTCAGTAGTTGCTCCGTTGCTCCAACTGAAACTGTAAGGGGCCGTACCGCCAGATACTGTAAGATCGATTGCACCAGAGGCTTCGCCATTACAGGCTGCATCCGTTACTATCGCGCTTAGGTTCAGGTTGGAAGACTCTGCGACCGTTAGCGTAGCTGAGATCGTACAACCATTAGCGTCCGTCACCGTGCCTGTGTAATCACCAGCAGGCAGACCGGCCAGGTCTTCAGTCGTAGCGCCATTGCTCCAACTGTAGCTGTAAGGAGGCGTACCACCACTAACCGATAGGTTAATTGCGCCAGTCTCATCACCGTTACAGGCAACATCAGTCACCTGAGCACTCACCATTAATGCTGGTGGCTCAGTAACCGTCAGCGTGGCAGAGATGGTACAGCCGTTGGCATCCGTTACCGTACCGGTGTAATCGCCGGCAGCCAAGTCACTCAAGTCTTGCGTGGTAGCGCCATTGCTCCAGCTGTAGCTATAAGGAGGCGTACCGCCACTGACCGTCAGGTCAATCGCGCCCGTCTCGTCGCCGTTACAAAGTACATCCGTTACTTGGGCAGATACCATCAGTGCAGCTGGCTCAGCCACTGTCAGTGTAGCAGAAATCGTACAGCCATTGGCGTCCGTTACCGTACCCGTGTAATCGCCGGCGGCT
>JBCCDS010000110.1:0-9794 GCA_039030655.1 Bacteroidota bacterium | reverse complement strand
TGTCTAATGAATGGGCGGGCCATAATGTGCAGGTCAATGCCATTGCACCTGGCTACATCGCCACGGATAATACCCAGGCTCTACAAGATAATCCGGAGCGCAATCAGGCAATACTGGGTAGAATTCCTCTTGGTCGCTGGGGACAACCCGAAGACTTTAAAGGACCAATTGTATTTCTAGCTTCCACTGCTTCCGATTACGTGAGCGGTGCAACTCTAATCGTCGACGGAGGATGGATGGGCCGCTAAGACAAATTCCGACTCAGGTAAAGGCAGGCAGCTATGAGCTGACGATCACTGCCGACTGTGCCATCTTCGGTTTTGCCGAGGGGCAACTAAAAATTCTATTGGTCAAAAGAGCCATTGAGCCCTTCAAAGATTTTTGGATGCTCCCCGGTGGTGCGCTGCAAGAAGGGATGACCCTGGAAGGAACCGCAGAAAATGTGCTGCTGCAGCTCGTTGATGTCACCGACATCTACATGCAGCAAATCGGCACCTATTCCGACATCAATCGGCACCCCGTTAAGCGGGTGATCACCACTGGCTATTATGCCCTGGTTAAACCGGAAAACCATAGGATGAAGGCAGGTCGCTACGTCTCGGAAGCCCAATGGTTCCCTGTACAGGAAGTAACTGTACTAGGCTTTGATCACAAACGGATCATGGATGATGCGCTGAGCATTTTGAAGGAACGAGTCGAAGATTATTCCATCATTAACCAACTGCTGGAAGAAAAATTCACTTTGCGGGAGTTGCAGGACCTGCACGAAACCATCCGTGGGGAGAAGGTCGACCGGCGCAACTTTCGGCGCAAGCTCGAATCGCTGGATTATCTCAAAGCTACCAACGAGAAAAAACCCGGTGTACAGGGCGGACCTAATCTGTACGTCTTTAATCGTCAACGCATCAATCGAAAGTAATATGCTACGTTTGCTACCTGCTTTATTGCTAATTAGCGCTTGCACTTCCGCCACGGTGGATTATTCCGCAGTCTGGGAAAGTGCCCAGGAATTGGGTGGGGTAGTGCGACTCGATAAAGCGCAGCTACAAGCCTTCCAAGGAGAAGACGAGTCAAATTTACCCTATGCGGTTGATGCGGAGGGTAACGTTCTGGTTTCACAGCCACTGGTTGATGACCACGGTCACTGGTCGGCCTTACTCGTGGCAGCTGAAGATCGGAATAAAATTGCTGCCTTCGAATGGGTATTGCCAGCAAACTATCCCGAATTTGATAGTCAGGTACAGGTCTACCTGGGGAAACGAAATGAGGTTGGATCGTACGAATCAAAGCCTAGAGAAACCCGCCCCGCCGATCATCGGGCACAACCGGGAGGCTCCGATTATTTATACCAGGCCGAAGGTCCCATCTGGGAAAACGACCTGATTGGCTTTCGCAATTACTTCGATGAGCGCAATGGTTTTGATATCTTCGGAAAAACCAAGCCTGATTTTGCCGCGCAAGAGATTGGCATCACCGGTAACTATCATGAGCTCCAGCACTGGGGGATGGATGTGCTCAAAGTAGGTAGCTCTCTCGGCGCAGGCGCTTTGGGGATAAGTAAGGCTGACACACTCTATCCAATTGGAGAGGCAGCTGTAGAACACTTTCAACAGCTGGCCTACGGACCGCTGATGGCCAGCTTCGAGCTGCAATACGAAGAGCTGGAAAACTTTCCTGGTATTACCATCTACCGGACCATCAGTATTTTAGCTGGCCTACCTGGCTACCTAACGGAAAACCACCTAAGTGGCGGAAGCGATGAGCAACTGACCACTGGAATTGTCACGCTGCACAGTGACAATTTTTTAGAACGGCAAGCAGCGGAGTTCAGTCGCTTCGCTACCCATGGGCCCCAGGCCGAACTGGATAAGCACCTGGGTATGGCGATTGTAACTACCACTGCTGCCGATTCTGGCCACAGCCCCGAAGCCGCTGCACCCGTCACAACAACCTATTTTGTACGTCCACAGACAGAGCGGTCGCTGGATTACCTCTTTCTGGCGGGCTGGGAATTGCAGGATGCGAGTTATACAGATGAAAGTGTTTTCTTAGAAAAAGTAGACCACTGGGCCGCACAATACGCGGCCTGGACCAACCACTAACAGACATGAGTAAGTCGATTGTTTTTCATGCCTTCCTGCTATTGTTGATGCTGGGCTGTAATACGCCAGCTGAAGAAATGGAGGAAGATCCAATTGTTGCTGAATTTCCGCAAGCCGCCCTCGATTTTGCCGTAGAGCAAAGCTTGCGTTTGCACGCTGCGGTTCCAGACACCGTCAACCCTCGCTCCTATGATAATGGGGAACTGCATACACCCCCAAACAAGGATTGGTGCTCCGGGTTTTTCCCCGGTAACCTGGTTTATCTCTACGAGTACTCAGGCAACGAAGAGCTACGCACCGCCTACGAAGCCCGCTTTGAACACCTGGAAGCGCAGAAAGACGATTCCTTAACCCACGACGTCGGCTTTAAAATCCAGTGTAGCTTTGGCAATGCTCTACGCATCACGGGTGATTCGGCGAGTTACGTATCGATCATCGTCGATGCTGCTGATGCCCTAATGGCCCGCTTCGATCCGGTAATCGGGGCGACTAAGTCCTGGGATTTTATCCGCCTCAACTGGAACTACCCCGTCATCATTGACAATATGATGAACCTCGAAGTCCTCTTCCTGGCCAGTCAGTTTACTGGTGACCCGAGCTACTATAATGCGGCGGTATCCCATGCCGATAAAACTATGGAGAATCACTTTCGGGAAGACAACAGCAGCTGGCACGTGGTCTCTTATACCCCCGAAGGAGAAGTAGAAATGAAAGTTACTCATCAGGGTACTGCCGATGAGTCCGCTTGGGCCCGTGGGCAAGCTTGGGGGCTCTATGGCTACACCATGTGCCACCGTTTTACCGGAGAAGACCGCTACCTGGAACAGGCAGCACGCATCGCTGATTTTGTGCTCAGCCATCCCCGTCTGCCCGAAGACCTGGTGCCTTATTGGGACTTTGATGCGCCCCAGATTCCCGACGAGCCGCGCGATGCCTCTGCTGCTGCTATCATGGCTTCGGCCCTGCTTGATCTAGCGGACTATGCGGGTAATGCGGATTATCGGCAAGCTGCGGAGACGATGCTCCGTAATCTGGCCAGTCCCGATTATCTGGCCGCTGCTGGAGAAAACGGTAACTTCCTGCTCCTACACGGTGTCGGAAACATGCCTGCTAATAGTGAGATTGATACCCCGCTTAGTTATGGAGATTATTACTTTGTGGAGGCATTAATGAAACTGGCTCGCTAGTCGGCCAAAAAATCTTTTCCATGCTTGGGCTTGTACGATTTTGCGCCTTAATGGTCGGACTGCTTTTAACGACCTCACCGCTTGCCGGTCAGGGGCAGTTCCGTGCCTTACTGATCACTGAAACGGATGGCTGGCACCACGAATCGATCGTAGCCGGTATACCTGCTTTGGAGGGCCTGGCCGAGCGACACGATTTTCAACTAGATCGCTTTCAGTCGGGGCAAACGCTGACTGAAGCCGCCTTGCAAAACTATCAGGTGGTCATTTTTCTCAATACCACCAGGGATATTTTTAATGAGGAAGAAGAAGCCGCTTTTGAAAAATTCATCCAGGCCGGCAACGGCTTCGTGGGCATCCACGCCGCTTCCGATACCGAATACGAATGGGAATGGTTCACCCAATTGGTTGGCCGCATGTTTCGCATCCATCCAGCGGTACAAACCGCCTGGGTCGATCTGGAGACCCGAAAATTTCCTGGTCTAGAACGTTGGCCCGATCGCCTCATGTGGACGGATGAATACTACGACTTTACCGAAGAAAAAGTAGAGGGCTTGACTTACTTGCTCTCCGTAGATGAATCTACTTACGATCCTCAGGCCAACTGGGGTAGTGTAGCTACCGAAGGCATGGGAGACTTTCATCCTTTGTCTTGGTACCATCATTTCGATGGTGGCCGTTCTTTTTACACGGCATTAGGGCATCTACCCGCCATTTACGAAGAGCCGCTTTTTTTGGAGCACATCTACGGCGGCATCTTTTGGGCCGCTACGGGTAAGGGTCTACCCGAGTAGACTGAACTCAGAAACGTCGCACGTCTTTGCCATCTACCCGCTTGTCCTCTTCTTCGACTTCCTCCTCTTGTGAGCTGCCGCCGGGGAAGATGAGGTCAGTACTAGAGTAGGTATCGCCAAAGGTCAATACAGCATTGTAGACCTGTGCAACCGCATCATTGACCTGCTCAGCTGATAACTCACGCAAAGGATGGATAAAGGCGACCCACATGATGCCGTCAGCTACTGCGTAGCGCACATCGAGGGCTGAGTGAAAGTTGGCAGAAAGAGCGGCCGCTAGTTGCTCTTCACTAACGTCCTTTAGCTCAGCAACGGGAGAGATAATGCGCATACGGTTGACTTCAGCATCGGTGATGCAGAGCATCGTCAGAGCGCCCGCTTGAAAAGTCCAGTTACCGGCCTGGCCAATGAGGGTGTCACTCTGGGCCCTGAGTAATTCCCCCAGGCGCTCGTTGGTCATCTGTTGAGCCTGGATCGTCAGGCCGAAGCTGATACTTAAACATAAGAATAGGGTTTTGTAGAACATGGGCGCAACTAATTTATAGCTAAAGTTAAGGGGTAGCGCACTGAGCTGACAGCTGCATGAGTAGTTAATGACGCATCTGGACAGTTGCTGTCTGGGTAGCTGTGGCCATCTGCGAGGCGGATTAAAGTCCTATCTTTAGACAT
Source organism: Bacteroidota bacterium (assembly GCA_039030655.1). Classification (GTDB taxonomy): domain Bacteria; phylum Bacteroidota; class Bacteroidia; order Chitinophagales; family Saprospiraceae; genus Neolewinella. Next base: position 5,045 of record JBCCDS010000110.1, on the reverse strand, counting down.
GATCTACGTCTTTGCCGTTTTCTTGCTTTTTGCCGGTGCCAATCATTTTATCCGCCCCGGATTTTACGAACCCTTTATGCCCGACTGGATGCCCAAAGACTTGGCTAATCAGGCTTCAGGCCTGGTAGAAATCATCATTGGCATCTTACTGCTACTGCCGGCCCAACGCTTCCTAGGACTTTGGGGCGCCCTATTACTGATGATCCTATTCTTGCCGATTCATGTCCTCGACTTATTGAAGGATACACCAGCCATCGGTAGTAAGCAGCTGGCTTTGATCCGACTTTTGCTGCAGTTCTTATTGATTGCCTGGTTGGTCTGGGAGCTGCGTAAATATTATGATGATTTATAACACGAGTACCCAGGCCAGGCCCAGATAGTTGCCTCGTTCGATCAGTTCTACGCCGGGTTGTCGGTAGTAGTTGTTTTGTACTTCCGCAGGTCCAATCGCCCCCGCAGCTCCAGCGCGAATGACGTAAAACAAGGAGAGCTTTAGATCGGGATTGAAGTAGAGGTTCGTCCCGATTTCTAAGCTGCGATCCTGGCCGGTAAAGCTGCCTACTCGACTGGCTCTTAATTGCCCGGCCAGATCGGTAGGCCCTTCAAAAAACCAGTAGCTGATGACGGGCTGCCAAATGCGACCTTGCTTGCCGGGGAGGTTGCGGCCCAGCCGCAAAAAGCCAGTGGTGGAGTTGCTTCTAGCTACACCATCGGTACGAAACAGCCGGTAGTACTCTCCGTCCAGTTGCCAGTTGTCGATATTCAGCAGAAAATCGGCACCGTAAGAGGAGTTTTCGGTGAAAAGGTCGGTTTCGCCCTGGCGAGCTGCCCCCATACCAATCGTCAGGCCACGGCGCTGACCAAAGTAATTGACTTTTTGACTGGCCAGGTATTCCTCACTTTCGGGATCACCAATATGTAAGGAAAGACGAGCAATAAATAGTGGGCTGGTGATACGACTGCGGAAGTTACCGTTAGGGGTTTGGAAAGTAGGATTTTGGGCTGCTAAGTCATAGCTGAGGTAGAACTGTCCGGAAGAGGCCAATAGTAGACCGCCTAACTTTATCCCTGCTGCGCGACCAGAGCCAGAGCCCGTCAGGTGTCGACGAAGGTAGTTCTGCGACCAGGCCTTTTCAAAAGAGGTTGCCTGCATGGGGTCGGTTTGACTCTCCCGACTATGGGGCATCAGGAAATAACCAGCCGATAGGTACAGCCCTTCCTGCTGGGGGATCAATTGCCAGCTAACCTGAGCATCCCAAAGTTGAAATTGGGGGGTGGTGTTGTCGTTACCGCTGCCTTCGGTAGCGGCCAGCACATCCTGTCCGACCAGATCCAGGGCCGCCGTTAGTTTAAAGTTTATGCTAGGGTAGGGGCGCCCACTAAGGCTGAAGCGGCTTCGCCGGATCTGGGTGTTGAGTCGGTTACTAATACCCGTGAAGCGACCACTAGCACCATCAAAAACCCGGCCATTCATTGAGTAGGTGCTCCAGAGTTGTAAACCGACCGAGCCTTCGATTTGGTATTCCGCTAGCTTTTGCGCCAGGCCACTAGAATCCCGTTGGGCGTGGAGACCTGCGGAAGTACAAATTAAGAGAACAAAAAAGAGAGAATAGAACAAGGAGATTTTCCGATGGAGGAAGGAGGACAAGTAGCTAGGATACCGAGCAATGACTAAGTGGGGAAAGCTTAAACTCGGGGATATTAGTTGCATAAGTGTCAGAGTCTGTTGGGAAGTTGGTTTTCTGGCCGCTCGCGAGAATTTTTTGGAACTGGGAAGGCAGCAAAACCGGAGTTTAGCAGCAGCTAACTCCGAGGAGCTTTGCGACGATCACCGCAGGTAAATGAGGATTTTGCCAACGCGGCCAGCTTCAAAAAGTGCTGCGATAAGGGCGAATTTTAATTCCCTAACAGACTCTTAATGTGGTAATTTGTCGCGAACCGCACCGTAAACATAGGTACCAAAAGTGGCACTGACAATAACCAGACCAATGGCCAATACGCCTTGTCCTAAAAGGACAAATAAGGGCCCCGGACAAGCCCCGGTGAGTGCCCAGCCTAGCCCGAAGAGAATACCACCAAAAAGGTAGCGGACTACGGACCGTTCTTTGGGAGGCAGGCGTAAGGCTTTTCCATCATAAGTGCGAATACCCAACCGCCTGGCCAGGCCAATGCCGATTACGCCCAAGACTACTGCCGTACCAATGATACCGTACATATGAAAACTCTCAAAGCGGAACATTTCCTGGATGCGGTACCAAGAGATAGCTTCGGATTTGGTCATTAGAATACCAAAGAAAACACCGAGTAGAAGGTAGTAAAGTTGACGCATGCTCTTATAGATTCAGGAGGATGGGAAGAAAAAACCAGCTCATGAGCAGTCCACCGATGAAGAAACCGATGACGGCAATGAGGGAGGGCAGCTGCAAGTTGGATAAACCGCTGATGGCGTGACCGGAGGTGCAGCCTCCGGCCCAGCGAGTACCAAATCCGATTAGGAAACCACCACCGATCAGGGTGATCAATCCCTGGATACTGAGCATATTTTTGGTGGCGAATAATTCGGCGGGCAAGTAGGCGGTGAAGCCACCGCTGCTTGGGGCACTAATGCCCAACTCTTCTAAGTGCGCAATCGTGCTGGCTGAAATCTGGACGGGTTCGGGATTGGGAAAGACAAAAAAGGCCAGATAACCTCCGATAATGGCCCCGCCAATGAAGAGGAGGTTCCATTGTTGAGTTTTCCAATCAAATTTGAAGAAAGCATGTCTTTTACCCGCACCCGCAATGGTACAAAAGGTGCTCAGGTTGGAGGATACGCCAAACTCTTTGCCAGCAAAAAGGAGCAGAAACATTGTCAGAGCAATGAGTGCGCCGCTAACTGACCAATGCCAGCTGCCAGAGATCGATTGAATAATTGTGTCCATTGTGTTTTATCTAATGCAGTAGGAAAGAGGTAAGTGATTAAAAGTTGACTTTAGATAAAGCAGGTAATAAGGGTAGAAGTTGTGCTTATTCCCTTGGGGTGTAGGTAAACGTCATATTGATTTTGGACCGATTTGATCGCTATGTACTACTGGTGGATTTAGTGGTTCGCGATCTGGATCACAGGCGGTATAAAAGCTCGATTTTATTGCGACCTAGCCGGATAGCACCTTGTTTTTCTAGGGTTTTGAGTAAGCGTGAGATAGTTTCGCGACTCACGTTCAGGTCGGCGGCAATTTGCTGATGGGTGCTATTGATGGTTTGACTTGATCCTAATTTAACGCGTTGCTGTAAATAAGCAATCAGTCGTTGGTCAAGTGCTTGAAAGGCTATTTGGTCGATGGTTTCTACCAGTTCGTTCATACGTTGATCGTAAGCGGTGAGCACAAAGTTTTTCCAGCTGCGGTAGCGCATCATCCATTCGTCCAGTACATGATGAGGAAGACCAAAAATGGTGGTGGCTTCTTCGGCCACTGCGCGGATCTGGCTTTGCTTGTCAGCCATACAGCAAGAAAAAGTCATTGTACAGCTTTCGCCTCTGGTCAAGTAGTATAAAAACAACTCATTATCGCCTGCTGCCAGTCGGCTAACCTTAATCCTGCCTTCTAAAATGAGTGGAATCATACGGATGTATGCTCCGTAATCCATCATCCTATTGCCTTCCTGGAAATGGTGGATTCGACCTTTCTCCACTAGCTCTTTTTGCAATTCCGGTTCGGTGAAATCAGGGAAATATTCACGGATTTGGGCTAAGCTGAGTTGGTTGGTCATCCTACTACTTTCATGGCATGAGTGGCAAAAGTAGTGGGAACCCCAGCTTGTTTGTGTGACTAGTATCACAAAGAGTCCACTTGAGGTAGATTTTTGTTCCTGCTTTGGTAGTTAGTTAAAAATCGGGTTCCACTTCAAACTGGACGAGCTGCTCGCTAGCCGGATGCAGGAACTCCAAGTAGCCAGCATGCAAATGCAATCGTTCTGCCCGTTTTCCGTATAGATGGTCGCCTACGATCGGCGCATTTAGCCCCAGGGCATGAGCGGCATGTACACGCAACTGATGAGTACGCCCTGTAATGGGGTGGAAGTGAACACGGGTGTGGCCGTTCTTGCGTTCAATGACTTCCCATTTGGTTTGTGCGGGTTTACCGTGATCGAAGTCGACCATTTGGCGGGGGCGCTCTAGAAAATCCTGACGGAGGGGTAGTTGGACGGTGCCGCTGTTGGCTTCTAGCAGACCGTCCAATAAGGCGACGTAGCGTTTTTTGACCTTACGCTCAATGAATTGAGCCTGGAGGAATTGATGCGCCTGCTTAGTTTTCGCAACGAGCAGTAAACCACTGGTGGCCATATCTAAGCGGTGCACAATGAGCGGACCAGTAGCCTCCGGAAGCTTCCATTTCACCCGCAACCAGACACAGTCATTGATAAGCTTGCCGGGCACAGACAGAAATTTAGGCGGTTTGTTGACTATCAAAATATGCTCGTCTTCGTAGACGTACTCCAGCAGCTGGTGCTCGGCTGGATTTTCTAATAGCGGATTGGACTCTAGTTCCATTCCGGCGAGCATATGGCTCAGGATAGGTTCGCATTTTCCCCGACATGCTGGATAGAAATTACCGTGCTTACGAATGACTTTTTTAGGTGATTGCCCCCACCAGAACTCCGCCATGCAGATGGCTTTTAAACCGTGCTGAAAAGCATATTGCAGAAGCTTAGGGGCGGCACATTCTCCGGCACCAGCTGGTGGGGTCTCGAGTACGGTTCGGGCGAATATGGAGCGCAGGCTAGCGGTTTCTCGCTCTTTGTTGAAGAACTGGTATTGCTCAAAAATCCTCTGCTGGAGGGCATTGGATTGTTGCCGCCGCTCTTCCTTGAGTTGTAGGAGTTGATCTTCGAAGGTATTGCGTGTTTCCAGCGCCTCTTGGAGGCGGGCCTGCCAATCGCGCTTTAAATCGCGCTCGCGAAAACGCCAGGCAATACTCTCCTGGCTCAGTTCTTCTTCGAGTTGGGAGAATTGTTCGGCAGTTAATGCAGCCTGGGCTGCTTGCCGTCGCTGGCGGCGCACCGTC
>JBCCDS010000109.1:0-10252 GCA_039030655.1 Bacteroidota bacterium | reverse complement strand
TATTCTGGGTATCGGCATTTTGATGGGAGGGGCTTGGGCTTACGAAGCCCTCAACTTTGGCGGCTACTGGGCCTGGGATCCCGTAGAGAATACCAGTCTCGTTCCCTGGTTGCTGCTTGTCGCTGGCCTGCACACCAACCTAGTGGCCAATGCTACCGGCCAGGCAATTCGGGCAACCTACGCTTTCTACTTGTTCAGTTTCGTGCTGATTATCTACAGCACTTTCCTGACGCGTTCGGGTATTCTCGGCGACACCAGTGTACACGCCTTTACCGAAATGGGGCTAGAGTCTCAACTGCTCTTTTTCCTGGGTTTCTATTTCTTCCTTTCGGTCGGACTACTGGCCTGGCGCTGGAGATCCGTGCCCAAACCGGAGCGAGAGGAAAGCGTAAGCAGTAAGGAGTTTTGGATGTTTATGGGTAGTCTTACCCTGCTGTTATCCGTCCTCTTTATTTCCGGAATCACTAGCCTGCCGGTATTCAATGCTATCGCCCGTTTGTTTGATCCGGACTGGGCCGATAAATCTTTGCTGGACCCCGAAGCCGTTCACAATCAATTTCAACTCCCGATTGCGATTGCGATTGGCTGCTTAACGGGGCTGGCGCAATGGTTGCGTTGGCGCGACCGCTCGTTGGCCGACAATCGAAGTCGCTTCCTCCAACACTCTGCTATTGCCATCGGTGGTGCCCTGCTGATGAGTTTTCTAACCCTACAGTGGATCGCAGCGCCCGCCTGGCAGTTTAAGCTCCTGCTCTTTGCAGGCTGGTATACCGTGATCGTTAATGTCGACTACCTGATCAGCTTCGTTCGCAAGGATGCTAAGGTTGCCGGCTCTAGCTTATCCCATCTAGGTTTCGGTTTGATGCTGATCGGTATCCTGGCCACCAGTGTCAACAAACGCATTCTGAGCAGGAATCAATTTCTGATGGAAGGCCTGACACAAGACGAAGAATTGGCCCGCACTACCCTGCGCCTCAACATGGGAGAACCGCAGATCATGGAAGATTATCGCCTTACCCTAAGGCGGGACACCATCAAGGATTTCACCCGTACCTACTTCGTGGATTACGAGCGCTTCAACGAGCAGAACGAAATCACCGAAACTTTCGAGTTACGCCCTACGGTATTATATGCAAAGGACTTCAGTGAGATCGTAGTCACGAACCCCAGTACCCAGCGCTACTGGAATAAAGACATCTTCACGGTCATCATGAGTATGCCGCCGGAGGAACAAAGCATCGAAGCCAAGCAAGCCCAGGAAGACAGCCTCCAATACCGGGTGCTGCCCCTGCTCCCAGAAGAAATCAGCAGCTTCATCGACACCGTCCAAATCCGCGAACCGGATACGACCCTCTACCGCGAATATGGCATACAGCTAGTTGAATATAACCGCCAGCCCAGCCATCCTGATTACGAACCGCAGGCTGGCGATATCGCCGTGGGCGCAACCGCCATGGTGCAGCGTTCGGACCGGGAAGAAGTGCACGAAGCCCAGGTCGCTATTGTCCTGCGAGAAGGCGTTCTGCACCACTACCCTGCTCAGCTCAACAAGCTCAGTGTCCGAGTACGTATCGATGAAAGTATTTTCGACCAGTTGCTGGTCAACGACAGCAACCTGGATTATGAAGCTTATCAGCTAAAGCCAGGAGAGCAGTTACAGCTGGACGATCTCAGCATTGAGTTTTTGTCCTTTCAGCCTTCCCCCGAGCTGGATAGTTATCAGCCTCTGGAGGGCGATATCGCCGTCGGGGCACATTTGCGGGTTACCAATGCAGCAGGCTTTAGTCAGATGTTGCAGCCCGTCTTTTTGGTACGCGATAATCAAGTCATGCGGGTACGGGACGATTCGCGCGAGCTGGGACTATTCGCCAATTTCACCGACCTCGATGTCAATACTGATCAGGCTACTTTCTTCCTGGCCAAGACCGCTTCTCCGGGTCCGCTGCGCATTCCGCTGGCCGTTGCGCCAAGGGCACTGCGCACCGATTATATCGGCTTACAGGCCATCGAGTTTCCCGGAATCAACCTATTTTGGTTCGGTGCGCTGAGTATGATGCTCGGTATGCTGATCAACTTGGTTATTCGACTTCGTCAAAAAATCAAGCTTGCCGCTTCCTAAGATCGCGTTCATTGGGGCTGGAAATCTGGCCTGGCACTTAGCACCTGCTTTGCACGGACAGCTAGCGGAGGTCGTTCTTGTTCTAGGGCGTCAATCCACCCCATATTTTAACTGGCCTCTAGCCTACAGCAGCGATTGGGAGGCACTTCCTGCTGAGTTGGACGCTTATTTTTTGGCGGTACCCGATCAGGCCATTCGCCCAGTCTCTCAACGGCTCCGCAACTTGCTTCCTCCTACGGCTCCGCTCATCCATGTCTCGGGTAGTACGCCAGTGGATCATATTGATTTGTACTTCCGCAGGTCCGGCGCTTTCTGGCCCATTCAATCGATGCGTAAGGGGCAGGAACTAGTAGATTTTAGTCAGGTAGGTATTGGTTATTATAGCCCAGATCAGCCCTTAGAGCAATTGCTTAGAAGCTGGGCAGCAGGCCTCAGTCAGCGGGCCTACCGCATGGATGATCAGCAACGTGCCCAGCTGCATCTGGCCAGTGTGATGGGCAATAACTTTGGCAATTTCTTCCGTCACCTAGCTTTCCGCTTTAGCCAGGAAGCCAATTTGCCCTTCTCACTCCTTCACCAATTGCTGGAATTCCCCCCGTTGGAAGATACCGATCCTTTCGACCAGCAAACGGGTCCGGCCAGTCGCTTCGACCAAGCCACCCTAATTAAGCACTTAGAGTTATTGCAAGAGCAGCCCGAACTACGCGATTTATACCTCGAAATCAGTAAAATGATCGCAGGTACCCAACGGGAAGTTTCGAAATAGTATTTTTGCGACCATGGCAAAACGACTAAGCAAAACCAAACCCTCCAAAAAGGACCTCGGCTCCGGCCTCGACGCGCTGCTCAGCGGCCGTAAACTGGACAAGGCAATGGCGGACAAGCCAGAGGCTACGGTCAACACCTTAAGCCGCCAATTCGCCGTATTACCCATCGCTAAAATCGGCGCCAATCCGGATCAGCCGCGTAAAGAATTCGAGCAAGGGCCGCTACAAGAACTGGCCGACAGTATCAAAGTCCACGGTATCATTCAACCGCTGACCGTGCGCCATATGGGAGACGGTTCCTACCAGATCATCAGTGGGGAGCGTCGCTTTCGAGCCAGTCAACTAGCTGGCCTCAAAGAGGTGCCGGCCTTTATCCGTACGGCCAACGACCAGACCTTGCTGGAAATGGCGTTGATCGAAAACATCCAGCGTCAGGACCTCAACCCGATGGAAGTCGCTTATAGCTACTTGCGACTCCGGGACGAGTTTGGCCTCACCCAGGCACAACTAGCTGACCGCGTCGGTAAGCAGCGTTCCACGGTGACTAACTACTTGGGTATCCTCAAGACCTCTCCCGCCGTACACGAAGCCATTAAGACTCAGCAGATCAGTATCGGAGCCGCCAAAGCCATTGGTGGGGTCAAAGACCTGATCCTGCAAGACGAGTTTCTTAAAGATGTCCTCGCTCACCCCAGCTGGAGTGTCCGGCAAATCGAAGCCAAAGCCAAAGAGTACAAAAAGGCGGCTATTCCCAAGGATAAGACGACGATTAAAACCAACCGCGACGAGCTCAAGATGGTCGAAAAAGCCTTCAAAGAGTTTTTTGGCTTCCCGGCCAAGGTGGTCATTGATAATAAGAAGGAAGGCAGCGGACACGTTAAAATTTCGTTTCCAGATAAGCAGGCCCTTCACCATTTGTTTAAAGCAGTGGAGTAAGGCCCGAGAACAGCCCAGTCCATAACTACCTAATTGAAACCAATGCACAAGACTGCGCTGCTACTATTTTTTAGCTTTAGTCTACATTTCTGCACTGCCCAAAACGATAGCTTGGCTATCGCTATCGATTCCTTAGAACAAAAGCAAGAACGGGTCATTAAACCAGCTGCGGCCCTGCGCTGGGCGCTGATTCCAGGCGGCGGACAAGTCTACAATCGTCGCTGGTGGAAGCTCCCCCTGATTTACGGCGGCCTCTTCGGCACGATTGGCGTGGCCGATTTTTATCAGACCAACTATCGGCGTTTTGTCAATGCTCTCGAAGCCGAGTGCTTTGGTGATGATATACCTGACGGTTGCGTTGCTCAAGATCACGAATTCACTGGTATTTACGATGTCAATGCACTAAGAACCGTTCGCGATCGCCTCGATCAAAGGCGGCAGTACTCCTATCTCTATATTCTCGGGGTTTACCTACTACAGGCCTTCGAAGCCTATACCGATGCCCAGTTGATGGACTTTGATATCGAGGATGATCTCAGCGTATTTCGGCTCCAGCCCAACTTGCTGCCCAGCGAGGGCTTAGGAATGGGTGTGGTTATTCCGCTGGGCGCGGGTCTGAGGGAGCGGCGGCAGGAGGCGATATTAGCGACTAAGCGCAAATAGATAAAGCGCTTTGCGATTTATCTATTTGCGCTTACGATTACGGGGCCTTGGCCGATTCCATTCCTCCCGTTGCGCAAAATCAACCACCTGGCGCATGATCATTACAATCCCCATAAAGACAAAGTAGCCGATCGTCAGTACGATGAATATCCAGGTATAAGAACCGGCTTCCCGGATAGGAATACCTGAAAACGCCCAGGCTAGTAGACCTGCTCCAACAGCCAGTCCCGTAAATGCGTACATGGATCGTTGAAAGTAGCGACTCAAGTTTTTAGTCGTTGCGGCAAAGATGGAATTAAAGAGCGCGAAGAACAGCATAAAGGCAGAGGCGCACTGCCAGGCAAATAAATTAGGTCGATCTACCGGACCACCCCCAATAGCCGCCCCGATGGCGTCAATCAATAAAACTGCCCCCAAAACGACACCGGCCTGAACTAATGGGTCAAATTGTCGTTCGTAAATCGATTGGTTGTCCATATTGCAAACAAGTATTTGGGGATCAATATCTTTGACCTCCTAACAGACCAATGACGCATTTGTTACGAATTACCCTTGCTTTAATTGCCAGCCACCTCCTCTGCCTTACGCTAGCCGCGCAAACGCCGCTACATACCTATGATATTCAGGGCAGTGGGAATTTCTCTCCCTTGATTGGCCAAACCGTCCATCTCGATACCTCCGTGGTCATCGTCGCTGGAAACGGCTTTGCCTTTGTACAGGACCCGACCGGAGACGGAGACCCCAACACCAGTGATGGTCTCTACCTAAGTGATTTTGGCTCGACCAATCTTAGTCCAGGACAACTCATTACCGCTCGCGGCGTAGTCAGAGAGTTTGACGGCCAGACCTCCATCGGTGGTTTTGGTACTACGGTGAGTGTCGTCGGCTCCGGCTCGCTACCAAGTCCAGTTCCACTGATAACCGACACCATCTACACCGACCTACCCGATCTGGAGCGCTTGGAAGGCATGTATCTCGACTACAGTGCACGGGTGGGTGGGCCCTCTGATGGCGGGGGTGATGCTGATATTTACACCACGCCCAATCGTCCATTCCGCGAACCGGGCATCGAGGTGCCGGGCATTAATGGCCTCCCCATTTACGACGGCAATCCGGAAATCATCATCCTGGACCCCAATGCCCTCGGACAAGCCGATAACCGCTTTCTCAATGCAGGAGCGCAGGTAGAAGGCCTGGGCGTCCTCTTTGAAGATGGTTGTTGTTACGTCCTGGCCCCGGTTGCTGATGCAACCTACAGTAGTTTTGATCCTACGGCGAGCGTCCGCGATCAAACGGCTGCTGAACTCACCATTGGGTCATTAAATGTGCTCAACCTCAATGAGGGGGCTGACGACTACAGCCAACGACTACAAAAGATTGCCAACTACATCGCCGATCAGCTCAAATTCCCCCAAATTTTGGCCCTACAAGAAGTCTGGGGTATCCAGGAGATCAATGCACTGAGTTTTCAGCTGCGGCAAATTGATCCTACGGCCGGCGACTATCGAGTTTTCCTGGGGACGGGGACGGGTTCCATCAGCAATGGTTATTTAGTCCAGACCGATCTGCCGCTGCCTACCGTTACTGAACTGGGAACGGATGAATTCCTCTCCATCGGTGGTATTCTCCACGACCGGCCGCCGCTGCTGCTGGAGATGGTGCTCGACAACCCTGGGCAAACGCCGCTGTCCGTCATCAATCTGCACTTGCGTTCCCTCAGCGGTATCGAGGGTAGTAACTCCACCTTCGTACGCATTAAGCGGCAGGAACAATCGATTAGCGTAGCGGAGATGGTCAATGACCGCCTTAACCAGAATCTTGTCATCGTGGGCGACTACAATGCCTTTGAGTTTACCGACGGGTACGTAGATGTTGTCACTCAAATTAGCGGGGGAAATTCCCTGGGTGCCCAGCGACCGGTAGAGGACATCCTTGACGAGCCCATCCAAGTCCTAACGGTTGACCTCTTGCCGCCCAAGGAGCGCTACAGCTTCGTTTTTCGAGGTTCTGCTCAGCTCCTGGACCACTGCCTAGCTACCGAGCTCGACGGGCTCACGCCGCTGGACCTCGCCTTTGGTCGTGGCAATTGCGATGCCGCTGACGCCTTCGAAAACAACGTTTTCAGTTCCTTACGCGCTAGTGATCACGATGGCTTCGTACTCTTTCTGGGCATCGACGATATCAACAGCACCAGCAGTATTGCTAATGCGCAGCCACAGCTCCGCTTCCCCAATCCTTTTCCCAGGGGTAGTCAAATTGAAGTGCCCGCCTTAGCGGCCAATAGCCAATTACAACTGGTGGATCCACTGGGAAGGGTTTTAGAAGAATTTGTACTTCCGCAGGTCGGAAACGCCGCTGCTTCTAACAGCCATATTCAGCCAAAGACCGGCTATCGAGGCCCTGCCTTTCTCCGTTTATCGCTAGGGACGCAAGTCTATAGCTACCCGATCATACTAGAGTAGTGTTACTGACCTCCACCGCCTATTTTGCGCCACTTTCCTACTGGGCTGAAGCGATTCGCCAGGGTGACTGGCAGTGGGAAGCCCAGGAGAACTATCAAAAAGGAGGCTTTAGAAACCGTTGCCACATCGCCGGCCCTAATCGGGTGGAGCTATTGACCATCCCGCTGGTAAAGGGGAAACACCAATCTACGCCCATCCAGGAAGTCGCCATTAGCTATCAGACGGATTGGGTCCGGCACCACCGCTTATCCATCCAGGCTGCTTATGGGCGGGCACCTTTTTTTGAGTTTTACGCCGATGAGCTATTTGCAGTTTTAAACCGTAAGCTGACTAGTCTTTGGCAGCTCAATTGGTCCCTACAGCAACTATTAATACGAAACCTCCAGCTTGATCTGCCCTTCAGCGCCACGGCAGGCTTCCAAGCCAACTACGCAACAAAGGTCCTGGACCTTCGCCCACGCAAGGCCGCCAGCACTTTAGCCCTAGTCCCCTACCCTCAATTGTTTCAGGATCGTTTTGGCTTTCAGTCTGATTTATCCATCCTTGACCTGCTCTTTTGCCAGGGACCAGCAGCGGGGGTGTACCTGCGGGAGTACAAATTGTAGTCTTTTAGTCGGTAGTTGGGTAGTCTTTTAGTCAAAAAATTAGATCTTGGAGCTCCACTCTAATTCACACGGTGCTCCTGCGCTCCGCGTGGGAGGTGAAATGCTAGCTAGCGTCTAGAAAAATTAACGCTCTCCACGCGGAGCGTGGAGTTACCGATAGTGACCTTTTGCAATGCCTTGCGCAGCAGTCCTCGAAAGCCTGGAGCAGTCTTTTATTTTTTTAGTCAAAAAGCAGATCTTCCCACAGTCTCAAATCCTCCCCCATTCCACAGTACATCCTCCCAAAAATCTCCGGTTCTCTGGGAATGCTTATTTTGGCTCGTAGCAATAGAAACAGCTCCTATGTCCCTGATTGATGCCGCACTTGAAGCTCAGCGTAGCCACTTAGAAGCGATTGTGAAGCGGCTGCATGAACTGACCTTGAAGATTGGTCACGACGACTTAGCCGCGACAACTGCCGACTTAAAGGAGCAAATTTTCGAGCCTTTTTTGTTTGTGATTGTCGGCGAGGTAAAAGCCGGTAAAAGTAGTTTTATCAATGCCTTGCTGGCTACGGGAGAAGAGGTAGCTAAGGTGGCTCCCCAGCCCATGACGGATACCATTCAGCAAATCTTGTACGGAGAGACCAAGCGGGAAGTGATCGTCAATGAGCACTATAAGAAGATCGAACTGCCGGTGGAGATTCTGCAAGAGATTTCCATTGTCGACACCCCCGGCACCAATACGATTGTGGCCCATCACCAGGAGATTACGGAGCGATTTATCCCGTCTACGGATTTGATCGTCTTTGTCTTTGAGGCCAAAAACCCTTACCGACAATCGGCCTGGGAGTTTTTTGACTTCATCCATGAAGACTGGCATAAGAAGGTCATTTTTGTATTGCAGCAAAAGGACCTTCTGCCAGAGGATGACCTGGCGGTCAATCTCCAAGGAGTACTCGATCATGCCCAACAGAAAGGCATAGCAGAAGCTAAGGTCTTTGCGGTCTCGGCCAAGCAGGAAATCGAAGGAGGGCTAGCGGAAAGCGGTTTTGCGGCCGTTAGAGACTATATCAGTCACAACATCACCGGAGGGAAGGCAGGACAGCTCAAATTGAGCAATAGTGTGGCTACGGCACGCAATATCAATGGTCGCATACAAGCGGGACTGGATTTACGTCGCCAACAGCTGGATGCTGATCAGGCTTTCCGGCGGGACATCAGCATTGACCTTGATGCGCAGGAAAACAACAGTAAGAAGCAGGCCGACCTCATGGTCGAAAACATCCTGCTGACCTATGACCGCATTACGCAGGCCAAATTGCGTGAGCTGCGCTCGGGTCTGTCTACCCTGGGGCTTTTTCGCCGATCCATTGCCAGTACTTTCACCAGCACCCCAAAAGCTAAGGTTTGGCTACAGGATCTGGCCAAAGAACTCGAAACGGAATTGCAGCAGGAATTGCGCAATCGCCTCAACGACGGCGTGGTCGATCTGGCGGAGTCCATCCAACAGATGGCTAAAATCATTGACCTAAAACTGCGCAATAGTCCGCAGATACTACGAGAGGACGATGCGTTATTCAGCGCCATCGCTACCCGCCGCGAGGCCGTCCTGCGAGAATTGATGGAGCAATTCAAAGCCTTTGTGCAGCGCAATGACAACTTTACCAGTAACGAGCTATTTGACGGTCGCGAAAACCTGACGCCTAATCTGGCGGCCGGCTCAGGAATTGCCGCCCTGGGCGTTATCCTGTTTGCCCTTAGCTCCATTCCACTATTTGATATTACGGGCGGCGTTTTGACGGGCATTGGGGTGCTCTTTGCCAGCTTCGGCTCCCGTGGCACCCGACGCAAGATCATCAAGGGTTTTGCCGAGGAAGTTAAGCAAGGCAGAGCCGACCTGGCCCAGGATCTGGATCAGCGACTGAAGACTTACATCAGTGATCTACGACAGAAGATAGAGGGCAATTTTGCGCAGTTCGATCAATTGCTACAGGAGGAAGCCATGCAGTTGGCGGAGTTGGAAGCCGAGGTGGTTGCGGTGGAGGAAGGATTGGAGGAGTTGGGTAGGTAGTCGGTAGTTTTTTAGTCGATAGATGGGTAGGAGATAGCGATGTCCTTTACAGGTTTCGCGTAGCGGTCCTCGGAGGTTTGGCACGGAGGAGTAGGTATTAGTCTTTTAGTTGGGTAGATTGTAGTTAAGTAGATGGGTAGTCCTTTAGTGGGGTGATCGGTGTAGAGGCTTAGAAAGGTATTTTGCACCAGAAAGCCGGGTGATAGTCCTTTGGGTCACCTATGTTGATATTATAATTTTGATTAAATTAATGCTATTGCACTTTTGCTACGGATAATGAGATTATACGCAACTGGTGCAATAACGTCAATTGGTGCAACAACGCCCAGTTGAGCAACAACGTCAATTTTACGTCCAGTTGCGTATTTAGCCCTGATTTTAGTGGTATATGCGCCATAAATTATGGCGCACTAATGAGCTCTTATTGTACTCGGCGATGTTCCAACAGGCCTGGTCCAGTCTAAAGACGCTTTGCGCTGATCCTACATATTTGGGTGCACGCACAGGCATGATGGCCGTTTTGCATACCTGGGGCCAGCAGTTACAGTATCATCCGCATATCCACGCCTTGGTTCCTGCTGGCGGACTGAGCTTTGAAGGAAAAAGCTGGTGTAAGCCCAAGCACAAAAAGTTCCTGGTTCCCGTCAG
>JBCCDS010000108.1:0-10591 GCA_039030655.1 Bacteroidota bacterium | reverse complement strand
TTGTACTTCCGCAGGTGTATACCCCTCGCTGGCCGAGTTCCCGCCGCGTAGCAAAGGGCTCGTCCTGCGAGTAAGCTGTAGTCGCAGGGCGAACCGTCACCTTTCAGGCGATGGCATTTAGCCAGCGACGGTCAAACCTGCGGAAGTAATAATCAAAAACCAACTAAATCCTTAGCTAGCCTTCGTCTCCAGGCTGTCACTGCGCTCTCGTACCTCCCCTCCCAGTACCAGCGCTGCCGCGATAATCACCAAGTTCTTAATGATGTACTGCCCTTCTAGAGTCGGCAATAGCGGATTGCCCAACTGCCAGGTTACGGAAGGTAAAAACACCAAAGGCATAAAGGTGCCAACCATCTGAATAAGCATGAGCCCAATAGCAATGCGGGTCGTCTTAGGAAACAGAAAGCAAACACCGATCAATACCTCCCACCAACCAATGAGATCCAGCCATAAGTCCGGAGAGCCAAATGGCAGCCAGGCCACCGTAGACTTAAGCAAGCTCTCCGCAGAAGAGTAGCCCAGGGGCTTCAGTATGCCAAACCAGATGAAAACAATAGCAAAAGATAGTCGGATGGCCGGTCGGCTGATGCGACTCATGACCCGGCTGATGAGTTGATCCAGCTTGCGTAGGAGGGCGAAATTGATCATCGAAAAAGGTAATAGGTTCGCTCTAAAAACAACTTTGCTCGGGAGCTGGTTGCACCGCCCGTCATCCTATCTATGCTAGAATCCGCTGGCTTGCCTATCGTGACCGGCAGGCTAACAAACTGGAGTTACTAGCTTTCTAGTTGCCCCTTTTAGTAAGCAGTTTGTCTCAAATTAATTTGAGACGTCTCAATTCGCTATTTGCAACGACTAGAGTTGCCTCATGACCTATGTTTGTTGCAATTCAGCAACATACTAATCCTGTAGAAGCTGTGCCAATGGACTTCCATATTCCATTCTCTCTCTTACGATTTGATCGTTAACAATTGTATCCAACAATTGGCCTACCAAGTTCACTCTCGCCTCAAGATTTATCCCGATCTAAACACTGAACAAGACTCCCTTTTTATACCCCCTCACTGTAATCCAAATGACAAACATAGAAATGCAAATTTCGGATTTCTTTTTCATGATAACAGCATGGAGCATTATCCTTTTTAGCTTCTCAATTGCGGTTATAATCTTCATCAGACACGGGAGACGAAATCGAACAGACGCTATTTTCTCCCTGCTACTATTGGTATCAGCTTTATCATTATTCAACCAGCTAATTCCTTTAGTTGGACTAGCCAGGCAGTACTGGACACTTTACATCTTACCCCTAAATTATACTTTAAGTATTCCACCACTAGCTTTCTTCTATTGCAAATTCAAGACAACGCCTGAGGATGGCTTTAGAAAGCGAGACTTCATTCATTTCCTCTTTCCAATCTTGCAAGCCATGTTCTATCTAGTAGTTGGCTCTTCCAGCTTATACTTAAAAACACAGATTTGGCATAATGGCACCCTCAGCATTATTTACCAAGTTGAAAACATACTATTATCCGTGGCACTTACTTTTTATAGCCATGCTTGCTTTCAACTATTAAAGTCAAGAAAAGAACATTGGCAGAAGGAAGATTCAGGGCAGCTATTAAGTGCTTTATTCAAAGCACTTCTAGCGACGCTCACAATTCACCTACTGTTCGAGCTAAACGACCAAACTAAGCTGATCGACGAACCGATACTCAGCTATAGCAACTACTTGTCACTATTATTCGTATTACTATATCTCTCATTAAAAACATTATTCGAATATCTCCCTCGAAACAACTACTCCGTAGTCCCATTGCTAAGCAATACTAAAAATAGTAGTATGGCTTCTTCAATTAACCAAAAGTGGTTTCAAAATCGTACGGAACAACTATTCAAGCAAGAAAAAATTTATTTAAACCCAGCATTAGATCTAACATATCTTTGCGAAGCTTACGGCGTATCCAAGAGGAAGTTATCAATTCATACTAAAGCCACCTTTGGGAAAAACATCAATGAACTGATCAACTCGTATCGAATCAACCACGTACTAAAATGTTTTCACGAAGGCCAACATAATCAATACAACATCTTATCGATTGCTTATAGTGCTGGATTTCCGTCTAAATCCACTTTCTACCGCGTCTTTAAAGAAACTACGGGACGTACCCCTACTGGATATCTTAAATTAAATAAAAAACCAAAATAATGCTAGCTATTTCCTCATCTTCTTTAGTATTTACGAGATACTAAAAGCAGAACTTAGCAGCGTAACACACCACTAAGTTCTACTTAAATCATTCAACTAAATACTGTGTAAATAAACAGTAATACATTACTGATTAGTCACAATCAGTCTCTCGTTTAAAGTCGTACCATCTTGACTACTGACTCGGACGTTATAGATTCCTGCAGGCAGCCTGGAAACATTAAACTGCTGACGTGTAAAAACTGCACCTTCTACTACTTCTACAGATCTGCTTTCAACTACCCTTCCCTGAGCATCAATTACTTCAATTAGAAACTGCCCATTTGTTCTAACTTCTACTACCGTAAATCTACCAGCAGGATTCGGGAATACGACAAAAGGCTCCTTCTCTTCAAATTGGTTTGTCTCTACCAAAAAATCAATCGGATTCTTCGATTTGGTTACTCCCCAATAGCTATTCATAAAATCTTCGGTAGAGATATTATTATTCCCCCCTCGTCGTTCAGCAAAAGCTGAGCTATAGTTTTCGTTGCAAAATTGATTTAGTGAGAGAGGATCTTCCGGTTGGATCACCCAGTTGTAAGAACAAACCTGGTTAAGTGACTGTAAGCTGAATCCTCGAAAAGGATTTAACTGAATCAAGGTTGGATCATTCCCTAAGTCTACGATTTTTAGAGGATACCTACCGATTGTCATTGGAACAATCTGTCCATCTTGATCATTTCCCTCAACAATGATGATTAAACTAACACTTTGAATTCTCTGACCAAGCAAAGGACCATTTTCAAGCACAAATGGCGGATCAGTATTATACTGAAATTCTGCGGTAAATTCGGATAAACAACCAATTGGAATCAGTGGTGAAGTATATTCTGCCTCAGCGGAAGTACCCGTAATAGATGCTGGATCAGTATAAGTATCTAGGTTTTCGTTGGATAGATTCCGATCGGTAACGAAGACTAATCCTGCCTTCACTGTTTCTGGATTGAAGTTTATCTCAGCTGCGGGATTGAGAGCAAAATTGATGGATGCAGCGTCTAACTGATACCTCTCATGACCTTCAACCTCATTGGTGAAACCAGCCCTATTTAAAACAGGCCTATTCAACAAAGCAAAAACACCTAAAGGGTTATCATATATTGGAATAAGGTTTGGGTTTACGTTCAAATCTCCAGCAGTAGTTTCAAGGTGATTCCCCCCCGGAGTATGAACGTAGGCTTCTTGAGGAGATCTAGGCTCAAAGGTATTCCCATCGGCCTTTAAGTCGAATGTTGTTTCATAGCCGATTAGGGTAGGTCCTGAAGACTTCCCTCCTCCAATTAATTGATCCAAGACAGTAACTACTCCACCAGCTACACCCACGCCCTGACTGATCCAAGGGAGCCATTTTACAGCCTCTGAAAAAAACTTGATTCCTTTCTTGTCATCATTTCCATCTCCATCAAAATCGATTAGTGAGTTATTTAGCTCAGTTAGATCTTTATATACTTTAAAACCTTTTTGCACTACCCCGATGCCCTTGGCTAAACCCGTAAAAGGAGAATTGGAATTTAACGATGGGTATTCATAGACAGCTTCGCTTTCCGAGGTTCCAGAGATAGTCAGATCGACGGTTACCGTATTGCTATATCTAGCGATAAAACTAATTAGTGAAGTACTATTACATACACAAGGATCATAGTATGCAGGAAACTGTATGAGTGCCCAGTGATTTACGTTTGGTGCTTTATTGAAAGCGGTAAAACCGGTCGTATCCGTAACGATAAATTCATCTACTGGAAACAAAAGTCCTTCACTAGAATTATTAAAAACCCCTGATCCCGCGATTGCGGGAAGTGCTCCTAAGTTAAAATGAGCCACTCCTAGTTCTAGGGTATTGTATGCTGATTCTTCACCTCGAATATAGAAGAAGCCTCTAGTTATACCCGTGTACCGATTTGTAAGCACGTAGAATGGAGTATTTATTGCTTCCCCCGGTTCACCAAAATTTTTCACAACCAACTCCCAACCATCAGAAGGCTTAAAATCAAAATTAACCGGATTACCAATAGCTAATAGTTCCATATTGGTTGGACCATCATTTCCATTAGGGAACCACGGACTTCGAACCGTTCTTTCGTTCCCATTATCTGCTTCGAGGTATAGCGTATAATCCTCAACTTGCCAATTCCATACCTGTACGGTACTACCTAATGGTGTCCTAATATCATCTTCACAGATAACGTCAAGGTCTCCTCCAACGGTTTCCGGAGCAGTACCAACTTGGGCCTGTAACAAAGAGCCAAATATTAAGCTCACCATATAAAAAAGTAAAATGCGCATCTTTTACAAGTAATTTTATTCGCTAAATACACTCAGGTAAATAGCGAGATTTGTGAATAAATAAAGCGAAACACCGGTTTCACTTTTCATCAATACGACCACGCCCAATCCTTCGAACCGCTAGCGTCATTTCATGCTTGTGCAAATCATTTACGACAGCAAACGATTACGACTACTGAATGAACAGTACGAATGTAGTCGTGCTAAATACTTGAAAAGTCCCATTTTCTGCGCCCTTCGTTAGTTGGGACTATTCGGATATATATGGGACACTAAATATCCTTTGTGATGTAGTTGAATTGTCGGTGCATGACCTATAGATAAGGTCAAATCCGATTTAGAGAGCAAGGTCAATTACCAATTGTATTTCGAATACATTATTCGGTTCATTCCCAGTTATTTGAGACCTAGTAAAAGCTCCTCTCTTAAAAATTACGCTATCAGCTTGAGGAAAATCAGCTTAGTTTGCTCAGTAGCTTCTCGCCCCAGATACATTTCCTGGATGAATAAATCCTATTCTAGTTTACTAAACAATCGTTCTATAGCGCAGCTTTGTAACGCCCACTAATTTTGTAGCATTAAAGATCAGGGCATACCACGGTATGCCCAATAGCAGTATCTCCATCACCCGCCTCTGTTTTCCCACTATGACTTATTCCTCCACGGAGATAAGCTAAACCCTCACCATTACTCCTTACCCATAAAATGCTTAACCATGCAAAAGCACCAACTTCACCTCTGCTTTAAAACCCTATTATTAGCACTTTGCTGTAGTCCTTTCTTTGGCCTAAACCTCCAAGCCCAGGACTGTGTCGAAGAATGTGAATGCGACGGCGGCTTGTCCGAAATGACGCTCTATTACTTTGGCGACAACAACGCCAACGTCCGCGTCTACGGTGATTTACAGCAAACCCAGTTGATCGACCAGTTTGCCGTTACCAATGGCGACGATTTTACCGTCTCCGCTGCTGCACTTGCCGGCGGCTTCTTTCCTTACTACCTCTACTTTGAGGTAGACGATGGGATGGGCAATGAATGCACTGCTAAGATATTTGCCTACTGCCCCAGTCTGATCTGGCCACTATCCGAAGAAGATTTGGAAATCCGTGGCAAAAGCTACGGCCCGCTCACTGTTTTCTCCTACCGCTCAGCCGGTAGTGGCAATGTTTGTGATCTCAACGATCCCAGCATTGAGCAGGATTGGCGAGTTGGTGGCAACCTCGTTGGCACGGACAACAACACCATGGGCACACTTAATCAGGAAGACGTTTCCTTTATTACCGGCAATACCGAACAAGCCGTATTAACAACCGACGGGCGTTTCGGTATCGGCACCTCAAACCCCGAAGAATTACTGGATGTTAACGGTAAGGCCTTGATCCGCAACGATGGGGCCGCAGCGACCTTACTCGGAGGCGATCATGTCTTTTTAGAATTTTCTCCGGATGGCAACAGCGTTGCTGGCCAAATGGGCTACCTCTCCAGCGGCACCAATAGTATTGGCATTGAGAATAGCGCTCCCGGAGGCGACCTGGTACTCAGCACGGACGATGATGTCTTATTAGAGTCCGAATCCGTAGGTATTGGGGTAACTTCTCCAGCAACTAAGTTGCACGTAGCCGGTGATCAGGTCAGGTTATCCACTTCCGGAGCACTGAACCGCTACCTGGAGCTGAGCACTGATGCTCCAGGCCTAGAGCTCAACGCAGCCAATGATGACCTATCGATCAATGCCGCCGGCAATGATATGGCCTTGAACGCCGATGATCTGGAATTGAACGGCGATGGTATGACTTTAAATGCTACCAACAATGTGGAATTAAACGCCGACAATAATATTCTATTAGACGGCAACAGTATTTTTCTGAATGGTGTGGAAAACGGTGGCCCCGTAGCCATCAATACGACAAATATAGTTGGCGACTATAGCCTATACGTAGGTGGTACGATCATTGCTACGGAGGTAATTGTCAAACTGGAAATCAACTGGCCCGACTACGTATTTGCCGATGATTACCCGCGCCCTAATATCAAGGAGTGGGAACAATTTATTCTAGAGCACAAGCATCTGCCAGGTATGCCATCAGCAGCCGAAATGGCAGAGCGTGATGGCGTGGCCGTAGGTGAGACCCAAGTATTACTATTGGAAAAAATCGAAGAACTAACACTCTTGCTCATCGATCAACAAAAAGAGATTGACGCATTGAAGGCCCAGGTGTACGGCCAGTAACTCCCCCTTCGAGCTAGTCTGTACTGTTCCTTGGAAAATTGGCCATGTGTCAATTTTCCAGGAGCAGTGCATACGTAAACTAAATTATTATGAAGACTAAAATTATCAAGCGGGGTGCTGTATTATTGGCCATTATCTTTGCTGTTCTCGCCACCTTTGTTCTGCAACGTATGGTGAATACGGAGGTCGTAGCCGATGGAACTATGGCAAAAAAGGCCCCTAAATGGGAGCGTATTGCGGATCGTTTCGACCAGGATTTTCAAATGATGGTTGATCCGGCTACGGGCAACGTCCCCTATGAACGTATGCTTGACGCGCGCAAAGCTGCCGAAGAACTGCGGCGGGACCTGGCTGGCAATCCCAGTTTTTTGCCTTTAAACTGGTTAGAGCGTGGTCCTGACAATGTAGGTGGCCGTACGCGCACCATTCTAATAGATGCCAATGACCCCAGTGGCCGCACCGTATGGGCGGGTAGTGTCTCTGGCGGGATCTGGCGTACGACCAATATTGATGCCCCCGTCGTTCAGTGGCAGGCTATTAATGACCTCTTCCAAAACCTGGCTGTTTCGAGTATCGTACAAGACCCCAACAACTCCAACAACCTCTACTTCGGTACGGGTGAATGCTGGGGCAATAGTGACGCAGTAAGTGGACTAGGTGTTTGGAGTTCTACCAACGGTGGCACCTCCTGGCAGCGCATGGTTCCCTTAGATCTATTCGCTAATCCTTGTATCAATAAACTTCTTTTCGACGCGACGGGGACACTAAACGCGGCTACTAATCAAGGTTTATTTACCTATGACCTACCCACTAATTCCTGGACACGGGTCAACAGCCTGGCCAATGGCAACAACTTTGTTGATGATCTCGAGCTAGCCGCTGACGGCGACTTGTACGTTGCTGTCCGAGGAAATGCGGGTGGCGTTTTTCGCTCTAATGACAATGGTGCCAGTTGGAACCCTATCCCTACTGGCTTGCCCACCATGAACATCCGCAGAGTAGAATTAGCTTGTGCTCCTAGCGCCGCTGGAACAGTGTATGCCATTTATGAAAACAGGGCCATGGGGATGGAAGCGCAATGCCTCAACATCTACCGCACCACTAATGATGGTACAAACTGGACGCCACGTAGCTGTCCCGGGAGCTTCGGAGGTCAAGCCTGGTACAACCTCATTCTGGCAGTAGACCCCAATGATGCTAGCCGACTCTGGGCTGGTGGCGTAAGATTAAGTGTCTCTGCTGATGGAGGGAACAGCTGGACGGAAACTGGTAATATACATGCCGACCACCATGCTGTAGTTTACTACGCCGGCGACTCTGATCAAATCCTATTCGGTAACGATGGAGGGGTGTATAAGTCTATTGATGGCAGTGCTGGTACGCCAAGCTTTATAGATAAAAATAACACCTATAACGTCACCCAATTTTATGCCATGGCCTTGCATCCCGATTCCGCCTCCAACTATATGCTAGGTGGTACTCAGGACAATGCCACGCCAAAGTTTCAGAATCCTGGCATCAATAGCACCACTTGCGTAATCTGCTGTTGTGATGGTGGATGGACTTTCATTGACGATGATGATTCGCAAATCCAGATAGCTTCCAGACAAGATGGTGGTTTTTTCCTATCTACTGATGGTGGCTCAGATTTCAGCACTAGCATCGTAGCCACGGACGACACGCGTTTATTCATCACCCCCGCCGAGTATGACGATGCCGCCAATGTGCTGTATCATTCTGAGATTGCAGGGTGGTTTGGCCGCGTTACGGATATTGGAGGCACCAATACCGCTAGCAGTGACACCATCGCTGCGCTGGGAGGTGGGCGTATTACTACCCTACAAAAATCTCCTTCCGTGGCCAATCGGATTTACGTAGCAGCCAGCTCACAAGTATTTCAGGTAGACAATGCGCATTTGGCCGGTGGAACTACCTTTACTAGTTTGAATGTGCCACCACCACCAATGGGAGTCGGTCACTTTATTTCCTCTATTGCAATTGATGACGAGGACGAAAATCACATCCTGATTACCAAAAGTAATTTCGGGGTGGTTTCCATCCTGGAGACCTACAATGCAGATGACGGAAGTAGCGCCACCTGGACAGAAGTAGAGGGCAACTTACCCGACATGCCCGTGCGCTGGATTATTCTACATCCTTTCGACTCCGACCAGGCAGTTATCGCAACTGAGCTCGGTGTCTGGACGACTTCCGACTTGGACGGTAGTAACACCCTTTGGTTCCCTACCAATTCTTTTGGCCTAGCCAATGTCCGGGTGGATATGCTACAACATCGCCCTACTGACAACTTGATCGCTGCCGCGACCCATGGCCGGGGCATCTACACCTCCGATTACTTCAATCTCTTAGAGAATTGTGTGCCCGATTTAACCATTAATGGCGTTCCAGCCAGCGGTGTTTATTTAGCGGGCAATGACATTACTTCCGATGCAACCATTCTGGCAGGGAATAGTGTCGTTTATCAGGCGGGTAATCAAGTCGTTTTAGAAGAAAACTTCGAGGCGCAATCGGGTAGTTTCTTCGTCGCTACCATTCAGGAATGTGGTTCGGACATAAATAATCAATTGGGGGAAGTTACCGCTGAAAGTTTTGCCGATGAGTCAGACTTCCTTCCTCAAAGCCTAGTCCCACAGTTACTGTGCTACCCCAACCCTGCTGTTTTTACGATGAAACTACGGGTAGATATTCCAACTGATGAATGGTACGAGATTTATGTCAAGGATATACGTGGCATGAACATGGCAACCATTAGTCCTTCTTCTGCTGGGCAAAAAGGCAGGAGTGAATTCGAGATCAATGTCGAGCAGTTTCCTAATGGTTACTATATCGTAGTGTTGCAAACTGCACAGGGGGCAGTTAACCAGCGGTTTATCGTTCAGCATTAATACTAGTTCAAGCAACAGCGGCTTTTAGTCGCTGTTGCTTGATAACACCTACAAGCCCAAATTAACAGTCAATGAAAAACACTCGTCTCCCGGCCTTCCTTGGCCTAATTATATTGCTATTCTCCCCACTACAGATAAGCGCCCAAAAGACCGCCTTTCTTCCCTATACCGCACGGCTAGACGCCGAGCAAATGGCCATTGTTCAGCAATTGTCTCAGGACAAAAGCAGTTTCCGCACGCAGCTAGTTACCCTCGCCCCCGACCTGCTCGATCAGATGCAACTGCGACTAAACCTCTTTCCGGACGTAGACATCATCGTTGATTACTTCGACATCGGTAATACCGGCATCAGTATGCGCAGCTGGGCCGGCAAAAACCCGGAATTCATGACCACGGCCGCCTTCGTAATTGATCAGGGCCAGCTCATGGGGCACGTCAACTCCCTGCTGGGAAATTTCAACATTTTACCCCTCGGTAGAGACGGTCTACACTTGATTATCGAAGTAGAAGAAAGTGCCTTTCCCGAATGTGGTGATATCCACGATCATAAGCACCAACATGAAGCCGAGGAAAGGCCATCAGCTCGTGTGGATGATCGGGGCGAATACAGTCAATCTGCCAGTATGATGGACGAGTGCAACATCCGCATTGTCGTAGCCTACACGCCCGCCGCCAGTGCGCAGGTAGCTCCTACTCGTATGACCCAAATCATCCAGTCCGGAGTGATGCTAGCCAATACCGCTCACGCCAATAGTAATGTCACCCAGCGACTGGAATTGGCTTACTTGTACGCCACTAACGATGCCGAATCCGATGACTCCGTTGATGACGTCAACGATTTACAGGATGACGACGATGGCCGCTGGGACGAAATCCACAACCTTAGAAATATCTACGATGGTGACATGGTTGGTCTGGTGACTTCGA
>JBCCDS010000107.1:0-10802 GCA_039030655.1 Bacteroidota bacterium | reverse complement strand
CTTTCTACTATCTGTCATAAAGTCGAAATTGGTCAATCTATTCATTTTGAACATCTTTCTTATTTCTGCTGCCTTGTTCCCCATACTTGATTTTTTTGTCCCAAAATATTCGTTCAATTCATCAAATGTGATGTAAGGCTCAAATGAATTATCGTATAAAAAATTAACGTGTCCAATTGCATGGACAACTCCTGCAGCCCATATTTCTTCTTTTCCTCTCAGTAATGGACTTGGTCTTTTTCTGCTTAACTTTCCAATGACTTTTTCAACTAATTCGAAATATTCTTCATTCAATTTTTGAGCGCAAAAACTTGTTGCCAATCTTGTGATTTTATCAACTTTTTCTTTTAACTTTTCTTTCGACATGATTTTCTTGGTTTATTCTCCTTCAAAATACCATCCTGCTGGTCTTATTTCAAAATCCCAAATATCTTTAAATCGAAAGACAATTTCTAATTCTTTTCCTTGATTTAGTGGTTCTTTTTGACTTTCCTTCCAATCTTTTCTATCCTTTGTTCCGAACACAAAATAGTTATCAGGATTAAATCGAAATCCAAAATTTGTAATAATTTGATTTAAATACGTTTCAATTTCAGGTTTTTGACCAATTATCAATTCACAATATGGACAAAATTTGCATGATTTTTTTTAAGGAAATTAATTGATTAAAATTCACCGTCTTTTCTTCATAATAAATCATCAAACAGTATTTTTTCACTTTAGTCTTATTGTCGCACTTTGGGCATTTTGTCCACTTATATTCATCATGTGGATTTAGATAAAAATTATATTTCGATTTCTGCATTTCTTTTGCTTTTTTCTGCTTGCACCCAACGCTAAGCCAGTTATCCGCGATTACTGCCTGAGCAGTACTTGTGGATCGCTGGTGTTGAACGAAGCCGCTTTTTATTGTGCACTTTCTATTTTGACCTGGGCTTTTTCCGGCTAAGGTGGCGAGCGTTGCGCTGCTGTTAAACATAGGTGTTTTTACGGCTTTATCCAACTGCCTCTGATTGTATAATCATTTCCTTTAGTGGTACCTACTAGCGCCTCTGCTTATAGACGAGCTATAAGTCCGATTTTTTATAGGCTTTGGTGCTGGCTAGCGGCCACGCTTTGAAGTAGCGGTGGACCACGTTGGTAGCGCCTGGCCGAGAAGTAATCGACGATAACGAACTGCCCTTCGCCGCAGTCAGTACATTGCAGCGGGTCCTGTCCGCTTAACTGTAGTAAGAGCGCTCGCCATTCCATCTTTTGAGCCTGCTGATAAGTGCTTTGTAGCAGTCGATGGCAAAGCTCCAGCCGCTTTTGCCGATCTCTAATCGCCAGGATACCGTAGTAGCGCAGCTTGCAAAAACGCGGTGGCAGTACGTGCTGTAAAAAGCGATGGATAAAGGCTTGGACGGTCAGCTGCAGGACCTTTTTTCGATCAGCGTCCGTGTAGTCGCGATAGGTGAAGCGAACTCTTCCCTTGTCACAGGATAGGAGGCGATCGTTACTAATCGCTACGCGCTTGACGTAGCGCCCCAGATAATCCAACAACTTATGTGGACCGGCGAAAGGAGCTTTAGCATAGACTACCCATTCTTGACGCATGGCTTGGTCGAGCACTAAGCGCAGCTGTTGCTGCTGGGGAAGCAGTTGTAACTCACCTGATCGATAGGCCGCCCGGATGGCTGCGACCAAGCGCCCGCGGAACAGCCGAGATAATGCCCTGACGAGAACCAGGAACTTTTTGTGCTTGGGCTTACACCAGCTTTTCCCATCAAAGCTCAGTCCGCCCGCAGGAACCAAAGCGTGGATGTGTGGATGATACTGCAACTGCTGGCCCCAAGTATGTAAGACGGCCATCATCCCAGTACGTGCCCCGAGGTATTTAGGGTCTGCGCAAAGCGTCTTTAGACTAGACCAGGCCTGTTTAAACATAGCTGAGTACAATAAGAGCTCATTAGTACGCCATAATTTATGGCGCATATACCACCAAAATCAGGGCTAAATACGCAACTGGACGTAAAATTGACGTTGTTGCACGAGTTGCGTATAATCTCGTTATTGGTAGCAATCACGCAATAGCCATAAGATTCTTATTTCCTCTAATAGGAACGGTCAGCGGGGACAAGAGCTACTATTGATCTAATGGGACGCTTATTTACTCCGGCAGTACCCTTAACACCACCCTTTTATACCGACTCAAAGCGGGGCTCCCCTTATCTGTTACGCGGAGGATGATGTGAATGGTGGCCTCTTCCTCCACTTGCGGAGCATCGCCGTAGACGAGGTGGGCATTTTCGGGGGCGTTGAGGGTGAAGTCGCCGCTAAAAGTACCGGCTTCGAGATAAGGAAACCAGAGGAAGCTGAGGTTGTCACCGTCGGGATCGGTGGAGGGGGAGGCGTCAAGACGGAAGTTTTCGCCAGACTGTAGGGTGAGCTGCTCGGGATGAGTTAAGACGGGATTGGGTGGATGATTGGCCTGCTCGTAGGGGAGGATGCACCAGTCCATGCGGGCGGCAAAGTCGTTTTGGAGCTCATCGCGCCAGCGCCAGATGGTCTCGGTAAAGCCCGTGAAAGTAGTAGTATCTTTTTTGACGCTGCGGCGGTAAGCCCGCGGGAGGTAGGGCTGATAAGCGTCGTTGGCGTTGGTCCAAATCGGGCGGGTTTCAGGCTGACAGATAACGATGGAGTGGCCCTCTTTGACCTGAGAGAAATCAGGCAGATAATGCTCATAGCGACCGCCCCAACCACCCCAGTCGGGGTGCTCTGGCTGGTTTAAACCGTTGGGAATTAAGGATAAGAAAGCAGGCGTATCACCTTCCATGCCCCAGGAAACATCGGGGTAAAGAGCGGCCAGCGGGCCATGGCCCTGCTGTAGGTGCTCGGTGATCCAGGGGTTGCTGACGGTAGTATTGTCGATGCCCTCAATAACCCGGTTGATGCCCGTCCAGGTGGCGTTGCCGTAGTCATCGCCGGGGGAGACGATGTAGAAGAGCTCGGGGAAGTTATTGCGGATCCAAATGCCGCTATCATCCTGATCGGAGATGGTGTAGACACGGAGCTTGGCGACGAGTCGGGCTAATTCGTCAGCACTTTTAGTTGCGCGGAGGCGGTAGAGCGCTTGTGCTAGGGTGTTGACCCCACCCCAAACGGAGATCCAGAGTGGCCGCTCGTCTTCGCGTTCGAGTTCCTGGATGATCCAGTCGGAACCTTCGGAGTCTTGATCGTCTCCGACGGCCTCCATGCCGTAGGCAGGCTGACCATTTTTGACCAGTCGCAGTAATGTGCCGGCTTCCGGAAAGCCGTTTTCGTGCTGCAGGAGTTCGTCGCGCACCTCACCGTAGGCATAAATTAGGCGGCTGATGGATTGGGGGTAGATATCGGAGGGCATCCAGCAGGAGGTAGTGGCAATCAGACCGCGAATGTCCATTTGGTTGGAGTACAGTAAAAGGCGGATCAATGACTGGGTATCGTCGGGGTCTGCTTCAATATCAGTAAGGACAATTAATCGGTGGGGTGTACTGGATTGCCCGGACAGCTGGATCCCGAAGGTCGCGGATTTCGGCAGGGATGCTTCCACCTGCGGAAGTACTAAAAAAAAGAAAAGCAGGAACTGGACGTACTTGAGCCAAGTGCGGCAAGTAGCTAAGGGAGGCCGAGGCATGAAGATGGCTTTTAAAGGGCGAAACGGAGGATGACCGAACCGCATACTGCTTGGTCGGGTACTACATTGGTAAACTTAGAAAATGTAGCTTGAGTTTAGGGAAGAGGGGGGCTTGTCTTAGGCTGCCAACCTTTGCTTCAGCAGGCTCTCTTTATCTCTTTATAGGAATTTGAGCAGGATGATTGGATACTTTATTTCAAAACCTGAATATTAAACGCTTCCCTAATCTCCCCAATGGGCTGGTCTAGATAAGCTTCGTAATCCGACCAGGGCCAGCGCTTACGCATTCTTCTTGCCCGGATGATGAGCAAAGGAATAGAATAGAGCAACTTGAAAATATGGCCGATAATGTGCCCTAAGCTGAAATTTCTGGATAGCGTGAAAGCATTTGCCTTTTTGTACTCCCGCAGGTGTTTCCAGAATCCTAAAGTCGTGCCGAAGATCGTCCATATTTTTACCGAGCCTTCACCGAAAAACGAGATGTCACAGCCAAACAAGACGTGGGCGATGTCGTGGGAGGTGAAGAAGCTTTTGGCCTCACTGGAAATGCCCACCTGTTGATGACTTAAGTGGTGCTCATACTCTTGGTAGAATT
Source organism: Bacteroidota bacterium (assembly GCA_039030655.1). Classification (GTDB taxonomy): domain Bacteria; phylum Bacteroidota; class Bacteroidia; order Chitinophagales; family Saprospiraceae; genus Neolewinella. Next base: position 6,552 of record JBCCDS010000107.1, on the reverse strand, counting down.
GTTCCAGGCCTTGGCGGAGGGTAAGCGTGGCTTCCATAGGAATGCGTATAATCTGCGCTCCGAAAGTACGGGTATTCGCGATAAAAAACATGCGATCATTCCCTCTCCACATCCCTGATCACCGAGCGTACCATATTTAACTTAGACAAAGCACCGCCCGATAGCAGTCTGACCAACCAATTTTCCCGCAACTGTAAGCGACGAAGTATGTCCGTAGCGGAATGGCCCTGCTGGTGTAAGTCTGCTACTTCATGGTAGAAGCTTTCTAGAAAGTGTAGCTTTTTACGCAAGGCTGCTTTTCCGTCCGTTAAGCGGGGTCTATGACTGCAGAGCAGGGCATCGAAATCAAGTTGCAGAACAGTCTTGATGGAGGCTATTTGCTGCGCCATGCTTTCACTTTTCAAGAAGTAATCAATGCGGGAGTTGAGGTACAAATCTGCCGAAAACAACCACCGACGCTGCGGCTCGTACAGGGCGAGCATGTCCGCTGCGTGACCGGGGATGGGTATAAGTTGGAAGTGAAAGCGCGGAGTAGTTATCGTCCCGGTAATTGGAATGAGATCGGTTTGTGCCGGCCGATTACCCCAAGTCAGTTTTTGCGCCAGGCTCAATTTCGGCGGTGCCTGCATGATCTGACAGCAGCTGGCGGAGGCGTAGACGGGGCATTCGTGCTGGGCTTTAAGGGGAGCGATGTTGCCCGTATGATCTTCGTGCTGATGCGTGATAAAGATTTGCTGGATGTCCAGCTGCTCAGTTGCCTTCAGGATGCTGCGACCTGCATTACTTTGCCCCGTATCGATGAGCAAGCCATCGACGTAGTAGAGGTGGACGAATAAACGGGGCCGACCAAGGGGGTGGTAGCCGAACTTAAGTCCGAGTATTTCTTCGTGCTGGAAGGACTGGGTGATGAGCATTAGCCTTCTGGCAGGACGATATTTTCCCAACGGTTCATAACATCCAATATACCTCCCATTAGAGCCAGGCAAATAACCCAGTAGCTAATGAGAATAAGAATATTCTTCCAGGTCTTTTGCGCTTGTACGCCATTGATAACGATAACGGGAGTCGCTACAGTGATGGCAAGGAAAGTTCCATGCCAGGCGCCGTGTTGAAAAGTGTCAAAATCGCCTTCTTGATTAATCCCGGAGTTATTGAAATTCAACAGGAAGAATGCTAAGAGGAAAGCAACGATTAAGGTAAGGCTGTAGGCAAGGATTTTTTTATTTTGGTTGGTGCGCTCAGCTCTACTGTCTACGTTCTGCAGTAGAGTAGTCCCGAATACAGCCTTGTGGTAATACAGCCTCCCAATGGCTAAAGGAGTGGCGGTAGCTAGGGCCATTGAAAGCCAGTTGATAGTATCCATTGTTGTTTTGCTTGTAGAGTGACTCGAAATATGATCAATAGTGGTCAGGCCATTAAACACAGCTTTTCAAAAGGAGCGTTCTGTTACGATAGAGTCGTCATTAACCCAGCCTAGGTTGTATGTCCACTCAAAAATATTTGATCTCTTTACTAGCGTTAGCGGCTTTTACTGGATAATCTTTTCAGCAATTAGAATATCTCCAATGGCATTTACTTTTCTAAAGGCTTCGCCTGAACCTAAATTAGACAATACCACAATCGTTACTCCTTGATCGGGAAAACGCATTAACTGTGAGCTGATGCCCCAATCTCCGCCATCCCAGGCAACGATGTTTCTGCCGTTGAAATCACCGTGATAAAGACCAAAGGCCTGGTTGTTGCGATCGTGATTGAAGCTAGGGGTAGCGTGCATGATCTCGTAAAATTCCTGGCCACCAAATTCTTGGCTAACCATATTCTTGCCCCACTTCAGCAGGTCTTCAATTGTAGTAATTACGCCGCTGCCGCCATAGTGCGGTGAGTTACGGTGATGCTGAATAAAGTCACCTTCTCTTTTCAACTGGATCCCGTATTCTGCATAGCCGTTGATGTTCTCTTCGTTTCTCAGGTTATAGGGCGTGACCCGGTTCTCTACAATACTGGTTACATCATCATTGATGAAGCTGTCCTCCATTCCCAGTGGTTGAAATAAGCGCTCTTCAGCAAAAGCACTGAAGGTCTGACCGCTTACTGCCGCTATAATTTTGGTAAGCAGCATAAAGTTGACGTTGGAATACTCCCAGCGATCGCCAGGTTTAAACCGAAGTGTATTTGCTTGTAAGGCGGTAGCTATGCACTCGTCTATATCAAAGTAGTTGAAGGTAATCCAGGACTTCCCGCCCGGCCGATCCAGTTGGTAGTAATCAGGAATACCGCTGGTGTTGTACACTAAATGTTTAATGCGGATCGTATCTCTATACTTGTCTAGCTCAGGAATGAAATTACTGGCCGGTGCCTCCAGGCTCAGTTGTCCATCCATAATAAGTAGAGCGATACAGGCCGCCGTAAATTGTTTAGAGACTGAAGCAATACTGAATTTGCTCTGTTCCGTAATGGGAAGGTTATAGTCCAGGTTAGCTGCTCCAAAGCCCTTGGCGTATAGGGTTTGGTCAGCTTTCGCTACGCCAATGGCATAGCCGGGCGTCGCTAAATGATCAAAATCCTGAAATAAGGAATCTATGCGTTGTTCGAGAATGTTATTGGATATATTGCCCGGGGGTTGCCGAACGCAGCTAAATACGCTAATGAACAGAAATAGAAAAACGGGTAAGCGCATACTGCCTTATTTGTTTAGTTAGTCGCCTGGTCAGAAAGCTTTCAGGTGCTCCGGGTACAGGACCAGAAATAACCTTGGTCGCTAAACTAAACTGTACCCATTTTACTTTTCGTATACCCTCACCCAATCCACGTACATCCGCTGCGGAAAACGGGTGGTCGCACCAGGTCGGCCGGCATAGGTGCCACCCACCGCCAGATTGAGCAGAATGAAATAATCTTGATGAAACTCGGTCATGTCGTCAGCAGTAATAGGAGCGCTAGCGTACTGATTTTCATCCACTAGCCAGGTGATGCTATCTGCGGTCCATTCCAGGGCAAAAACGTGGAAATCATCGGCGAATATGCCCTCTTCTAATTTATAGGGAATGGCCCCCGACATGGTGTGATTGTCAGTGGCATCAGCGTAATGGAGATTACTTTCTACCACTCCATCATCCTTGGAGCCGTAGAGCTCCAGAATATCGATTTCTCCACACTGTGGCCAGGGCGTGTCGCCGCCATTTTCATTGATATTAGCCCCCAGCATCCAGAAGGCTGGCCAGATGCCCTGTCCCTGTGGTAGCCTGATTCGCGCGGCAATCTTTCCGTAGGTCCAGCTTTGCTTATTGGCCGTGTTTAAGCGGGCAGAAGTGTACTGGTCCATGCCGTGGTCCTCGCTTTCGTGATTGGCCCTGATGACCAAATGACCGCTGTCGATGTAGGCATTGCTCCCACTATCCGTATAGCGCTGCCATTCGTCGTTGAAGCGTCCGGCGCGGACTATTTGCCGGTTCCAATTATTGAGGTTGAGGGTGTCTGCATCAAACTCATCGGCCCAGACCAACTCCCAGCCCTCGCCGGGAGTATAGTTCCTTTCCTTTTGGTCAGTTGAGGTAGGCGTTTCTTCGGTTAGCTTGTCGGTACTAGTGGCAGGTTCTGGACTTCCGCAGGAGCATACGTATAGGCCAATAAGTGCCAAGCTAAATAGAATAAGGGGCTGCTTGTTCATGGAGCGTGATTGATTGGAAGTGTCCCAAATTACTCAATCAAACCTAAATCAGGCCCTCTTTCCATCTGCTTTCAAGTTGATCAGCTCCATAGCAGGGAAGAGCTCTAGATCGACTGAAAATTAGATTCCAGTTTTTTTGACTGAAAAAGGAAGCAAATCCCCTTTAAGGCCACTAGTTTAAGGAACAATATCACCCCTTATTTTATTAAGATTTAAGAATCGATTGCCCTATGAAATCAATAATGCTTCTGGTCGCCATATTTAGCGTCTTTACGGCTTCTTTTGCCCAATTTACCTACGAACACCTGGAAGTGGATTATGCGGGTGCTCACCAATTCGGAGACCTTAAAATCATTCCCATTCGCGCTAACCCAAGTTTTGCGCAGGCCAACGAAGAAGCGGCTAGTCTCAACAACGCACTGAGTTTGCGCCAAGCCCTGGCTACTAACCAAGCGGCGATCATGGAACGTACCAACAGTCGGGGCCGGATCCGCCAAAGCGTGAATACGCTGACCATCGAAAACTTTTCGGACCAGCCCATTTTCCTGATGTCTGGAGAGGTAATCACTGGCGGAATGCAGGACCGTGTGATTGCTGAGGATATGGTGGTGCAGCCCCGCAGTGGTCGGGTGGACATCCCCGTGTTTTGCGTGGAAAAAGGTCGCTGGACAGGCGGTACCAAAAGAAATGAGTTTGAGAACTACCACGAAGCCAGTATGCACCTGCGCCAAGTGATTGACCGGGAACAAAGCCAAAACGCAGTGTGGAACGAGGTGGCCAAGGAAAACCGCCGGGACCGAGTCCGCTCCAATACCGAGGCTTATACTGCCCACGCCAGTTCGCCCGAGTATATCCAGCGCGAGAACGAATACCTGACGTTTTTCAATGACAAATTCAGGAACAAAGAGAACATTGTCGGTATTGTGGGGGTGACAGGCGGCGTGGTAGTGGGCTGTGATATCTTTGTCTCGCCCGACCTTTTTTATCGCGAGTACAACAATCTTATCTACGCCTACATTGACGAAGTCCTCACCTTCGGTATGCCCGTGACGATGACCGACGAGGCAGTGAAAGGCTATATGGATAATCTGCTCACCAACACGGTGATGCAGGAACGCTTCGTACGTCAGAACGGTAAAATGTTCAAGCAAGGGGAACAAATCATCCACATCACCACCTACTAAACAGATGAAATCGCTGCTGTTTTGGTTGCTGAGTGGATTGCCTTTGCTGGCGCAGACTACGATCGTCAAGGAAAATCTGGGGCCGAGTGTCAACACGGTTGATGACCAGATTTTGCCCGTCTTTTCCTTGGATGGACAGACGCTCTATTTCAGCGAAAACAGCGATGAAGGCCGTTATGAAATCTGGTTCAGTCGACGCGATGCAGCGGGCAACTGGCAACCCAAGCAGAAAGCGGAAGGCCTAAACCCACCCACCGACGGCAGTAAGTATGTTTTTGCCCAAGTGGAAGACGACTTGCTGCTCGTCAACGGCTGGTTTGAGCAGACGGGTGGCGCTTGGGTGCAGTCGAAAGGCCTATCGTGGTACATACCCAGCCAACAAAGGTTTCTCAGGCTTGAAATTCCGGGTTTGCAAACGCAGGCTAGAGGCCGCTTTGTCAATGCGTTCTTGCATCGACCCACCAAAACGCTATGGTTGAGTTACGCCGAAAACGAACGGAAAAACTTGTACGTATGCTTGCCCGAAAACCCATCGGCGAGCTGGACGGCCCTGCGATGGCGAGCACCCGAACGCTTACCTGCTTTGATCAATTCCGAATTTGACGATACCACCCCGTTTCTAGACACCGACGGCGCGACCCTTTACTTTGCCAGCAACCGACCTGGCGGCTACGGTACCGATGACATTTACCGCTCCCGTCGCCTCGATGACTCCTGGACGAGCTGGTCGCCGCCCGAAAACCTCGGTTTTAGCGTTAACAGTAATTTTTCAGAAATCTATTATTGCGTCTCGCCGCTGCGCGATTTTTCGTACTTCGTTTCCTACAAACACAGCTACGGGTCGGGCGATATTTTTCAACTTCGCGCGGATACTCTGCAAAATCCACTGGCTAGCCTGCCTCCACCAAGTCGGGATACGATCTTGGTACCGCCGCCTACCCTTCAGCCCGTGGAGGTGACCGAGCTGACGGTGGATCAATACCGACCCAACAACTTGGTTTTCCTGATTGACCGCTCGGCCTCGATGCGGCCTGGGAACAAGCTGCCGTTGCTCCAATTGTCTTTAAAACGGCTTATCGGAGAACTGCGCAACATCGACCGACTCACCCTCATCAGCTTTGCGGATACCGCCAGCATTAACTTTTCGGCGCAGGGCGTGACGCAGAAAGACAGCCTTTACCACTTGATCGATGAGTTCGTAGCCACGGGCAGAACCAAAGCCAACCAGGGCCTGCAACTTGCCTATGACTACACGGAGCAACAGTTTGTTGAGGACGGCAATAACGAAATCATTCTGGTCACCGATGGGTTATTCCGCCTGTCCACGCAAGACCACCAACGCATCCAATCCAACCCGCGCATTGTGCTTTCAACCGTGGGCTTAGGCAGTAACCGTCAAGCACTGGCCCAGCTGCAGGAAATGGCTGCTGGGGCCAACGGTAGTTTTATCCACATCCGTAACGCGGAAACCGGTACCGAAGCGCTACTCGAGGAAGTGAAAGCGCGTTCGAGGCGATGAGCTGGGAGTTGTGCTTCGTTAGTCGTCCCTTAAAAACACGATTTCATTGAGCTCTTTGATTTTGCTGGCGGAACCTCATTCAAGAGCAGTCCCCATAAAAAGGATATCTGGCCAAAAATCAGGCTGTCAAGCTTCTGCCAAGCACCTATTTTGCGATATACCAGCCAAAAAGAGGCTTTAAT
>JBCCDS010000106.1:0-11357 GCA_039030655.1 Bacteroidota bacterium | reverse complement strand
TGCCTGGAAAGGCAAGTTGCGTTGCTGCCAGCCGCCCCAGCGCGGGCCGTGATTGAGTGCGAATGCTACCCCGGCTTCTTCCAGTAGCATGGGTAAACGGAAAGGTAAATCAACCGGATCATCTTCTCGCCGGGGCAGCGCCTGAGTAGAACCCAGAATAACCGGAATATCAGCAGCGGCTAATTGTTCCGCTACCACGTAACTTTCCGCCCCGCCAACTATGGCAAGTTGGACATTTTCGTAAGCGTTAAATAACTCGATTACGGCTAGGATGTCGGCCGCCAGATCTACGTGGACGTATACCTGAGCATCCCCCTGCAAGGCCCGACACATAGCGGCATAGCGCAGCTGCACTTCTTCCACTTCCCGCTCACAGTAACCAGCGGCCTGACCAATGAAATGTTCCATATCCCTGACCTGCTCAGCATAATTTTCATTGTTGGCCCAGCGACCCGCTTGCCAGTTGTAACTGCGACGGCGTGGCCAGTTCATGTGCATGCCTTCATCCGCAGCGATGACCGCGTCTTCATAATTCCAGCCGTCGAGCTGAAAGACACTGCTTTGGCCGCTGATGAGCCCACCCCGAGGCGTTGCCTGAGCCAATAAAACGCCCCGACTACGGACGGTGGGAATAATCTGGCTATCCGTATTGAAAGCGATTAGGGAGCGTACATTAGGGTTGTAAGTCCCCACTTCGGTACGATCATTGGTGGAGCGTACTGCCTGAATCTCCACTAAGCCCAGCGTGGTATTTAGCGCGATTAAACCTGGGAATATGTGTTGACCACTGGCATTGATCTTCTCATAATCATCCAGTAGGGCTCGGGTTGGGCCACCGACCCGTTCGATCTTTCCGTCAGCAATGCGGATTTCTCCATTTTCCAGTACCGTGCCATTGCCAATGTGGATAGTCGCGCCACTGATGACAATCTTACCCGACTGGGGTGGAGCTGGGACAGGGTTCTGAGCAACTAAAGGGAAAGTCAGTAAGGAGATTAAGGGGAGGATTAATGCTTGGAAATTCATCATTCAGGCTGGTTAGATGGATAACTGGGTGATGGGATGGTCGAATAAATGAGTGGGCAGATGATGGGATGATTGTTTATATCCGATCATCGAACCATCCTATCCTCCAATAATCGTGGGGATTTTAATGCTCGTGACCGTGGTCTTCCTGGCCTTCGATCGAGTTGCAGTGGTAGCGTTGGCGTTCATTTCCTTGTGCGGGCTGAGTAGGTTCTCCTACGGCTTTTGCGTCGAGTGATTTTTGGATAAGCGCATTGCGCTCTTCGGCTATTTGCTGTCTTAGCTCGGCATCTCTTTCTTGGTTGAAGTAGTCAATCCCGTCGATGAAGGTGTATTCTGCCCGCGCATAGACCGAAAGTGGATGATCCGTCCAGAGGACGATATCGGCATCCTTGCCTACCCGGATACTTCCGACCTGATCGTCGATGTGGAGTAAGCGAGCAGGGTTGAGGGTAACCATCTTCAGGGCGTCCTCTTCGGGCATGTCTCCGTAGAGGACGGACTTACCTGCTTCTTGATTGAGGCGTCGCCCCATTTCGGCATCGTCACTATTGATGGCCACCACAACGCCTTGATCCATCATGATATCCGCATTATGTGGAATGGCTTCCACTACTTCGTATTTATAGGCCCACCAATCGCTAAAGGTAGAGCCACCGGCGCCGTGCTCCGCCATTTTGTCGGCGACTTTATAGCCTTCCAGAATGTGAGTAAAGGTATTGACCCGAAAACCGAAGCTTTCGGCTACGCGCATCAGCATCGTAATTTCTCCTTGTTGGTAACTGTGGCAACTGATGAAGCGCTCTCCGTTGATGACTTCCAGGAGGGCTTCCAGGTCCAGGTCCCTGCGGGGAGGCTGATCACTAGCCAGTTGTTGTCCATATTCTCTAGCCCGATTGAAGTAGCTTTCGAAAGTTTCTTCTACGCCCATGCGGGTTTGCGGGAAACGGCTGCGATTGTTGTCGCCCCAGTTACTTTGCTTGACGTTTTCGCCTAGGGCAAACTTGATGAAGCCGTCGGCTCCTTCAAAGAGCATTTCTTCCGGCGTTAATCCCCAGCGTAATTTAATGATGGCCGATTGGCCACCGATGGGGTTAGCTGATCCATGCAAAAGCTGAGAAGTAGTAACGCCGCCGGCCAATTGCCGGTAGATATCGATATCGGTGGCGTCTACTACGTCGCCCATCCTTACCTCGGCGGTGCTGGACTGGGAGCCTTCATTAACCCCCCGACTGATGGCAATGTGGCTATGTTCGTCGATAATTCCTGCTGTGAGGTGGCGTCCTTCGCCATCAATGATGCGGGCGTCTCTACCAGACAAGTTTTGCCCAATCTGAGCGATTTTGCCGTTTTCCAGTAAAACGTCGGTGTTTTCAAGAATACCGTCTGCTTCGCTGGTCCAAACGGTAGCATTGCGGATCAGGACGCGCTCGGCGGCTTGTGGAACTTCCTCCCAGCCATAGCCCCGGTTGGGATAGCTGAGCTGTGAGACGTAGGTGGGGGGATCATTCGTTTCCTCTTCGTCATCCTTATCTTCGTTGGCTTCAGCCTCCTCTTCTTCCGGGGCTTCATCGGGTGCAGAGTCGAGTGTCCAGCTGATCCAGTCGCCGTTAGGAGCTTGCCCTTGCCCGGTATTTGGGCTCTCAGCCGAGAGGTAGCCGCTGAGTCGATAAAAGCCAGGTTTATCGACGGGTTGGAAGCGGAACTGTAGATAGTTGTCAGTGATGCTGTGCTTGATTTCGGGCTGGTCTTCCCCGACGAAGCTCAGTTTAAAACCACTACCTTTTTCTTCGACTTTGAGCAGGAAGCTTTCATTGGCGGCCTGGAGTCGGTAGGTACCGGCGGTCAATCCATTGGGTGGCGTAGCTAACACGTAGGGATGGCCTTGTACCCAGTTCTGGCGTAGGCTGGCTCCTTCTGTCAGGGGTGCTTTGTCCGCTACCAGGAAATTGGCGAGCATGCCAGGAGACAGGCGGCCTACCTGATCATCAATGCCCATTAGCCGAGCTGGGGTAAGGGTCAGTGCTCTAAAAGCGGCTTCTTGACTGAGGCCGTGTTCGATAGCTTTTTGAATTGCTTTAGGAAAATCAGTAGGTTTTTCTAGGCGGTGGAGGGTTAGCGCCATCTCAATCCCTGCATCGGCCACTAGGGCAGGGTTGCTAGGAGCGCGTTCCCAGTGACGCAATTGGGAGAGACTAACCAAGTTAGCCATGTAGGGATCTTCTAGGTCAAAAGCTTTTGGGAAACGTAGCGGTACAATTAGAGCACTGCCGGTGTTTGCTATATCGTCGAGCCGTTGGTAGCTATCTCCATTGGTATGAAGGATGTATTGCTGGTTGAACTCTGTCCCGAGTCGAGTGGCCCGTAAAGCGTCCTGCCAGGAATCGACCTCAAAGACCTGCGGAAGTCCTAAAACTCCATTCCAGGCACTGAGGGAAAGATTGGTTTCCTCTTCCTGGGTTTTATACCATTCTCCATCTAAATAGGTCTGGCGTAGTAGTGAGATAGTGCCCGTTAGACTGCTCGGGTAATTTTGTGTAGATACTCCTTTACGAAAACTGAGATGGTGGGCCGTCTGCTCACTAAGGATGAGGTTTTGCTCTGGCCCTTCGGCGAGACTAAGGGCGACCGAAGTACCGCGACTGATACCATCGTGTTGATGACTGATAACGGTACCGAAACCCAATCCCCGTAGCTTTTGGGCGGATCGGTTGTCGGGGGTGAATTGTTCGTGCCCTTGAAAATCAGATTTAAGGGCTTCATTCCAGCCGTAGGCCCCTTCCCGATTACTGAGCATTTGGGGCTGCTGTCGGGGACGACTACCTGCCGCTTCTGCTTCGGGTAGCCCATATTCGCTATAGATATCGATGAAAGAAGGGTAAATGAAGTGACCGCTTAGATCTACCTCTTGAGCTCCGGCGGGTACGCCACCTCTGCGGTTGATGGCCTCAATTTTACCCTCCCGAATAACCAGAGTGGCACCTTCAATGGCTGTTTCCCCCGCGGCGGGGATAATAGTTGCGCCAGTAATGGCATAGTAGCCATCCGGAGACTGATAGACTCCATTGTAAGGGAAGGTTTCCTGGCCGCTTAGCTGCAGCTGCAGTCCGCACAGGATAAGAAGCAGAAGGCTCCTGCTGAAAGCTTGGTACATAGCAAGGCGAAATTTACTTGGAGGGCTAAGGTACTAAGGGGCAGCTGAAAAAATAAAGGGATGATGCAGCGCATCATCCCTTTAGCTAGGTTACTTACTCGATCCTGAGTGGCGGTTCTACCGCGACGGAAATCACAACTCGATTTCCTTGTAAGTCTTCAATCGGGGCAACGGGTTGGTTTTCACCAAAGCCAATCATGCTTACGCGTTCGGCATCAATGCCTTTATCTAGCACGTACTCCATGGCTCCTCTTGCCCGGTTTTCAGATAAGGTTTGGTTATACGCTTCCGTATTACGACGGTCAGCGTGACCTTCAAAACGAACGCTAAAGTTTTCGGCGCCCGTACGACTTAGGAAGGTGACAATGTCATCCAGAATTGACCGATCCAGCTGGTCACGGTTGTAGCGGTCACTTGCGAAGAAAATACTCTCAATGACAATCGTCCCGGTATTTTCATCGATATCGATGTGTTCCAGATCGTCTACCAATGGTTGGTAACGTTCGACGCGGCTAGTGATCGTCTCATAAACTTCACGTGGTTCTGGGCAGCCATTGCGGGCGGCAGAACCCGCTTCATCTGGGCACTCATCTTCGGCGTCAGGAATGCCATCACCATCAGTATCGGGGCAGCCGTTGAAGCGGCTGATGCCCGCTACTTCTGGGCAGTCATCGTCTTTGTCAGCGATGCCGTCACCGTCACTATCGGGACAACCCATGAGTGCGGCGGTGCCAGCGATCTCTGGGCAGCCATCGTCTTTGTCAGCGATGCCGTCACCGTCACTATCGGGGCAGCCCATAAGTGCAGCGCTACCAGCTACCTCTGGGCAGTCATCGTCTTTGTCGGCGATGCCGTCACCATCACCATCGGGGCAACCGCCTAGCGCAATAACACCTGCCTCATTGGGGCAGCTATCGTCACGGTCGGCAAGACCATCACCATCAGTATCCGGGCAGCCATTAGTAGATTCTGGGCCGGGCTGTTCAGGGCAAGCATCAATATCATCCGGGATGCCGTCTTTGTCGGTATCCTTAATTCCAAAGCCAGTCGAAAAGCGTAAACCAAGAAAAGCGTAAGTGTCATTGGCATCAGGGTTACCCGCTTCACTGATTCCGTCCAGGTAGTCGGAATTCATAAGTCGGGCACCAAAATCGATTCCAATTGAAGAACGCTCCGAAACGTAATACTTCAAACCAAAGCCGTAGGGAAGCACAAAACCATTTAACTCGTTGTTGTTCCGATCGTTTTGTACCGGTTGGTCGGCTCGTCCATTAAAGTCCGTGTCTTGTTCCTGCCAAATGCCGTAACCTACTCCTCCGTATACGTAAGGAGATAGGATGCGTTTAAATTGACCGTCGACAAATCGACGTTGAGCCAGCGGCTCAAATTCGAGGACTAGACCTGGTTCGAAGATGTTAGTCCTCGCCGAAAACCCGCGCCGGGCCTGGTCCGCATCGTCACTTTCGGTATCATCCCCTTGTAAACCACCGTAGAGTAGATGCGCCCGTAGAGCGAACAAGCCTCCGATTCTGCGTCGTACGGTAAGGCCAGCACTAAAACTAGGTTGGTTGAGGAAGATGATATCATTCTGAATAAGCTCACCTCCCATTGAGGAAGTGCCTACTTGTAATCCGACTTCCCAAGGATACTGAGAAGAAACCTGGCCATTGACGGAAAGTGTCAATAGGAGGGCTAAGCTGGGGAGTAATTTTTTTAGCATGTACGCTGGGTTTATACTTTTAATAGTAATGTAGAGCAGCTCGTTTTCAAAAGCCACATATTCTTTAAATCGGTAGTGTGTATTAGAGCGAAAAAAAGGATGAGATAAATTGCTCTGTTCGGGATATATAGACTAGGTACCCTCTACTATGCTATAAGGAAGAAGGGGGCAGAAGGTTTATAAAATAGATAGCGTGCTAGGAGAAATTACTTATCAGAGTAGTTACCGTCTCCGGTTCTACACCACTAATATATGCCAAATCTATATAAAATAGCGTTTAAGCCCTACCATGAAAACGTAGCAAGTGATTGGGGGCTTGTTCATTATAGACTTCGAGGCGGAGACCTCGCTCGGCGCTGCCAGGTGGTGGGAACAGAATTTTTATCGGATTATGGATATATCCGTCGTCACCGAAAAGATGGAGTTGCCTTCTTTGTCGGCGAGGTAGACGAAAAGCACGTAACTCTTGTATACTTTGAGGTAGAGGAATTTCGCTATACCCTTGCTCCCGTAGGAAAGCCCGGATCATTTCCAGGTTACGCACAGGGTTGCTGGAGCGAAAGGCCAATTTGAAGCAGTAGCCGTCACTTTCTCCTCCTTCAAAATTGCTATCTGCCGCGGGAAAGTTGTGGCGCAACTGTATCAGAGAACTGCCGCTAAGTTGATCGGGAGCGGCCGAAGCTGTGGGGGCAGCCCTTTCTTGTTCGCCTAGCAAACGGGAGGCTGTAGTCCTGCTTGATAGATCTTGATTAGCGATAGCATGACTAGCCCCAAAATCGGCGACAACAATCGGACGCCCGTTTAAGCGCCATTTTTGAGGAGTAACAGGCATTTTAAACAAAAATTACGCTAATTGAAATAAGTGTGTAAAGATAAAACAAAAACGTTGAATATAGAATCAAAATGATCTCCCTGAGTAGAGATTTATCCACCTAATAGCATTTTGCTAAAATCAGGGCAATTTTTTCAGCTTAATTTGCTAAAGTCATAATTTTACATCTAATTTTTAGATATAGTATAAATTTTAGCCTAATTCATTGAAAATATTTGCACAAAAGGATTGTTTGTTTGTAAATTTGCTTCTGTAAGCAGCTGGTAATGATCAGCAATTAAAGCTTACCATTCAATAATGTAGGGTGATGAAATTGGCAGCCATGCCCTCCTGTCTCGGGGGTGGGGATACCAGAATAAACGGCCTGACAGTGCTTCGCATATATTTGCGGAGCAGCGTGAGGTTCGCTAACTGCTCCGTGGAGGTTCGAATCCTTCTCCTACAGCAACGAAAAAGGGCTACTGGTCAACGATCAGTAGCCCTTTTCATTGGTCATGCTTAGCCCGCTTTAGCCTTCCAACTCCTGTTCGGAGGCAGCAGCCACCGTTTCCCGGCCGATGCTATCGTAGCGGAAACCTCGCTCGACCATTCGATCGAGATCGTACAGGTTGCGGCCATCAAAAATGACCGGCTCATTGAGTAACTGCTTAATCACGTCGAAGCTGGGGGTTCTAAAGACAGACCACTCCGTCATGATGGCGAGGACATCAGCACCGAGCAGCGCTTCGTATTGATCATCCACCAGGTTAATCCGATCACCGTAAATGGCACGGATATTGCCCATCGCTTCCGGGTCAAAAGCCCGTACTTTAGCGCCTCGCTCTAGCAAGTAATTGATCGTGTACAGGGCGGGAGCTTCGCGAATATCATCGGTGTTAGGCTTGAAAGCCAGTCCCCAGAGTGCGATGGTTTTTCCCTGAAGATCACCTTGAAAGAAGCTTTCTATTTTTTCGGCAATGCGCATCCGTTGACGATCATTTACGCCGATCACGGATTTGAGAATGCGAAAGTCATATTCGAATTCATTGGCGGTAAAGGCCAGAGCTTTTACATCCTTGGGGAAGCAACTGCCCCCATAACCGACCCCGGGGAAAAGAAAGCGCTTCCCGATGCGACTATCGCTGCCCATGCCCTTGCGCACATCGTCTACGTCGGCTCCTGCGAGCTCACATAGATTAGCGATTTCGTTCATGAAAGAAATACGAGTAGCTAAGTAAGAGTTAGCGGCATACTTTGTCATTTCGGCAGAACGCTCCGTCATGAAAATGATCGGATTGCCTGAACGGACGAAGGGCTCGTACAATACCCGCATGGTTTCACGAGCACGTTCGCTCTCGGTGCCTACTACGACCCGGTCTGGTTTCAAGAAGTCGTCTACCGCTACACCTTCCCGCAGAAATTCTGGATTGGAAACCACGTCAAATAGATCAGCGTCCAAACGTTCTAATAAGGCGGCTTCCACCTTTTCTGCGGTACCTACTGGAACCGTACTCTTGTCTACAATAACCGTGTAGGAGGTAATTAAGGTAGAAAGGTCTTTGGCGACTTTGAGGATGTAACTCAGGTCGGCTGAGCCATCCTCTCCAGGAGGAGTAGGTAGTGCAAGAAAGATAATTTCTGCATGCTCTACTGCCTCGGCCAAGTTGGTCGTAAAACGCAAACGCCCCTGACGAGAATTGCGCTCAAAAAGTACATCCAGCCCCGGCTCGTAAATCGGGACTTCGCCCTTCCGCATGCGCTCGACTTTTTGCTCGTCAATGTCGACGCAAAGTACTTCATTGCCTGTTTCAGCAAAACAGGTTCCGGTCACTAAACCTACGTATCCAGTTCCAACGACGGCTATTTTCATGTCCTGGTATTTTTGGGGCTGCAAATATACGGATTCAAAGGGAGCTGTTCAGCTATAATCGCCAGAAGGAATATGGAGACGTATAGCTTCTACTAAAACCCCTATCTTGTCAAACTCATCTCTTTACCTGATTGGCCCGACCAAGTATGCGCGGATTTTTTATTGGCCTACTGCGTTCATTTCCGGTACAACTATTGTTGCTGCACCTGCGTAGTAACCTGTTGCTGATTTTACTGTGGTTGGTTTTACTGGCCTTTATGTCGGGGCAATTAGCTTCCAGTTTTGGCATACAGTATCTGTTCTTGGATCCCGAATACCTGGGGAAAGTCAATGTCTGGAGCTTTATGATCGTCGGTTTAGCCCTGGGTTTTTTTACCATGAGCTGGAACCTGACTACTTATCTGCTGAATGCACGTTACTTTAGTTTCCTGGCTAGCCTCTCCCGACCCTTTTTTAAATTTTGCCTAAATAATTCTCTGGTTCCGCTGCTGGCGATGATCGCATACCTCAGCTTATTAATACGCTTCAATGCTCCTTATCAGGATCAGGCGGCTTGGAACCACCTATTCGTCGGGATAGGCGGCTTATTGTTGGGTTTTTTACTGGCCATTCTTATTTATGCACTTTACTTTTATTTCACCAACCGGGACATCGAATACTATCGCCCTAATCGTCGTAGTATGCCTCATCTTCAGGCGATGCAACCCGGTGCGCGCCACATCAACTGGGAAGGTGGAGAGGTACTGCGACGGGAAAACCCTTTCAAGGTGCGGACCTATCTGGGCGATTGGTTGAAAACGCGGCTGGTACGCTCCGTTTCCCACTACGACCGTAAATTGCTAGAGCGGGTTTTTAAGCAAAATCACTGGAATGCTATCTTTTTGCAGTTTGCTACTATTTTTCTACTGATCCTTTTGGGGTTGCTTATCGACTATCGGCCATTCCAGGTTCCTGCTGCGGCGAGTATACTTATCCTCTTTAGCCTGATTATTGCTATCATCGGGGCGATTTCATACTGGGCCTTTCGTTGGCGACTCACGATTCTCATCATGGTCGGCTTTGCCCTCAATTGGGTAACCTCCACCGAGTGGTTTAGTCGGAGTAATTACGCTTATGGTCTGGACTACGAGCAAGAATGGTCCATCTACGGAGAGGATCGGTTGATCGCGGCCTGTCAATCCGAAGAAGTCGAGCAGGATCGCCTTGCAACCGAGGCCATCCTTAATCGCTGGAAGACTCAGCAGGCAGAGGAAAAACCTAAAATGGTTATCGTTTCCGCTAGCGGGGGTGGATTGACCGCCGCACTCTGGTCTTCTACCGTAATGCAGCGCCTAGGCCAACGCTTGGAAGGACAGTTGATGCCTGCAACGATGCTGATGACTGGAGCTTCGGGGGGGATGCTGGGTTTGGCCTACCAACGCGAGCTTTATCGGCGTAATGTATTGGATAGGAGCTTTAATCATCTAGATCCTGTTCATCTCGAATCAATCAGTAAAGATCTGATTAACCCTATTGCTTTCTCCATCGTGAGTAATGACATGTTTCTGCCCTTTACGCAGGTGGAAGTAGGGGGGCATTACTATTATCGTGATCGCGCCTATAGTTTTGAACGCAAGCTGGATGCGAATACGGAAGGGATCATGGACCACAGCCTCGGCTTCTATCAGCAAGCCGAAGAACAAGCAGAGATTCCCCTATTATTTTTAACCCCAAGCCTTATTGATGATGGTCGACGGCTGACAATTTCACCACAACCCGTTCGCTACATGATGGCTGCTCCGCAGGCCAAGACTCTCAATACACCACTCTTACCCGATGCCGTAGATTTTGGCTGGTTGCTGGGTCGAGAGCAGGCCGATAGCCTGCGATTTTTGACGGCCCTGCGCATGAATGCGACTTATCCTTACGTCCTGCCCTTTGTACAATTGCCCACCCAACCCAGCGTCCGGGTGATTGACGCAGGTTTCCGCGACAACTACGGCGTTCTATCCGCAGCTCGTTTCTTACAGGTGTTTAAATACTGGATCCTGGAAAATACCAGTGGGGTAGTGCTCATTCAAATTAGTGTGCACCTGCGCGAAGAAGAAGTATACCTGGAAACTAACGAAGGTGTGATTGAAAGCTTGTTTAATCCCCTGGGGCTGGCGGGGAATATCCTGGATGTTCAGGATTTAGAGCAAGACAATACCTTAGGCTTTTTGTACGAACTCTTGGGGCCCGACCAATTTCACTTGCTTCGTTTTCGCTATCGACCACAAGCAGATAATGGTCTGCGGGAATCCATCTCTTTTCACCTAACTGAGCGCGAGCGCAATAATATCATCCAGGCCATAGCGCTGCCAGAGTACGAATCTGCCTTACAAGAACTAGAACAGCTAATGGATTAGGCCTCCCATTCCTGGCAAAAACGGACAAAATGCCGCACGGCGACCTGAGTGTGTCGGGGGGCTTCTATGGTGCCGCTGTGGCCGGCTTTAGGCAGGTAGCACAACTGAACGCGCTGCGGCAAGGCAATCTGCTGCTGGCGCTGCAGCTCCGTCAGCGTTTGATCGCGCGCGCCGTTGATCAATAGCACGGGGAGTTCTGTATTCGCTAGAACCGCCGAGCGATCAGGCCGGTCTCGCATAGCGCGCAGTGCATGAATTACGCCTGCAGCCGGGCCGCGACTGGCAAAAAGAATGAGTCGGTCTTGTTGGTGTCGGTAAGATCCGGCTCGCTCAGGAGCGAAGAAATTGGGAACCAATTGTTTTACGTAGTGCAGATGGCCGTTGCGTTC
>JBCCDS010000105.1:0-12118 GCA_039030655.1 Bacteroidota bacterium | reverse complement strand
GAGTACTAAGTCTGCCTGAATTCAAACGAATCCGACAGCTTGTGGAGCAAGCCAAAGCCGGCCTTTTCTTTTCCAGTTTCTACCGCCAGCAGGTCGGCCCTATGCTGGAACGACTCACTCAAATACAAGGTGTAGAAGGTTTACTTTGCCTCTTTTCCATTTTCGACCAACTAGCGAAAGACCCAGCCATGAAACACCTATGTTCTTCCGCTTACCTACCCGCGCTAGATGAGCTGACTGAGCGGCGTATCCTTATCGTTTGTCAGTACATCCATGAGCATTATACTGAACCCCTGCGTATCAGTACCCTAGCCGAGCTAGCGAAGATGAATACCTCCGCCTTTTCCCGCTTTTTCAGCAAAACAACTGGTCAAACCGTCACCAATTACCTTACGGAATTGCGCCTGGCCAAGGCCTGCAACCTGCTCGTCAGCCATCCTAAGATGGCTATTGGTTCGGTGGCTCATCAGTCCGGTTTCAATAGCCAGACCCTTTTTAATCGCTGCTTCAAGCAGAGAAAAGGCAGTACACCCCGTGAGTTTCGTCGGCAATTACAGCCCTATCTATAAATGTCTCCTACTTCCATACTTCTATTCCAATGATGCATCCATTTTTACTCGCTATTCTAAGTCTGGTATTATTCACTCAGTGTAACTCTAAGCAGGTGTCAGAACAGTCTACTCCCACTCTTTACCAGGAGCCCCACCGCAACCAGTTCCACTTTAGCCCCGACAGTATGTGGATGAATGACCCCAACGGCATGGTCTATTACGAGGGTGAGTACCACCTGTTTTACCAATACTACCCCGACAGCACCGTATGGGGCCCGATGCACTGGGGGCATGCCGTGAGTAAAGACCTAGTGCATTGGGAACACTTACCCATTGCGCTCTACCCCGATGAGCTGGGCTACATTTTCTCCGGTTCTGCCGTCATTGACTGGAACAATACTTCTGGTTTTGGGGATGGGGAAACGCCCCCCATGATCGCCATTTTCACCCACCATAATAGCGAAGGAGAGCGCGCCGGAGCCATTGATTTCCAGTACCAAAGTATTGCTTACAGTCTCGACAAAGGGCGCAGCTGGACTAAGTACGCCGGCAATCCTGTCGTGCCGAATCCGGGCATCAAGGATTTTCGCGACCCTAAAGTCGTCTGGGACGAAAACAGCCAACAATGGGTGATGGTATTTGCCGCCTGGGATCACGTCAAGTTGTACGGTTCGCCCAACCTGAAGGACTGGACCCACCTCAGCGATTTTGGCCGCGAATGGGGCAGCCACGCCGGAGTCTGGGAGTGCCCGGACTTTTTTCCCATTGCCCTAGAAGGCACGGATGATCAACGCTGGCTGATGATCGTCAGCGTGCAGGCAGGCAGTCCAAATGGGGGAACCGGGGCGCAGTATTTTGTGGGGGATTTCAATGGCCAGGAATTTGTGCTGAGCGATGATTTCGTAGCAGCGGTCCGACCTGCGGAAGTACTGAATGAACAAAGGATTAACCGCGACGAAAAAACCGTCTGGGTGGATCATGGCCGCGATAACTACGCGGGCGTCACCTGGTCAGACGTGCCTGCCAGCGACGGTCGCCGCTTATTCATCGGCTGGATGAGCAACTGGCAGTATGCCCTGCAAGTACCTACGGAGCGCTGGCGTTCTGCCATGACCTTGCCCCGGGAGTTGTCTTTGATTCGTACTTCCGCAGGTCCACGCCTCGCTGCCCAACCAGTCCGGGAATTG
Organism: Bacteroidota bacterium; assembly: GCA_039030655.1. Lineage (GTDB taxonomy): Bacteria > Bacteroidota > Bacteroidia > Chitinophagales > Saprospiraceae > Neolewinella. Next base: position 10,380 of record JBCCDS010000105.1, on the reverse strand, counting down.
CAGATGTTACGACAGGAAGAACTCTTCTGGTCACCGGAAGAGACCGGAGGCCTTTTGTCAGGTACCGCAGTCAACCAACAGGAATGGATACTCGAATTTGATCCGCTCGCTCAACCAACCATTTCAGAAGTTTACCTGGAGCTGAGCAATTCCGCCGGCGAGCGGCTCTTGATCGGCTATGAGGTCGAGTCCCAACGATTTTTCACCGATCGAACGATCACCCAGCTGGCCGATTTCCAAGCCGGTTTTGCTACCCAGCGCCACTATGCCCCCCGCGCGCCTGACCAAGCGGCCAAGATTCGTATGCACCTCTTCCTGGATCATGCTTCCGTCGAGCTATTCGCTGATGAAGGCCAGACTGTCCTCACCGACATCTACTTTGCGAAAAGTCCTTTTACCACTGCCCGCCTCTTCGCTGATGGCGGGGTGTGGCAGACGAATCCGCAGGTGTTTCCCCTGGCTTCTATATGGCGATAATGTTCGCTGGCCGAATCCTTCCAAGCGTAGTGCAGGAAGTTCGTCCTGCGAGTAAAGCCTTAGTCGCAGGACGGCCCCATTCGCTTCGCTCCGGGAAGCCGGCCAGCGACCTACACACTACCAGGACTCCAGCCCTCCTCCAAGGCGTCGAGCAATAGCGAGCTCGTCGGAGGTGTGGCCAGCGAAAGCACTAGTCGCAAGACGAACCACTTCCTTACGGTCCGTGGAATTTGGCCACCGAGCTTTGGTACTCCCGAGCTCCGCGCGGGAGGTACTGTATCACTTATGCGGTCAGGTACTTCAGCACTCTTCGCACGGAGCTCGAAGTTACCGGGATGGCCAGCAACCTCAGTCCGAAATAAAACTGTCAAGAAAACTGCTTTTATACGCCCGCCCGATGGGTAGGACTATTCCCCGATCCAAATAAGCTTTGCCTCCTACGATTTTTTCCAGGTGAGTGGCATTGAGCAGATAGGATTTATGCACCTGATGAAAATTATGTGCCGTTAGTTTATCTAGCCAAAAACGGAGGGGCTCAGGACTCAGGTGCATTTTTCCTGGCAGATGAATCTCGGTATAGTCTCCGTCAGCCTTGATGTAGCGAATTTGCTGAATAACCACTTTCAGGAGAGCATGACCAGACTTAATGAAGATAAAATCTTCGGCTGGTTGCGGCTTTACCAGCTCCCCTACTCTAGCCGAAGAATCAGCTGTTTTCAGCTTCGCCACTGCTTTTACGAAGCGTTGGAATGAAATGGGTTTCAGTAGGTAGTCGACCACGTCCAGATCATAACTTTCCAGGGCATAATCGGGGAAAGCAGTCGTCAAGACCACCTGCGGAGGGTGAGCTAAGACTTTCAGGAATTCAATACCCGATAACTTCGGCAAGTGGATATCTAACAAGAGTACATCCACCTTTTCCGTTTTCAGAAACTCCATGGCTTGCAAGGCATCGGGGAATACCGCCACTAGTTCCAGGCTGCCGATATCTTCGACATATCTTTTCAGCAGGCGCTGTGCTGGGGGCTGATCCTCAACAATGATACACTTCATTAGCCGACCGTTTTATTGAGCTGTAGCTGTAGAAAAACGGAGAAGCGATCGTCTGATTGCTTGATAGAAAGTTCGTGTGCCTGCGGATAGAGTAAATCCAAACGTTTCTTGACATTTTCCAACCCTATGCCCCCCGGCAAATCGGCTTGGTTGGTTGCCGTCTGAAAACTGTTTATGCAGCTGAAATGCAATCTGCCCGAAGGTTTCAAATCCAGCTTGACATCAATTAAAATACTATCAGACTGACTGGATTGGCTGTGCTTGAAAGCATTTTCAATGAATACAATCAAAATTAAGGGAGCAATCTGATAGTCACTACTATTCTTCGGAACGGAGAAATTGATCGTACCCCGGTCTTCAATTTGAAGCTGATTGAGCTGAGTAAAGTTCTTTAATTGCTCAATTTCTTTGTCCAGCAATACATAGTCAGAACGACAATCGTACAGCATATAACGTAGAACTGCGCTGAGTTCTAAAATTATGTCGGGTGTTTTAGGAGATTGCTCCAGAGCATAAGAATAAAGGTTGTTGAGGTTATTAAAGAGGAAGTGTGGGTTAATCTGTGACTTTAGGAATTGCAATTCGCTTTCTTGCACGGCTAACTGTAGGTTTTCTAGTTGTCGTTGTTTCGCTAGGGCATCCCAGGCAAATTTTGAGCCGGCCAGCATAGTCATGACGGGCAAAACATCTAGCATGGTGTTGATGATCCCATAGAAGCGAGCACCACGGGTGTCTGGGAAAAAGATCTGTTCCAGGAAAAATTCCTCCACCAGAATAACGGCTACAACGCTTAGACTGACCCCAATAATGAAAGCGTAGTATTTTTTTGCGTATAAAAACCTCGGCAGCAAAAAGTAACTGATAAATAAAGTAGCCAGTGCATAATTAATGAAGAAGGCTATTTTTTGAATATTCACGCCGGGTTCCCGTTGATCGAAGGAATAAAATAGCAATACCAGCAGATGCAGGCAGAGCTGAAAGATCAATTCCCGTCGGTTGGGCACTTGCCGAATAGGTACGGACATAGAGCTAAGCTAAGTATCCTGATCCGACTCACTAAATGGAATCGCTGATCGACCGTATCTAGCCGCTGAACGACGGCTCACAGCGCTGGCTTACTTTACATGGAGAGCATCGAGAACATGGAGAGCACAGAGAAAGCTTCAGGCAAGACAGTCTGCATGTTCTAGATGTCAACTCAACCCTACCCTAGTCTCTTCCCCTGCCGATCAGCGGAACAATTCGGTCGTTCAAAGATTATAGTTTCTATTGATCCAAACATCCGGCTTCTTTGTATCACTCAATTACCCCACGATACTTTTTATTCACTCCTATGAAAACGATTCTTAGTCTGGTATTTAGTTGTCTCTGTATGACGGCAATAAGTTTGCAGGCGCAGCAGCAAGCTTCTATCAACATAAGCGGACAAATTGTCGACGCCAGCAATCAACAACCCATTGAGTTTGCGACGGTGATGGTTGCTACCGTTGAAGACGAGCAAATTCTAGGTGGCGTAACTACGGACCTAGACGGCAATTTTCAACTAGACGTAAGTGAGTCTGATGTTTACCTGGAGGTCAGTTTCCTGGGTTATCAAACCCAAACGATCAGCGAATTTGAAGTCGTCGATCAGGTTATTGATCTTGGCCTCATCTATTTGGCTGAAGCTAGTCAGTTGCTAGGGGAAGTTGTTGTTGAGGCGCAGCGATCGCAGACCGAGTTCAAATTAGATCGTCGGGTTTTTCACGTTGGCCAGGACCTGAGCAGCACCGGAGCCAGCGCCCTGGAAGTACTCGATAACGTGCCTTCCGTCAACGTCAATATCGAAGGCGAAATTAGCTTGCGGGGCAGTACCGGCGTGCAAGTACTCATTAATGGTAAACCCTCTATCATGGCCAGTGACGGTGGCAACGCACTCGGCACCATTACCGCTGAGATGATCGACCGAGTGGAGGTCATCACTAACCCCTCTGCCAATTACGATGCAGAGGGCACCTCCGGCATTATCAACATCATCATCAAGGAGGACGAACGCAAAGGACTCAACGGTGCGCTAAGTGTAAATACCGGTACACCTCATAACCATAGTGTAGGGCTTAGTCTAAATCGCCGCACTGAGAAGTTCAATCTATTCAGTCAATTGGGTATCGGCTACCGAGAGTTGCCAAATGATGTTGAAAACATCAACCGGGACCTGATCACGGGCACCACTATTTTCAGCGAAGGAGAAGAGTTTCGCAACGAGACCTTTTATAATTTAGTCCTGGGGACCGACTACCACATTAACGAGAACAACGTCATTACCCTATCGGGCAATTTTGCCTACGAAGTCGAAGATCAGCCCTCCGCCACTAACTTCCGCCAGGAAGACGGCAGTGGACTAACTATTGCCGAATGGTTGCGTACAGAAGTCACTGAGGCGACCAATCCCAAATGGCAATATGAATTACAGTATGAACGCAGCTTCACCGATCATGAAGATCATCAACTGCTCTTCAGCGCAGTAGGTAGTTTCTTCGGCAAAGATCAATCTTCCGAATTTAATGATGAAAGCATTTCGGGCATTGATTTCAGCGGAGAACAGCGTACCCGTACCAATTTCCAGGAAGCTGTTAATACACTAAAACTCGACTATGTCCACCCCGTTTCGGAGCAGTTTCGCTGGGAGGCCGGGGGGCAGTACCAGATCAATGATGTCAGCAACGACTTTGGCGTGAGTGACCTGATCAACGGGGATTGGGTAGATAACGAAGGCCTGACCAATATCTTCGAATTTAATCAAAAAGTACTCGCACTCTACGCAACTAGTGGCTACGAATGGAATCGCTGGGGCATCAAGCTGGGTGTACGTATGGAGAGTACGGACCTTAATACCCTCCTGATCAATACCGAAGAGCGCAACGACCAGAATTATACCAACCTATTTCCTTCGGCCCACGCTTCCTACAAAGTATCCGATCGTTTATCCTTACAGGCCGGGTACTCCCGCAGGATTTACCGGCCTCGCCTTTGGGATTTGAACCCCTTTTTCAATATCCGCAATAGCTTCAGTATACGTGTCGGTAATCCCAACTTGCTACCTGAGTTCACTGACTCTTATGAGTTATCTAGCATTCTGGTCCTGGAACAGGCTTCCTTCAACTTTAGCCTTTACCATCGCTACACCACGGATGTGATCGAAAGAGTCTCCATCTTTGAAGATAACGTCAATACCTTCAAGCCGCTAAATATCGGTGTTAATCGAGCTACCGGACTAGAAATTTTCAGCAAATTCAATCCTAGTCGTAAGTGGACAGTGACCGGCGAGTTCAACTTCAACTATTTCCAACGAGAAGGCACCCTTGATGAGCAGGTCTTCGACTTCAACGCCGAGCAATGGTCAGCTGAAATCACTACCAAAATTAAGTTACCCGCTGATTTTGAGATAGAACTCAGTGGCCGTCATCAATCCGCAGTGCGTATTATCCAGGGGCGACTGTCCGCCAATACCTTCGGCGACTTTGGCCTACGCAAGAAAATTCTGGATGGCCGCGGCGCTCTAAGTATGGGCGTGCGAGATATATTCGCTACCCGTTTCCGCGAGAATGAGACCGACCAGACTGAGTTCTTTGTGTACAGCCGTCGCCAAAGAGGGCGTTTCATAACACTGGGCTTTAGTTTCGGCTTCGGAAAGGGAGAAACCATGGAATATTCAGGGCAGCGCAGAAGGTTTTGATGCTTAGCTTTGCATCATCCTATGCGTAAGCGACCATGCTGGCTAGATGGCCAGTTTTATCGCACCTCAAGTATTTTTCATGTATCAATGGCTCCTTTTTGACGCCGACAACACCCTTTGGGATTTTTCTGCGGCCGAAGCAGCCAGTCTACAGGCTACTCTGCGCCAAACGGACCTAGAATGGTCAGATCAGTTATTGGGCATTTACCGGGAAATCAATCACGAAGCCTGGAGTGAGTACGAGCGTGGGCTATTTGATTCTCAGAAGCTGCGGGTAGTCCGTTTTGAACGATTGCTAGAACGCTTTCGCGTCGCTGGAGACCCTGAAGAACTCAGTGCGCTGTACCGGGCTGGACTGGCAGCTTCTGACCACTTAATGAAAGGAGCTCGTACTACCCTGGAACAATTAGGAAAGCACTACCGATTGGGGCTGGTCACCAATGGTCTGAAGGAAGTACAGCGGCCCCGTCTGATCAATACGGGCATGCAGGACACTTTCGAAGCCATTACTATTTCCGACGAAATTGGAATTGCAAAGCCCGAAGCTGGTTTCTTCGATCACACCTTTGCACAAATGGGACGGCCGGACCCTGCGGAAGTACTCGTCATTGGAGATAATGCTATTGCAGATATCGGCGGAGCCAAGGCCTACGGTTGTGCTGCTGCCTGGATACAACTGCCTGGCAATACCAAGCAACCACCATTGCCACCGGATTACGTCATTGGTGGCGTGGCGGATTTAGTAAAACTGTTAGGGAGATCTTAGTTAGGTGGGCTTTTAGATGGGTAGGGTTTTCGTGCGAAAACTGTACATTGACCCTTCAAGCTTCATCTATGCTTCGACTATATGTTTTCCTTAATTTAATGCTGGCAGTCGGATGCTCCAACAAGGAGACGGTAACGACCGTAGCGACAACTAGTGCGGTGGAACAACCCGTAGTTTGGCATTCGCTCGAAAGCACCGACGGCTCCACACCCATAGCCCGACACGAAGCGGCTTTCGTAGCCGTGGGGGATAAATTTTACCTGCTAGGTGGCCGGGGGATAAAGCCAGTTTCGATCTATGACACGAAAACCAATAGCTGGACGCAAGGCGCAGAAAGCCCTATCGAAATCCACCACTTTCAACCCGTGGTCTACCAGGAAGAAATCTACCTGCTAGGCGCTATGACCGGCCCCTGGCCTGGAGAGATACCCGTGCCTAACCTTTACATCTATAACCCAGCTAGTGACGAATGGCGGCTTGGCCCAGAAATTCCAGCAGAAAGACGTCGCGGTGGAGCAGGAGCTGTCTTACACGAAGGAAAAATCTATCTGGTCTGTGGTATTAAGGATGGTCACCGGGGAGATCATAAAACCTGGCTCGACAGCTATGACTTAGAAGCAGATCGCTGGACAATTCTTGCTGATGCGCCCAGAGCCCGTGATCACTTCCAGGCCGTAGTAATTGATGACCGCTTATATGCCGCTGCTGGTCGCCGGACGGGTAGTGTGCCAGATGACCCTTTTGGGGGTACTGAGGCATTGGTGGATGTCTATGACTTGGCCACCAATAGCTGGACCAGCCTTGCGGACACCCTGCCAACTCCCCGTGCCGGAAATGCGGCAATTGGATTAGAGCAGCGCTTGCTTATTCTCGGTGGCGAATCTCCTGCCCACGAACATGCTCATCATGAAGTAGAGGCTCTGGACGTATCAAGTGGGCATTGGCAACAACTACCCCCGCTGAGTCGGGGGCGCCACGGGACAGGAGTGGTCCACTATCAAAATCAGCTGTTAATGGCCAGTGGCTGCGGTAATCGAGGAGGAAACCCTGAATTAGCTGATCTTATTCAGTGCGCAGTTGTTGCCTCAGCTGCACAGGAATGATTTACGTCTTCTTAATCAATCATCTTCGAAAAGCCAATGACTAAGCAAGAAAAAGCCAACGCCATTCACCAGATTTTGGAGGAGCTCTACCCCACTACCCCCATTCCACTGGATCATCAGGATCCCTATACGCTTTTGGTCGCCGTGCTGCTCTCTGCCCAGTGTACGGATGAACGGGTAAATAAGGTAACCCCACATCTGTGGGAATTAGCCGACAATCCTTATGACATGGCCCAACAGAAAGTAGAAGACATCAAAGCGATTATCCGGCCTTGCGGCTTATCTCCCCGAAAAAGCCAGGCCATCAGCACCCTGAGTCAAATGCTGATTGACCAACACGAAGGCCAGGTACCTCAAGATTTTGCAGCTCTCGAAGCCCTACCCGGCGTTGGGCATAAAACCGCTAGCGTAGTCATGTCTCAAGCTTTCGGCGTGCCGGCTTTTCCGGTAGATACCCACATCCATCGACTGGCCTATCGCTGGGGACTCAGCACCGGTAAAAATGTAGAAAAAACTGAAAAAGACCTCAAGCGCTTATTCCCTCGTGAAAGTTGGAACAAGCTACACCTGCAGATCATTTTCTTTGGCCGAGAATACTGTCCTGCCCGCGGACACCAAATGAAAACCTGTCCGATCTGTAGCCTGTATGGCCGCAAGTCCCTTTTGAAAAAGGAAGCCTAATCAGCTCCTCAGAACTGCTAGCCTAGTGAATTACCTATCTTTGCTTTATGTCGTCTGAATTGGATCCCCGTCCAAAAAAGCCCCTTGCTTCGCGCCCGGAAATGATCCGTTGGCTACTCGCTGTTGGTGCCGTAGTAGGTATTAGCTTGCTTTATCCCTACCAGCAAAACAACAGCTTCCCTTTTGAATACGAACTTAATCAAAATTGGCGCTACGATGACCTGACCGCTCCCTTCGAGTTCCCCATCCTTAAAACGGAGGAGCGGTTTCAACGCGATCAGGAAGAAGCCCTGGAGAATCTGAGTCCGGTTTATGCATTGCGCGCCCAAGATGTAGACGCAGCCGTAGACCGTTTCGAAGAAAAATTCGATCAAGCCGTAACCCAAATCCAGTCCGATAATAGCTATCCAGAGGTAGCTCGCCAAAGCGACCAACTGCGTGCCTATGGTCAGGAAACCTTGCGCAAACTCTACCAAAGAGGTATTGTAGATTTACGCCCATCAGATGAGCAGGCCGGTGTTGATTTTGTAATTACCATTGCTCGTGGCAATGTACTGCGAGAGCTGGCAATAGCCAACGTCTCCAGTCCGAGAAATGCTCGCTCCTGGCTGATGGACAGTTTGCTCTACACCAATCTGGAAGCCCCCGATTTCCTACTGCCCTATCTGGAGGAACAGATCCAGCCCAATGTCTTTTATAGTGATAGCCTGACCCAGCAAATGCGGTCTCGCACCCTCGAGGCAGTTTCACCCTACGATGGCTTGTTGGAAAGCGGCCAAACGATAGTACGACGCAATGGATTAATCTCCGCAGACGTCTTGCAAAAACTGCGCTCCTACCAGGAACAATACGAGCTGGAATACGGCAATCAGCGAGGCTTTAACTGGGGTTTGGTGGGATACGTATTATTAACCAGTATCGTAGTCTTGTTGCTATTCGTTTATCTGCGACATTTTTTCCCAACCGTTTATGCCCGCATTCCCAAGCTGATTTTCGTACTGATGTGGCCAGTACTATATGCCTTGCTTATTCGTACCACTGAGCTCAATACCGGCATTAATACCTACGTGATCCCGTTTTGTATTGCCCCTATCGTCATTAGAATCTTCTTTAACGAACGTCTGGCCTTTTTCACCCACGTAGTCGTGGTATTAATTGCTAGTTTCCTGACGAGTCTGGGTTACGAATTTACCTGCTTGCATTTACTAGCTGGAATCGTAGTAATTGTCATGGACATCGACACTCGTGATTGGTCACGCTATTTCCGTTCCCTCATTTATCTACTAGGCGTTTATATCGGAGGCTACCTGAGTTTGAATCTGATCCGGGAAGGCAGTCTTAACAATCTCGACCTCTCTACCCTCACCGCCCTGGGGGTTAATGTATTTCTGATCCTGCTCGCTTATCCACTCATTCCATTGCTGGAGCGGCTCTTCGGTTTGTTGTCGCCCATTACCCTAGTTGAGCTCAGTGACATGAATCGCCCGCTATTGCGAGAATTATCTCTGAAGGCACCCGGCACGCTACAGCATTCGCTAACGGTAGCCAATATGAGTGAACAGGCCGCCCAGCGAATTGGGGCTGATGCCCTATTGGTGCATACGGCCGCCTTGTACCATGATATCGGAAAAACCATCCGTCCGACCTACTTCATAGAGAACCAGCAAGATGGCAATCCTCACAATAGTCTGCCACCACTAGAAAGCGCTCGCATCATCGTCAGCCACGTATCAGAAGGGGTAAAACTCGCCAAGAAAGCAGGCCTCCCCAGTCGACTGATCGACTTTATACGGACCCATCACGGTACGACCCGGACAGAATACTTTTACCGCAGCTATCTGGAGCAAGAGGCAGAGGGTGCCGTCAATGAGCACCTTTTCCGCTATCCTGGCCCGCGCCCTATCTCCAAAGAAGAGAGTATCCTAATGCTGGCTGACAGCGTCGAAGCCGCTTGTAAAAGTCTCCAGCAACCGACCGAGGAGGAGTTAACCGACTTCATCAACAAGATCATCGACGGCAAGGTCAAATCTAACCAGCTGCAGCAGTCCAAGCTCAGTTTTCAGGAGTTAGAACATTGCCGCGCCACCTTCATCGCAGTGATGAAAAGCGTTCACCGGCCCCGCATCGCCTATCCGGAGGAGGGGAAGTAGTTGTTAGTACTTGTGCCTAACTCAGAACGAATTACCCGCTCAAGGCCTCAGAGGGTGTCCCGACCCGATACTTAGCACATAGTGCGCGCCCGTAGAGCGGCTGCACTATATACCTTAGTTGTGCTTAGTATTTATTTTATCCATCTTAGTTGAGAGAATATTATCGAATCATTCATTAAGGTAATATTTGTCTCTCCGTACCAATCTGTGTCAACTTCGTCAACAACTATGGTGTCAAGGTAGGTAGCTGTCTCCTTATGATAGATTCGTAGTTCCTCCTTTTTCGCAAATTCAATTACTGCCCAACGAATATCTTCTGTAATATATGCATAGGGATGGTCCTGATCCCTTACTCTTATTAAACTGTCACTTTGGTTAAAATAAATCTCTTTCTCAAACTCCAATTTAGTTCCGAGTGTGTCTGGAATAATTACG
>JBCCDS010000104.1:0-12595 GCA_039030655.1 Bacteroidota bacterium | reverse complement strand
GTGCATGAAAGGGCTCATATCGTAGTAAACTTCGGGCGCTTCCCAGTAGTTACGCTCTTCGCTTTGGAAGCCAAAGGGCGTAAGCGTTCGATTGTAAGCGCCGGAGCGGGCGATACCGGCGGCGAAAAGGTCAGAATGGCTCAACAGATTCGCCACCATAAAGGCACCGTAGCTATGACCACCTACCGCTACCCGATCGCGGTCGATGTAGCCTAAGGCATCCACAGCATCGATGGCAGCTTTTGCATTGGCCACCAGTTGGCGACGGAAACTGTCATTAGGTTCTTCCTCTCCTTCGCCCACAATTGGGAAGGCGGCGTCATCGAGAATGGCATACCCTCTCATTACCCAGTACACTGGACTACCATAGTAAGGGTATACAAAGGCATTCGGGTTAGAAGTATTCTGACCGGCGCTGCTCTTGTCCTTGAATTCCCGGGGGTAGGCCCACAAAATCATTGGGACTTTCTCTTTCGCTTCCTGGTCATAACCCAGCGGCAGGTAGAGCGTACCACTCAACTCCAATCCATCATCTCGCTGGTAAGTGATTACTTCCCGGTGCACTTCATTCATGGCGGCAAAAGGATTGGGAAAATCAGTCAACTTCTCCAGCTTATCACCTTCCAGATCCCTGAAGAAGTAGTTGGGATAATCGGTAGGTGACTCAATACGGACCATTAAGCGGTTTTTGGCCGGATCATAATCCCGAAGATCTTCCACCCGATCGTCGTATTCGCTGGTGTATAAGCGTTCCGTCGTTCCGCTTTTCAGGTCAAAGCTACTCAGGAAAGGGAATTGACCGTCTTCGGTAAAGCCATCGCCAAGTAAGAACATCTTTCCGTCTTCGACCTGGAGGACATTGCGACCAAATTCATTCCGCTGAGTGATGGGGCTGCCGGGGTCGGAGTAACGGTCCTGGTAATTGCGGTCCTGAATCATTTTGGGCATTGCCCCGTCAGGATCCATAGAAATCGCTCCAGCTTCTGGTGCTCCGGGGCTGAAAGCGATGACTTTGATATTACGGGTGTTCCACCAGTTGGCGTAGACCATGGCAATATCATCGTTGCCCCACATGACTCCAGCAAAACGATTGGGCATTTTCAGCAGGCTGGTACCTTCACCGTTGAAGGGAGCCTCCAACTGAAACAGCTCGTCACGTAGTTCTACTTCATTGGCGGGATCTCCTCCATCTAATACCTGAGCAAATACCAGAGTATGCGGCTTATCCGCTCGCCACTGAAAGTCGCGGCGGCCTTCGCGTTCAGACATGAACCCTTGAGGTAAAACCTCGATCAACGGCACCTCGTTAACTACAGCTACTTGTTCAGCATCGGCCGAGTAAACCGTTTGGGTCAGCGGGAAGCGGTAGTAAGGAACCAGATAGCTGAATGGCCGCTGAATGGTAGAAATCATCAGGTGACTACCATCAGGGCTGAAGCTGACGCCACGGTACATGGCCGCGGGGAGCCACTCTTCGGCCTTACCATCCAGGGAAACTTTGTGCAGGGTGCTGGTAGCCAGCGTCTCAAAGTTTTGTTCGTCGGTGGGGTTCTTCAGCAGATCCTGGTAGGTCCGGTTTTGGGCTCTTTCCCCTTCAGCGACGCTGACCGTTGGGCCAGATGGAACGGTGGCGTCCGTATCGATGAGGGCGGGGCGTTCCGCAGGTAACATTTTTACCAGTAGGTGCTCGGAATCTTTAAACCAGTTAATGACGTTGCCGAGGTTGGCATTGACGCTGGCTTCGGTTAGTCGCATGGCCTCTCCTTTTGCTACGTCTAGCACCCATACTTCTACACCCGTGTCGGTGGTGTGGGTCATGGCCACTTTCTTTTGGTCGGGGCTCCAGCTGAAATTGCTGAGTCGGGCTGACTCTGGTAATCCGGTAACTTGTCGAGCGGTTCCGGGTGCAGCATCCACCGCCCGCACTTTTACGTTGTCGTAGTAGCGGGTGCGACTACCGATGTTGGTTACGGGATCGATGCGCAAGCCACCGAGTCGCAGCTCGGTTTTACTCAAATCTTCGATCGACTGGTAGCCTGGTCGATAGACCAGCACCATCTGTTCTTTGGCTGCGTCCATCAATACGCCGGGCGCACGCTCGACATCTACTAATTCTAGTATTTCCTGAGGAGGAGTTTGGTAAGTAAGTGCATCCTGGGCGTTAAGGAATCCACAGCAGCACAGTAAAAACAGGCAAAGTATTCTCATTGGTTTGGAAGTTTTAGTTGGTTATTGGCAAGATAAGGCTTTGAGGGCAGCAAAACATTAATTTGTAGTTAGCTACGCTGATCGGCCTTCGGCCTCAGCGTTCCGCAGGTGTAGACCCTCGCTGGCCGAGTTCCCGCCGCGTAGCAAAGGGCTCGTCCTGCGAGTAAGCTGTAGTCGCAGGACGAACTAGCTCTCTTTGTTCGCTGGGATTCGGCCAGCGACCTGGACACCTGCGGAAGTACAAAATAACAACAACCAGATAAAACTAACTACTCCTTCCTTAAACGATCCCTTTCTGCCGAATAACCTCCATAAAGGATTCTCGCATTCTTTTACTGATGACTAACTCATGCTGATCAACTCTGAGCTGATTGCCCATGACTTCCTTAATGTGGTTCACGTTAACGATATGAGAGCGATGAATACGGACGAAGTCCTTGCTGGGTAGTACTTCCTCCATATAATTTGTGGTCTGTAAGGCTAGAATCACATCGTCCTGGGTATAGATTTTGACGTATTCTCCATAGCTCTGTAGAAACAGGATTTCCTGGTAGTTGACCTTAACCAGTTTGCGATTCGTTTTCACGAAAAAATAATCAGCCACTGGTTCTGATGCAGTTGTCCCTACGGCCACTTCAGGAGTAGCTTGACTATACCGAATAAGCTCAATAGCTTTATCAATAGCACGACAAAATCGTCGGAAAGAAATCGGCTTAACCAGGTAGTCGATAACGTCTAAGGAATAGCCTTCCAGGGCATACTCCGAATAAGCAGTCGTAAAAATAGTCACGGGAGGATGACGCAATAACTTGACCAGGTCGATACCCGTCAGGCCTTCCATTTGAATATCCGTCAGCAGGATATCGACCCGCTCGTCATTGATGGCTTTTTTGGCCGCTAGCGCATTATCGACAACAGCAACCACGGAAAGTTCTTCTATTCTATTGACGTAACTCTCCAGTAGGTCCCGCGCGGGTTTCTCATCATCAACAATCAGGACACGGTATTGCATTGGCGTTATCGTTTTCTTTCTAATGGTATCATCAAGTCCAGGTAGTAGACATTCTCTTCTTTCTTTTCCTCTAGTTGGTAGCTGTCTTTATACTGTAGCTCTAAGCGCTGTTTAGTGTTGCCAGATCCAACCCCACTGTACTTAGCATCTGCATTCATTTTAGGGGTGAAGGTATTGGAGATTTGTAGGTGGCAAATATCTTCCGCATTCACGAAAATATCCACATTAATAAAACCGTTAGGATGGTTCGTTACATTGCTATGCTTACAGGCATTTTCTACGAAATTGACAATAATCAAGGGAGCAATCAAATGAAATCGTTTTAATCCGGTAACCCTTAAATCAATGTTATGCTGGCCGTCATTTTTCATCCTAAGAATTTCCAGTAAGTCTTCTACGGCATCCACCTCTTTAGTCAACGAGACTCTATCCTGACCACAGTCATAGACCATAAACCGAAGAATGGAAGACAAGCGCTCGATCATAGCGGCGGTATTGGCATTACCCGTTTCCGCGTAGGAGTAAATATTGTTTAAGGTATTGAAGAGAAAGTGAGGATTGATCTGTGACTTTAGGAAATTGAGTTCAGCCTGTAATTTCTCGTTGCGCAAGCTAGTCTCTCTGGTTACGGTTAAGGACCATTGTTCTACGAAGTAAAAAAGACTGGTGTAAGCAGTCGTTATAATCAGCAACAGATAGTCATAAGCTATGGATAGTAAAAAGGTGGAGGGATCTTCTTCTTCCCCAAAAACCAGGAATTCATAGCTGTAGAAGAGCACTATACCAGTAGTCATCAAGCCAAAGAGGACTAGGAAGTATTGCCACTTCTTTCCCTTGATAAAAAGCGGCAATACGTAGAAGTAGTGGATGATGGTCACACCTGCGACCAGTACCGTATAACTGAAAGAATAGGCCAGCGACTCCAGGAAGCTGTAGTAATGGATATACTCCAGCAAATTGATGAGCCAAAAAATTAGCGCGAATACTAACTGACTCAAGAGACCATACCAGCGAAGTGTAGACTGCTTCATCTTGTGCCCAAGTTCAGTAAAAATGGCGGAGCCTGCTATAGATGCTTTTCGACGGCTGCAAAAAACCGATGACCGGAAACCTAAAGACGGTTAAGCGGGCATACAGGGCGTATTAGTCCGCTTATCCGTAAAAAAGGGCCATTCAAGTGTTTTAGCTCTTCAACGATGGATGAAATATGGGGGAACTAATTAGCCGCTGCACTTTTGAAGTCAAACAAAGCATTCGTTTTGAAAAAACCATTGTTGCTCATAGTGCTGGGTGTTATATGCTGGGGATTAAGTGCCCAAGCTCCACCAAAGAACACCTTCTTATCCATTGGCTATATAGGGCAATTTGCCTACCAAACTGGCGCAAAAATTGGCGCCCAAATTGATCTAAACAGCTGGACTAACCCAAACGATCGAACCCTTGGTAAAAGCTGGTTCGTCAGTCCGCAACTCGGACTAGTTACCCGGCCAGAGGTTCACACCAGCTATTTGGCCAATGTAACGATCGGGATAAAGCGCTACCGCAGTCAACTGTATAAATACGCTGCGGTCTCCATGGGTTTTGGCTACTTACTGGAATCAAGAATACTGGACCGAAGTATCAATCTAAGTGATGGGACGGATGAAAAAAATAGGGAACAACGCTCCTGGTTTATACCCACACTCAACTTCGAATTTGGTCGTCCCCTCAACCAGCAATTAGGCTGGTACGCCAGATTTTCTGGTGGTCCACAAATTGGCGCAAAAGGCCCGACAATCCTAACCACCTTTTTCGAATTCGGGATTCATCATGCTCTCTAGATCTTGTCTAGCCTACTTCAATTATCACCTCCAAAATCAGCTTCATCATGACCAAGCGAGAATTCATAAAAAACATGGGCATTCTGGGCTTCGGCTCCCCTTTCTTGAGTTCCTTATTGGCATCCTGCTCGGATAACGAGATCCTTGCACCAAGAATTGAAGGCCAGTTTAATGGTAGAGTATTAATAATTGGTGCTGGTGCTGCGGGCTTAACGGCGGGTCACTTGCTGCAACAACAGGGCGTGGACTTTCAAATACTCGAGGCATCCGACCAGCATGGTGGAAGGGTAAAGAAGTCAGCCAGCTTCGTTGACTACCCCATTGATCTGGGTGGCGAATGGATTCATACTGATCCTTCGATTCTGGCTAAATTGAACAATGATCCTGGATCGACAACGCAAATAGATATCATCACCTACAACCCGCAAACTGTTTCAGTTTGGAGAGATGGCGAACTACGCAACCGAAATATTGCTCGCCACTTCTACAGCGAGTTTAAGTTTAAGAATTCGACCTGGTTCGATTTTTTTGACGAATTAATGGTTCCCCATTTCAGAGAAAACATCATTTACGAAAGTCCCGTGACACGGATTGATTACGCTGGCGATCAAGTAGAAGTCACCACTGCTTCCGGCGAATTATACCTGGCAGACAAAGTGATCATCACCGTCCCTATTTCCATTCTACAAGCTGATTTTATTCAATTCTCTCCTGCCCTACCCGCCGCAAAACGGGCGGCGATTAATGAAGAAAGAATGCCTGATGGCTTGAAAGTCTTCATTGAGTTTTCCGAACCTTTCTACCCCGACATCCTCATGAAAGGTAATCTGTTAGAGGAGGTTAATTCCAGCGATTTCACCTATTACAATGCCTCATTCGGAAAAGACTCGCAGCGTCACGTATTCGCCCTCTTTACCGTCGGGGAGAAAGCAACACCCTACACCGATCTTGGAACAGATACGGCAATATTCGAACGAGTGATGGAGGAACTAGACGAGATATTCGACGGTAAAGCCTCTCAGTACTATGTACAGCACGTCGTTCAGAACTGGTCACAGGAACCCTTCATCAGGGGGTCCTATTCTCAAGGTTGGAGTTCTCCAGAAACCTTAGCAGAGCAGATAGATGATCGTCTGTACTTCGCAGGTGAAGCCATGGCACCGGATGGCAATACCTCTACTGTTCACGGGGCAGCCGAGTCCGCCTTTGAAAGCGTTCGTGCAATTATGGCTGGCTAAAGAGACCAGGTATGAAACGCAAAAAGCCGCCCCAAATCGGAGCGGCTTTGCGGTCTGGACGAGAGATGCGGTGAGGGTGGTCCATCAGGGAAGGTTCAGTATACCTAAAGGTATTGAATCCTTAAGATTAAAATCAGTGGCAGATTCGCCAGGTATTTCTAGTGAATATGCTTCAAATTCTTTCGCATTTTGGAAGTCAGAAGGCGAAAGGAAAGTCCCTGCTGCATCAATACAGCAAAGGCTTAGACTTTTGGGGTCGGAGACTCGCGGATACTATCCACAAGACCATAGCTATGGATATTTATTGCATTTTCTTTTCCACCAGCCTATCCAGAATATGTACTGTCTGCATACTCCAGTCCTGGGATTTCTCCCTTTACCTATAAAAGGTCTTACTCTTGGGGGCTTGTTATCTGCCATAATAGGATAATTTAAGGTTAACCAACATAAATTCATGTTAGCGAAGGATGATGTTCTATCATCCTATTGCCTGACTTTATGAAACCTTACCCTATGCAGCTAGAAAATATTTATTCCTTCGGCTTCCGGTAGACAGAAGGCGAAAGAAAATGTGAACAGTGCTGTAGAGTGTATTCAGAAATTGTCCGTATTCTGTGTAACAGGATGCGAACGTCAAAATGATATGCCGCTTTCGGTTCTACGACGTATCTGGAATGATCGATAAGACAAAATTTAATATCTGAGGAATAAATGCTAGGATTAGTGATAAGACGACTATCACTATGAGCCAAACCCATCTAGAACCAATGATTTTGTTTACTGAAGCTAGTTCTTCAGCATTGTACCCTGATATAATAAGTTCGATACCGCTAAGGAGCGAAACTTTGAACTTTATATGTCGGCCAGTATTGTCAGCCTTGCTTTGATTATTGGTGTCCACCACACTATCATTAAAATGAAAAAGAGCCATAAAGCATAATGCCTTGGCTCTTCTTGGGGGGGCAGACCTGCACAATATAAGGAAACATTTTGGCTTTATCCGTAAGCTTTATTTACATTGTGAATAATTAAAACAATGTTTTGTTTTTTCTTGTATTTGCTACTGCAGGTGAATTTTTATATGGCAAAGTGTTGTAAGGCGTGATTTTATTTTGATCATTATTCGCCCAGTTTACTACGACTAGTTGGTCTGGATTGTATCGTCAGCCAATGCTGAAATGCACATTTTGACAGTGTTCATAAAGAACGAAGGGAGAGCCGCATGGAGACCCTTTAGAGTTTGTCGCCGAAACACTACTGGTAATAGTGTTTAGATTCGTTCGCATTATGGTAGCCAGAAGGCGAAAGAGAGTGGTTATCAAGAAAGGTAATGGCTTAAAATTTCTATCATAGTTACTTCTATAGAGATGACAATTAGTAGTAAGCCCAGACACCCTTCTTTATCAGAAAACATATCTTCATCTACTTTGCCTTGGCCAAGGCAAAGAGGGCAGATTTGAAATTGTGTCAAATACCCGTCTTGATCAAAGATTGGTGTTTGCCCAGAACCAGCACAAGTAGGACAAATGCGTTCTTTCAAAGGAAATGCTATTTGTAACGATTTCCATGTATGTCTCTATTGGTTGAGTTACCATGTATGTCTCTATTTGTCCTATTGCCATGTATATCGCGGTCCCTATGATTTCCGTGTACGTCTTTATTACTGCTGTAATAATAGACTTTACTATACATACCTTCGAATTGATCTCTCCATGAAGAATGAATTCCAAGGTTAGACATTGAACCTTCTGGGGAATTACCCAACATTCTATGTTGCATATATTTTCCAATCGTAGCTGCTTCCACTTCCGCAAGGTTATGGGCATGAGCACACTGGCCTAGAAATGAACAGGCTTGTTCTCTAGTGAGATTACCAAAATTATTCGTTAATTCTAAGGGAAGATGATGTAGAATAGATGCTCCTAGGTTACTCATAATGACGTAATTTAATTTGCTTGGTTAAAAATATTCAAAAACTACTTTTCCCACTCTAAATTAGAAACGTTCCTAAGATATAGAAAAGTTGAACAGGAGCACTACTAATTTAAATCTTCGCCTTCTGGTAGCCAGAAGGCGAAGGGTTGGCTTACTTCGAGCTATTTATATACTCCTCAACTGAGGAAATGATTTTCAGAGCTTTTTCCTTTCTCTCTTTGTTCAACCTCTCTTTAATTGCAATTGCTGCTTGTATTCCTAGAGATACAACACCAAAATAAATCATGTGAGGTGATAAACTCTCTGAATGAATTTCAGATTTCATGTCGACAATTTTCACTAGGGTGTAAGCAAAATTGTCTTTATCGCCTAGGTGATAATGGCAAAGTGCCAAACCTAAATAGGCAAGCGCTAGTCTATCGAACTTTTCAAGACTCACTGCCTTATTGAATCTCTCCCTAGCTTCTCTCAGAAGGCTCCTTCTTTCTAAGTTGGAATTTGCAGCTTGTTTTAATGCTCTCAGCCCTGCTTCAAACTCAGATTTTGTCAACTTATCTACCCTAGCTTCTACGCTCTCAACGATACCGATATAACAAGCAACACTTGATGCGAACTTGAGTCCTGCGAAAATAGTACCGACTTCCATAAAAGTATAATTCGAATGTGAAGTGAAAACTAGTAGCTGGTTTTAGAACCAACAAGTCATTGGCATTGCCACGAAAATCACGTTCATATTAAGTGAATTTACGAAGAAACGAGCGTCATTGGTAAGCCAATTCGCCTTCCGATAGCCAGAAAGTGAATGCTTTTGCCAAAAACACCTCCAAATCTTGACAGTTTGCCTTTGAAAGCACTCATTTGCGTTCGCATTACACTGTGTAATGCGAACACCAACGAATAGCTTACAATAGGTCATAAAACCATTCTCCTTATTCTTATTGTAACTAACGGGAACAACCACGTGCTTGAACCCTTGGCTAGCGCCGAGCGGCACACAATAAACCGCGGTGAGCAGGTGACGGGCGCACCTAAGACAAAATCTCCAAAGAGATGCATCATTGAAAACGGGGATCAGCCCAACACGGTTAAACGGGCATGGGGGGACATGCCCTTGGACAGGACTTGAACCCGTCCCGACTCAGTCGGGATGATAGGCTAGCATGCTAATCAACTGAAGTCCCTGGACCATTTGTAATCAGCCACATCAGGTACTTTCGATTCTTAGATTTCTTCAACTGTAACTCTCGCTTACGTGCTTCACAGTCTATCGAAAACTCTTCATAATAAACCAACTCCCATGGCCCCTTACCCCGTGTCCAACGACCTTGATTCGTTTGGTGCTCTAGTACTCTTCGGGATAGGTCTTTAGTATAACCCAGATAATATTTGTCAGCAGTCTGGCTGTACAGTAAATAGACGTAACTCATAATAGGGTGTTTAATCGCAGGGTGTTTAAAAACGCAGAAAGCTGTCCCGAAAATCGGAGCGGCTCTGTCCCGCAAGGCTGCGGGAGGACTTAAACCCGTCCCGACTCAGTCGGGATGACAGGCCGGCATGCTAACCAGTAGCAGCACCTGGGCCATAAAACGCAAAAAACCGCCCCGAAATTCGGAGCGGCTTTGCGGTCTGGACGGGACTTGAACCCGCGACCTCCGGCGTGACAGGCCGGCATTCTAACCAACTGAACTACCAGACCAGTAGTACTTGTTTGATTGAGCGACGGCAAATATAGGGGGTAAGAATCCATGTACGCAAGCCTTAAGAACAACTTTTTTTAGATAGAAATCGACATGGAGTCTAAGTGCTTCATTGTTAAGTGGATAGCGATAAAAATAAATTTCTCCCTCTAATAATGCCGTCTGAGAATCACCTCAGCATAAACTTAATGCAACTAAGTTGCATTATCTTGTTAGGCCTATATTTGCAGGCTGAAAACTAAATCCGAAAATTGCCTAGCTAACTCCAACTGAAATTAACACAATACACACAACAACATGAAGAAAGTAACGCTACTTACTGGCTTCTTAGGATCTGGGAAAACCACTTTTCTCAACCACTTCATCCGTGAGCAGCGCTCCGAGCGCATTTTGGTTCTCGAAAACGAGGTTGGACAATGCAACATAGATGGAGCACTGGTCGAATCTGGGGTAGAAGAAGTTATGGAGCTTACGGCAGGCTGCTTGTGTTGTTCCCTGCATAATGAGCTATTGGATGCGCTAGAAATAGTAAGTGAGCGGCAGGACCAATTTGATCGCTTAGTCATAGAGACTACTGGTGTGGCAGACCCAAGCTCAATTGTACAAACCTTCTTAACGGATCCCATCGTTGGGCGTTTTTTTGAGCTCGAACAGGTCATTTGTGTAGTAGATGCTGGTTTGATAGAAGATTGGCTGGAAGAAACTGAAGAAGCCCTGCGTCAGATCGCCATGGCTGACGTAATTCTACTCAATAAGGCTGATACCGTTAATAGCAGCTACTTGCCCAAATTGACCACACAGCTCCAGTCCATCAATCCTTACGCACTCATCATCAGTGGTGAAAACGGCAGCTTTCCGATCACCCAAGTCCTGCAGACAAAAATCAGTGATGCAACCTCCTTCGAAACAAGGTTGGCAGCTATTGTTCAGCAGCAAAACTTAGCCAACTATTCAACCACAGCAACCAGTGGTAGTCGGCATAAAGTCAATACCTTCACCCTCACTTTCGATGCCCCCTTTATGCTAAGTGAAGGCTTTTCCATCCAGTTGCACCGCTTAGTCAATTTGTATCGGGAGCAGGTATACCGGATCAAAGGCATACTCCATGTACACAACTACCCTAATCGAGTAATTCTACAATCCGTCAGGACAAATTGTGTCGTTTCTGATGGATCACCTTGGGGGCCCAATGAAAGCAAGACGAGTAGATTGGTTTTCATTGGTCGAGGCCTACAAAAAGAAGATTTCGAGAAAGCATTTGAACGGTTCACCCTTAAAGTACAGTACGAGCAGTGACACCAATGGAAATATCAATGGTTTTGACTGAAAAGAAGGAGAAATGAGTGGCAGATCAAAATTTATCCTAGCGGCAATCCTGTTTATGATTCTATTCAACCGTGAACAAATATGTAACCATCTCGGCTTTGGGCAAGCCCAATTAAATGGTGAAGCTACCGCTACTACCAACATAGTGGAGCTACCTGAAAATCAAACACCTACAGACGACAACGAAGAAGCCGAAGCCACCAATTATTACACCAACGATTTCATCAATCGCTGGGATGACCAGCTCTTAGATTGGGTTCCCATCGGAGAGGCACATGAGTTTGATTCGGTACTTGCTTACTATGACGAGACCGCCCATTTAGCAGAGGAACCGATTGAACTGTCCTGGAAAGATTTAATGGATATCTACTATCGGCTACGCTATTTCGGCGACGTAGACATGCAGTACTACGCTCCAATATTTCCCAAGGCTGTCAAAATGCTCGATGGTAAAGAGGTGATCATTAAAGGGTTTGTTATTCCGGTGGATGAGTTACAAGGTCTGTTCGCCTTGTCGGTAGGCCCCTACGCATCCTGCTTCTTTTGCGGGAAAGCAAGCCCGGCATCGGTAATTAGCATGTACTTGCGTGATGAGAGCGACCGCTACCGGATAGACGACCATAAAACCTTCCGCGGCACCTTGCGGCTAAACGATGATGACCCCAACGAGTTTTACTATATCCTACAAAATGCAGAAGAAGTATAAGCGCTATACTAACATTTGGTTTCAGCCCTACGTCTAACTAGCCAGAACCATCAAAACTATTCATCCCATGCGTAACTTTCTTTTGTTAACGACCCTAAGTCTTTTCTTTTTTGGTTGTCCCTCCGATGATGATATGCCCCCTACCCCACTCTGCGGCGACCTCATCCAGATCGTTGAGGAAATTCCTCCCGTTGCCGACATCCCACAAAACATCGAAGCCAGCGTAGACGGCCTCTGTTTGAGTATCACCATTGGTCATTCTGGTTGCTCACCAGAGCCTTGGACCATGGAGCTGTTCACCCTGGGTGATATCGCCGAAAGTATCCCCACCCAATCACAGGCCTACTTCGTCTTTAATGACGCTGCTCCGGGAGAAAGTCAAGCTTGTTTGGCTTTCTTTACCGAAACCTTTGAGTTCGATCTGACCCCTTATCTGGCCGACGCCTTACCGAGTACACTGCGCATTGGCGATACGGAGATCGAGCTACTGGTGGAGTAAAGCTTTTGTTTTATTGTACTTCCGCAGGTGTATACCCCTCGCTGGCCGAGTTCCCGCCGCGTAGCAAAGGGCTCGTCCTGCGAGTAAGCTGTAGTCGCAGGGCGAACCGTCACCTTTCAGGCGATGGCATTTAGCCAGCGACGGTCAAACCTGC
>JBCCDS010000103.1:0-12794 GCA_039030655.1 Bacteroidota bacterium | reverse complement strand
GGTATTCCTCGGGCCAATTAGGCAGGTCCAGGAAAAAACCACCAAGTGCACTGTAGCCGTCGAAATTTTCCCCATCAACTGGGCTGAGCGGGTCGGCCAGGTCACGTGAGCGCGGATTACCGCCGCTGTCGAACCAGAGAGTCGTTGCTCGAGCTGGCGGATTCCAGCGTTGGTTACTCCAGGCTAGGGTAGGAGCTGTAATGCTACTCATGCCGAAGTAGTCCACGAATTGCTGTTGATCGCAGGGGTTCGTTGGCGGTCCTGGATCGAAATCACGCAATTCCCGGATGGTTTGTCGGAAATCAAAAAATTCTTGCCGACAATCTCCCTGTCCAAATAGTGGATTAGGAGCGGAAGGGTTGGCTGGCGTCGGCTTTTGGGTAAAACTCCAATTAATGGACTGCCCCTCGTAGATCGGCCAACCGAAATTCTGCCCGCCTTCGGTACAGATGTTAAGCTCCTCCCAGCCGCCATTACCAACATCGCCGATGACTAAGGTGCCGGGCTGACCATCCTCAGGATTATGGCTACCGGTATTGGGCAGTAAATTGAAGCGGTAGGGATTGCGTAAACCCATGGCCCAAACTCTGGAACGAGCTGCCTTGGGCGCACTGGGATCAAACCAAGGATTAGAACTCAAACCATCTCCCGTGTTGGAGTCGATACGTAAGATTTTACCCTGAACGGATTCCAGATATTGGGAGCGATAACTACCGATATGATGCTCTTCGGGCAGAATGCCCATTTCAATGGCTTCTCTTGCTAAAGTGCCGGTTTCATTATCGCCGATATCCGTGTTGTTTTCCGCACCGTCCCCAATACTCAACAAGAGACTGCCATCATCCGCCATGACCAGCTTGCCCAGACCATGAAATTTGTGGTGTAGCGGAATGCCGTCTGCCAGCGTCTCTCCCATGATTACCTGGCGGCTAGCGTTTTGGTCAATTTGAAAATCAGCGGAAGGATCAGCTTGAAAGCGGGTCAGGCGGCCCCAGGTGGGCACTACTTTAATGGTGCTATCGGGATTGTAGTCTGGCTGGTCATGAAAGGCTTCCCAGTAAGGATCGACGGCGTAAAGGGTGTAGACGTAGCCATTGGACAGGAAGTTTTTATCGAGGCAGATGGCCAAAAGACCGTGATCGTTCCAATTGGTTACTTCCTCGCTAAGGTCTAACCAGGCTGCTCCAGGGCGGATACCGCTTTCATCTACTCGGTATACTTTGCCTCCCTTCTCTGCCAGGTAGAGAAAGCCAGCTTCATCAATAGCCAGATCGATGAGCTCGCTGTAACCACTACTGAAATTGGAGACGAAGATATCTTCGGGTTGGGCCTGAAGGAATTGGAAAACTAATAAAAAGTAAAGGGTCGCTAATGCACGCATATCGGGGTAATCATCAATTAAAAACTAACATTCGGGCTGAATAACCGAAAGATGGAAAGCCAGACCACCTTCTGAGGTCTCTTTATATTTTTTGTTCATGTCCTGAGCAGTCTGCCACATGGTCTTGATCACGGTGTCCAGATGTACAATGGCGTGATCAGGGTCTCCACTCGTGGCCAGGTTGGCGGCCGTAATGGCCTTGATGGCACCCATAGCATTACGCTCAATACAAGGGATTTGGACCAGACCACCAATCGGGTCACAAGTTAGCCCTAAATGGTGTTCCATAGCAATTTCTGCGGCCATTAATGCCTGTTTGGGCGTGCCGCCTAGCACTTCAGTCAATCCAGCAGCTGCCATAGCTGAAGAAACACCAATCTCGGCCTGACAACCACCTACCGCAGCGGAGATCGTCGCCCCTTTTTTAAACAGACAACCCACTTCTCCGGCGGTGAAAAGGAACTGACGGACTTTGTCTTTACCGCCGTACTCACAAAAGAAATAGTAATAGAGCAGGACTGCGGGGATAACCCCAGCGGCGCCATTGGTTGGAGAGGTGACTACTCGTCCTAAAGCGGCGTTTTCTTCGTTGACGGCCAGTGCAAAACAACTGATCCACTTATTGACCTGGGTGAAACTGGGACTGGAAGCACGAATGGTGGCAATCCAATCATCCAAACCCTCAAAATGGTGTCGGCCGCTCAGGTCCGCACACATGGTTTTAGCTCTGCGTTTTACTTGTAATCCTCCTGGCAAGATGCCACTAGTCGTACAGCCTCGATATACACCTCGGATCATGGCATCTAGGATAGCATCTGCCTGCAGCGCAATATGGCGTAAATCGTGAAAATATCGCTCATTGCGAAATACGATATCTGAGATCTGGCAGTCCTGCTCTTCGGTATACTCTAATAGGTCTGCGGCGGTCTGGATCGGGTAGGGGAGCTGGACGAGTTGTTCTTGCGTCTGATCCTCTCCGATTTCTCCACGTTCAAAAAAGCCTCCACCGATGGAGGCATAAGTCATACTGCGCTGTAGTTGTCCATTTTGGTAGGTAGAAAAGCGGACCGTATTGGGGTGTAATTCGTGATCCTTGGGTTGGAAGACAATATCTGTAGCGGGTTGGAACGGGATGGATTTCCCTAATACAACCAGTGTTTCCGTGCTGCGGATTACTTCCAAATATTCCTGAATACGGCCGGTATTGATCGTGCGTGGATCATAACCAGCCAATCCCATTTGCACAGCAACATCAGTAGCGTGTCCTCGTCCTGTTTTTGACAGCGATCCATATAAATCGACCTTGATCCGGTCAAAGTCTAATTCTTTGAACAGCGTCAGAAAATCTCGAGCTGCCTGCCAGGGACCTAAAGTATGCGAACTAGATGGGCCAACGCCAATTTTGAAGATGTCGAAGATGCTGATCGATTGCATGCCTCTTATTTGTAGAGTGCTACCACGCGTTCTTCGCCAGCCTTGACATGTCCACGGTACATACCATGGGTATTAAAGGGCATCACAATGTTGCCGAAACGGTCTAGGGCAATTAGACCACCACCACCACCTACTTCGGGTAAGACTTCATGTACGACTATTTTAGCGGCTTCTTCGAGGCTAGCCCCGCCGTAAATCATGCGGGCGTGCAGATCATAAGCAACGGCCCAGCGGATGAAGTACTCTCCGTGACCGGTACAACTGACTCCACAGCTGGTATTATCAGCAAAGGTGCCTGCACCGATAATCGGCGAGTCGCCAATGCGATCATAGCGCTTGTTGGTCATGCCACCGGTGCTGGTGCCTGCCGCAATATTTCCCTCCTGGTCGAGGGCCACACAACCCACGGTGCCAAATTTTTGGTCTGGATGGGTCCAGGCTGGTAATTGACCAGTGGTTTCGATCGCTTCCCGCTCTTCCTCCAGGATGCGTTGAAGGGACTCATAACGTCTTTCGGTGTAGAACCAGCTGGGGTCAATGGTATCCATCTCCGCACGAAGAGCAAATTCTTCTGCTCCCTTGCCGCTGAGCATGACGTGCTCGGACTCTTCCAATACTTTACGCGCCAAGCTGATGGGGTGCTGAATATTACTTACCCCGCTAACGGCACCTGCCTGTCGGTCGTGTCCTGTCATGAAGGAGGCATCCAGCGCATTGGTCCCATCGTGGGTGAAAACCGCTCCCCGGCCAGCATTGAAATAGGGGCTGTCTTCCAGAATATGAAGGGTGGCTTCCACTGCGTCAGCCGAACTTCCTCCCGCGGACAAAATAGCTTCACCGGTATCCAGTGCTTCGTTGAGCGCTGCACGAATAGCCGTTTCTTTTTCTGGCGTCATATTTTCCGGTCGGATAGGACCAGCTCCTCCGTGGATCACCATGGCGTAGGCTGGAGGACTTTGCTGAGCTGCTGCACCGTCGGTATCAGCCGTTGACTGACAAGCGCCAAGGAGCAGCAAAGAGAACAGGAAAAGATAATAGTTGCTCATGCTTAGTAGCTTTTGAGCCACTAATATAGGCAGGGTCCGAATGCACTGCATCCGGACCGTCAGTTTTTATCTACGCCAACGGCGAACTCCCCAATAGGTAAGTGGTAGGAGGATCAAAAACAAGGGCCAGATACTGACTAAACCCAGGAAAAATTCGCGTACGCCGCTCCAGCCATTAGCAAAAGCATTGCTCAGCCGATTGCCGAAACTATAGCGCAATTCTGAGGGGGCTGATACATACTCTATGGTCTCGTACAAGTTAAGCTCTAGCGTACTCAGAGAAACCCGATTGCGTAAGTAGCGAAGTCGACCTTCCTGCGCTTCAATCTCTTCGGTGATCCGGCGAATGCGTTCTTCAGCATTCAGGATGTCTTCCACCTTTACGGCGCGGCGTCGTAGTACTTCGATGTAGCGATCTCGCACATCCCGCTTAGTTTGTAGTCGGCTTTCCAGATCAATCCATTGGTCGGTAACGTCCTCACTATTTAAGCGTTCATGATCGACGAAACGAGCCAGTCCCCTAAGCTCGCCCAGGCTGCCTTCTAGTTGCTGCGTCGGAAGGCGGATGGTCAATTGTGCACTCTTCTCATAGCGGGTGTTGGCCGTATGTTGATCACTAATGTAGCCTCCACTGCGATTGACTAAGGCGCGAATGGTAGCCAGGCTGGCCTGTAAAGAGTCTACCTGCATCCGGACTTGTGCGGTATAAATAATCTTAGGAGCGATGGATTGGCGTTCCTGCCCTTCTGAGGGTGGTTGTTGGTCGCCCTCTTGGTAATTGTTTTGATCGTTGGCGTCCCGCTCAGTAGCTGTGGGGCTGTAGTTATAAGACCCACTCATTGATTCTTGCCTTAATTCGGCATCGGCAATAGTTGATTCTGGCGGCGTGGTTTGCGGAGCAACTTCATCGAAATTGGCTTCAGCCGTCGAACTTGAATTCCCACAACTAAAAACAAGGAGGGTGAAAATGAATAGGGTGTACTTTAGGGAAGCATTCATGGTTTTAGTTTTGCTTCCTAGATGCGAGCTTGGAACGAAATGCACAGCAAAGCGTCATTTTTAACAGCTTTCGTCCTAATCTCCCAACTAAACCAACACAATTGAGTTAGTTGGCCATGCAGAAAGATTGGAAATACTACACGCTGCTGACTGCGGCTACCTACAACATTATTTGGGGCGCCTGGGTCGTGCTTTTCCCTTCCCATGTTTTTAGCTGGACGGGCATGGAGCAGCCACTTTACCCCATGATTTGGCAAAGTGTAGGAATGATTGTCGGGGTGTATGGCTTAGGCTACGCTATTGCTGCCTTTGATCCAGGTCGACACTGGCCCATCGTGCTGGTTGGCTTTTTAGGGAAAATTTTCGGTCCCATCGGTTTCGTATACCACTACAGTCTCGGAAATTTCCCCGCCAGCTTTTGGTGGATTACGCTTTTCAATGACTTGATTTGGATCATCCCCTTTGGTTGGATACTTTGGTCGGCCAAACCCTGGCTGATCAATGAATCCAATTCTTTGTTAAGGACTTCCGCAGGTGAATCACTCGGCTAGAAAATTAATGTGGTAATTTAGGTAGGAGACCTTTAGCCAAGCTTAGCCATCCTCCGATTAAGAGTAATCCTCCTAAGGGAGTTATAGCGCCTAGCCAGCCAATATTAAAGTTTACCAAATCACGCAAGGCCAGTAGATACAAGGAGCCTGAAAACAGTAATAGTCCGCCTAAGAATAGACGCGCGGCCCACAGCAGCCACGAGCGATTACCATAGTTGTAAGCTAAGGCAGCGGCAGTAACAAACAAGGGCAGTAGATGGTAGAAATGGTATCGACTCCCGGTTTGGTAGATGTCAATCCTTTCAGGGCTAACGAGCGCTTCTAGACCGTGCGCGCCAAAAGCACCTAGTGTGACTGCCAAGGCCCCTAGAATAGCCGTAATTGAAAGTAAGTTACTCATACTTCAAAGGTAGTTGTAATTAATGGTTAAGCGGGCTTTAGCCTGCGCCGGGTTGAGCCGACTTTAGTTGGCGATCTGGCTAAGACTGAAGTCTGAGCATCCCAGCACGAACTAAAGTCTGCTTAACTGAAACCAAAGGGTCGAGGAGCTCCAACTCCGAGTCTCACGAAAAAGGTCGGACCTAGAGGTCCTCTACCAGAGCACTTGTTTTACCTTTGAAGCATGCTCCGGATTTTATTTTTAGCAGCCGTTTTAAAATTGCTTGCCTGTGGCCATTCTGGCGACGATATCCCTTTCGTAGATCGGACCGTAGACCAGTGGGATTGGGTGGAACTCAGCACACCCGAAGGCCAGGCTTTGCCCGAAGGAGTAGTGGATTTTCCCTATGGTCAGTATCAAATCATTCATGCTTTCTGGGCCGATGAGGCGGGGGCTCGTTCACTACGCATAATTGAAGGCGCGGATTTCCCCAACTCGCCCGATTTTGAACAGTTTGCGTACGAAGCCCATGAAATCCGTTATTATCCAGCGGAAGAAATCTACCTTGCGAATACAGCTGGTTTTCTGCTATTGAGCAATCGCCGTTTAAGCATCGAAGCCGCTCTGGATACCCGAGATCAGGGAATGGAGTTACGCTGGCCAGCACCGCTCGATCTACCGCATTACAGCTGGCGGGAAGCGTCAGCAAGAGCATTAAAGGCCGCTGCGCAACGGCCGCTGTTTAGTCAGTACCATCCAGTTAAACAAGAGCTGCGATCTTATCCTGATTTTTCACTGACTTGTGATTGCCCAACAACTGAGCTTTTGGGATATGTGCCTTATGATGCTACCCGCCTGCGAATTATGCCCGAACCACAGGGCTGTTACGCTACTTTTTCGATTGGACGGGAAAACTATCTGTTGGCGAACACTACCAGCCTGCAAGGGGCAGGCGAAAAAACAGGTGAAGAAGAATTTGGTCCCTTTGAGATTGTGCGTTTTGCAGCTGCAGCTCGCATCTCTTTGTCGCCCGATTGGTCGCTCCAAACCACCGACTTGTTTGCTGCTCAAAGCTATCTGGAACGTTTAATCGCAGGAAGTACGCAATTGGATCAGCCACTAATACAGGAAATCTTACTGGCTCATCCTGATTTTCAGTATCTCCGACAATGGAATCGACGTGATAACACTCGTGAATTGGCTGAAACTATGTCCAGCTGGTGGATTGGTCATTGTGAGCAAGCACAACTGTTGACCTGGCAAGAGGTGGATTGGGAATCCCCGCAAGCGGAGTCAGCTCAGCAGCTTCAACGAGAGTTCAGTTTCCCTGCGGCCATCACCGCTTTATACCACGATCCAAAACAAGGAAGCCTAAGTCTACAGTTGTCCGATGGTAGCCTCTACTATAGTGATTCGCTTAGGGATTGGCGGCAGCTAGGGCAGACCTCAGAACGCTTGCTGGCCCCCATCCTACACTGGAATGATGATCATTTCGGCTGGCAGACGAGCAGTGGCTGGCATGATTCCTTTTGGCCCAGCAAACAGCTGCCGGCTAGGGTAGGGGCTACCTACGTTTATCTGGATGCGCTGGACAAAACCCTGGTCTTTCTACCGGATAGCAGCGGAGCCGTTCATGCTTTCCAACAAAATGGCCAGTCGCCAGCTACTTGGTTGCAAAGCCTGAGGCTAGGACCTGCGGAAGTACCCATCCTGCATATACCAGGAGCCACTTTCGACCACTTCTTTCACCTGGATACTAAGGGCATTCTTTCCGTATTTGACTTCCAACAGAAGCTGTTGGTACTACATAGTCTGAGTAAAGACCGCGAGCAGGCAGCTCTCCTATACGATCCCCACGAAGAACTAGTCTACTGGCTGGGAAGAGATGGCCATCGCTGTTTTTCTGTAGTAAGCGGTGAAGAGTTAACTAATTGTTCACCACCGCACAGACCTAGTTCGATAGATGCTAGGACGATCCAGTCTGATCTGCCCCTGATCTTTGATCCGCAGAACCAAACGTTTTACACCGTAGATGGGCAGACGCTGTATTCGTATAAACTAGAACCGGACTTGTAACTCCACTTCTTCTTCGCCGCGTTGAACGATCACGGTAGCCTCATCGCCGACTTCATACTGGCTCAGTCCTTCCATATAGTCATAAATGTCCTTTACCTCTAAGTCGCCCATCTTGATAATAACGTCACCGCGTTCCATCCCCGCTTTTTGAGCAGGCCGATCCGCCAATACCCCATCTAGACGCATACCTTCCCCACTGTAAACGTAGTCGGGCATTACGCCTAAGCTGACTTTAAAAGCCGCGGCCTGACGCTGAGATTTATCTACCGTTTCCTGGTAGGCAATTGCTCGACCATCGTCCAGAAACTCGATGATTTGATAGAGATACAGGCTTATGCTTCCAATACCGGAGAAGTCAATCAGGTGGGCATCATCCCTGGGCGTATGGTAGTCATTGTGCTGCCCGGAAAAGAACGATAATACTGGAATCGAGTCCAGGTAAAAGCTGGTGTGATCGGTGGGGCCGACACCCGAGCTATCACGAACGGAGGTGATTTTACTACTACGATCTAATTCATCCAGAATGGGTGTCCAGGCCGGGCTGGTTCCTACGCCGTACACGGCTAGATTTCCATTTTTTTCACTGAGTCGGCCCACCATGTCCATATTGAACATAGCTGCCAGATCCAGCTCTTCGCCCCGCATTTCGACCCATTTCTTGGAGCCAATCAATCCGAGTTCTTCCGCTGAAAAGGCGATGAACAAAAAATTATAATTAGTAGGTGCCGTCTCGTGGGTTAGCATTTGAGCAAGATCCAACATGGCGGCGATGCCACTGGCGTTATCATCGGCCCCGTTGTGGATCGCCGGCTCGCCAGTGTGTCGACTGCCTTGCCCCCCCATGCCCAAATGGTCATAATGAGCACCGATTACGATGGTGCGTGCCTGATTGTTGTCCAAGTAGCCTACTACATTATGCCCTTCGATTTCCCGCCCTGGTTCGCTGGAGTGAGGGTTAGCATTCAATTGGAAGGTAAAGGGCTGGTCGTAGCTCGTGTAGGTCGGTGCCGGGCGGAGACCAATTTGACGCATCCGGCGACTGATGTAAGCGGCAGCCATGGCTTCACCTTTGGTGCCAGTAAGGCGGCCTTCCAGTAAATCACTTGCGAGGTAGACCACGTCAATCGTAATCTGCGCCTCATCCGGTGTGGCCGTTTGCGCCTTTAAGTTTTTCGTACTCCCGCAGGTGCAAATCACTAACAGCACCAATAAAAATTGCCAATTCCTTTTCATAACAGTAGTCAATTATACTCCCGTGAGTAAGAAGCCCGGCAAAGGTACTCCATTGCCCCAGACAATCCCGTAGTCTAAATGTCAAGAGCATGTTTGAAGATATCCAACCATCCAACTCATCCGATCATCTATCCATCCACCATTCCCACTAAGGACGTATTCTGTGTGCTAAAGCGGTTAATGCTCATGATAAACACCTTTTAAAATTTGATTCTCTACCTATCCGGCTCTTCGCTTTAAGCCTACCGAGGACGGCTATTTGAGACCTCGTAGGACATCGCTATCCAGCAATCTGTTTATTTTAACTATAAAAGCTATTCAATAATCTGATTAAAATCGTTCCTTTGTAGTACATGATTAGAGAACAAGCTCTAATCAATTTGGCGTTACGACCCGCAATAATTTTTTTATAATCTCATTGAAATGAAAGCCATATTAACTTTGGCGTTGTTGGCAGCCGTTTTTGGGGCTACCCAATTAAATGCTCAGATAACTCCTGCTAACGCTAACTCAGACGCTGAATGCGGAGCAGATTGTTGGGACTTGTTTTCTTGGTCTACAGTTCCGGATGGATCGGGCGGCACCACTCCCAATATTAGTGAAGGACTTGCTTTGGATGCCAATTGCGCGCGCGAAATTAGTGCGTC
Source organism: Bacteroidota bacterium (assembly GCA_039030655.1). Classification (GTDB taxonomy): domain Bacteria; phylum Bacteroidota; class Bacteroidia; order Chitinophagales; family Saprospiraceae; genus Neolewinella. Next base: position 3,048 of record JBCCDS010000103.1, on the reverse strand, counting down.
AGCTACTTACACCGGAGCTGATTCAAACGGCCCTGATTTGGTGGGGACTGCTATTGGTGCCAACCTGCAAGGTACTTCTGTTGATAGCTGGGAGATCCAGTTTGGTGAATCATTGACTAATCCTGTTTTTAGTTTTTCAGCTTTAGAAACGACGACTGACGTATTAATTACTGATGCAGCAGGTAATGAGATTACTGCAAATTGTATTTCTAGTTGTGGTTCTAACTTAGGCTATACTGCAGGTGCTGGTTGGTCAGGTGATGTAGCTTATACCTTACAGCTGAGTGGTACATTTAGTGAAATTAATCTAGCCCTTAACATCACTAGTGATGATGCTTATAATTTCTCTGTTGGTACTTGTTTGTCTAATACGCCAGCTTGCGCTATCACCAATGTCCAGGTCGTAGATGTCCGCTGTGGCGATGGTTTTAATGCAGATGATGCCTACGCTGATCTGACTTTCGATGTAGTCGGAGGCTCAGGAGAATACCTAACCAGAGTTACTGACGGTGTTACTAATTCTACTGGTGGTTTCTCCGTAGGTGCCACGGATGGTACAGTTACTACCGGCCCGCAACTTACTGTGGGTGGTTTTACGGCTGGCACGCTGGTGACCTTAGAAGTTGTCGATAATAATGACCAGAATGGCTGCCAGGCATCCAATACTGTTCAGGTGACCATACCTAGCTGTCCTCCCTGCCCTGAACCGGGAGATTTGATCATTACCGAGATCTTGCAGGATCCTGATGCTGTAGGTGATAACGAAGGCGAGTGGTTCGAGGTTTATAATGCAGCTGCGGTACAGTTTAATCTGAAAAACTTGCTCATCCAGGATAATGGTATTGATGCTCACACTATCGCTGTCGACCTGTTGATCAACCCCGGAGAATACCTTGTCCTGGGTAGAAACAGTAATGATGGGGTCAACGGAGGTGTAACGGTCGACTATGAATATGGCACAGACCTGGCCTTAGCCAACGGTGAGGATGAACTGGTGCTGATTTGCCAGGGAACTGAAATCGAACGCGTTGAATGGGATGGTGGCACCAACTGGCCAGACCCCACGGGCGCATCCATGCAGCTCGGGAACCTTACCAACGATAATAACGATGGTGCCAACTGGTGTCCATCGACCTCCGCTTTCGGTGACGGAGATCTTGGTACACCGGGTGCCGCAAATGGTTCCTGCTGCGAGCTCGTCGTCGACTGCTCCAACATCGTCGATACGGAAATCGCCTGCCGCGCTGATCTGCCATCGGTAGATTTTGATTTGCCCATCATCGTAGAGTCTTGTGGCGACCCTATCCTGTCTGCCCTCACGATTATTCCCGGCAATAGTGCTTGCCCCGAAGATACAGTCTTCATTACGCGTACCTACTTCATTCAAGATCAGGAAGGGAACATGGATCAGTGTATGCAGACCTTCACGACGATCAGCAATAATGGTCCCACCATCACCTGCCCGGATGATGATTTCATCGATTGCGACGCGGGTGCCCCCGTAGTTTCGGCCGATAATGCAACCGCTGTTTTCGAATGCAGCAGTTGGGGAGCTAATCCTTCGAACTCAGTCACGGTTTCCGCTCCGGTAGTAGATGGCACGCCCGGTGAAGTCGGTACGACCTATACCTACACCTATACCGCTACCGACGGCTGTGGCAGGATGGCGAGCTGCGAACAAGTATTTACCGTTCAGGATACTATTAGCCCCGTCACCACCTGTAAAGACTCCACCATTTATTTGGACGAAATGGGCGAAGTGCTCTTCGATCCCAGTTCCCTACAAACCGGAGCTACTGATAACTGTGGTATTGCGCTGATTTCCCCTGCAGTCTTAATCCCTTATGACTGTAGCGACGCGGATAGTGTCTATACCTTTACGCAGACGGCGACGGACTTTTCTGGTAACGTCGGGATGTGTACCTCTTCGGTAACGATACTAGACACCATCGCCCCAGTCTTCGATAGTATCCCGCTACCTATGGCCGATACGGTACAGTGTGAGGCGGAATTACCACCCTTTGGAGCCAATTTATTACCGGCCTCGGATAACTGCGAGGTGGCATCCCGCTCTGCGAGTAGTTCCCAAGTAATTAACACCGATGGCGAAGTTGCACTGATGCACGGACTGGCCTACGTCCCTACTACAGGAACTATGGTCGATATTCTCGATCTAACGATGGGCCCACTGACTATTCCTTCCGGCAGCCCGGTCAGTAATATGATCCTGACCTCCTTTAGTTCTCCAACGGGCTTCCGCCGCTGGCGGGCCCGTAACCCCAACAGCTTCCCAGTAGAAATCCGGGTACAGCCTGCGGGAGGTAGTGGGCCGGTCTTCTACTTCGAAGTACCCGCTAATACGGACGCTTTTTTCCTCACTGATGCAGTGGGAGGATCAAACACCACCATTATTCAGTGGCTGGATGAGACCGGAACGCAAAAACAAACCGTTAAGGCCAGCAGCAATGCGATTGATGACGACATCGTCCTGACCTCTGATTTCTGCGGTATGCGCTGTAACAGCTGGACGGCCACGGATCCATCCGGTAATAGCGTGATGTATATGCAAAATTTCGCGATCCTTTGCCGCGATACAACTCCCCCAACCCTTACTTGTATTGGGGACACTACTATCTTTGTAGATGAGAATGGGGAAGCCGATTTAGACGTCTTCGAATTACTAATTGGTTTTAGCGATAATTGTACCGATTCTACCAACATTAGCTTCCTAGACTCTTTGTATCAATTTGATTGTACGGTCCTTGGTGATAGTGTCGTCTCTGTGATTGGTTTTGACGAAGATGGTAATTCCGACACCTGCACAGTAACGGTTACAGTACTAGACACGATTGCGCCGATAGTGAGCTGTCCAACAGACGAAATCATTGAGTGCGACGAAGACCCTTCCCCCGCCAACACCGGCGAAGCTACGGCTACCGACAACTGCTCGGCTGAGATTACTTTCGAAGACGAGTCTACGCAAACCGACGATGGTTGTGGTCAGTTCAACTACACGATCACCCGCTCCTGGATCGCTACTGATCCTTC
>JBCCDS010000102.1:0-12869 GCA_039030655.1 Bacteroidota bacterium | reverse complement strand
GGATGCCAAAGCTTACGGTGATAGTATTGATAACGGTTACTACTTGATAATAGTAGACGGTTATGAAGATGAAATAGACCGTGCTGGTTCTGTTTTAAGCGGTCATAATATTGGTAATTGGAAAATCTTTGATGCAGAAGCTCCTAAAGGTGCGGCTGCGACAACTCCAGCAACTCCGGTAGTTGAAAAAGAAGTTGATGTAGTTAACCGGAAGGAAGCTAGGATCAATGGCCAGATAACCACAGAAACCAGCCTGCTCTACCCAAGCATCCGTCACAAAAAGCCCTGCAAAAGAATGTCCTAAGATATAAGGGCAGCCTGTAGTACGGAAGTCCACAGCAAGTTGCGGCAATAATTCCTCCTGCAAAAAGCTCAGGAAACGTTGCGGTCCATTAAGCCCAATGTCGTCCTCGCTGTAGGGTGGCCTAAAGTCTCTATTGCGGTCGGTATTGCTTATACCCACCACAATCATTTCTGGTATTTGCTCTACACTTCCCCCGCTCATCGTCTGCACCATTTGCCCCACGAGCGGAACCAGGCGATCACCATCGAGCACAATCAATACTGGATAGTCCTTTTCCAAGTAAAAGGCATCCGACTCATACGATTGTGGCAGCAATACCTGATAATGCCGCAATTCCTGCAAATGGGTCGAATGAATACTATGACCTTGGGTGACTAATGTTTGGGCGTACAGCCCAGGAAGCAAGCCAAATACCAAGAGCCACAGTCCCAAAAATTGAGTGTTCATATATCAGGATGACTAGTAGCAACCGTAGTTGCCGGGGAATAAAAATACTATCCACCAAAAATAGTCTTAAATGAGGCAACATACTCCTGACAAGCTCGGTATTTCTCGAAGGCCATATTCAACGTATAGCGGTAGGCAGAAATCGCATTGATTGCGGGCCATAGGCTGCTTACATTTCTGTTTAGGGAGCGTGTAGGTTTTGAAAGCTAATCGATTTATAGCGCGAATTCCCAATACCCCTTGGCAAGTTGTCTGAATACGAGTACTTTGCACAGGTGTAGATGTCTAAGTTCCTTTGTTGTACTCATCCAGTAATTGGTATGCCAGATCCTACTCCTAAAAAAGCCGGCAAGGCTCGTTTAACCTACAGTAATGATCGGGACCCCGTAGCGCGAAAACTGCTTATGCGCGCTATTGAATTAGCAACTGGTAGGCGTAGAATCGAGAAGCTCTACCACGAGATATATGATATGGATTTGCAGCCAGCGGAAGTCTGGAAAGCTTGCCTGGAACAGTTAAAGATCGAAGCGCAGTACGAAACTGAACAACTAGACAAAATCCCTACCGAAGGGCCACTGGTCTTCATCGCTAACCATCCTTTCGGTGTTGTTGATGGCCTGATGCTCGGCCACCTGGTTAGTCAGGTTCGTCCCCGTTTCTTTGTCTTGGTCAATTCTTTACTCCTGGGAGAAGCCTTACTGGATGATTTCCTGCTCCCCGTCAATTTTGAGGAAAGTCGAGAAGCCGTCCGGCAAAACATCCATACCAAACAGGAAACCATCAGGCGGATAGCAGCTGGTGAAGCACTGGCTATTTTCCCAGGCGGAGGGGTAGCTACCGCCAGAAAGTGGTATAAGAAAGAAGTAGAGGAGTTCGAATGGAAGCGCTTTACCGCAAAGGTGGTTCAGCAGTCTAAGGCTACGGTCATCCCCATCTTTTTTCACGGCCGCAACAGCCGACTCTTTCAGCTGGCCTCCAAAATCAACCCCAACCTCCGATTGAGTCTGCTGATCAATGAGATCCGCAATAAGATGAACAGCCCCCTCCAGATCAGCATTGGCGATCCGCTACCCTACCAGGATCTCGCACAGATAAAAGATCGCCAGCAACTCTTGGATCACCTGAAAGCCTCAGTACTCGCCTTAGGTCAGGTTTAGCTTCTTAGCGGTAGCATTTCGCGAGTAAATATCCACTGGTTCACCTCCTGTTCAAAATTGATGCTGCCGGGCGTAGTACGATAAGTTTTCACGTACTTAAACCCTGCCTTAGGAAGGGTTTTATTGGGTGCCGGATTTTCCGCATAAGGTTCACAAAAAAGCGTTTGCAGCTGCAAAACTTCAAAGAAGTGTAGAACCGACAATTGAACCAGCTGCGCTCCCATTCCCCGCTGTCGATGTGGTCCATTCCAAAGATGTAAATGCATCTTCCCTTGCTCGCCGAAGGTCAATTGGTTGACGTTCGAATGTCCAGCTGGCTGCCCGTCAATCTGCCAGATTACTGCGTAGGAGGAACGCTTTTCAATAGGCTGCTCTAATAAGTCCAGTAAAAAGGACTGCATCTCTTCACGATCCGGTAATTTATCAGGATCAGCTCCCATGCCTAGCAAATGCTCACGGCTAGCACTCTGCCAGTATTCGGTGAGCAATGGCACATCTTCTGCTAACATTGGGCGTATACTTAAATTCTCCATATGAGCAGCTTTAGGTTATACGATTCAATCCAGGCGAGAACTGTTTATTCTCTTAATCATAAACGAGCACGTAACTCTCCAAGTTCCGCCTCCGTCAATTCCCTGATTTCACCCGCTTCCAGTCGCCCTAACTCGATATTCATCACGCGCAGGCGCTTAATCGAATGCACCTTGTAGCCCAAAAATTCGCACATTCGCCGGATCTGCCGATTCAATCCCTGAGTAAGGGTTATTTTAAACAGCTGCGTCCCGATACGTTCCAGTTTACAGCGTTTGGTCTTGGTACCCAGGATAGGCAGACCTCCCTCCATTCGTTTTAAGAAAGTATTGGTTATCGGCTTATTGACCTTCACCACATATTCTTTTTCGTGTTGGCCTTCTTCCCGCAAAATCAGATTGACAATGTCACCGTCATTGGTCATTAGAATGAGCCCCGAGGAGCCCTTATCTAGTCGCCCAACTGGAAATATCCGTTGCGGATATTTTAGATAGTCGATGATATTATCCGGGTCTCGCTGATCCGTTGTACAGGTCACTCCAATCGGCTTATGGAATGCCAGATAGACGGATTCGGGCTTGGCCTGTAGCGGCTCTCCGTCAATGGTGACTACATCGCCCGCTGCTACCCGATTCCCTTTTTGTGCAGGTTGATCGTTGATCATTACCCGGCCAGCTTCAATCCATTTATCGGCTTCACGGCGGGAACAGATGCCCGTTTGCGAGATGTATTTATTGAGACTGGTAGACACGGTTTGGATGGTTGGATGAAGGGATGGTTGGATGAGGGGATGGGGGGATGAGGGGATGAGGGGATGAGGGGATGAGCGAAGATCAATAAACCCAATGACAGATGCCAAACATCCCGATGGAAAAAATCAAGCCTAGCAGAAATACATCATAGGCCATACGGATATAGCGATAACGGCGACTCAGATCAATCCCCAGATGGTGAATATCCCGCTTGATGGTATTGTAGAGGAATTCTTTATCCTGCATCATTTCACTGATTGCCCATTCGTAATCAGCTTCGGGCATCCGATAGAAATCGTCGAAGGTCATCAAACGGGCATTTCCTCTCCCCACATCTTCTTTAAGAAAAACTCCTTTTTCTACCAGTGGTCGGGTTGCAATCACCGCAAAGGTGATGGAGATCAGGTTGGTCAGTACCATCGGCACGATGCCCCACAGTAAATGCGGATCACTTTCCAGCTGCATGTAAAGACTCCCTAAAATGACGGATATAATGATCGAGTTGATCGTGACCAAAATATTGGACTTCGTATCCACGATTTGCCGGCGGGTATACAGATTGCGCGAGGCTAGACGGAACCAAGTTTCAATCCCTTTTTCCGGGTAGCCCTCCAGCTTCAGCAGTTTTTCCTTCATCTTGCGGAAGGCTTTTTTGCTGATTCCTATTTCATCACGCAGAACTTCGTCTAACTTCTGTTGCTGCTTTTCTTTCATTGCAGTAAAGTAGGCAACAAAAACTACTTATTACTCTTCTTCACGTATTGGGTCAGAATGACGATGCGCTGTCCTTCTACTTTGCCTTCAATATGTTCTGCATTATCCGCTACCAGAGAAATTCGACGGACCGCAGTCCCTCGCTTGGCCGTGAAGTTGGCCCCCTTGACTTTCAGATCCTTGACTAAGACCACGGTATCACCAGCTTCTAATAGGTGTCCGTTACTATCCTTGTGTACTACGGCTGCTCCTGCAGTTTGTTCGGCCCAAGTCAGGGTAGTTTCGTCCAGATAGACGGTCTCTAGCAGATCTTGCGCCCAGGCTGCTTCTATAGCCAATTGCTTAAGCAGCCGATAGGCCACCACCTGTACGGCTGGCACCTCACTCCAAATGCTCTCACGCAATCCATGCCAATCATTAGGCTGTATGGTTTCTTCACCTTGCAATTGCCCCAGCAACTGAGTTTGCACTAAAACACATTCATCAAGATTCTCTCCACCTTTAGGGCTAACCACAAAAGTGGCCAATTCACCGCTTTGAGCCGTGAGTTCGCATTGGTGATTAGCTCGTTGATGTAAGGATTCGACTAAGGACATTTCTAAAAAATTTACCCAAAGGTAATTTTATCCCTACAAGTTAATCAGCGATCATTTCCAGTAAATCGCGATTACTCTCCAGACAAGTTTCATTGGCGGAAAAGGCCAATTGATAGCCGCCCATCAGGCTATAAAGGATATTTCGAAATAACTCCGTATCGATACTACTGAAGTCACCCTGTCGTATAGCTCCATAATCTACACTGCGCACAAAGTAATCGCCTAAAAAAGAGGCGTAGATATTGTCCAGGCGCTCGTAATTACGCAGTACTTCATTATGCTCTGAATAATGGGCCTCGATCGCTCGGCGCAACTCAAAATCGTCGATGAGTTTTAAATCGCCGGAATTGACCAGAGTCTGATAGGTAATGTTGTCGGGTTGAAAGGAGACGGCCCGACCTATCTCGAATACCTTCATCAAAACGCTGTCCTTTCCCGGTCGGTTAAAACCGATATGACTGGACATTTGCTGAATTTGGCCCAGGCGCTGCCCGATGGTGGTCTGCAGTTGTTCGAGCTGGTCAATTTCAGCTACAATGTCTAACTCCAGGGCGGAAAGGTACTGCTGCCGTTGTCGCCGTTCAGCACTGCTTTCTTTCCAGTTATTGAGCGAGAAAGCCAGACTAATCCCGATGATCACAATGATAATTTCACCAAGGGCGTAGCGCCAGTTGATCGATTTCATAGGCTTAAGATAAGGACTTCCGCAGGTGTTAACAGAAGCGAGACCAAGCTGATGCCATCAGCTTTTCAAGAATCTAGAGTCGAGACCGCATAATTATTGCCTAGATGCTTAGCTCTATACTACAACCAAATTGGTAGAGGAAACAAATGGAGTATATAGGCCATCTCCAGAAGAGCCCTTAACCTGCGGTGCACGGCTCCCATCCTGAAGACAGAGGATTTCCGCTACGCTCCTATCCCGAGGGTCAAGGATCTCCGCTACGCTCCGACCTGCGGGAGTACAAATCCAAAAAAACTAAAATCTAGTCTCGCGTAAAATCAGCCAGTTCTTTAACGGCAAAGGGGACCCAGTCAAAAGGCACAAAGGTGGCAGCTTTTTCTGCTTGCCCATCCAGGCTAATGAATAACTGGTCTTCTAGCATACGAAATTTGAAATCTAGGGTTTTATGCGGCAATTCCAGTTGGGCCGACCAGCTGGTACTTGCGTGATTATTCAAGGGTAGTGCATTGCCCGACCAAGAAGACCAACCTTCGTAATCCAGGGTACAGTCATCGCATGGGAAGGGACCTTCGGTGCCCGTAGAGTAGCCATTTCGGACATAGAGCACTTGCTGATCCGGGTAGAAGCGAAAGTTGTGTACCAGGATGTCTCCTCCCTCTATAGGCTCTGATGGATTGGCCAGGGTCTGAAGCTGGTAATAGCCACGAAGGTTGAAGGGACCCAATCGATCTTGATTGACAAATTCTTGTAGCCGTTCAAGTTGATTAGCGGGCTCAGCCAAGCGGCGAAAGCTAATTGTAGTCAAGACTTCCCCCTCGTACCAATGGGCCAAAACTAATTCGGAGGCCGTAAGGCGCTTTATCCAAAAAGTAGCCCGCTCTAGCAGCAAGGTATCCGCGTGCAGCTGGTAGGCTTCTACGTGTACACTTTGATCAGCTTGCTGGGCGTATTTCCAGTCGGCATCAAAACTGAGGTAGGTCTTCGGAACTTCCGTCTCAGCAGTATGCGCCCAGGTGGATTGCTGGTAATTGTCCGGTATTCGTTCCCAATCGCCGATCAAGACGGAAGGATCAATTTGAGCTGTTAGTTGGCTATTAAGCCCGCTTAAAAACAGCGAAAACAACAAGAGCATACGCAGCATAAATAGCTATGGTTTTGTTGAGAGCATAACCGCCCCCTTATTTAAATTAATGTCTTGGATAAAGATTTTAACGCTCTTTAAAATCAAGGCTAATAACTGTCCCAGCGAGCGCGATAGCCCCTAATATCCATATGCACTATCATAGTACCGGGATAAAGACCAAGGCCACCCTCGCCTCCAATAATTTTTGATCCAACAATGTTAAAACCAGCTGTTTATCCGTCCGGTTGACTTTACCATCCTGATTAATATCCTCTATTTGCAGGTCCAGCGCTTCGCCAAAAATATGTCGACTGCGAGAGGCACCACCTACTGTCTGATTATGCTGTGGATTACGATGGCCATGATTCAAACGAAAGGCATCGGGATCCAAGCCTCTAGCTAACAGTTCTTTTCTAAGCGCCAATAATTTGAATAGAATACGTCTATCAAGCAATAGAGGTACCGTTGATTCCTTTCCCAACAAGGCACGCCGATACCATTGATCTCGGGAAACTAGCTGTCGAATGCGAAATTGCCCTACTATTCTTTTGGGTAAGCGTTGGACTGGCACCAGATAGTAGCTAGCATTAGCTAAGTGCCGATCAAAGGGGCTTTGGTCACTACCACTTATCTGAAGAAAGGTTGTCGGGAGCTCCGAATAGCTAATGGTTTCCAAATCGTTGAGAATTGCTTCAACCGTCTCTTCATCTTCTACAGACTCATTCTTATGACTAAGATCATAGCGAATTTGGTAATAGCAATAGCGTACCTCAGGAAACTGCCAGGCAATAACAGCCGCAGCTGCCAGGCAGATGGTAAATATCAGGTAGCCCTGCTTACGATTCATCCGAAGGCCTAGCTTCATAGCAACCGATAAGTAGAAGTAGCTAAAAGCTGCCCAGAAGACGTTTTGGTCTCCACCAGCACACATTCGTTGGCAGTAGCTGAAGACAGGAAGTGAATCGACTGCTGCTTCAATTTCTCTGGCGCATGTATGGCGCCATGCAGCCCCCGCTCGTCCAACTTAAAACTAAAACGAACCGCACAGCTGGTTGTATTCATAAAACGCAGGTCTTTGTAGCCATAGACCACCGTAGCATCACTACCTAATGGCGCAAAGCGAGTTTCATCGGTATAGATATCGAGCGAATGATTGTAGCGTTCCAGGATATCGAAGCCCGCTTGCAAGGCTAGGTAGTAAATCATACCCGACAACTGGCAAAGACCGCCGCCGTAATCTACTGTCAACTGCCCATTAAGCAGATTGCGTCCTTTGCGAAAACCATTTTGAGCCGTTGGTGGTCCGACGATCTTCCAAAAAGAGAATAATTGCCCTGGCTGAATGACGACTTGGCCAATACGGCTAAAACCCAGTCGAATATTATGCTGCTTATTTTCGAAATGAGTGGATTGACGAACGGGCTGCTGTAGTTCCAGACGTTGCGGCCAAACAGGAATTGCTTGCTGCGAACGTGCAAACTGCCAATTTGATCGCTGCGACCAATCCGCCCAATGGCGCTTCATTAACTTATACCGCAAGCGCATCGGCGCAGGGACTAATTGCCTCAGATGCATGGCTTTTGCATTGAGACCACCAAGTAGGAAGCATAGACTTTTAAGAAAGAGCGACAAAAGCAGTTATCGACTCGTCGGAGGAAGGGACGCCAGCGAGCAGGTAGCCGGTGAACGGGCAAAAAAGCAACACCCTCGAATCGATAATTACTCGCCTGATCTCCGATGGCCGACCTTAATTCGACTTTGGTGTAACTATTGGCTGCATGCCAGTTTTTTGCCCGATAGGAAGTAAGTCTACGACGAGCAGCGCTAGGGAAATCAATAATCAAGCGGCCACCTGGTTTAAGTACCCGTAGTAGTTCAGTAAATACCACAGTAGCTTGGGTTTTATCGAGGTGCATGATCAGATGAAAGGCCGTTACCTGATCGAAATAGTTATCCGCAAAAGGAAGCTCTGTCGCGCTAGCCACTACCAAAGATTTATCAGGAAATTTTTTCCTGGCTTGCTCGATCATTGCGGGGCTAATGTCCGCTCCGTGGGTGGAATAATTCAGCAATCGGCCCGTACCGCATGCTACGTCCAGACTGAGTTGGTCAGTTTGCTGAGTGAGGAGTCGCCCTAATACTTCTCTTTCTTGAGCGTCGAGATAGCGACCGTAAGAATTCGCGAAGCGATCCTCGTCGTAGTTGGGGGCCAATTCATCATAATAGGTTTTAACTGCGGCGTTCATGGCAGCTAATATACTATCAGGAGTTGGCTTAGTGGACCGACGTATCAGATAGTGGGGCTGGTGGGCAAGTCCGTCAGATCAATTTCAGATTCCAGCTGGTGTAGGACTTGGCTTGCCGTCATAAGGCTTATCCTACTGCCCTACCCCACCTTCACTAACTCAGCAGCAGCCGCAGACTACGCACCCAGAAATTCCAGGGTGTTCGTTTTTGCTTACTGCTGAAGTAGTTTCCCACCTTATCGAAAGCATCTTCTATTAAGGCGTTGTGTAGCCATTTAATGGCCAATAACCACTGCATACTACCCACAAAATTAGTACGCATCTGGATGGTATGGCGAATTTGACAATGGGCATCACCACCTTCTACTACCTCTAACCAATGGTGCCCCTGGAAACCAGCAGGGCGACTAAAGCGGACTTTAATATAAGAGCCCGGCTCGTATTCTTCAATGGTATAACGAATGGGGCCATGGCCACCACGCGCTCCGACTTCCAAACCGGCTTTAAAACGCATGGGAGGCCAGCATTCATGGGGCCAGACCTGATCCTCCGGACTAGCGAGGGTCAGCAGCAACGGCCGCAGTTCCTCTTTGCTAACTGGCAAGTCGCGGCTATGGATGTTGGTTACCTGCACCGATTAATTTCCTTTTTTAAAGTCATACCACTTAAAGTAAGTCAGACTCCGCCAAAGCCATTCCACGGGCCCAAAACGAAAGTGAGTCAACCACCATTTGCTGGCTATTACTTGGACTACAATGATAAGCAGCCCAATGAAGAAGGTCTGATAAGCTGGCCATTGGCCAATATAACCTAGCCCCCAGCCGAATAAGAGGAAGGTACCGATTAAGGTCTGTAGAAGATAATTGGTCAGTGCCATACGACCGTAGGGAGCGAATACCATAAGGCGTTGTCGCCAATTAGCCTGCCCGAACAACAGCAAGAACCCAATGACGAGGATGGAGAACATCCAAAAATTGGCCATGTCCATGCCCGTCAATCCCAGCATATGCCAGATGTTACTAAAACCGAAGCCACCACCTTCTCCTGGTGACGAATTGGCAATGGAAAAGAACAGTCCCGTGGCCAGTCCCGAGAGCAAGAAAAGTCCCATACACCAAAACAAGCGCTTGCGCCACAGCTTGCGCTTTTCTTGAAAATTTTGGAAGAAACCATAGCGCCCCGCTAATAAGCCCAGAATAAAGAAACCCAGGGTCAAATAGGCGCGGCCAAAAACACCCAGCTGAAAATCGGCCTTCATAATGTGTCCTTGGGTAGCGTTAGTTTGCCAGACTTCCCATAAGGTACCCGAGCGCAGGGTTTCAAAATAGGCGGCAATCTCGGGGCTTTGAGGCCCCATTTCAAAAGGAATAAATAGGTTGCCCGTTCCTACAGTTCCAAAGATCAAAAAACGGCCAGCTCCCAGCATCAAAGCGCTAAACAGAACCCACAACCAACGATTACTCATTCGATAGAATGGAATGAGGACCATACCAATTACCGCGTAGATTGTCAAGATATCACCACGATAAAACAGATGATGGACGTATCCGATTCCTAGCAGGAGCAGCAAGCGCCAGAAAAATCGTCCGCTGAGATTCTGTCCCCGCTGCTCGGCATTATTCAACTGGATAAAGAAGCTGAGGCCAAAAAGGAAAGAGAAAAGGGCAAAGAACTTTCCGCGCAAGAAAAACTCGATAATGAAGAAGGTCGCGCCGTTAAGAACTCCATCTCCGGAAGGCATTACGCCTTCTGGGGTCGGTCCACCGATATAGTTTTCAACCATGTGGACCAAAACAATCCCCGCTAAGGCAAAGCCTCTCAAGGCGTCTACAGATTGAATTCGATTAGCAGAAATGGGAGTAAGCGTGCTCAAAATTGGGCAATTTTAATGGGTATTCACTCAAAATCAACCCAATTTCCGTGAGCCAACAGCAAAAATCTACGAACGAGGCTCGCCACTATACGAATGAGTCAGTCGGCCAAGCTACTTCTCATTTCTAGCCCCGTTCGACACTAACTATCTGTCTTTAAGGCGATAAACAAACTTCAGCCCACTCCAATCCTCATCTACCGCGGCTACTTTCACATCAACCAGGCCTATATCGAGCAGATGTTCCCGGATGGGTTCCCGCTTTAAATCAGTGGGGATGGTCGACTTCCCCTTCGGCCAGCTTACCCATAACATACCCGTCTTTTTCAGGGCTGCCTTCAGTGCTGGTATCGCATTTTGCAAATCCGTCATTTCCTTAAAAAAGGCATGGATACAATCGACGTCTGCAGCCTCAGTTTGATATTGTATTTCAACCCCTTCTGGCCAGTCGGAGAAGAGCTCCAAGTAATGCTCCGGTTGCTGCCAAAGCAGCAGGCGAAAACCGGCTTTTACACCCAATTTCTTAGCTAGGGGAGTTCCAGAATATCCAGCAGGCATGAGCTTGAATTTTGATTTAAGATAACCCTATAATTTTCGGCGATGCTCCACTGTAATTGGCGAACCCTCTGCTAGCATTACCGAGCGTGGTTGTGCATCGTCTAGGAAAGCAAAGTCCGCTCCGTAGTTTTTGCTGAAGTCGACTTTCAGATTATAGCTTTTAACCGGATAATGTTCCCAACGCGGATGGGTTACTTCGTATTCAATGGTCTTTTCGCGGCCTTGCTGTGAATAGCCCCAATAATGCTCCGTAATAAATTCAACTTCGGAGCCCTCTTCAATCGCTTGCGCAAGCTGAGCTGCTTCGACACTAATTTCCTGCCAGTACCCAGACTTCTTCCAGCTGTAGCTTACCCGTTGACCGCTTGCTGTAGGTGACCAATTGTAGCCCATTTTTCGAGTTACATAATGTTCGCGGTAGAGTGTATTAGCCACAAAACTGATGGCTACTTTAGGTACAATTTCCTGGATGAAAACTACGCCCCGTTTCCACTGCTGCCCATCGTGATGCCGCACATAAAAGCGGAGGTTTACTTCTGGGAAATTAACGTGCCAGGGAATTTTAATCCCTAGCAGGCGGGTACGTAGAAACATAAATCCCACTACACTTACATAGCAGCGCCCTTGCCAAACATCCAGTTCTGTTTTAGCGGGTAGCAGTGGCTGAAGCACTCTAGGATCAATCTCATAATTGACCAGGATTAATTTGCGCCATTCGGCCTGTAGAAAGGACATGCTTGGGAGTTGGGAGAAATTAGTGCTGAGCGTAGCAAAAGAAGTTGGAATTATCTAGAGCTATAAAGGCTAGGTCTAAAAATGAGAATCTCAATTTTTGGGGACCGTCGTACTTGTTACGCAATCAACTCTCCATTCGTCGGCATATTTACGGTAGATGGTCGTCCAGGCATAGTAGGTAGTATCGACGTAGCTACTGCCGTCATCCAGGGGATAAGCAAGGATGACTTCTTTTTGGACGATGGAATAAGCCATCGAATAATCGGCTGAAAACTCGATGATGGGAGCGGTTTGGTCATCCCAGGCGATAAAATCTACCGATTCGAAGTAGGGTTGAAAAAGGGCCTCGCTTTCTGCGGAGCTGGGTTGTTGCACTTCGCCGCGATTTACCGAGCGGTACTGGGAAGAAAACTGGCTCACGAAGGATGTAGCGTCGGCATTGAAGTGGTGATCGCGTTGCGCATGGTGCAACTCCAGAATCTTCGCTCGTTCGGCATTTCCATCTGGAGGGGATGTTACAGGTTGGCAACTTAGGATGATTAAGAAGAGGGGCAATAACAAACCAGAAATTGGATACATAGTAGCAAATTAAGCTGGTTAGCCGGTTTAAAGAAGTTAATAACTTACAACTTACGTCAAAGAGAACGATCACTGGGCCCATGGGAGCGCCAGCGACTCGTGCAGCGCCAAACAGTCTTACTACAGTTCGACGGTTAAGCGCTTCCCGGTTTTCAGTAAAACGGCTTCATACCTACGAATCAGTGACTTGAGATTACTGCTTTTGGCCTAAGTATCATTTTCGAGCTAGCACACGATTCCGGTAAGTATGCTACTTGCCTACTGATTAAAGACATAGTTACTCACGTAGGTAGGCAGGTCGAAAGTCTTCCATGACCAATGGAATCAGTAAGGAACTCTAAGCCCAAAAGTAGTGGCTAATGCAATTATACAAATCTATTTATAGCGCTGAGACAATTTTTTATCATTCGTCCTTTCCAGCAATACTGCGGAGTCGTAGATGCGGGCTAAGCTATACTCTTTTAAGGTAGACTTTAGTAGACTAGCCTTTTAGTTTAACAGACTGAAAGACTATTACACCTGCGGAAGTAAAAAAAATAAAAAAATTCTAAACTCAAACATACCTAATGTTG
>JBCCDS010000101.1:0-13100 GCA_039030655.1 Bacteroidota bacterium | reverse complement strand
GTAGCGGAGTAATCTGGCGTCCATTTGGGCGGCCAGACTAAGGCTAACAAAACATAGGAATAGGAATATGGGTATTCGCTTCATATAGGTTTTCATTTAGTTACTGGTCTTGAAACTAAGCAAACTCCTGAAAACCAAGCGCACTCTTGCGTTAAGTTATACCTATCATTCTACGAATAGCCATAGACAGTCGATGAGTTTTGTACTTCCGCAGGATTATACCCCGATTTCGTGCTCCCAGCACTTATCGAGGATCAAAACTTCCGGGGGACGTTTTGATCCCGAGGGTCGAGGATCTCCGCTGCGCTCCGACCTGTGGAAGTACAAATTAGGCTACTTATTTATATCCTTGAAACGGAGCATGTCCACGACTTTTGCCGAGGCACCCTGGTAAAACCCGGTCTCTTTGACGTATTGCTTGGGGTTGCGGAAAGTCCCAAAGAGGATGTCAAAAATGGGCAAATCAGAGTAGTTGTGACGATGTATGCCCTTGGCATGGTGGATAGCATGAGCCTCCGGTCGTTGAACAAAGTAGCCGACCCATTGTGGAGTCTTGATGTTAGCGTGCTGAAAAACGGCCATGAAATTGGTCGTCAGCAGTACCACCGTAATGGCCGGAGCACTTAAGCCCATCAAGAGCGCAAAACAGATACTACCCAGCAGGGTAAAGCCGATCATATCGAGCGGGCTAAACCAAAAGGCGCCCCAGGTATCGAGACGCTCGGCGCTGTGGTGCATCTGGTGAAAGCTGCGCCACAGAAAATCTGACTGGTGCATACTGCGATGCCAGAGGTAGACCCCCAGCTCGTAAAGCAGTACGCCCAGAATACCCCCGACCAGCGCTCCTTGCGCACTCAGGTCAATGAGTTGATAGGGAGATAACAAGGGGTCAATAAAAATCGGTAAGTAGCTGGATAGGTAAAAGAAGGTGATGAAGGAGAGCATCCCCTTTAGCTTCCAGTTGGGTACCCGTGGCAAAGAACGAGCGGGAAGCAGTGCTTCCCACAGCATTAGGCCGGCGTACATGGCCAGAAAAATAAGGGAGATGGGGTCCAATAAAATTTCAATTGGAGTAGGCATAGGTTGGGTTTTTTGAGGGGGCAGAGTAACTCTGCTTAGAAGGTCCGAGTAATGTTGAAACCAAAATGAATGTCGCCGTCGAAAAAGCTACCGGTCGTTTCCCGGATAAAGCCCTTTTCTACCATCGAGCGACTATTGGTAAACTGTAGTTGAAAGACGTGGCCACCTGTTTCCAGATCAATGCCAATGGCAATGGGGTCGCGAAAGGCGTCTAGCTCCCGCTCCTGAAAGCGGTAATAATATTCTGCGTTTATCGAAAGGCGCTTAGTGAGTAGGATGCGGCCGCCAATTCCCAGCGCGGCCAAATCATTATTTTGGCCCTCAGGTGCAGCATTGTAGTGGATCAAAGTGGGCATCAATTGCAGGGAAAGAGCCGGCGTAAGCTTGCTGGCGATCAGAGCTTGATAGCTGTAGGTCAGGCGCTGACTAAACTCCAATTCCGGCTCCGTATCTCGCAGCGTCTTGATGGCAGCACTGGCAAACAGGGTCAGAGAAAAGGGAATCTCACGCAGATCGGTTTGCTGTCGAATGAGGGCATACTTCGCAAACATATCATAGGTCTTCTCGAAGGAATTACGACCAAAACCCATAGTGAGTTGATCGGTAAATCCGTAGTCGATGCCAAAACGGACGTTGGCATTGTCGAGGCCAAAAAGCTCGTAGGCCCCAGAGTTGATGCGCCCAAAGCGGTGAGCAATCAGGAATTCCAGACTGCCTTTACGGCGCGTCATTACCGTGTGGCCATTGATCAAACGGCTGCCCTTGAAGGTGGCTGGGGTGATTTGTACTTCCGCAGGTGTATCCGCATCCAGTAAATTGAGTAAATCATCCTGGGCAGATAAAAATGTCGTGCTGGTCAGTAGCAAAATGGCTACCCAGCAACAGGAGAAAATGTGTGTCATGATTGATGGTGCTTTAAAGCGACAGCCCCATTGAACCAGAAAGTGGTCAGTAGGGCTGTCGCTCGTGCTAGTGGAGAAGTGCAACTAGAAGTTGAG
Source organism: Bacteroidota bacterium (assembly GCA_039030655.1). GTDB lineage: Bacteria > Bacteroidota > Bacteroidia > Chitinophagales > Saprospiraceae > Neolewinella. Next base: position 11,022 of record JBCCDS010000101.1, on the reverse strand, counting down.
GATGGTCGTCACCTTTATCTCTTCGGCAATATTTCGTACGACCATCGATGGAATAGCGATGTCGAAATCATCAGGGCGTAACATAAACTCAGTGGTAGCTTGTACGGCGGCTTCTTCCTTTACGATAAAAGTGGCTTCACATGCTAGTGGCTGAGTTACACCGTGCATGCTGATCTTGCCGTCTATTTTGAGGGTATATTCTCCCGGGGTATTGAGATCTATAGCCTCCTCACTACTAAAGCTACCTTGGAATAAAGCGGCAGGAAATTCTTCCGATTCCATGTAGTTTTCATTGAAGTGCTCTTGCATCAGCGCATTTTCAAATTCGAAGTGCTGAATGAGCATTTTTACGACAATCTCCTGCTTGCCCAAATCGATCGCAGCGGTAGTGCGTTGGTTGACGGCTTCAATATCTTCCAGTGGGGCATGAGAGAAGAAGGTAGTGGTGCTATTGCGCGTAATTAAAGGATCTTGCGCCTGGAGCACTTGCAGACTCAATAGCAGGATTAGGGAAGCCAGGCATTTCGTGAAATTCATTTTTTTGGATTGGTAATCGCAGCTCAGGACTAGCGATTGGGTGGAATATTGAGGAGAGTAGCTGGAATACCGATGGTCGATCAGACAATCATAGCATGATCGATGACGACGTCGAACAAGTAGCCCGTACAAACGCCTTTTACCGTGATGCTTTGCCCCATTTCCAGACTTTCTAGGCCGGGAGCGATAACTTGTAGGGTGCAGATGATCTTCCCCAGTGGATTGTCAGCGTCTAAGGCTACTTGATAGTCGCCGTTGTCCAGTTGTTCTACGGAAAGCAGGGTGCCGCTCACTTCTACCACCTTGCCTGCGTATTCGGCATTGGCTGCCGATTCGTCGTCGAAGTAGCTGGCGTAGATGTGGGAGGCGTTGACGTTGATTTCGGTATCCGCTTTCTGGATGTTGATCACCGGGGTAGGGGTGAGCATGTAATAGGCTAGGGCGACACCTACAAGCGCTACGGCCAGGAAGATTTTTGTGCGAAGTTTCATGCTAAGCGATTTAAGTGGTTAAAGGAAAGATTATTGGGGAGCACCATCTTCGACCCAGCACTGAATGGCATCGATCTGGTTCTGAGTGAGACTACGACCACTACTGGATGGCGGCATCGAGCGAGCACCCGTGCGGGTTTGAATGCGATTGGCCCGATCTCTAATGGTGGAAGCATTCCGCAGATCAGGGGATACATTGCCATTATGGCAACCACTAACGGCACAATTGCTGCGGATGATAGCATCCACTGTTGCAAAACTGACATCGGAGAGGATGGTCGTCTCCAGACTAATACTACAGCCCGAATCGTCGGTAGCGATAATCTGATATTCACCCGGCGCCAGATCCTCAAAAACGGCACTGCTTTGAGCGGCACTTCCGTTCAACGAATAGCGGACCTCTCCCTGGGCATTTGTAGCATTGATTTGAATACTACCAGTGGGGCTGGTGCAAGCGGAGGCAGAGGATTGTAGACTAGCATTGAGTCCTTCTTCATTGTCGATACTCAACTCGAGGCTGGCTTCGCAACTTCCGTTGGTAGCTCTTACTAGGTAAACTCCTGCGCTCAGATTGTCGAACTGACCACTTCCCTGAAAATTTTCCCCGTCGATGGAGAAATTGACCAATTCCTGCTCAGGGCTGGGATTGAGTACACGGACTTCGAATCCACCAATCGATAGACCACAACTTGAAGGAGTACTATTGATGACTTCCAGTTCCAGAGGTGCCAGACAATTATCAGGCGCTTCCAATTGGTCATAGGTACAGGCGGTCAGGCTGATGGCGAACATCAGCAATGCCCAATAGGCGAATGCATTCATATGAAGAGGTATTATGAGTAAGGGGCTAAGCTATCGGTCTGGAAAGACCAGCACAAAGACAGCTGCTGCTTGATTAGGTTTTTATGATGGTAAGCGAGTTAAGTCAAGTTCCCAAAACCCGGGAAGTTTTCTCAAACTCCCCGGTGCACACACTATGGGATCACAAACTGGTCGGTTGGCCAAAGCTGCCCGACCTCCTTAAAGGTTTTAAGTTGAATGCGCTTGGCCAAGGTGTTTTAGCATTCTTGAAAGCTTTTCACTTAACAAGATGATAATCACTGTCAAAGCGACAAGACAAAAGTGAACCGAAGAATTGCGGGAATCAATTATTTGGAGGCTACGGAAAGTATACGTCCCCTAGAATGGGGGTAGACAAAGGGTAGACAATTAGATTAAAAATATATTTTTTAATGTGTAAAATATTGATATACAAATGCTTTGTGACCTTTTAGAGCTCTTGCTCGTACTGGAGTAAAAAATCGAATAATTCCTGCTTAGGGTCGATATCCAGCTTTTTACGGAGTCGATAGCGTGCTGTTTTTACGCTATCGGGTGAGATGCCAAGTACTGTACTGATCTCTTTAGAGGAAAGTTTCAGGCGCAGGAGGGCGATGAGCTTGAACTCATTCTTGGTCAGTTTGGGATAGTCTTTGGTCAGTCGGCCGATTAACTCAGGATGTACACTTTCAAAGTGTCGGCGGAAATCGCTCCAGTCTTCGTCGACTCGTAGCGCGGTATCTAGCTGCCGCCCAATAGCATCCAGATCTTTTTGGTGCGTGCGCTCTAGTTGCGGTTTTAAATTTTTGAGCCGTGCCTTTAGATCAGCGATCAACTCATTTTTCTGGACAAAATTGAGGGTATAGGAAGTCAGTTCCTGGTCCTTGGCCTTAAGGCTATATTGTAGTTCACTAGTAACTCTTTGGGCGGATAGCAGATCCTGTTGCTTACGAGCTAGTTTGCTGTTTTTTCGCTGGATCATACCGAAGCCGATGGCTGCCAGGCTAATCAATCCCATCACCAGAGCTAGGATGGTCAGCCGGTCGGTTTTCTTCCGTTGTACGAGTAGGTCGAGATCGCGTTGGGCCAGCTGTAGTTCCCGTTCTTTATCGGCGAAGGTGCGTTGTGCTTCCAGATTGGCAATGATATTGGCCTGTTCTTCATTGAAGAGTGTATCTCTGACGGTCAGATAATTGTCGTAATAACCGACTGCTGCTCGGTAATTGCCTTCGGCTTTTTCCAGCTCCATATAGGAATAGTAGGCATCGCGCAGAATTTTTTTCAAACCGAAGGTTTCGGCTATCCGCAAAGCGGAGGTCAGGTAGGTACGGGCCTGGGTATAGTTGGTTTGCTGAAGGTAGGCGTAGCCGATGCCGTAGTTGTTTTCTGCCAGGCCGACGTGGTCATTGCGTTGACCGCCGGCAGTCATCGCTACTAAAAAGTAGGAGATGGCTTCGTTGTAGTCCTCCTTAGCGATAGCTAGTTTGCCTAGCTTATTATTGACTTCGGCGATGCCGTAGAGGAAGTTGGTTTGCTGATGAATATCGAGGGCTTCGCGTAGGTAGGTGAAGGCGGAATCGTAGGCTTGTTGGATCGTCAGCAGATCACCGAGTTTGGTGTAGGAAGTAGCGATGCGCGATTGATCCCCCAGTTGGCGAAAGCTTTGTAATGCCTGGTGAATCTTCTGATGCGCCATATCGAAATTGCGCTGATCAGTATAAGCTAGCCCAAGATTGAGTCGGCTATTAGCTAGGCCAGATTGGTCATTCAGCTCGCGGTAATCGGCCTCTGCATCGAGTAGGTAGCGAAAGGCCAGTTCTAGATTTCCTCTGGCCCAGTGGGCCACGCCGATTACTCGGTTGGCAAAGGCATTGCCGGCAGGGTAGGCGCTTGCCTGAGCGATTTCTAGGGCCTCGAGGCCGTAGCGTTCAGATTGATTGGGCTCAATAATCCAGTATTCGTAGCCCAGTTGATTGAGGATGTCTACCTTCTCTTGCCCCGATTCAGTTACGATTTCAAGCAGCCTTTCCAGGCTATCGATACGTGCACGGTTATCCGCACTTTGAGCAGAGATAATATTCCATCCAATAAGAAAAAGGAAAAGAGCAAATAGAATACGCATGCAGGCTATCGGACTGGGATTGGTCCAAAGATAGGGCGATTGAGTTTTTTACCCTTTGGTTTTGTACTTCCGCAGGTTTTAGCAGCGCTGCCGAAACCTGCGGAAGTACAAATAAAAACGTACTAATTAGCGTCGATGACCGAGCCCGTGCCAGTGATGGACACATCCCGATTAGGATTGCCTCGATAGCTTACGATTCCGGTACCGACGATTTGGACGGTTAGCTGATCACTGACCAGTACTTCGACATCGCCAGTGCCCGTCAGACGGATGAATGCCTCGCGCAGCTGGAGGTCAAAAGCGCTGAGGTCACCGGTGCCGGTCAGGCGGTACTCCAGTTCGTCGGCCGTGCCGCTAAGGTTGACATCGGCTGTGCCACTATTCTCGATAGTGATGTCGTCGGCTTCCAAGTCAAGGTTGACCCGGCCGGTGCCGGTTAGATCGATATCCAAGTCGCCGACCACGAAGGTATTTTCGGAGATGAAATCGCCAGGGCCAGTAATTTCCAGGGCTTCTAGTTCGGGCAGGGTAATGAAAAATTGCATATTACCCAGGTCGGATACGCAGTCTCGCGGCGCGATCTCCCAGCGGTCATTGATTACGTTGAGGTTGAGGTTGTTGATGATATTGGCGCGCCCGGTGACGGTCACACTGAATTCCGGTCCTTGGGTCAAAAAAACCTGAGCGGGTAGGGTGAGTTCAATTTCCTTGAAGTCACTCACGGGCAATTCTTCCGTGACTTCGGGGCCGACACCGACCAGACAGTTTTGGTCATCGTCGTCGTCTTCAAACCAACAACTGGAAGTAGATAAAATCAGCAGACTGATAAGGAGCAATAGACTGCGCATAGGTTTTCAATTTGGGTGGCTGAGGGAAAGTGGGGTTTAGCTACATGCTGAAGATGTTGCTAGTAAAGGGGGACCCCTACTTGAAAGAATAAATATTTTTTGTTTATTAATTATTTATTAAATAAATTTATGTTTTAAAATTTTCACCTGTGGCCTTATCAAAACTTTATCTTTTCTCGCTAGAGGAGCGAGAAGTCGCCGAATTCGGTTTCGTGTTGTCTCATCCTGCTAGGCAGCAAATCATTGAGTTATTGTCAACTTTTGCGGTTTTGCCGACTGATCAGATTTTTGATTATTTACCACTTTCCCAAACGGCAGTATCTGATCATTTACGTTACCTGGAAAGAGCGAAACTGATTGAAGTAGCTGGCACTATTTTTGGAACTAGTGGCTACAAGCTTTGTGTAGAAAATTACGAAAGCTACTGTTTAATTCTAGATCAGTTTTTTGCGCGAACGCGCAGGCGAAAAGCCGCGTAGCCGCAAGGGCTACTGGAGGGAATAGCCCGGCTTTGATCAAGAAGTGGATTGAGGTGGACTGGTCATGAAGGGACTCTGTTAAGAGGTGGATGCTTGTGGTGAATGGCTCAAATTTTGACCAGTCCGTTAGTCCGTTGGTCAGGGAATTTCCCAATGCAAATGATCATCATGCCGCACCGAATGACACCCTTGCCACCTCACCCGATCAGCACTCAGTCCCATTCGCTGACGCAAATGAGGCTCCAGTAGTATTTTGCTGCGCGGCACTTCACGGATTAACTCCTGGATCAAATTGCGAGTACGCTCTACATCTAGCTCCAAATCATTCCGCCGACCAAAACTCAGGTACTTACTAAAGTCGTACTGCCAATAGCCGGCGGCTTTGCATTGCGTTAGTCTGGTCCCTGCAATGGATGAAGGTTCGACGTAAGCACCATAGCCGCTAAACGCGGGCTTAGCGTTCGTTGCCTCACCATTCAGGCGGTAGTGAAATGCTAAGTCAACCTTCTTACCATCATTGTGACTGATGTGGGGTAACAGAGGAAAGCCATCCCAAAAAGGAAAGTTCCCATCCAAATAACTGGTAGATGTACCAGGATAGTTACTGGCAACGTCTTCCGCGACTACCATAAGATGCTGATACATCTCCCTACTCACGTACTGCCGATTTAGCAAGACCGTCCAATAAGTGTGCGGTCTAAGGTCTCCGCTTTTTCCCATCGGTAGACTAGTCCGGCCATTAACCTTAGCGAGCTGAGGCACAACCAAAAAGGTCGCTACCAAATACGCTAAGACATAAACTGCTCGCCTGCGCCAAAGGTGTTTCGTGCGGTAACTCAAGCGAACGATGACCCAAATCAAGCCGCCAATTTGAGTCAGGATGCTTAAAAACGAAAAAACGGAAATGTAATAAAGCAGGCGCAAAAAATACCTCATGCAGCTATAAACGGTATTTCACCCTAAATTATCTTAACTACCCAACTACCCAACTACCCAACTACCCAACTACCCAACTACCCAACTACCCCCTCTCCAAATACCGATGTATCGCCGCAAAATCCAGCCGCCCCATACCACGGTGCTTTGCAGCGGCGTATAACTCTTTAGCCGCATTAGCCAAATGCAGCGGCTGATCGTGCTCATAGGCGGTCATGGCTGCGAGGTGGAGGTCTTTGTACATCAATTCCAGGGGGAATTGTACTTCGTAATCATTGTCCTTGATCATCGCGGTTTTAAACTGCGTGAAAGGAGCAACCACGGGCAGCTTTGGCAAAGTGTCTAGCAGAAAATCTTTGCTCAATCCTAGCTTCTCGCCCAGTAATACCGACTCGGAGAAAAGAATCATCGACTGGGCCAGCATAGCATTCACCAGCATTTTGAAACTGGCTCCTTTACCCGTTTCGCCCACGTGCAACACCTTAGCACCCATCTGCTGAAAGATGGGTTCCACGCGTTGGAATAGCGCTTGCGAGCCGCCCACAAAAAAGGCCAGTTGTGCCGCCGCTGCCTGTGGCTTAGAACCCGCTACGGGCGCATCAACAAACTGAATACCCGCAGCGGTAGCTGCTTGCGCAGCCCGCAGCGAAAAGGAAGGGTTGACCGTAGAACAATCCGCCCAGATAGCGCCTTTTGGCATCGCTGACAACAGGCCATCCTCGCCGAAAAAAAGCGCCTCCACCACTTCAGGAGTAGAGAGCATACTAATGACCAGGTCGGCTTCAGCCACGGCCTCTACCGCGGATGTTGCCGTTTTTGCGCCTTTTGCAGCCAAGGCCTCCTGAGGGGGAGCAGATCGATTATAGACGGTCAGATCCAATCCGTTTTCCAATAGATGGCTTGCCATTCGGCTACCCATAATTCCTAGACCAATGAAGGTGATTTTCATTTTTTACGCTTGATTATTAGCAGTGCAACTTCGCACTACTGCTAGCAAAAGACGGGGCTTTATATACTGAAAACTAATCCCAATCCACCAGAAATAACACTGAAGCGTCAAGTATCTACCCCTAAAACACAAAAGCCGCCGATCTGCAGATCAGCGGCTTTCGTCAATAGGGAAAAGAGACTATTGTACCAGGTTTTTGAAGCGACCTTCAAAGCCTATAGCCGCAACAATCCATAGCGCTACCGTTAGCATCCAAGCAGGGTTGCCGGGGAAGTCGTGCGCGAAATGGAAGCCGGCAATATTAACCACTACCGGTGCTAAAACCAGTAGCCCTAAAAAGGCTGTTTTGGGGGCTAGTAAAAGGGCGCCGCCAATGATTTCGGTGAAAGCGATGAACTTACCGAGATAGGAACCAAAAACTGCTCCTAAGAACATACCCGCTGTTGCATCAGTAGGTGGAGGCATTTCCATGAAGCCAAATAGCTTATTGGCTCCAAAGACAATCATAATTACAGCTAGCAAGTAGCGGGCTATTTTGAAAATAAGCTCTTTAGACATGAGTGTGCGTGTTTGATGAAAAAATGTTGTTTACTAACAGGCACTCTAAATTAGATAGAACACTAAACAACTTCAATCTAAACATTTAATGTGGATACAACAATTGCCGACTCAAAGAAATGTCTTATCGCGATGTAATTTAACTTCAATCCACGTATAATTCCTCCCATTTAACGACTTCTCCCCGCTCTGCAGATAAGCGAGCTGCCTCCAGAATTTGCATTACAATTAGGTTGTTTTCCAGGCTTGAAACACCAAATGCAGCCTCTTTGTGCCTACCGCTCAACACCTGATTGAGGTAGGCAAAAGGGTCGTGCAGGCCGTAGATAATCGGATCTGCAGTCTGGTCGTAAGGCCCACTTTCTTCCTCTTCCAGGATCGTCATGGTGTTACCGTCGTGGCAAATCACGTAGCCATGGGTGCCGTAGACCTCCATGTCCTTACGATTGTGCGACCAGTTCCATGAAGCCTGAATGATGACCTGCACCTTTGGATAGGTCAGGATAATGGTTGCGTCATCCTCCACTTCAGGATATAGCTCCGGCTTGATCTGCTGGCGGATACAACTTACCGTTTCCGGGGTTTGACCTTTTTGCAACCAAGTAGCCAGGTTGGCACCATAACAGCCAAAATCAGTCAGCGCACCACCTCCATTCCATTTAGGGTCAATCAGCCATTCCACAAACTCTTCGTTACAGCCTATTTCAATGGGACCCGGATGCCCCGTGTGAAAGACAATGCGCCGTAAGGGACCTATTTTTTCTTGTTCGTGCAGCAGATCATAGGCGGCGTAGTTACTGCCGTACCAGGAAGTCTCATAATTGGTCAGCAATTCGATTTGGTGCTCGCGCGCCAACTTGGCCATCCGCTGCGCGTGCTCCCAACTGACGGCCAATGGCTTTTCTACCATCACGTGTATGCCTCGTGGCGCGCAGTACTCGACCACCGCTAAATGATCGTAAATGCGGTTAAAAGCCGTCACTGCTGTGGGTTGGGTAGCCGCAATCATTTCTTCCATACTGTCGAAAACTATATCCATCGAATAGCCATGCTGCTCGCTGTAGCGCTGGGCTAAATCGCGGTTAGGCTCGACGATGCCCACGATCTCAATGTCGCCGTAGTGCTCTCTGCCCAGAATCCAGTGTACGTGCGTGTGCACCAGCCCGACTACCCCTACGCGCAAGGCTTCTCCTTCGTAGATATAAGGCTGGCGCTCTTCGACGACCTCAGTTGTCTCGTCCTCGGTTTTTTCGGGTTCTTTAAGGGGCATATCACAATGGAATAAGCATAAAGCAAGAAGAAGTAGGCACAGCTGTTTCATACCCTTAAACTTAAGTTTTTTTTGTACTTCCGCAGGTGTAACGAAGAACCGAGACCATTCTGGCTTCGCCAGGTATTACGAGAATCGAGAGCCGAGACGGATCAAATGGATAGGTCTCGATGCTCAGCTCTAGAAGTTCCGATTTAATCGGGTCAATCTTGATTCTACCTCTACACCTGCGGAAGTACAAACTAAACCGCCTCCGAGAAGGGGATGAATAAAAAAGCCTCTGGATAGATATCTATGTTCCTTCTTATTCAAAGCCATCCCTGAAGGGGATGAACAATAATACCTCCGGGTGCAACCCGGAGCCTTCAACATCCCTTCGCGATCATTATCTTGCCAATCACCCGACTAACAGCTTTATGATCAAGACCGACGTACTCATCATCGGCTCCGGCATCGCCGGCCTGAGCACGGCCATCAAACTAGCCATGCTCCGTCCTGAACTGAAGATTAACGTACTGACCAAAACCAATGAACGAGAATCTAATACCAGCTACGCCCAGGGTGGGGTAGCGGCCGTCTGGGACCACGGCTCCGACAATTTCGAAAAGCACATTGAAGATACCCTCGATGCCGGCGCTGGCCTCTGCGACGAAGAGATCGTTCGCATCGTTGTCGAAGAAGGCCCCACTAGGGTAGAGGAGATCATCGAATGGGGCACCCGCTTCGACAAAGACCATTTCCAGCGTTACGACCTGGGCCGCGAAGGTGGCCATAGCGAAAACCGCATCCTCCACTACAAAGATCTGACCGGCTGGGAGATCCAGCGGGCGCTAAGCGCCAAGGCGGCTACTATTGATACCATAACTGTTCACGAGCACTACTTCGCCCTGGACCTCCTGACCCAACACCATCTGGGTCGTACCGTCACCAAACTAACGCCCAATATCGAGTGCTACGGAGCTTATGTTCTCAATAAGGAGACTAAGGAGATCGATACAATCCTGGCTCGTACTACCATCGTGGCCACTGGCGGCGGCGGACAGATCTACCGTGCCACGACCAACCCCGTCATTGCCACGGGCGACGGCATCGCCATGGTCTACCGCGCCAAAGGCCACATTGAGAATATGGAATTTGTCCAGTTCCATCCCACAGCGCTCTACGAACCCGCTGGTGGTGAGCGCAACCGCGCCTTCCTGGTCAGCGAAGCCGTCCGCGGTTTTGGAGCCATCCTTAAACGACCCAATGGCGAAGAGTTTATGCACGACTACGATGAGCGCGCTAGCCTGGCTCCCCGCGATATCGTGGCCCGTGCCATCGATAAAGAAATGAAAATTGGTGGCTACGAACATATGAGCCTCGATTGTACCCAGCTGGATGAAGACAAATTCTACGACCATTTTCCGACCATTACCGATAAGTGTAAAAGCATTGGCATCGACCCCATGCAGGATATGATCCCTGTCTCTCCAGCCTGTCACTACCTCTGTGGCGGCATTAAGGTGGATGCGCTAGGACAGACCAATATCCAACGCCTCTATGCTGTAGGGGAGTGTACCTGCACCGGCCTTCACGGCGCCAACCGCCTGGCCAGTAACAGTCTGTTGGAAGCCTTGGTCTTTGGCCACCGTATTGCCCACGATATTGCTGCCAAAATCGATCCCTGGACCATCAACGAAGATATCCCGCAGTGGCACCGCACCAGCACCACCGACCCGGATGAATTGGTACTGATCACTCAATCCGTTAAGGAACTTAAAGAGGTGATGAGTAATTATGTCGGTATCGTACGCTCCAATGTCCGAATCAGCCGAGCTATGAATCGACTAGAGCTGCTCTACAACGAGTCAGAAAATCTCTACAAAGAAACCTTGGTTAGCCCCCAGCTCTGTGAGCTGCGCAACCTGATTACGATCGGCTATCTGGTCACTAAGACGGCTTCGCTGCGACACGAAAGCCGTGGCCTGCACTTTACCGTTGATTATCCTGAGACGGCGGATTATTTGCAGCGGT
>JBCCDS010000100.1:0-13514 GCA_039030655.1 Bacteroidota bacterium | reverse complement strand
GATCCGCAGCAGCAACCGCAAAGTTCTGCTCCTTCTCCCTTGGGGACTAAAAAACAAACCCAAAAGTCTGACAATGGGCAGGGCCAAGAAGATCTGGCAGAGCAAGCACTAGCCAATACTACGCCTGAATTGAAACAGGCTGCTGCCAGTAGTGAGCACCATTTCAACTTCCTCTGGCTGGCACTACTCGGCATACTGGCCCTAGGCGGCCGTTGGGCCATCAAGGCTTAGTTAGTGCTATTCTTCTTTGCGCCGCTTCGCTGAAATAAAATCGCTGGCTGTTGTCTACCTGTTTATTCTGCTCCTCTGCTTTCCCTTCGATTGGCAGTTTTTTAGCGGACACACGGACCTCATTCACTGGTTCTTTGATCGGCCCACTGCCGCACTTGCACATTGGTGGACTGGTCGAGAGCCACTTATTGGTCTCGCCTCCGACAGCCAGCAAAGCTGGGCTTTGCTAGGCTTATTACTTCCAGTAAGCCTCTTACTCTATTTGGGCCAAAAAGCAATTTCACGTTGCGCTCGTTGCGAAAAATCGTTGCGCCCTTTGCGTGAAATCCTGTCGACCACACAGCTAGTACAGCTCGCCTTTACCTACTATCTCGCCATCGTATTCCTACGTTACGGCCTCGATAAAATTGCGGGTAGTCAGTTTGCACAACCCGATATGTATGTACTATTTGCGGAGACTGGCCAACTGGACCGCGATTTACTCTACTGGACCGTAATGGGCAGTTCCCGGACTTACCAGTGGTGGCTGGGACTGGCTGAAATCATTCCTGCGCTATTGTTGCTTTGGCCGCGCTGGCGCCGCCTGGGTGCCTGGTTGTTGTTGCCCGTTACGCTCAATGTGGTAGCCGTCAATTGGAGTTTTGACATTTCGGTCAAGCTCTTCAGCGCTTTACTACTGCTGCTCAATCTGGCGATTTTGGGTGCAGACTTTCGCCGGTTTATCGCCTGGGTAGATAATCGGCCTGCTGCTGCTGTTCTTCAGCAGAGCCAGGTGTTAAACCTCTCCAGAAATAAGCGGCAACGAATATGGAAAACAGCGCTTTTGAGTTTACTATTGCTGGAGTTAATTTGGCCCTATGCCCAACGTGGTTTTTTTTGGGAAAGCCAGCGGCCCGTAGCCGATTTGCATGGCGTTTACACCGCTCCAGAAGGTTCTGACTGGTATCGACTCTATATACTGCGCGATGATTATTGGATATTGGAAGATCAAGCAAGGGAGCGCTACCGCTGGCGGAGGGCTGAGCTACCCTTTCAGTATCGAGCTGGCCAGGATGGGCTGCGACTGCAATTGGGAGAAGAATATCTCCATTTTAAATCCCTTCCTGTCGATGATTTGCCGCTGCTACAGTCCCGCTGGCACTGGTCGGTAGATTGAGGGTTTTAGAATCGAGAGGCGAGACCGCTTCGCTGCGAGAATCGAGACGCAAGACCGGCGTCGCTTCGCTCGCCTGCTAGACTCAAGCGGCAAGACTTGCTTTAAAATCGAGATCAGCAGTTTTGAGCAAAGCAGTTTGCTATAGCTTAACAAGAAATTCTAAAGTAAGAGCTCCCTCTCCCTCGTAAAGGAGCAGCGGCCTTAGGCTAATAGACGTTGGCGCAGCCAACATCCGTTTTCGATCTTGATGATCCGCGAAATCCGCGCCGAAAAAAACTCGCTCCGCAGGAGCAGATAAATCTGGAGGTTGGCCTTAATGCACACCCTTTACAAAACAGTTGCGAAGCGAAGTCATAAAGGCGGCCGCTAAATCTGATTATCATCACCGGGGAAAACGACCAGCGGTTCAAACTCCTTGGCTTCCTCTGGAGTCATCAAACCGTAGGAGATAATGATCACCATATCACCGACCTGCACCCGACGAGCAGCAGCACCGTTAAGGCAGATGACACCTGATCCTTCCTCCCCGCGGATGGTGTAGGTTTCGATGCGTTCGCCATTGTTGTTGTTGACGATTTGGACCTTCTCGCCTTCTAGAATACCGGCGGCATCCAGCAATTTTCCATCGATAGTAATACTACCGACGTAATTGAGATCGGCCTCCGTAACCCGGACGCGGTGAATTTTCCCTTTGAAGCGATGGATAAGCATAGGCGTGTAAAAGTATAAAATTACGAATTAGCCCCTTGGAAGGTCTGTTTCCGTAATTTAGACGCATGATTGACGCAAAAGAAACATAAAAATTCTATTTCCGGTTTAAAAACAGCTATTTAATAACCTTCAAACCGGCAGATTATCGATCAATCGGACGTCTCCCGCCCAGACGGCGGCTACGATAACGATAGTTTCGTGTTGACTAGGATCAGCTACGGGCAGCAGGCTTTTGCCGTCTACAATCTCAAAGTATTCTACTTTAAGTGGGCCGGTCTGGTTAAGGTCATGGATAGCCTTTGCTATAAGCTTGGCGGGGTGCTGCCCGGCGGTTAGACCTGCGGAAGTACTCACTAAAGCCTGAAAAATAGCGGGGGCAGCGGTACGGGCCTCTTTCGTCAGGCGCTCATTGCGAGAACTGAGGGCCAGACCATCCTCTGCCCGGACGGTAGGCACCTGTACGATATCGAGCTCAAGCCGAAGTTGCTCGGCCATGGAGCGTAAGACGGCAACTTGCTGATAATCCTTTTGACCGAGATAAAGCCGGTCGGGACGGACCAGTTGCAATAAGCGGCTGACCACCTGGGCTACTCCGGTAAAATGGCCGGGGCGATGCTCGCCTTCCAGTCGGCTGTCAAGCCCCTGGAAATCGAAGTTGTGGTCGCGGTGGTCGGGACCGTATGGGTAAACTTCGGCTACGGTAGGTAAAAAAACGAGGCCACAACCAACCTCCGCCAGTAGTTCACAGTCTTTACCGGGTGTACGCGGGTAGTGCTGTAGATCTTCTGCCTGGTTGAACTGCGTCGGGTTGACGAAAATACTGGCTACGGTCAGTTGATTCTCCTGCTGGGCGCGATCTACCAGACTGAGGTGCCCGCGATGCAGAGCACCCATTGTGGGTACGAAACCCACGCTACGGCCGTGGGTACGACGCTTTTGCAAGAACGCTTGCAAGTCAGCTGCTCGCCGAAAGATGTACATGCAAATAGCTTGTAAAAGGGCGGAAGATAGTCTAAGTGCTTAACTTTTCGTAACTTTGTGCCGCTTGTTTACGATCCGTCGCGATGGTGGCGGAAACCAATAAATTGACCGAGACACAAGGATATGAGTAAGAAGAAGGTGCTGATTGTCACCCAGGAGATGAGTCCTTATACCACGCTATCCGAGATTTCCAAGGCCGTTCACGAGTTGGCGCCCCATCTGCATGGTAATCAGATGGAAATCCGCGTATTGATGCCGCGCTTTGGAACTATCAACGAGCGTCGTCATCGTCTCCACGAAGTTGTTCGTCTCTCGGGGATGAATATCATTGTTGATGACGATGATTATCCACTGATTATCAAAGTGGCCTCCCTGCCTGGCCCCGTGCGCATGCAGGTGTATTTCCTCGATAACGAAGATTTCTTCAAGCGCAAGTTCATCTTTGAAGATGGCAGTGAAAAGCCCTTCGCAGATAATGCGGAGCGCGCTGTTTTCTTCAGTAAAGGGGTGATTGAGACCGTGAAGAAATTTGGTTGGCCACCGGACATCATTCACGTCCACGGTTGGATGACTAGTCTCATTCCTTTCTACCTGCAGACGGCTTACAAAAATGAGCCGCTCTTCCAGCAGGCTAAAGTCGTGTACTCGCTCTATCAGAGTCAGTACGAGCAGCAATTAGGCGATCAGTTCATCCGTAAGGCAAGTATCAATAACCTTTCCGAAGGAGATCTCGATGCTTACCTGCACGAGGGAGAGCTGGCCGTGCATAAAGGGGCTATTGCCTACGCTGATGCCGTAGTCAAAGGAAGCGAAGAGGTCTCGGAAGAGACTGCTGCCTTCTTAAAGGCCTCGGAAAAACCCGTCTTGGATAGCCAGGGAGAAGAAGCTCCCGCTGCTATCGTAGAGTTTTACCAATCTCTACTAGCCGAAGAAGTAGAAAACTAATTCGGTTACCTTCGGGGCCGCAAGATCCGAAAGCGAGGGCAGCATCCAAAGGGCGCTGCCCTCGTTCTTACGTCTGGCCCTTAATGGTCTGCCAATGAATACTAAAAACAAGCGAACAGTTGTTCTACCCAAAGCCATGCAAACTACTCCAGTGATTTCAAGCTCCCTACGCCATTTTGGCGGCTGTTTTTTAGCGCTGCTCCTGCTCTTGAGCTGGTCCGCCTGTACAGATCCTATCACGGTAGGTTCCGATCTGTTGGAAGGCGACCGTATCGATGTCGACTTCAACGGAGAAGTCCCAATCCGTACCCGTACCATAGCTATGGATACGTTCAGCGTTTTCGACGCTGGTTCTAATTCACTCTGGCCACGCTCTCCTTTCGGTATCGTTTCAGATGATGTCTTTGGACGTACTTCCGCAGGTATCCACCTGTACTTCCGACCTAATCGTTCGAGCTTCTCTAACGATATTGCGTTTCCCGAGTTTATTGAATTCGCCGACGATCCCGACGTTAGTCTGGATTCAGTGGTGATCATCCTCGGAGTGGATACAAGCAGCTTCTACGGCCCTATAAATGAAACGGTCTACAACTACGAATTGCGGGAGCTGAATTCGCAGCCGGATTTCAACGAGAATATCCTTTTGACCGAACGCTTTCAGCGCGGGGATCTAGCTAGTGATGAAACCAGTTTTACGCTTACCGATGTAGAAACTTTGCTGGCAGACACCCTCATTCGCTCAGATAGTACGACGGCATTTCAGCAGCGTTTTCGACTAAATAATGGCCTGCTACAACGCTTGGCCGCCCTTGATACTTTCGCCTTCGAAACTGACTCTACCTTCGCTGATATTTTCCCTGGCTTCTTCCTCGAACCTACTGGAGAAAGTGCCGGAATATTTAATTTCGATATGAGTGGTGCCGTCGACTTTGACGGGATGGTAGCCTTTTATACGGATACTGTTGGGGAGCCACAGTTTTATAGCTTTCCCCTAATACGCTGGCTACCTTCCGTAGAGCGAGATCTGGCCGGGACTACCGCTGAGATGCTACTTGATGCGGATGCCGATGACGAGTTAACTCTGATCCAAAGCACCGCTGGTCTTCTGACGGAAATCAATCTGACGGATCTTACCGAATTTGAAGGTCAAATCATCAATCAAGCGCAATTGGAAATATATCCGGCTGCGCTACCTGGCTTCGATGCCGATAGATTTCCGGAACCGGAGACCCTGATGCTCTTTGCCAAGGATGAGGACGACCGCTTGGTTCTAATCGAAGACCTTGCTTCCAATGTCCTGCCCAATGCCAGTCAAGCTAATATTCGTTTTTTTGTCGGCGGTGTTTATGACGAAGATGATCAGGTATATCGCCTCAATCTGACTGTTCAATTACAGCGTATTCTGAACGATCCGGATTTTGAACCGGTGGTCTACCTGGCCATTTTGCCGCGAATTGTGGATCCGGCTTCCTTCATTCGCAATGAAATAGATATCGAGTACGGCCGTTTACCGCTTAATGGTCCTACGGCTACTGATCGGCCGATGCGCCTGCGAGTCGCCTACACGCGCTTGTAAGCGAACCAGATTAGTGCAGCAAACCTATTTGCTGTGCACGAACAAAGCCAAATAACTGACCTATGTGTGGAATCGTTGGATACATCGGCCACCAGCAAGCTGAAGATATACTGATTAAAGGCCTACAGAGGCTGGAATACCGGGGTTACGATAGCGCCGGTATTGCCATTTTGGATGGTAAACAACTCAAGGTTGTAAAGAAGCAAGGCAAAGTCAGCCGTCTGGTAGAATTCATGGAAGAGGCCGATACAACGGGGTTTCTCGGAATCGGCCATACTCGCTGGGCGACCCACGGTGAACCCAACGATATCAATGCGCACCCCCATTTGGGCGGTCACGGACGCCTGGCGTTGGTGCACAATGGTATTATCGAGAACTACGGCGTATTGAAAACGGCTCTGGAAAAAGAAGGGCACCGTTTCGAGAGTGCTACTGATACCGAAGTGTTGGTTCATCTCATTGAAGAAATTCAGCAGGAGGGTAATCTGCCGCTGGAAGAAGCTGTTCGGCTAGCCTTAAACCGAGTAGAAGGTGCCTATGCCATTGCCGTCATTGACCGGGAGAACCCAGACGTTTTGGTGGGTGCCCGCAAGGCTAGTCCGCTAGTGGTCGGAATTGGCGAAAATGAATTTTTTATCGGTAGCGACGCCACACCCTTTCTGGGCCATACTAAGCGCGTCGTTTATCTGGATGATGATCAGGTAGCTACGGTTAGTCTTAAGAATGGTTTGCAGATCAAAACCATCGATAATGAAGAACATGCACCCTTCATCGAGGAACTGGATTTGCAAATTGAATCATTGGGCAAGAATGGCTACGACCACTTTATGCTCAAGGAAATCTACGAGCAGGCTCGCACCATCAATGACGCTATGCGCGGCCGGGTTAATGCCGCTCAGGGGCGGGTCAAGCTTGGTGGCTTAGATGAATTCGCCAATCGTTTCGTGCGGGCGGATCGCATCATTATTGTTGCCTGCGGTACCAGCTGGCACGCTGGCCTAATTGCCGAATATCTAATTGAGGATTTGGCCCGTATCCCCGTTGAAGTGGAATACGCCAGTGAGTTTCGTTACCGTAACCCCATTCTCACGGAGCGGGATGTTGTCATTGCTCTGAGCCAGTCGGGCGAAACGGCCGATACCATGGCCGCGCTGGAACTGGCAAAAAGTCGGGGTGCTTTGATCTATGGTATTGTCAACGCGGTAGGTAGCAGCATTGCGCGGCTCACCAATGCTGGTAGTTATATCCACGCCGGACCAGAAATTGGCGTAGCTAGTACCAAGGCCTTTACTGGCCAGGTAACGGTGCTGACCCTCCTGGCCTTGAATCTGGCGAAGAAGTTGAGTACTATTTCTCAGACCCGACTGCACGTATTGCTGGACGAATTGGAGCGCATTCCCCTCAAAGTGGAGGAAGTACTGCGGGCCAATGAGCACATCAAATACATTGCTACGGAGATTAAAGACGATACTAATGCTCTTTATTTAGGACGTGGTTATAACTTCCCCGTGGCGCTGGAAGGCGCACTGAAGTTGAAAGAAATCAGCTACATTCACGCCGAGGGCTACCCAGCTGCTGAGATGAAACACGGCCCAATTGCCTTGATTGACGAGCAAATGCCCGTTATTGTGCTGGCGACCAATGAATCCGCTTACGATAAGATTGTGAGCAACGTACAGGAAGTTAAAGCCCGTAAAGGGCGGGTGATTGCTATTGTCAACCAGGGAGACACCCGGATTCGGGCAATGGCCGATCACGTTATTGAAATTCCGAATACGGAAGAACCCCTGACTCCGCTGTTGTCGGTCATTCCGCTACAGCTACTCAGTTATCATATTGCCGTCCTGCGTGGCTGCAATGTGGATCAACCCCGGAATCTGGCCAAGTCAGTGACGGTAGAATAAAATAGAGGCATGGATGCATCACCGGATGATTGGATGTATTTATCTACCCAATCAGCCATTCATCTAAGCATCAAAAAATTAAAAAAAATCCCCACGCTATGGATTGGGACATGAAATATAACACCGAGAAAGATAATCTACTAATCAGCGAATATGGACGTTTGGTCCAGGAATTGCTGGCGCAGGTTAACTCGGAAGAGGATGAAGAAAAGCGGCAGCTTTTCGTAGAGCGGGTCATTAAGTTGATGTTGCAAATGCAGCCTCAGATTAAGCAGCAGGAAGACTATAAATCGCGACTGTGGCGTCATGCTTTCCGCATTCAGCCGGACCTTAACGTAAAAGTACCGGAAGGCATTGATGTAACGCCCAAGGAGGATGATCAGCACGATATGCTAGAGTATCCTTATAAGCCCATCCCGATGCGGCACTACGGCAATCACGTTAAGCAGCTGATTGAAGAAGCCATTAAGTTGGAAGATGGCCCCAAAAAGGACTACGCCATTCAGTCGATTGCCTACTACATGAAAGTAGCGTACACAACCTGGAGTGGTGATAACCACGTTAGTGAAGATGTGATCCGGGCCGACCTCTTTGAACTGAGTGAGCGACAGCTGGTATTAGCGCCCGATGTACGCTTGGGCAAGCCACGTGATAACCAGCCAGCGCAGCACGCGGACCGTCGTAAGAAGAAAGGCGGTAAGAACAAAAACTACCGCAACCGCCGTAACCGCCGCCGCCGCTAATTTATCTGGGATAATTAGGTGCTGGTCCTTGGCTGTTGCCTAATTATACTTTTACCTTTAGACCCTATGACAAACAACGGAACTTTTATCGTTGAAGGTGGCCACCGCCTCAGCGGCGAGATCATTCCTCAGGGCGCCAAAAACGAAGCCCTCCAAGTAATCAGCGCTGCCCTGCTAACACCCGAACCGGTGACCCTTAGTAACCTTCCGGATATTCGGGACGTGCGCAAACTGCTCGACCTCCTGGCTGGTCTTGGTGCCGAAGTGGATTGGGTCAATGCCCATACGGTACGCATTGTAGCGGATAAAATCGATATCGACTACGTTTTGAGCGAGGATTACGTGCGCGATGCGCAGCGTATCCGAGGATCGGTCATGTTGATCGGCCCCTTGCTCAACCGTTTTGGTCGAGCTAGTTTGCCCAAGCCCGGTGGCGATAAAATCGGTCGTCGCCGGCTAGACACCCACTTACTAGGGCTGGAAGCCCTGGGTGCTCAATTCGATTTTGACCCAGACCTAAACATCTACGCCTTCCAGACGGATGGCCTGCAGGGTACCTACCTGCACATGGATGAAATCAGTGTGACGGGTACGGCCAATATCGTTTTGGCAGCTGTCATGGCGAAAGGGGAAACCACCATCTACAACGCCGCCTGTGAGCCCTACGTACAGCAACTTTGTAAGATGCTGATCAGTATGGGCGCTCAGATTGAAGGCGTCGGTTCTAACCTATTGCGTATTCAGGGTGTAGAAAGCATGGGTGGCTGCGAGCATCGCCTCTTGCCCGACATGATCGAAATTGGCAGTTTCATCGGCATGGCGGCCATGACTGCATCGGAATTGACCATCAAAGATGTACGCCTGGATGCACTGGGCTTAATTCCCCGTACTTTCCAGCGCATGGGCATTCAGCTAGAATTCCGGGGAGATGATATCTATATCCCGGCACAAGATCATTACGAGATTCAGACCTTCATTGATGGGAGTATCCTCACCATTTATGATGCGCCCTGGCCTGGGTTTACTCCGGATTTACTGAGCATTTGTCTGGTCACGGCTATTCAGGCCAAAGGCTCGGTTTTGATCCATCAGAAGATGTTTGAAAGTCGCTTGTTCTTCGTCGATAAGCTGATCGATATGGGCGCGCAGATCATCCTTTGTGATCCCCATCGCGCTACCGTCATTGGTATGGATAAGCGCAACCCGCTGCGAGGTATTCAAATGACTTCCCCCGATATCCGGGCCGGCGTTTCTTTGCTGATTGCTGCCATGTCAGCAGAAGGGGTGAGTCGCATTGACAATATCCACCAGATTGATCGGGGCTATCAGTTTATTGATACGCGGCTGAATGCGTTGGGGGCGAGTATTGTGCGGGAGTAAGCTGGTTGCATTGGCGATTCTTGATTGCTGATTTTTGATTTAGCGAAGCCAGGAATAAGCGTTTAGTCACGGTTTTAAAAATTGCTCGTTTGGGACTGCCCTTAATCCTGATAGCGGAGCTGACGACTGGAAGCCGTTAAAAACACATTACTGTTTGTTTAGGCTGGAAGTTGTTGGCGCAGCGTGAAGTCAGGATTAAAGGCTTGATTTTTTGGCCCTACCTTTTGTATCAGAGACAAAAGGTAGGAACCATCTCCTCTTTGGGGTGTTCTCCGCCTAGATAAAGAATAGAAGACTGCTAGTCAACGGGGGCTCCCTCTCCACCGGAGAGGGCGGGGGGAGAGGCCAAAGACGCATAGGCCTAGCAGTATAGAATGCATACTATGAATCTAGACCACATCGGCATCGCCGTCGCCGATCTTGACGACATCAACCACCTCATGGCTCGCCTGCTGGGGCGCGAACATTACAAAGTAGAAGCCGTAGCTGGGCAGGGCGTGCTGACCTCCTTCTTTACCGCCGGCAGTAGCGGCGAGGCCAAAGTAGAATTGGTCGCCAGCACCCGTGAGGGCAATGCCATCGATAAGTTCATCCAAAAACGTGGTCCTGGTATGCACCATCTGGCCTTTAAAACCGAGGATATAGAATCGGAACTAGACCGCCTGACCACTGCCGGTTTTGAAGTTTTGCCGGGTTATCCCAGTCCCGGGGCCGATAATATGTTAGTGGCTTTTCTGCATCCGCGCACCACAGCGGGGGTACTGGTAGAGATTTGCCAAGCCATGGAAAGCCCTGCCGATGACGCCCACTGAACGTAAGCTGATCATCGTATTAGCCACCCTGCAGTTTTGTCACATCGTCGACTTCATGATCATCATGCCCTTGGGTAAGACGCTGATCGACGCCCTTGATATCGACCCCCTGCGCTTCAATGGCCTGGTGGCGGTTTATGCCTTGGCGGCCATGGTTTCGGGCCTGATTGGGGCGGCCTTTATCGATCGCTTTGATCGACGCAGGGCGCTGGTCTTTCTTTTTGCCGGTTTTATCATTGGCACCTTGGCCTGTGCCTTGGCCCCCAACTACACGATTCTGATGATCTGCCGGGCCTTTACCGGCCTTTTTGGGGGCATTCTTAGTGCATTGGTACTGGCGGTAGTCGGAGATGTATTTCCCCTCGAGCGACGTGCATCGGCCATGGGTTGGGTCATGACGGCCTTCAGCGCAGCCTCCGTCGTAGGGGTGCCCGCTGGCATCGCTCTGGCTGCTTACGGTGGCTGGCGCACGCCCTTCTTCGTCATCGGTGGCCTCTCCTTGATCTTGTGGTTACTGCTGCCTTACCTCGTGCCGTCCATGCGGGGGCACTTGGCCAGCGAAGCAGCATTGGTGCCCGATGCACCCTTAAATCCCTCCAAACCACTGGGTTTTGATCGGCCAGATGTGCTGGATGAGGGGGTGCAAAAGAGCGAAAGTTTTGAAAATTTGGAAATACCCAAAAATCCAAATTTTTTTCCAACCCCATCCCCAAAACCCTCCGTCTGGGAGCCCTACCTCTCCGTCATTCGCAGCTCCAATCAGCGAGCAGCTTTGCTGTTTTCGCTCTGCCTCATGCTGGGCCACTTCACCATTATCCCCAATCTAGCCACTTACATGGAGGTCAACATCGGCTTCACGACCGCCGAGCTGTCCTACATCTACGGCATTGGCGGCCTGTGTACGGTCATCTGCTTGCCGCTCTTCGGCAAGCTGGCTGACCGCTACGGTCACCTGCGAGTTTTTGCTATTGCTTCGCTCGGCGCGCTTTTCTCGATCTACTTCATCACTACCTTACCGGTAGTGGCCATCCCCGTGGCCCTGATCGCCAGCTCCTCTTTCTTTGTGGTGGCCAGCGGTCGCTCCGTACCGGCCAATACCATGATTACGGCCGTGGTCGAACCCAGTCACCGCGGCAGTTTTATGACCATCCGCCAATCGGTCAACGAGGCCGGCCTCTTCCTCTGTAGCCTCATCAGCGGATTGATTATCGTCGAGCAAGAGGACGGCAGCTTGCTCAACTACGAAATCGTGGGTTACTTCACCATCGTCATGAGCATCGTCGCCATCTACCTGGCCACTCGCATCAAAGCCATTAGTTAGAGCCACCCATTAAGTCATGCTGCCCGATCCTACCTCCTTCTTAGATCAGATTTTTAAATCTTGTACTTCCGCTGGTCTTCCCCTCGCGGATTATCCACTCGACCACATCTGTTATCGCGTCGCTACTACCGACCGTTACCAACAGCTCAAAACTCAACTGCTTTCCAGCAATGAATTACTGGCCGAAACCCTGATCAACGGTCGGCCCATCGCTACTTTTCGGCTAAAAACACCGCTGCGTTACCAGGACCGGCAAATAGAACTGCTGGAACTACCCAGCCCTAAACCGGGCAGCCCCTACGCCGAAGGCTATGAGCACGTCGAGTTTGTGGTAGGCCAGCACCCCAAAGCATGGATGAAGCAATACCCATCGATCAACTGGGAGGTGAAGGACCTGCGGAAGTCCATAAATCCCGATGTAAGACTACGAATAGGGGAGGGCGTCAGCGTGAAATTTCATGAGTTTCCGCTGGATTATGTGATAGAGTACCTGGATGAATGAGCTCTATTTCACGCAAAGAGCGCAACGATCTGGCGCAACGGACGCAATGAGGGTTCACGCAATGGTGCCATGACCCAAAGGTTTTTATCAGCAACTTCAGGTAGTACAGTTGCTCCCTGAAAATCCGTCTTTAATCCGTTACATCTGTGAAAATCAGTGTCCTATTAAATCAAAGTCTACAACTCCTATCTTACGGCCAAAATTCCAAGCGCATGCCCCAGCACAAGATTGCCATATTCGTCAGCGGTACCGGCTCCAACGCCCGGGTGATGATCGACCACTTTCGGGATCATCCCGAGATAGAGGTGGCGCTGCTGGTGTCCAACAAACGTAAGGCTAAGGCCCTGTTAATGGCGGCCGATCGGGAGGTGCCAACCCTGGTCCTGAACCGCCAGGACTTCTACGAGCAGCCCGACTTCCTACTCAATGAATTGCGAGCTTTTGGGGTCAATTTTATCGTACTGGCGGGTTTTCTCTGGTTGATTCCAGCTTATTTGGTCGAGGCCTTTCCCCAGCAGATCGTCAATATTCACCCAGCGCTGCTGCCCAAATACGGCGGCAAAGGTATGTACGGTCACCACGTCCACGAAGCAGTAAAAACCAATGCAGAAACGGAGAGCGGAATGACCATCCACTACGTCAATGAGCAGTACGATGAGGGTAACATCATCTTCCAGGCACGCACCAGCTTGCTGCCTGAGGATAGCGCGGAAGACATTGCTGCCAAGGTGCTGCAGCTGGAACATGCGCATTATAGTAAAGTGGTAGAGGACTTGCTACTCAACTAAATGGACAATGAAAGTTGTTGAGCTCTAAGTAGCATGTAATCATCCTGCCCAATGAAACTACGTTTCTTCGTTTTTGTCATTTTGCTTTTCTTAGTGCAAAGCTGCCGGACTAAGCAAGCATGGACGCTGATCGAACTGCCGCAGCAATCCACTGGCCTAAACGAGCGAATAGATGCACTGGTGGCCACCAAAATGAATGCCTACCGAATTCCTGGATTAGCCATTGGAGTGGTAGAAGCGGGAAGCTTGCGGTACGTCAAAGGCTATGGAGTAAGCAGCCTGGAACAGCCTCGGGCGGTCAGCCCGGAAAGCATCTTCCATACAGCATCGGTTAGTAAACTATTTACGGCCCAAGCCATCGTGCAATTGGCAGCGGAAGGCCGGCTTTCCCTCGATGATAAATTGGTGGATTGGGCACCTGGCTTAAATTATCGTGATGCTGCTTTCACGAATATTACGATCCG
>JBCCDS010000099.1:0-13549 GCA_039030655.1 Bacteroidota bacterium | reverse complement strand
GGTAGTGGGAGAAACGCAAGCCGTGATTTCTGGTGGCGTTCGATCAACGTTGTTGAGCGTAAAGCGACAAGTATCTGAAAACAGCCCGGCTTCATCCATAGCCACCAGCTTGATTTCAAACATGCCTACGCCGAGCTGGGTGCCAGTGGGTGGGAATTGTTCGATGGTGATGTCGGCCGGATCACTACAATTATCGTCAAGGGTGACGAAAACGGTATAATTGGGAGTAGCGTTTAGACAACTATTAATACCAACTACACCATCAGAAAGGGTAGTGGGGCAGTTAGAGATGGTAGGAGGCTCGGTGTCAGAGGTAGTGATTACTACCTCTGCTGCTTCACTTTCGCAGGGGCTGTTGTCTTCGGTTACCCAGAAAGTACCCGCCATGCCTGGATCGTAGGAGGCAGCAGGGCCTGCGAGTAAGTTAGCAGGACCAGCTCCCGGATCGGCATCGTAGAAGTTGTATAAAACAGAGTTGGGTGTACCAGTAAGGGTAATGTCGTCAAAGAAGATCATTTCCGGACCTGCATTATTGAGTACACAAATCTGAATTTGTAAGGTACCGCCACTAAGGCCCGTTTGGGTGACGGTAGTGGTGTCAAAATCGGCATCCGTTGGGTTATCACCAGTTAAGGTGTGGCTGGCATCGCCAAACATCATCCAGTTGGGAATCAGGCTAGGGGTGCCACCATCAACGATCAGGCTGATGTCAACGTAGTCCAGATCTTCATGGTCGCCGTCTTCATCCACAAAAACCGAAAAATCTACACTGCTGTAGGCGGAAATATCTATTACTTCAGATAGGAAGCAAACTTCTGCACCTACATCCTGAGCCATCAGTCGACCGCCAGTGACGCGAATGAAATCATTGCCGTCTTCCATGTCTGAGGCATCGCCAGTGATGGACCATTGCCCATTTGCAGGACTGCTATTGGTCGTACAGCTAGAAATCGCAGCAGTAGTACAATTGCCAGCAGCACCAACGCCATCTTCCGCAAAATCTTCGATCCAAAACTGGACCGGATTGGGAGTAGTGCCAGCTGTAGCCGGGTTGATTTCTGTATCTCCGGTACAGGCCTGCACGTCGTCAATCATTGGTGCTGGGCCGGGAGCATCGATTTCAATTAAGGCGACTGCCGAAGGGCGACAGCTACCAGAGGAAGGATCTGGGCTGAGGATAGCGTAGATGAAACCGCTGGGATCTTCATTGGGTATACTCGCACCCACTAGGGCCGCTACGGTGTTTCCAGCAGTCAAACTGCCAAAAGGGACCGTCCCTAAAGAAGTACCTCCAGTGTAAGGAGTGCCAGTTGCGTTAGAGAAATAAACGAATTCTATACCAAAATCGGCTTCCATATTGTTTGCACTGGACATGTTGGCCAGCCCAGAAGCAGTGATGTCAAATTGATCACCTTCACAAACATTGGAGGGAGAAGTGCTTACACTGCCAACTGTGGGGCAGATGGTACTTCCAGCAAGGACGCCCTCTGTGAAAATAATATTATCGATCCCCAGCTCTTCACTAGCTGCATTCGCACTAAAAGAAATAGTAAGAGTGGCAGTACAACCAACAAAGGATGAAAGATTTATAGAAAGAGGCAACCAAGACCCTTCTATGGTTGGAGAAATAAGATCGATATCCTGTCCGCTGGTATTGATAAGATCGAGAGTAGTGGCAGCACCGCAATTGCTAGTAACTACACTTACCTGAAAAAGGTCATCCGTTTCCCAGCTTCCATCTAAAAAATATCGTAGACTAACCTCTGGGTTGGTCGTTCCACTAAGGTCTACATCATCGAAAGTCATGGTGACCAGCCCATCAACATCTTCCATAAAAAAGCCCTGAGATCCTTCTGGCGGAGCGTTTCCTGCTCCAAAATCATTGGTGAATATATTAGTGGCTGCAACGCCAAAGTAGTCACCATCACTGAAACCAGTAGCACCGTTAGTGGTGTTGACTAATTCAACTGAAAAGCCTAAAGTCATTCCACTACTGGCACCAGATACCGGAATAATGGTAGGAGTTGTTTGATCAACCAGTGTATGAGGGGTAAGTACTGGGTCGATGAATCCGCAGGTTGCTGGATCCGTGCAATTGTTACGATCCAATTGGGTGGTAAATCCTTCAAATCCTTGAGAGACTTGCGCTTGAATTTGAGAAGACAAAAGCGTACAAAGGAACAAAAACAAACCACCGATATAACGGCTGTAAAGTGTATTCATGAAACTACGATTTGATAGCTGCAGCCCTCCAAGAGAGCCAGACCATCAGTGACTTTGAGAAACGGGGACTCAAAGCCAGAAACGATTATTATAAAGATAGCTAATCTGGCAGACCTATCCCATTGATTTAATGTTTTAACAGTAAATGGAAAATGTTAATAGGTAGAACTACCTATTGGCTCAATCTGCTGATTTGCCCATCCAGGCCTGTTCGACGACTACTCGTCGTGATCTGCTGACGGGAACAAGGTCTTGATTAACGCGGACTTGCTGGCCTTCAATAGCGCTAATGGCTGACAAACGGACAAGGTAAGAGCGGTGAGTTTGAATGAAGTCCTCGGCAGGAAGTTGAGCCAGTAATTCCTTCAGGGATATTAGCGGGAGGAGAGGACCTGCGGAAGTGATAATCCGACAATAATTTTGCAAGCTTTCGATGTAGTAAATGTCTCGGTGCAATACCTTCTCAATACGTCCTTCTACCCGAATAAAAATGGCCGATTCTTGCTGTTTTTCTGTACGAGTAGTTGTGGGGGGAATGGAGTTATTTAGTGGCCTTAACTGCCGTTGTACTTTGAGCATGGCCTTGAGAAAACGGGGGAAGGTTATGGGCTTAAGTAGGTAGTCCAGCGCATTGAGTTCAAAGCCCTGTACGGCAAAGCTGGGGTGGGCGGTAGTGAAGACAACTGCCGGTGGCTGCGCTAGGGTTTCTACTAGCTCCGTCCCGCTTAATCCCGGCATCTGTATGTCGAGCAAAAGGAGCTCACAGACTGGATCAGCAGCTTGTAGCAACTGCATGGCTTCCAGGCCATTCTTGGCTTGTCCGATTTCCTTCAGAAAATCCAGTTGATGCAGATAGGCACTAATACCTTCTCTGGCCAGCGGCTCATCGTCAACGATCAGGGTGCGAATAGGGGACATTAGGCGAGAGGGATTTCTAAGCGTACATGATAAGTGGCGGCCTCTTTTTGGGTAGTCACACTATACTGGTCAGGATAGAGCAGGCTCAACCTTCGCTTGATATTGCTCAGCCCTATGCCTCCGGCTTTGTCCGCTGGCTCTGGTTCCGGGCTGGGAGATAAAGGATCAATGTTGTTCGTTAACTCAAATTGTAGTCTACCCTCCTGGATGCGCAGGTCGCCTTTTATCCATCCGCTCTGTTTGGAGCTGTACTTAAAGGCATTTTCGAGCAGAGGCAGTAGGAGCATTGAAGGGATTTTTACTGTTTCTGGGTAGGTGGCTAAGTCCAATTGGTACTGAAAGTCCCCTTCTAGCCGTAATCGACTTAAATCGGCAAAGCGTTGTAGTTGTTCGAGCTCTTCGCTTAGTGGGACAAGCGACGCTTCCGAGCGGTAGAGCTGGTAACGCAGTAATTCTGAAAATCCAGCCAGGGCTTCAGCGGCTTTTCGCGGCTCTTTAGGGATCAAAAAGTAGATGCTATTCAAGGCATTAAAGAGAAAATGGGGGTTGAGCTGTCCGCGCAGATACAATAATTCGGCGGTCGTGCGGGCGTGTTCCAGCTGTTCTCTTTTTTGTTCTTGTTCCCGCCTGCGCGCAAATAGATAAATGCCGGTCGTAACCGCGATCGCAGAGGTTAAGCCACCCACTAAAGCACCTGACCAGTAAACCCAAAAGTTGTAGTATAAGCTGTCCGCGAAACCACTCCCATTTTTGACGTTGTAAAAAACGAGCAATAGGCTGAGCCAGGTTAATAATACAGCAGCTGCTAAAATTATTGCTAAGCTGAGTACATAGCCTAATATGGAGATTCTACTAGCCCAGCGACGCGGTAGCAGCTGACCGATGTGCAGATAGGAGGCAGTCATTTGCCAAACCATCAGGATCAGGGAAAAAGCCAAGTTGAGTAGCGCAAATGGCTCGGGGGCAAAGAGAAAGTGCCAAAAGGCAGTATACAAGCACCAGAATACAGCGTCCGCTTGCCAATTTCTACCTAAGATGTAGCTGGGTTTCATGAGCAAAAGATACGTAACTCAAGCAGTTGCAGGTATCCCTATTGACGATTGGGAAGTCCGCCTTGACGGATAGACAAGCTAGCTGGATGAATGGAAGATTGACCACCCGTAAAGCATAGCTAACCACCCATCAATAATATTTGATAGAGCGCTAAGTACAGGGCAATTTAGAGACCTGACCAAAACAGACGAGATGAAAAACTTATTCAAGTTACTGCTCCTATCCGCGTTTTACTTTCCAGTGCTCAAGGCGCAGGATACAATTCCTACTCATGAGGAAATTACCCTAGAGGCTTACCTGAAAAACGATCTGAGCCTTTGGGATCAAGCCATTGAGCAGATCAAAACATTACCACCCAGTCTGGAGCGATCCCTATTGTTAGCTGAAACAGCCTATGGTGCTGCTGGTACGGTTTTCTCTGAAGAAGATCGTACGCCCGCTGCTGCTTATTTAGAGATCGCTCAGCAGGAATTGGAAGCGATCCTGGAAGAGGACAAGCAGCACGCATCCGCTCATGGCTTACTCTCGGGGGTGCTGGGAATGTGCATTGCACTGGACCCTAATCAGGGGATGCGACTGGGGCAACTGTCGGGGCGGCATGCCAACAAGGCCTTGCGTTTCGGATCAGAAGATCCTACTGCATTACGCGAGGCGGGCGGTCAGTTGCTGTATACGCCAGTACAGTGGGGGGGCGATCCTGAAGAGGGCCTAGAGTTGCTGCAACGGGCCGAGTCTCTCTACGATAAAACCCTTGCTGGTAAAGATTGGCGTTACCTCAATACCTTAACCTTGCTGGGGCAGGCGCTGTCCATGACCGAGCAAAAGGAAGCTGCACGATCGGTTTACCTAAGGGCCCTGGCCTTGCAGCCAGACTTCACTTACGTCAAGTATTATTTACTACCTGCTCTGGATCAATAATGCAGATCCAAAACCGATTGATTCTCGGCCTGGTGTTACTACTGGCCGTGAATACAAACCTTATACTCGCTCAGTCGATTAGTGGACAGGTAAGGTCGGCAGCAGATGCGCAACCCCTGCAGGCTGCTTACGTCTATCCGCTTGCTAATCCGGGGCTGGTTACCCTTACCGATAGCCTGGGCCACTTTCAAATGGAATTGGCGCAAGCGGATACCTTATTGATTAGCTACCTAGGCTTTGAGCAGGGTAGCAGCTACGCTCAACCAGGAGATCATGCCCTGCAAATCGATTTACAGCCTACGGCAGCTGCTTCTAGCCAAGCCGTAACGGTTAAAGCTCGGCGCATCCCCTTGGGGGCAACGGCTAGTCAACGGATCAGTCAGTTGGATATCTATCTCAATCCAGCCTCGAAAGCCGACCCATTATTGGCAGTCAATAGCTTACCGGCGGCAACTAATCCGGATGAAACCGCTAACGTCAGTCTGCGTGGTAGTCCCAGCGAAGCTACTGGCATCTACCTCAATGGTGTTCCAATTCGCTCCGCTGTACGGCTAGATCAAAGCAACGGCATTGGCCAATTCAGCATTTTTGGTCAGTTTCCTCTGGAAGAAATGCGGGTCTACCCAGCCCATCCGCCACTGAGCTTTAGTCAGGCTTCTGCTGGCGCGGTAGGTCTGGAAACCAGTGATCTTTTGGTGCGACAGCAACAGTTTGGCCTTTCACTCAATTTGGTCGGATTGGGCTTGAGTTATGCTCAGCCCGTTGGCGAAAAATCAAGTGTAAGAGCCTTCGTAAATGCTACCAATGTTGCCCTATTTAGGGGCTTGAACGGGGATCGTCTTTTGGACTTCCGCAGGTCTTCCGCTCTCGATGGTGCAGTGCAGTTTTTGCACCAGTTTTCCGACCGTTTTAAGCTACAAGCTTTCTATTTGGGGTTTAGGGAAAACTATCAATTCCGGACGCGCTCGTTCTACTACGAAGGCGATTTTCAGCAGACTAAAGACCGCCATATTGCTATTCTGAATTGGCGTTGGCGCCGGGGGCGTTGGCGGCTTGCCTTCGACCAGTCCTTGGACTGGGATGATAGCCAGTTTAGTATCGGAAACATACAAATTGTACCCCAGCAGCTCAACGGTTATGCAGCCCTAAATGCCCGACACGAAGGCCGTGGAGCAAGCCACCAAATAGGCTTGCTTTTCAACAGTTATCAGTCGCAATTTGAGGGGCGATCCCCCGCCTTAGAATATGCCGTAGCGCCGGGAGATTCCAGTATTGCTTTTACCGATCAAGATGATTACCAACTACTGGAATTATATAGTTTACGTCAGTGGCGACTCGGTGACTATTGGATGGCCGAGGCAGGGCTGAGACCGGCCTACTTACTTGGTCAGCAGGAAGTTCGTCTAAGCGTACAGGCAAATCTCATTTTTCGCCCTTCTACTAAACACCGTTTTAGTTTAGGAGGCGGACAATTTCAGCAGTGGTTGGGGCCAGGTCCAAGTATTGCCAATTGGCAGTGGCTGAACCTGCGCCAGCTAGCGCTTGAATATCAGTATAAAGGACCGGAATGGTACGCTACTTTCGCCCTTTTTCATAAAGCAGAAGACTATGAATTAACCGGACCATTGACAGTTCGTGGGAGCGAAGCTTTAATCGGTTTTCGTACCTCATCCATACGTAGCTGGTTGAGTGTTACCTCGGTCCTCAATCAGAATGTTGCAGGAATACCAACGAGGAGAGATCTCCCCTTTTTGGTGCGCGGTCAGTTTCAGTGGAATACCGTTAGTGGCTGGAGTATTGGAAGTGCTTTCAGCTGGCGTCGCGGGGTATACTTTCTACCACTGGTTGGCCGAGAACTCATCAATCCGGCCGAGAATGCCTATCGCCCTCTTTTTGCAGCTGCAAATGCTGGAGAGCGCTATCCCAATTATCTGCGCATGGACCTGTCCTTGTCTAAAATGTACCAGCTGGGTAAGGGGCAATTAATCCTTTATCTAAACATCAATAATCTCCTGGATCGTCAAAATGTTGCGAGTTACCGCTATCCAGATTGGAACGATGGTGCGCAATTAGATCCCAACTTGCGAGAGCGCAATACCTATAGTCGCAGACTGCTGTTTATCGGAGGTGTTTATCAGTGGGCCAGGTCAAAATAAAAGCAGGGCAGTAACCGCAGTTACTGCCCTGTAAATCAATGCTTTGCTTCTTTTGACTTAGAATGCCAGGCTCAACAATAAGCCTAGTAATAGTAAGCTGGCAACAGCTACCGTCGCAATTTCAGACTTGCGAGCAGTAGGTAACTCGGAGCGACGGCCTGCTACGCGCAGACCATTTTCTTCACTAATTGCGTGGGCCCGAATGGCACGGACCAGACGCTGATTCTGTAGGGTACTTCTGGTAGGACGAGGTTTCATTATCATGTTCATTTTCAAGGGATTTTACGGGCTTTCATAGTGATAAAAAGTGGCCTGAAACGGATCATCTCCGTTTCAGGCCGCAAAGATATGCCAAATAATGTTCTGGCACAATGTTTTTGGGTCCGCTAAAACAATATTTTAATTTATTTCTTCTCCACTGTTAGTAACAGTAGATTTTTGTTTGGACTTCCGCAGGTGTATAGCTCGCGGAAGTTACTCTGACAAAGTTTTTGAGGAATTGGCGATGTGGTATTCACCTAGAATTTCAAAGCAATACCGGCCAGTACGTTAAGTCCCAGAGTAGGGTAGCGTACGAAGCGATTTCGCTTATTATTTGCCAGGTTGTTCAGCTGCATCCAAAGACTGAAGCGATCTGAGATACTGTATTCACCACTCAGATTAATGTCAAAGAGCGCATTTAGGTTAGCCGCTGTACCGTCTTCCAGCTGGTAGGGTAGTCCGTTTTCCAGGAAAAGATCGGCCCTAACTTGTAATCCACTATTCGGTACCGTGTATATGCCCGTCACATTGATTGTTGTAGAAGGCAAATGCCAGGGGCGTTCCTCATTGTCAAGCGTATATACATTTTGCACGAAACCTGCACTTAAATCGAGATTTTCCACCAAAGGAAGCGTTAAGTTCGCCTGGAAGGTCACAATACTGGCCGTATCGTAGACGACGTCAAAAGTCGGCAACTCCGTAAGCCGGTTAAGCTGAAAGAGTGGTAAGTTATTGATGTTTTTGTAGCTGATCTCCGCCCGATAGGCTACACCATAAACGGTACCTTCTACCCCACCGAAAAAGCGGTTGTAGTCAGAGTTGGCAATGGTCGTCCGATTGCGCATCCAAGGGTTGAAGGTGATCATGTCGCGGTAGGTATTCTTTTGGAGATCACCATCAGCACCGATAAAAGCCGATAGGACACCATCAATAACTGTAGCCGAAGCCTGTAAGTCAGGGTAGAAATAGAACTCGTCGTTGAAGTTGGCGATGTTAGCTCCAATGCGCACCTTGATCCGGTCCAAATGGAGCGTGTAGGAGGGTTGGAGGTAGAAGTTATTCAGGTTTTGCTTAGCGGTGTCACGGTAGCTGGTTACGTCAGTGCGTAAACGAATGTCCAGTGGGTCACGGTCATTGAACCATTTGGTAGCGCTGAGGTCAATGACAAAACCTGTCTCACGCGTGGCGCCGATGGCATTAAGCAGGTAAAACTCAAAGCCAGCGCTGTAATCAAAATCAGCAGCTGTTCGAGTGCCGTTAAAAATAGAACCTGCCAGGTCAATAATGTTATACCGCTGGCGCACTTCATTAGCTTCAAAACTGGGGATACTGTCTTCGGGGTTTTCCGGGAAATTGTAACCATAATAATAGCGGGTCTGACCAGTATAGTTGGCTGATCCATTAACGGCAAAACCCTGGTCGAAGAAGTAGGTGCCGTCAACTCCTACTCGGGTATCGCTGGCTCGCTGATTTTCTACCTGGGCGTTATTATTGAAGCTATGGCGATGGGCATGTAAACCTAAATCCAGGTTTTCTAAATCCAGTACATCGTAGCTTAAATCCCCATAAAAGGCTACGGGCCAGCCTACCCCTAATTTCAGCAGGCCATTGTAGCTATCGGCTACCCGGTCACGACCTACTGCCCGAGGGCGAATAACTGGCGCAGGGTACTCAATGTTTAGTGGGTGAGCGATTACGCTGTAGTTTTGACGACGCACACTGGTGTCTGGAGGGGGCAAAGTCGGACTGACTTGCACACGCTCCGCTTCTGCCAAACGGGCTTCGAAAGAACGGATTACGTCTACTTCACCGGTCGGTAAATCCGTGCTGGGTTGTGCAAACAGACTGCTGGTTCCAGCAAGTAAGCAGCAGCAGATGAGAATTAAACGGTTCATATTTCTTGAATGCTTAAAATAAAACAGCATTGGCGGCGGCCCCATGACCGCCGCCAATGCGCAATTAATTGCGGCCGCCGCCACTGTTGTCCATTTCCAGGCGCCCAGGGTTGGTAGGCGCACTATTATCCAATCGGCTGGAAGCATTGATCATTTGCTCAACTTCAGCCAGTTTGCGCTGGGCCTCTGCTACGATCTCTGGGTCTTCATTGTAGTTGTCCAGCAACGCCTGTAGGGCAGCGCGGCTGTTGTACAAGTCGTTCTTCGCGCGCAGCACATCTGAGAGCAAGATGACAGTTTTTGCCACCCAGAAAGGGTAGCCCGAGCTTTCCCGGTTGGCCTCAATACAGAGATTCTGAGCCATGTCTAGTTGACCACGATCATAAGCGATTTTACACCGTAGATAGCGGGCTTCAGCCGTTTGCTCGTCGTCACTGTTAGCAATGACTTGTTCGAAGTAACGTAGTGCCTGATCGGTCTGGTTGCGGTCGTAAGCGATCTTGCCCAGGTAGAAGTTGGCCGTAGTCGCCTGCTGTTGACTGGCGTTGGGGTTGTTGGCAATTTTGGAAGAATAGGTTTCTACTCCAGGGGTATTGCCCGAACGATAGGCGGAGCGCAGTGCACCGAGTTGGGCTTCAAAACGCTGATCTTCGGTTTGAGCGGCTGTTTCTAACTGGACGTAAAGTTGATATGCTTTGGCAAAATCTTGTTCACTGTTGTAAGCAATTACACTGGCTTTTTCCAAGGCGCGTAAGTAGTACTGGCTAGGGCCACGACCAACAACGTATTCATAATCGGGTAGGGCCTGGTTGTACATGCCTTGGGCAGCATAGCTGTCCCCACGGTGGTAGTAAGCAGTAAGTACGTTACGACCCTGAGGGAACTGGCGGATGTAGTCGGTAAAGCCGGTTACCGCACGCTGGTAGTTACCTACTTCGTACTGCGATTCAGCAGCCCGGAAGTTGATGCTGTCCCGACCAGAGCTGCTGACCTGGTAGCCTGGTACTGTTTCGAGAAAGGCGAAGTATAAATCCGCTCTTCCCATATCACGTACGTAGATTTCTTCTAGTGCAGCCAGTGCCCGATCCGCTTCAGAGCTGGTAGGGTTATTGCTGAAGATTTGCTTGTAGTAGTTAATGGCTGCTTCCTGATTACCCAGGTTGTAGCTGACCAGACCAAGCTGTAGCAGACTTTCGTTGACCAGAGGACTAGAAGTACGGAAATCTGCCACGATGGTACGGAAAGGGGTAAGGGCCTGCTGTAGCTGGCCAATACTTTGATAGGTTAAGCCAAGCTGGAAAAGCGCATCGTCGGCGTAAGGGCTATTTGGATACTGCTGAGCAATTTGCTCCAGTGCCAATATTTTATCGGCCGTTCGACCACGGAGTCCTTCAATAATCGCCTTTTGGTATAAAGCGTAGATGAAGCCAGAATAACGGTTGTTAACCGCCTCATCGTAGTAACGAATGGCCTGGTCGTACTGATTGCTTTTGAAATAGGCATCGCCGGAGCGCAGTACCGCATCTCCCAATACTCGTTCGCGCACATCAGCATCAGTGATGTAGGGAGCGTTACGCTGAATGCCTTCTACCGTTTGGCGGAAGTAATCCAGTGCAGCTGGGTAGTTGTCCTGCTTGAGGTAGTTGTAGCCCTGTAGATAGTTAGCTGTGTAAACCGAAGACTGTGGCGGTAAATTCTGCACAGTGGGAGCCAGCGTCAGGAACTGACTAATGTAGCCAATAGAGCTGGGGTAATCTGCTTCTTGATGAGCGATATCGGCTAACCAATACAAGGCCTGTGCCCGGTAGTTACTGTTGACTGGGGTAGATAATGAGCGCGTCAGTAGGCTTTTTGCCCCGGCTACGTCATTGTTTTGCATCAGTTGCAAGCCACGCAGTAGCGCGGCTTCCTGATAAGCTTCCTGTAGCTCTGGCGTGCGATTAGGCATCCGCTCGAGGATGTCGAGTGCGCCTTGATAGTCGCGGTTGCTGGCAAAAAGATCACCTAGCAGACGTTGCCCTTCAACGTAGTATCGACTTTCGGGAGACAGCTGCTGAATTGCATTGATCGCTTCGCTGGGGTCACGTAATTCGTAGCTCAGCTTGGCGTAGTTGAATAATGCCTCCTCTTTAATCGTCAGATCAAAATCCATTCGAGACGCAGCACCAAAGGCTGAACGAGCAGACCGCCGATCTCCCTGGCGGAGGTAGGTGTCGGCCAGGTAGAAATTAGCGCTCTGCCCAATTATACTGTTTTCGCTACTTACCTCCTGGAAGGTCCGTACCGCATTGGCGTAATCCTGGGTTTGGTACTGGGTAAATGCCAGCTGATAAAGTTCTTCCTCCCGCAGGCGGCGGTTGTTGCGCGCATACTCTTCCAGCAGCGGCTTGGCGCGTTGGTAATCGGCCCGTTCAAAGTAAGCTTGCCCTAGTAGTCCGCTAATCTCCTTCTTATTACGTAGGCGACTGCCATTGGTGAGCAAAGGCTCGGCATAGGCGATTAATTCATCGTAGCGACCCTGAGCAAAATAAATCTGTGAAAGATAATAGGGAATATGATCACGGTAAGCTGGAGAGCGTTCAACTAAACGGAACTGACGAATAGCGGATTCGTAGTTGCCGTCAAAAAACTCAATCATTCCCAGGTAGTAATTGGTAGGGAAGTAATAGTCAGAGTCTACGTCCTTACTGGATTGGAAGTACCCTTTAGCTTCCCGAAAATTCTGCTGGACAAAGTTGGTGTAGCCTAGCCGAAAGTTGACCTCAGCTCTTTCCTCACGACTCAGGGCATTGGTTGGAATCCGCTCGTAGTAATCGGTGGCTTTTTCCAAGTCATTGGCGTTGAAATAGTAATTGGCTATTTCTAGCAGTGCGGCGTTGGCGATGGGGGCAGGCTGATAGCGACGTACAAAGTCTAGAATGAGCTTCTCACCGTCGGGCTTGCCCAGTTGAACGGCAATTTTAGCAATATTGAGCTCCGACTGAATGCGTAACAGTTCTGCATCTGGTTGGTGTAGAGGACGCAGAATTTCCAGCACTTCCTGATACTGAGATTGTGCCAACGGTAGCAAATTCTGGGCGCGATGGCCTTCTGCTAATTTGAAAATG
Organism: Bacteroidota bacterium; assembly: GCA_039030655.1. Classification (GTDB taxonomy): domain Bacteria; phylum Bacteroidota; class Bacteroidia; order Chitinophagales; family Saprospiraceae; genus Neolewinella. The sequence continues at coordinate 1,018 of JBCCDS010000099.1, read as the reverse complement.
CGATCCGCTTCGGTAAAGATGGAGGAGTACTGGGCCAGTATAGGGCCGGTACCAAGCAGGGCTACTAAGCCCGCCAACAACAGTCTGATCATTGTGGCTTTTTTGTTTGCAGGCCACTCATTGAAGGTGGCTGGCGAATGAATTGGCTGTAAGATAGGGCGTATCGTTAAAATCACTATATGAGAGGAGGAATGAGCCTATAACGAAGGCATAGTTTACATGTTGTATGCCGACTTCGCTAAGCTTATCCATAAGCTGTAGAATACAACAAATATGCGTACCTTTGCGGCCTCAAAACCAATTGAATTATGCCTGCTACGGAAACTCGTCCGAACTATAAGGTAAAAGATATCAACCTTGCGGCCTGGGGTCGTAAAGAAATTACACTGGCGGAAGCCGAAATGCCTGGCCTGATGGCTTTGCGTGAGCAATACGGTGAAAGCAAGCCACTCTCAGGAGCCCGCATTGCCGGTTGTCTCCATATGACCATCCAGACTGCGGTACTGATTGAAACCCTGGTAGATCTGGGGGCTGAAGTGACTTGGTCAAGCTGCAACATCTTCTCTACTCAAGATCACGCCGCTGCCGCTATCGCCGCTGCTGGTATCCCTGTTTTTGCCTGGAAGGGTATGAACGAAGAGGAATTCAACTGGGCGATCGAGCAAACACTTTACGCCTTCCCCGGAGGCGAGCCATTAAACATGATCCTAGATGATGGCGGTGACCTGACCAATATGGTACTGGATGATAACCCAGAACTAGTAGCAGGCATCAAAGGTTTGTCTGAAGAAACCACTACTGGTGTCCATCGTCTTTACGAGCGAATGAAGAATGGTACACTAACCATGCCGGCAATCAACGTCAATGATTCAGTGACCAAGTCTAAATTCGATAACAAGTACGGTTGTAAAGAAAGTGCCGTAGACGCTATCCGCCGTGCTACCGACGTAATGATGGCAGGTAAAGTAGCTATTGTCGCTGGATATGGGGACGTGGGCAAAGGAACTGCTGCTTCTCT
>JBCCDS010000098.1:0-13670 GCA_039030655.1 Bacteroidota bacterium | reverse complement strand
GTCGCCGTTACAAAGTACATCCGTTACTTGGGCAGATACCATCAGTGCAGCTGGCTCAGCCACTGTCAGTGTAGCAGAAATCGTACAGCCATTGGCGTCCGTTACCGTACCCGTGTAATCGCCGGCGGCTAGATCGCTGAGGTCTTCCGTAGTGGCTCCATTACTCCAGCTAAAGCTGTAAGGTTGGACACCTCCGGTTACCGTCAGGTCAATCGCGCCCGTTTCATCTCCGTTACACAGCACGTCCGTTACTACAGCACTCACCATCAAGGCCGGTGGCTCGTTGATCGTTACCGTGGCAGAGATCGTACAGCCGTTGGCGTCCGTTACCGTACCCGTATAATCTCCGGCAGCTAGATCGCTGAGATCTTGCGTAGTGGCTCCGTTGCTCCAGTTGTAGCTGTAAGGAGGCGTACCGCCACTGACTGTCAAGTCAATCGATCCAGTTGCATCGCCATTGCAGAGTACATCCATAGTTGTCGCACTGATCATTAGCGCCGTTGGCTCAGCAACCGTTAGGGTGGCAGAAATTGTACAGCCGTTGGCATCCGTTACCGTGCCCGTGTAATCTCCGGCAGCCAAGTCACTCAGGTCTTGCGTAGTCGCACCATTGCTCCAGCTGTAGCTATAAGGAGGCGTACCGCCACTGACCGTCAGGTCAATCGCGCCCGTCTCGTCGCCGTTACAAAGTACATCCGTTACTTGGGCAGATACCATCAAGGCCGGTGGTTCGGTAACCGTAAGCGTAGCAGAAATCGTACAGCCATTAGCGTCCGTTACCGTGCCGGTGTAATCGCCGGCAGCTAGATCACTGAGGTCTTCCGTAGTGGCTCCATTACCCCAGCTAAAGCTGTAAGGTTGGACACCTCCGGTTACCGTCAGGTCAATCGCACCCGTTGCGTCTCCGTTACAAAGCACATCCGTTACTACAGCACTCACCATCAAGGCCGGTGGCTCGTTGATCGTTAACGTGGCAGAGATCGTACAGCCGTTGGCGTCCGTTACTGTGCCCGTATAATCGCCCGCAGGCAGATCGGCTAGATCTTCAGTCGTATCACCACTGCTCCAGCTGTAGCTGTAAGGAGGCGTACCACCACTGACCGTCAGGTCAATCGCGCCTGTCTCATCTCCGTTACAGAGAACATCCGTAGTTGTAGCATTGATCTCCAGTGGAGGGGGTTCATTTACTGTATACTCTTCGGTACGACCACAGCCGTTATCGTCCACGACCGTGACTGCATAGGTTCCAGCCTCTAGCCCGCTCAAATCTTGAGTCGTTGCGCCGGTAGACCAACTATAAACGTAGGGAGCAGTTCCACCACTTACCGTTAAGTCAATAGCTCCATTGGCATCTCCATTACATAGCACGTCCGTTACCTCTCCAGTTACTATCAATTGAGTAGGTTCTGTGATGGTATAGGTTTCGGTAGCAGTACAATTATTGGCATCCGTTACCGTAACGGTATAGGTACCTGCTGCTAGACCATTACGATCCTGTGGATCATCACTACCTACTAGGTCATCCCAATCATAGGTATAGGGAGCGGTTCCGCCCACGGCAAAAATATCTATGGAGCCAGTGGCTAAGCCAAAGCAAAGTACATCGGTCACCTCTCCAACGATTGAAATAGCTGGTGGCTCGGAAATGGTCACCATACCCAGGGCCTTACAGCCATTGGCTTCTTCTACTTCGACGGTATAAGTGCCAGGGGCCAAATCAGTAATAGTGGGTGTAGTGGCTCCATTACTCCATTCATAGGTATAGGGCATATCTCCACCTGTGACCGTCACCGTAGCCGTACCATTAGCATCGCCATTACAAACGACATCCGTGCTCGTTAAGCTGATACTGATATCAATAAGCGTTACTTCGATACTGGCCTCATCGGTACAACCATTACCATCCGTGACGGTAACTGAATAAGTTCCAGGACCCACATTGATCGTCGGAACTAGGGCTCCAGTATTCCATTCATACTGATAATTCCCAGTTCCACCACTGGCCGTGGCGGTTAAGTCCGTGGTGTTTCCAACGCCACAAATGACGGGATCACCTTCGATACTCACATCAGGTCCAGGTAATGCCAACACTTCCGTCTCATCGACAGCGGTACAGCCGTTGGCGTCTGTAACCGTCACACTGTAAATACCAGCAGGAAGGGTGGCTTCTCCCTGGGTAGTTGCCCCCGTTGACCAGAGATAAGTGTAGGGAGGAGTTCCTCCGACTGGAAGGACCATGACACTCCCGGTAGCTTCCCCTGGACATACATCGTGCAGACTTTGAGTCGTGGTGGTTAATTCGGGTGGTTCGTTGACCGTTCCGGTCGTACTGGCCATACAGCCGTTGGCATCCGTTACGGTCACCCCATAGGTGCCTGCACCCAAATTATCGATAGTTGCACCGCTGCCTCCATTGCTCCAACTGTAGCTATAAGGTGGACTGCCATCAGTAGCCGTCGCAGTCAGGCTACCATTCATATCTCCGAAACAAGTGACATCAATGGCTACTACTTCTACTTCGGGTGAGTTGATCATGACGTCAATGCACTCGAAGGTTCCACAGCCATTACCGTCGACAACGGTAACGCAGTACTGCGCTTCGTCACTTACTACAATTGTGGACGTAGAGGCCCCCGTACTCCAGTTGTAGCTGTAATCACCTACCCCGCCATTACCATTGGCGTTAAGGGTGAAAGGTGCGGAGCAATTCTGATCCGCACTTAAATCAATCGTTACCAAGCTGGGCTCAGTAAGCGTAATGGAGGATTCTCCACTCGCCCCCAATGCATCCGTAACGGTAACCAGGTATATACCAGCGGTCAGGTTAGTAATGAAAGGAGTTTCTTCGCCATTCGACCAGTTATAGGTGTAAGGGATGGTTCCACCGGAAACCGTTGCGGTAACACTACCCGAAGCCAATCCAAAACAAAGTGGATCCTCTCCGTCTAAGCTTACCGTTAGTTGTGCTGAAAGTGTCAGGCTACTAAGTAGAAGAAAAACTCCTAAGAACAGTTGACGACTTCCCAGTGAATGTATAGTTTTTAGCATAATGAGACTATAAAAAATGTTAATGTGTAGCCTGTCAAATAGGGGATACTACCTCCCTGTCGGACAGAAAGCGAATCAACCAGTATGGTTGGAGCAAAGAATGAAGGGGAAATACGCACTAAGGGCCTACGACTAGTGTAGTCGAGGCCATTTCAATGTGATATAGTCTGTAAGTGTGCGTCGGCCGGGGAAGAGGTAGATGTGGCCGTATTACTATGGGTAAGTCGCGAAAACGACTTTTTACTTATTACTAGCAAAGTAAAGCCTTTAGGTACATATAAACAAATGGGGGAAAGTTAAGACTAGGGCACTGCTCCTGACTAAAAGCAGCAATCGGTTGAGGATTCCACAAAAAATAAGCCGTACTGCGCTCCCCAGCGCAGTACGGCTCTAAAAAAATCGTAATCTCATGAATTATTGCGAAAACGAGCTAAAGCTCGGTAATCTCGTAGTGTGGTCAAACAGACCAGGAAAAAAGCTTGGGTAGTAAGTCAGGTGGCATTTCGCTCAGCCTGACTTACTACCGCCGGCGTTACTCTGTGTGTTTCCAAAAGCGACTCGTTTGCCGCCATTGCTTTCGTTTGACAATACAATTATCGGGCCATCTTAGGCCTCAGAGAAAGACAAAAAACACAATTTGTGAAACAAAAAACACAATATACATGATACAAAACTTTGTTTTCCAGTCATTTATATCAATATATTAGTGAATATTTTTTGCACTTCCGCAGGTCCAAACCACTAAAAAAAAATTACTTTTTTTCATTTTCCTCTCCAAATCATTCGAAAGGATTGCTAAAACGAGGGTCCGAGATGAGTTCATCGTCCGTCAAACTCTCTAAAAAGGCCAGCAAGATGCGCTTATCTTCTTCACTCAACTCAAAGCCCGTAATGTTAGGGTCACGGTTTTCTATGGCGTGGCCGCCAGAGGCATAATGATCCAAGACCTCTTCCAGTGTAGCAAAACGCCCGTCGTGCATATAGGGAGCCGTAAGCGCAATGTTACGCAAAGTTGGAGTCCTAAATTTTCCGTTATCGAAGACATTATCGGTTACCTGACCATGGCCGCGATCCGGGAAATCCTCTAAATTAGCTACATTTTCTAAGCCGTTGTTGAAAAAGCGATTATTGCTGAACCGAGGCTTGTTATGACAATGACTACAACCCGGATGTACCTGGTCAGGCGTCGCAAATTCAATAAAGAATAGCTCTGCCCCATCGATCTCGTCGGAAGTTGGCAAATCAGACAGTAGGTAAGTATAACGGTCAAAGCGCGTATTGTCACTAATGATGGTCGTTTCAAACTGGGCAATCGCCCGCGTTACCAGATCGCGCGTTATTTCAGATTTACGATCAATACCAAAGGCCGCTCTGAATCGAGTCGGATAGTCCGCAGTAGCTCTGATTCTACTGAGGACCTCGTCCCAGTCGCTATTCAGTTCTAACATATCTTCCACCGGATGAATAGCCTGCTCTGCCAGGGTAGGAGAACGCCCATCCCAAAAGAAGCCCTGATCATTATACACCAGATTGACCAAAGACATCGCATTGCGACTGCCTCTTTGGCCTAATACCCCCGGACTCGTAGCTAGGCCATCCGTAAAGGCTCGCTCTTGCTGGTGGCAGGTGCTGCAACTCATCGTGCTATCGTTACTTAAAATCGGATCGTAGAACAAGCGCCGCCCCAGTTCAATACCTTCTTCACTCAGCTCTATCAAATTGGCACTAGGCAATGCTGGCATAAAATCATTCACCTCTAGCAAATAAGGTGTAGCTTCTGCTGGCCCCACAATTAAATCGGTGTCAGGCCCCATTGGCCCGGGCCCATTATCATCATCGCAACTAGCCACGCCCACCACTAGCAAAGCCAATAGACCAAGCAGTGTCCAATTATTGAGTCGTAGTTTACTATTCGTAGGTATCATAATCTTGGTGTCAAAAAAATCACCCCTAGGGTGTGCTTATTTACTTTTCTGTTTGCTTATCCGAACGAATCGGCTGCTCTCTAAAGCCCTGACTAGCCTCCACTTGTTCATTGATAAAGGTAGCATCAGTAAGACTTTCTAAAAAGGCTAATAAGGCCTGCTTATCTAAAGCGGTCAAACCTAGTGGGCGAACGTTTGGACTCTTGTTCGGTGCATAATGTCCTCCGCTGTTGTAGTGTTCAATGACTTCTTCCAAACGCTGGAATCGACCATCATGCATATAAGGAGCCGTTAAGGCTATATTCCGTAGGCTCGGCACCTTAAACTGACCATTTTCGTAGACATTCTTACTGACCTCCCCCCGACCACGATCAACAAACTCGGTTAACTGGGGCGCAGCATCAATTCCATTATTGAAAAATTGCTGATTGCTGAAGTGAGGCGCGGAATGACAATGAGCGCATTCCCCCGTAGGTAAGCCCACATACTCGCTATCCTCATCTTCAGACCGATCAAAAAAGATCGCCCAACCGCGGCGCTCTTCCGGTGAATATTCCAGTTCCCCTCGCAGCATTCGATCGTATCGACTATTATTACTAATTAGCGAACGCTGATACTGCGCCAAAGCGCGAGCGATATGATCGGGGTTAATTGCACTCACCCCATCCAGCTGAAAAGCCTCCACTAGGCCTTTACTGTAAATAGGATGTCTCCGCAGCTGATGAATGAGTTCTGGCCAGTTATTGCCCATTTCCTTTCGATCAGCAATGGGATGAATAGCTTGCTCTTCCAAACTAGCGGACCGCCCATCCCAGAACAGCTGTAGATGATTGTATCCGATGTTGGTTAGGGTGGGAGAACTGCGTCGCCCTCTGCGCTGGTGAATACCGACCGAAACTGCTTTACCGTCCGTAAAAGCCAATTCTGGAAGATGGCAGCTGCTACAACTAATGGTACTATCCGCCGAAAGAATCGGATCAAAAAACAGCTGTCCACCTAGCGCCAAGCCCTCCTCCGTAGTAGGATTCCAGGCGGGATACAGTATGCTGGCGAATTCCGCCGGCTCAGCTACTACCTCAGCAAAAGCCTCATTGACCTTCTCTTGTTGGACGGTCCTTTCCTCCATGGGTGCTTCGTAACAGGCTGATAGTGCTACCAGTAACCCAACCGCTAATCCCACAAATTTGGTCCTGCCCGCCACCCGTTTCAACTTCTTTAACGCACTAAAACAATCGCTGATCTCAAATTCGTAAACTGCTGGGCTGTAACCGGACTATTGGCGTGATTGATCACCTGTGCGTCAGGCGTAGCGATATCGGTAAATTCTGTATCGGAGGTAGCCATCATGTCCTGAATATCCACCTCAAAATTGATAGTATTGGTCTCATTCGTACCAATTTCTAAGGTCGTAGGATAAGTAAGCACTGTATAAAAATCGTCCTTCCCCATGTGGTACACCAAAGGGGTATCAAACAGATCATCTCCTTCGATATTGGCGTTACCTTCAATTTTGGCAAAAACGTAGCGTGCAGCTTCATTCCAGAATTCAAATTCGTTCAGTGGGAAATCCGCTGGGAATTCGTTAGGATTGGTATTGTTCAGCTCGGGCTTCACCCCCAGGCCAAAGCGGATATTATAGCTACCCGCCGCTACATCCGAAAAGTCAAACTTCAACTGGGCCGGATCACTAGGCGTACTCCAACGCACTAATTCAATTTCAGAAAGAGAGACGGCCTCTCCTCCGTTAATTGGCACAAGCTCCAAGTCAGAGATGTAAAACTGGAAAAGCGTGATCAGTAATTGGGTGGAGCCATCGATGTAATTGTAATTACCCGATTGTATGGCCAGATCTTCGCTAGCAAACAGCGCTTTGAAATTGAGCTCTACGGTGGCACTGTCAGTACCATCATCGTCGTTACAACTGCTGATTAAAAAAACCGTAGGAAGTAGTAGTAAAAATAGGTATTTCATTGATGGCTGCTTTTTGACCTACCACAAGAACGTTTTTTCCGCGAAAGAGATTGGTCAAGTAGACGACCTTAATCCACCTGTTGAGATGATTAATGTCATATTATTAACCTACTACTCATCGTTGAAGTCCGTGTAGGTAAACACCTGCGGAAGTCCCATCCTCAATTCGTCTACCAGAATAAGGCTATCGGCAGCTAAATCCAAGCTACTCAGGAGGGCTTGATAGTCGACCCCCAGATCAATAGTAAGGTTGTTTCCTCCTGGCAGGACCACTCCTCCAGCAAGGGGTAGCTGGATCGATTCATTACCATAAAAGTTAATCTCCCTGGCCAGGGTATCTCCCGGAGTACTGACCAGACTAAACTCCAGTTTCCCCATCAAATACCCCAGACCATCACTAAAATTAAGGAGGCCTTCCTGGCGGGCTAATGGGTGATCACTCGACATAGTTTCCGGAACGGCGAAGCTATACGGCGCCTGCAACCCCAGACGAAAATAAAGCGCTGTAGCATCTACCGCTTCAATAAAATCGCCAACATTCCAACGATCTCCGACCTGGCTGCGCACCAAAGCGAGATTACTGTTAAGCGTACTAAAAGTCGTATCGCCGGGGCTGAGTTCCAAACCGAACTCTATTGGATTTTGAGGCGTCAGGGTGTCTCCAGAGCGTTGCTGCAACTGTACCTCAGAAATATAAAAACGCAAGCGATCCAGTCGGAAGTCATTACCCAAACCATCCTGATAAAACAGCGAGTTATCCAGGGTGTCAACGCCCCACAAAGGGGTGTAGCGAATTCCTAGTCTTGGATAGTCACAACAGCTGCGCTCAGCACATTCGAAATCCGCATCGACCTCGTAGTTGGTCGCATTGCGATCCAGGCAGCCCTCCTGCTCTTCGTAACAAGCCTGCAAAACTACCCATAGCATTAAAAAAACCAGCAACCGCATGCTGCAAAGGTAATTTACTGACCGCGTTTATAAGCCTCCGAAAGCTGCTTTACGAGTTGTTTAACTTGCACTGAAAAGTCCTTGTTCAGTATCCAATTGAGGTACTGCGGATCTTCCGCACAGGTTTTACCAACCGATTGCCCTTGATATTTACCGAATGCAAAAACGGGTATCCCATCGGGACCTCTCTTGATGCGGTGCGTCGCATCCATAAACCGGTCATCGGTGCAAAAATCGGCAACTTGCTGCATGTTCTGCCCCAAGGGGCGAGGGGTAATATTACCATCCTCGTCGACATAATCTCGTTCGGCATAGTGTTCTAGTTGCCCCCGGAATACGTCTACTGTGGCCCGTACATCGGCCAGTGCATCGTGCGCATTTTCCATATCCTGGCCCGTGTAGTACTTAAGCGCAGCTCGCAGGGTGCGCGGCTCCATACGGTAAAAAATACGCTGCGCATCAATCAGCCGCCGCCGCTTCAAGTCAAAGTTGAAGCCCGCTCGGTGAAATTCTTCCAACAGCATCGGAACATCAAAGCGATTGGAGTTATAGCCTCCTAAATCTGCATCGCCAATGAAATCAAATAGCTGCTGAGCAACCTGAGCAAACAAGGGTTTACGCGCTACCATTTTGGGCGTAATGCCGTGAACAGCCATGGCCTCGGCCTTAATGGGAATGCCGGGGTTAACCAGTAACTCTAGCTCTTCGGCAGGAGCACCATTTGCCCGTAATTTGATCAAGGCAATTTGGATGATTCGGTCGGTAATAACATTGAGTCCGGTACTTTCAATATCGAAAAAAACCAGGTCACGATCTAGTTCAATTGGTAGCATGGGGCGAAAATAGGTCTTATTTTGGCAGCATGAAGTCGATGTCCCAAATAGTGTTGATCTTTCTGCTGCTCGGTATGAGCTGCGCCGCACCACTGGGGCTTTATGACAAAGCAGAGATGGAAGACCTCTGGGGAGATGACATCCGCCGCTTTGACCAGCTCAACCGCGATAACCCGCCACCCCGCGACGCTATCCTATTTTATGGTTCTAGCAGTATCCGCCTCTGGGCCGACATTGAAGAAGACATGGCCCCCTACCCCGTCGTGCGGCGGGGCTATGGAGGCGCTTCTTTGCACGATGCGGCCTACTTCGCCCGGCGTGTCCTCCACCCGATCGATTACTCCGCCCTGGTCCTTTTTATTGGCAACGACATCTGGGGTAAGCCCACTGACAAGCATCCAGCGGAGATGCAGCGATTAACCGAAATGATCGTAAAAGTATCTCGGAGGCACCGCCCGGAGGCGCCAGTATTCCTGATCGAAGTAACCCATATTCCTGCCCGGGCCCAGCTCATCAAAGAATGGGATGCAGCGAACGAACGATTACGCAACTACGCTGAAAGCCAGGAAGACATCTTCTATATTCCGACACGCGATATTTACCTCGATGAGGATAGGCAGGTGCGAAAAGAACTCTTCAAAGAAGATCAGATTCACCAAAATGAGCAGGGATATGCCCTGTGGACCGGCCGTATCAAGGAAGGCCTCAAAGCCGTATTGGATAGTCGATAAGCAGTAGTATCGCTGGCTTAATAACGGAAATTTTGCACCGCATTCACGAAAGCTTTAACCCCCTCCAACGGGGTGTCGGGATAGACGCCATGCCCCAGATTAGCGATGTGGTGAGGGCCGTACTCTTGCAGCATAGTCGCCGTAGCGGCAGCAATTTCAGTGGGCGTAGCGTACAACTGGGTCGGGTCCAGATTCCCCTGTAGTACCTGGTTAGTAGGAAGCAGTTTTCGTACTTCCGCAGGTCTGGCCACCCAATCTAATCCAATGACTGCTGGCTTTAATCCAGCCAAACCAGGAATGGCGTGGCGAGCATCCTTAGCAAAAAGGGTAACTGGTACTTCTGCTAGCGCCTCCACAATTTGGCTTAGATAAGGCAAACTAAAACTGTTGTAGAGCTTAGGCGGTAATACCCCAGCCCAGCTGTCAAACAATTGAATCAAGTCTGCGCCAGCTCTAGCTTTTTCTTGCAGATAGTGGATCGTCGCATCGGTTATCCGTTGCAGTAGACGGTGGCTCAGCTCCGGCTCACGATAAAGCATGGCTCGGGCCTTACTGAAAGTTTTACTTCCTCCTCCTTCCACCATATAAGCGAAGATGGTCCAGGGAGCGCCCGCGAATCCAATCAGAGGTACTCTACCCGCCAGCTCTCGTTTAGTAATCCGCAGGGCTTCAAAAACGTAGCTGAGTTGTTCCGGTGCAGCATGGCCAGGGCGCAAGCGGTCAATGTCAGCAGCACTTTTTATGGTTTCAGGAAAGCGGGGGCCTTTCTTCTCTACCATTTCATAATCGAGTCCCAGCGCTTCGGGAATGACCAGAATATCGCTAAAGATAATGGCTGCGTCGACCCCCAGTTCATCCACGGGCTGGATGGTAACCTCAGCGGCCAGTTCAGGGGTTGCTACCAATTCCTTGAAGCCGCTCAATTTGGCACGCAGGGCCCGATACTGCGGCAGGATGCGCCCTGCTTGTCGCATCAACCACACCGGAGGTCGTTCGCTGCGTTCCCCACGGGCAACGCGCAGAAAGAGATCATTCTGGATTTTGCTCATGCCGCAAAGGTAGCAGTACGGTTGTGACAAAAAACAACCTACGACTGGTCTACCAGCTATTTAAGACTAAAAGATGACCGATTTCCAAATCAGCTCGATAGGACCCTATCGATAAGCAACTATCTTTGTGTCTCTATGCTGCGTAAGCTGTTGGCATATTGGTGCAGTTTCATCCTGCTTTTTGCGAGTCTGCAAGAGGGAGCCTTACTATTGTGGTACGGCATCGATACTGAAAATTTTGCGGCTGTCTTTTGTGAGAACCCTTTACAGGAAGCCCCTCTTATGTGCTTTGGGCAGTGTAAAGTGGAGGAGATTATGGGGAATGATGAGTTGCCAGAGCGGCAAGCTCAAAAAGGCTTCGAAGGCTCCGTGCTCAATTGTTTATTGCACAACTTCTCCTGGCTAGAGCAGCAAGCTTCTGAGCATCCAACGGATCGAAAACTTAACCGCCCCCTTGGCACCACTCACCTTTTTCCCCAAGCATTCATCTTCGAGTTAGATAGACCACCCTGGCAGGCTTAGTATTTCTTACCTCCCTTCCATTTTTCTATTCTAATTCAATGCAGTATGCGATTTATTACCTTAATCGCCGCATTCCTCTTTAGTGGAATGCTGGCCGCTCAATCTATTAGCTTACAAGTTACGAATGAGCAAGACCAACCGATCCCTTTTCCGAATATCTTATTCCTGGATCAGCAGCGCTTGCTGATCGGTGATATTGCCGGAGAACTCACGCTTGCAAACCCCAATTATCCCCTACGACTACAGATTTCTGCACTCGGTTGGGCCGACCAAGTAATTGACGTGCCCGAAGCTCAAGCCAACCTAAAGGTTCAGTTACGCCCAGTCAACAATCAACTTGGTACCGTAGTAGTAACGGCAGGCCGCAGAGCTCGTGACGCCCATAAAGTACCGATCAGCCTAAGTGTGCTGGATGCCCCCACCCTGGAGGCGAGTCGAACCTTAGAACTACGCGACCTGACCGGTCTCATCCCCAACTATATACAGAGTGAGCTTGGCGTCGGCTTCCAGGCCCTGCAAAGTATTCGTGGTATTCAGGTCTTTAGCGAGAACCCCGCGGTTGCCACCTACGTGGACGGCGTTAACCAACTAGACATTCTCGCGCTGGGTATGCCACTGGTCAATGTGGAAAGAATCGAAGTACTGCGTGGCCCACAGGGCACGATTTACGGGCGAAATGCCATGGGTGGCGTCCTTGACATCATCACCAAAAGACCTACGTCTCAAACCAGTGGTTTTGCCTCAATGGACATTGGAAATTTCAATTATCAACGCTATGCCGCCAGTGTCAACCTGCCCCTGCTAAAAGATCAGCTTTTCCTTTCTATTACGGGTCAGTACCGCCACCAAGACGGTTTTCTGCGTAACCGCAGCGATTTAGTAGCCGCTGACATCGACCCACAAATCGACGGAGCCGCCGTTGGGGGCGAATCCTCTTTTTTTGGTGCCGCCCGATTATCCTGGTTTAGTGGGGATAATACCGAACTGAACTTCCAGTTTAAAACCCAAATAGATGATTCTGACCAGAGTGGTTTCTTCGTCAGCTCGCCCAATGATAGTATTGCCAGGGTACGCCCCTTTGACCTCGGTCTACGCCGTATTGGTTCGCACGAAAGACGTGTCAACACGGCAGCCTTTCAACTCAGACGACAATTTTCGTTTGCAGAATTAAGCAGCACGACTACCTTTCAATCCGTTGCCCTGGCTTACGAAGACATTGACGATGGCTTTGGCCTCTACAGTAGTTTGTACGGAAACGAAATCGGGGTGCTTTCTCCGCCCCAGGAAGTGCTTACTCAGGAGTTTCGCTTGCGTTCTACGCCCAAAGCTGGACAACGCGTGGAGTACATCGCCGGCCTTTATTTGTTTCTCCAAGATGCCTTTGAGCCCACGACCAATATTGCCATCGCCATAGAACCGGATGTTTCTTATTCCGTATTACGCAATGCCGGCGTCAATCGCGGATTGGCAGCCTACGGTCAATTGACTTACCGACTCACCGAAAATTGGTTCCTTACGGCCGGGCTGCGCTATGACCAGGAGCGTCGCGAGAACACCTTCAATGGCTTTGGAGATGCCAGCTGGACCAATGGAATGATCACGAACCTGCGGCCTGACACCAGTATTAGCGGTACTTTTTCTGCGCTATCGCCAGAGCTTGGCTTTCGCTACCAGATCACGCCCCAACAAACGCTATTCGGAAGTTATCGGCGTGGGTTTCGGGCAGGTGGCATTAATGCCAGCAGATTGCCCGATGGTGTCCCGCTGACTTTCGATCCGGAATACTCCGACAACTTCGAATTAGGCTACAAGCTAAATGGTACTAATAGCAAATGGCAAATGGCCGTCACTGCATTCTACCTACGCTGGCAAGACCTACAGTTCTTTGAGAACTTCGGTAGCTTCACCTTTGCGCGCACCAACGTCGGTGACGCACGCTCAATGGGCCTGGAACTGGAAGGCAAGTGGTTGCCGTTAACCGGCCTACGCTTGGATGCAGCCGTAGGATTATTATCCACCGAATACCTGGATTTTGACAACTTCCGCGGCGGCTTTACCGCCATAACGGGCAACCAACTAGCCAATGCCCCCGATTATACGGCTATGCTCGGGATTCAGTACCATTTACCCATCGGCAAAAACGGATGGGAGTTACAATTTCAGACGGACTACCGCCTAATCGGCCAGCAATTCACGGATATACAGAACCGCTTAGAAATACCCGCCTACAGCCTGTGGAATGCCCGGATCGGTACGCAATTCAAAAAGGTAGGTCTCTTTCTGTGGGGGCGCAACCTAGCGGACAATAACTACCTCATCTACGGTGCCCCCGATACCGATTTTAATCGACGAGCCAGGGTCGCAGCACCCCGAACCTATGGCCTCAGTCTCCAATTCAAATGGTAAGATCTCCTCAAAACTTTCATTCTACACCACTTCTAGCGAGTATATACTCGAGGCGGAGTCGCTTTGGATTCCCAAACCTCTCCGGCCTCGGTATAAATGCAATCCAAAAACAAGATGATGCGCACTATACTTTTCACGGGCTTACTCCTGGCGATTGCCTGCGGAGCACCTAATCAGGAGAGCAACGTCTCCCAGACTGTCCAGGAACTAAAAATCACACCCGAAAATCACGATCAG
>JBCCDS010000097.1:0-13687 GCA_039030655.1 Bacteroidota bacterium | reverse complement strand
GAATCGTAACTATATCCATTCTGTCCAGATTACGGCGGCAGAAACGGTGGGTGTTGGTGATCGCGGTGGCTATTATGATGATAGTGGTGCCCTGCGGGATATGATTCAGAATCACCTTTTGCAGGTGCTGGCCCACGTGGCTATGGAGCCACCTTTGCGGGCGGATGCGAAGTCTATTCGCGACGAGAAACTTAAGCTCTTCCGCTCTATCCGCCCGATTGAAGGCGAGGATGTAGGCAAATTTGCCGTGCGGGGGCAGTACGTGGAAACGGAACTGGAAGGAACCAGCCACAAGGGCTACCTACAGGAAAAAGGCGTACCACAAGATAGTAAGACGGCTACCTATGTGGCCCTGAAGTGCTACATCGATAATTGGCGCTGGGCGGGTGTTCCCTTCTTCGTTCGCACGGGTAAAAACCTGCCGATGAAGCTGACGGAGATTGTCATCACCTTTTCCAACCCTCCGCAACGCATCTTTGCTGATATGGCTGACGAGAAGGCCATCGGTTGCGATAATCGTTTGATCCTACGCATCTACCCTAAAGAAGGAATGGCCCTGGAATTTGGCATGAAAGTACCTGGGGAGGGCTTCCGGGTGAAGAATGTTGATATGGACTTTTTCTACAGCGACTTAACTTCCGCCGATGTGCCCGAAGCTTACGAACGCCTGCTTTTAGACTGTATGAAAGGCGATCAAACCCTTTACGCAAGGGGCGACTCCGTCGAGGCCGCCTGGGCTTTCGTAGACCCGATTCTCGCAGCCTGGAAAGCAGATGAGAGTATTCCGGTCCACAACTACGAAGTGGGTAGCTGGGGCCCCGAAGCCGCCGATGAGCTCTGGGACAATTGCGCGGAATGTGGCTGGCGCAATCCTAAGGCTGCGGTGTTTGAGAATGATAAGTATAGTTTGTTGTAGGTGGGGGATACTAGTCTTGGTTGAAGACGATGATTATAAATTAGCTTTCACTCGGATAAAAGCAGGATCAGGCACCGAGGGTGATTACGGTCTGCAATAATTCATCACTTGCAACCTCTTCCATTTATAGGATAAACCTTAAGTTGGATGCGTTTCTCCCGCGGGAGAAATGTGCTCGACGGAAGTAGCTATCACTTTAATGCTTGTGAATACACTTTGCTCCCAGGGGAGTAAGGGGCAGGGGGAAGTCTGGCCTAGCAAACCACCACCTTCAAGCAAATTGACATCTAATAGAAAGATGAAACAATCTTAACTCGTGCTTGAACGCCTCTTGCTAATCGCACTCCTGCAAATCGCTTGTAATTATCTCGTCGTACGCGGCGGCGCACCTGATACCCGCTGGCTAATTTTACTTTGCGCGTTATTAGCCGTATTAATTTATGTACCAGGCGAGGTTGCTGTTCCGCAGTCATCGATCAATAATGCGGAATTAGCACACCAATGTGGTTTACCTGTAATTGGGAATATGGTCCTAGTCATTCTAATAGGCTTCCCAATGGTATTAATTATCCATTTTTTCTCCTGGATAATTACTTATGATCGATTGCAGGAAGAGAGCATGGACAGCTAAGCTGATGAGTGGTCTGAAGCGATTTTCTTAGGGGAGAAACGTGCTCGATGGGAGTATTTATCACTTTAATGCTTGTGAACGCCCCTTGCTCCCAGTGGAGTAAGGGGCAGGGGGAAAGAGGGTGCTAGCACTAAATAAGCAAAGTCGCTGCTTTAGAACCTGCCCAAACATGATTCAAATCACCCCATTTCTCCTAGGCAGGGTATAGATTTACCTAAAACTGCTAGCTATGCTGAGCTTATTAAAGGAAATCGATCACCGAGTTCGTACACGCTTTTCTATCGGGGATATTGGGTTGTTAAAAACCTATGGTGCACTACCAGGCCTAGTGCTAGGAGCATTTTTCCCAGAATTTGTTCTCCAGAATCTATGGATTTGGATTGCCCTCTTTCTGCTAATAGCATTCCGTTTTCTCTACTTACTGCTGTATCCAAAGCAAAAGCAGGAAGCTTTAGCTTAAAGCCAAGGGTGTGCTTGCCATAGCGCGTAGGATATTAAGAAAGAATAACCTAATTCAATACCACCTTCTTCTTCCCATGCCCCAGCTCCTTCAGTAAGCCAAAGGTGTAGCCACGGGTAACGTGTGCCTGCTGAGCATACTCCGGCTGGCGCATCAGCAAGCGGTGTAGCTCGGGCAGCTTGTAGAAAGGTACGCCTGGAAAGAGGTGATGCTCCAGGTGGTAGCCTACGTTATGGGGGGCAATCAGGAATTCTTCCAAGGGAGTAGCCAATACCGTGCGGGTAGCCGTTAATTCGTCTTCGTAGGCCATTTCACCGTAGTGCTCAGCCACCGAACGGATGTACTGAAACAGGAAGAAGAAAGACAGGTAAGGAACGATCCAGAAAAGCAGGAAGTAAGTCCACCAGCCAAAGACGGTCAATAGGGCCACAATACTCAGATAGTAGGCTAACCTTACCGTCCCATTTTCTTTATTATCAGCAGTACTTTTATTGCGACCAAAACGCTTGAAAAACCAGATAGCATCCGAAATACCTTGATACAATACAATGTAGGACAAAATAGTAGTGACGAATTCCGTGCGCGTTTGCGGAAAAGTAAAGCCTCTTTTGCCAAGCTTAGCGACCCAGTCGGGGTCATCTTCGGTATTGAGGTGCTGATGGTGGGTCAGGTGGTTGGCCCGGTATTTTTCGATGGAAGAAAAAACCGGGTACATGGAAAAGAGATTCGTCAAGAGATCATTCCAGTAGCGGTTTTTCAAAAAGCGATAGTGGGTAGCATCGTGGGTCAGAATAGCCAGGGCATGCATCCGTGCACCGATGACTATTATCGCTAAAATATAAACTGGGACTAATGGATACTGAAGGGTCAGGAAAATCGCAGCAGCAATAATTATCCAGTTGAAGACAATAGCTAATGCATGCCGGACGGGATTGATTTGGAACAGCGCTTTGAAGGCTGCGGCATCTACTCCTTGCAGGAGCTGTTTGGCATCAAATGGGGTAGTCATGTTGCTAATACTGTGGGCGGTGAACTAAAAGGTGTTGTTGAATACTTAGATCGAAAGTATTGGCAGTGCAGGCGTGAACGCAAGTAAATAGCCCACTTTTCACCTAAAAACGGGTACTTTTACCCACCTTGCCGGGGAGAAATACCTGCTCAATTGATAAGGGCGAATTCTAATTTTCCAGTAACCTTTAACTAAACCTTTACGCTTGAAAGCTTTTCGCAGCCGCTCTTCTACTCCCCGATCCTGGTGGGGCTACCTGAAATATGCCATCGGTGAAATTTTACTAGTAGTGATCGGTATCCTCATTGCCGTTTCGATCAATAATTGGAACGAGGAAAACAAAAAGTCTCGAGAGCTGCTCAACATCTATGAGGCTGTAGCAGAAGATTTGCGCAACGATTTGACGGAAATCAACGGCACCTTGGCTTTATATGAGACCATTTCCCCTATCATGGATAAAGTCCTGGGAGATTCATTAAGCCTGGTGGACTATGAAGCCAATCCGGGAATAGGATTCCTGATCTTTGGCTACCCAGAAGTCCAGATCGACCAAAGAGGCTATCATCTGTTGAACGCATTTAACTCCTCTAACCGACAGCAAGATACCTTGGTAACCAACATCATTGATTTCTACAGCGACCGCGTCCGTGAAATTGAAGTCGATGACCAACTTCGTGCTGAGGATTTCAAGAGTAATTTTAATTACTGGAAATCCACTTATCCTTGGTGGGCCGAATATATCCACAAGAAAAACATCTTCAGTGGTTTTGTTGATTATGCCCTTAATGACCCTGATTATAAGAGACGGGTAGCGACCTCCCACTTTATTACCTACGAAGTGTTTTTGCCAGAGTTAAGGCTGTTTAAGGAAGGGGCCGAGCTGTTACTTGAAGGCATTGAGGAACGAGGAGAATGACGTAGGAGAAACACTATGAAATATTTACTCTTCTGCTGTTTGCTGCTGTGTGGATGCTCAAAGGAAGTATCGTCCGAAAAGCCGTTGTCAAATTATATAGAGGAGCTGCCTCCGGGAGAGCGACCCGTTGCCTTTATGCCTGATTTATGCCCCGTGGATAGTTTGATCCATCGAGGCGTGTTTTCGCCAGACCTGCAGGAATTTTACTATGTCCTTTCAGACCGATCCTTCTCACGATTCGATATTTACGTTATTGAGCAAACCAGAGCGGGCTGGACCCACCCACGACTAGCCAACTTTAATAGTAATTATAGTGACCACGGGCTGAGCTTTTCCCCCGACGGGAAGCGTATGTTTTTTAGCTCCACCCGCCCCGTTGGAATAGCAGACATCCCAGATACCTGGCATCTTTGGGAAAGCGTATTGGAAGAAGGGCAGTGGTCTGAGCCGAGCTTTGTGGATATCCCCAATATGCGTGACCGCCTGTTGTCTCATCCTTCGTGTGCTCCTAATGGGAGCTTGTATTTTCACGCTAGTCAACTAGATTATAGTGGAATGGATATTTATGTTTCTTCCTTTGTAGAAGGGCAGTATAAACCCGCTAAAAAAATAGAGTTCCTCAGCAATGCTTATTCCGGTTACTGTACGCCTTATATCGCTCACAGCGGTAAATATTTGTTCTTCGCTGGAATTGGTGAATCCTTAGATTTATTGGTTAGTTACCGAAGCTCGTCAGGCTGGTCAAAGCCAGAAAAATTGCCTGCGGTAATTAATCAGAATGGGCAAGGAAACCCCTATTTAAGTCCTGATGAGAGCTTGTTATTCTATGCTGTCGAAGCGCCAGGAGCGACGGATCAATGGCAAATCAATTGGGTAAATACTGAATCTTGGTTACATGAGTAAGCAAGCCCCACTCGTAGATGATATCTACCTGCTTGAAAAATTCCCCGGCAAGGGCGGCTGGATCTACGCTACAATCCCGGAGATCGCTCAAAACCCAGAAGCGCCCTTTGGCTGGGTGAAAGTCAAGGGGAGTATCGATGGTTACCCCTTAAAGCAATACAAGTTGATGCCAATGGGGAATGGGCAATTGTTCTTGCCCGTAAAGGCGGCCATTCGAAAGCAGATTAAAAAAGAAGCAGGCGACTGGGTGCACATTGTCCTTAGCCTGGATGACTCAAAACTGGAAATCCCGCAGGAAATTATTGACTGCTTCCAGCAGGAACCCACCGAAGTCCACGAGGCTTTCAAGGCTTTAAACGAAGGACAGCAGAAAACTTACCTCGATTGGATCTACGCCGCAAAACGAGAGGAGACTAAGGCCCAGCGGATCGTAGAAATGATGGATCAGCTAGCAAAGCGTGTTTAAGTGAGTTGGTTTCGCAATTATGCGAAACCAACTCACTAACTTCCTCCTTATGTTCCTTGCTCTTCGCCACTACGACACCGCCCACGCCATCCTGATGGGCTACATGGATTACTACTACCGCTTCAAGCTAATCACGAAGCGGGCCAGGATCCGCTTTGAACAACGGGATTGGCACGGCATTCAGGCCGATGCACGAGCACGCATCAATCTGTACCGGGAGATCGTCGGCACCACTACGGAGAAAGTAGCGGAGCTGCTGTTGGATACTCCCACCGATGAAGCCTTCTGGGCCCAGACCAAAGCTTCCTTCGCCGAAGAAATTGCTCACTTCGATACGCGCAATATTGCCGAAACCTTTTATAATTCCGTTTATCGCCATTTCCACCAAATTGGAGCTGACCGTAGCTTGATGTTCGTCTTACGTACGGGCAATTACCGGGAATATCAGGGACGAACGCCCATCATCTACAGCGCAGAGCGGGAGAAGCGCCCCTTGGAAGATTTAGTACAGGAGCTACTGGCTCATTATCACTTTGATATGCGCTGGGATGACCAAGAACGGGATATCCTTTTGGTGGCGAATCGCTGGCGGGAGAAAATGGATTTGTTGGGAGGAGAAGCCGCAACCGATCGGGTTGAATTGCTGCGTTCCGTTTTTTATCGGAACAAATCAGCTTATATCGTTGGTCGGTTGGTCAAAGACGAAGCCGCGGTTTTCCCTTTTATCTTACCCTTGTTGCATCCCGAGGGACGTGGAATCCTGATTGATGCCCTACTACTGGAAGCCGATCAAGTCAGCTCGATATTTAGCTATCACCGCTCCTACTTCCTGGCGGATATCCTGGTGCCCAGCGATATGGTCGACTTCTTGCAAAGCTTTTTACCCACTAAGCAAATCAGTGAGCTCTATAATTCCATCGGCTTTGAAAAGCACGGGAAGACCGTTTTTTATCGGGAGTTAAGCCGTCACCTCTCTTTGAGTAAAACTAGCGTACAGGCTGAAAGCAAGATGCCGAGACCTGCGGAAGTACCTAAAGAAAATCAGTTTATTACCGCCCCCGGTATTCGGGGGATGGTTATGTACGTATTTACCACCGCGAGCTTGAATATGGTATTCAAGATCATTCGCGATCGCTTTGCTCCTCCGAAGCAGGTGAGTGCAGCTATCGTCAAAGAAAAATACGAGTTGGTGAAGCAACATGACCGAGTAGGTCGTATGGCCGATAGCTACCTCTTTGAGCAATTGGCTTTGCCGCTCGATCATTTTGAGGCCGGCTGCCTGGAGGAATTACAAGAAGCCGCCCCCACTAAGGTGCGTATAGTCGATGGTCGGGTGTTGATCTCCCACGTATACATCGAAAAGAAGATGGTACCCCTCAACCTCTTCCTGGAAACTGCGGATGAAATGATGGCTCAAAAAGCACTGCGCGATTATGGCCGGGCCATTAAACAACTGGCGGCAGCCAATATTTTTCCCGGTGACCTACTGCTCAAAAACTTTGGCGTGACGCGGGTAAAAAGGGTAGTCTTTTACGATTATGACGAGATTGAATTAGTTACCGATTGTAATTTTCGACATATTCCAGAACCCCAAACCCCAGAACAAGAAATGGCCAGCGGCCCCTGGTATTACGTCGGGCCAAAAGATATTTTCCCGGAGGAATTTCCGGGCTTTCTTATGCGCTCAGGTACCAACCTTACTTACTTGCGTAAGAAACATGGCGAAATCTTCGATGCCGATTTCTGGAATAGCCTCAAACGTAGGCTACAAGACGGAGAAATTATGGATGTGTTCCCCTACCGGACAGGGCACCGATTTTTACAATAATTCAGTACAAGGATAAGCGAATTGGAGGGCCTAAGTGAAACCGTTTTCTAATAAGGAGGTACCGATTATCAATTTCGCAATACCACGCCCGAAAGTTAAAATATGTTGCGACAAATTTAGGCTTTAACAGTCCCGTTGACTGTTTTTCCCTGATTATTTTACATCTTTAGTGTAGCAACTCTCTCACATTCATGGAAATTCGCACACTCACCCTGGTGTTGTTGTGTTTTTCCGGTTATCACATACTTAGATCACAATGTGGCATCACTGTTGATGCCGGGGTAGATTTTAGCGTTTGCGCACCGGGAGCACAAGTACAACTCAACGGATTAGTGAGCGGCAGCGGGATTTCCGGCTTTGACTGGACACCCGCCGCAGGACTATCTAATCCCAATAGCTTAAATCCTACCGTAGTCGTCACCAACACGACTACCTTCACTCTTACGGCCCAAACGGCCGATCCTAACGGCAATCTGATCCTCAATTCCGGCTTTGAAGCTGGCTTAGCCGACTTCACTAGTGATTATGTACAGGGCACTGGTGGTTCTTTTGGTTTGCTGTCTAACGAAGGTGAATTCACCGTAGCGAACAACTCCAACTTAACTCACAATAATTTCGCCAATTGTACTCCGCCTGGCGGTAGTGGTCAGATGCTGGTCGTAAACGGAGCAACCACGGCCAATGAAAGTGTTTGGTGTCAAACCGTCAACGTTGCGCCAGGAACAGATTATGAGATATCCGCCTTCGTCGCCACGGTTGTTGCTGAAAATCCCGCCCTACTTCAGTTTTCCATCAATGGCGTATTACTCGGAGGGCCGTTTAATGCCTCGAGCAGCCTCTGTAACTGGCAGCAATTTTCTGAGGTCTGGAGCAGCGGCGGAAATACAACCGCAGATATCTGCATCCTCAATCAAAATACCCAGGGCAGCGGTAATGACTTTGCCCTGGATGATATCTTCTTCTCCCCCGTTTGCCAACAATCGGATCAGGTAACCGTCACGGTAGTGCCGAACCTGGCCTTTGTCGTAGATCCGGATAATTTATCCTGTGCTGCCGGCGCAACGGTATTTCTGGACGGCAGCTTTTCCATTTCAGGGATGGGCTACACTTTCCAATGGGTGACCAGTGACGGCAATATTGTCTCTGGGGCAAATACTCCGATTGCAGAAATAGATGAAATCGGGAGCTACACCTTACGAGTCACCTATCAAGATGCTACGGTTACTTGTGCAGACGAGGTAACGGTTACCGTTACCGGAGACCTTCCACCCAATGCCGTAGTGGATGCTCCCGAAGTGCTGGGCTGTACGAATACATCAGTACAAATCAATGGTAATGGCTCTAGTTTAGGGGGTAACATCAGCTATCAATGGACAACCAGCGACGGCAATATCGTCTCCGGCGCTAACAGCCTGACTCCAATGGTCGATGCTCCAGGCACTTACGAATTACTCGTGACCAATACCGCCAACGGTTGCACAGATATAGCATCGGTCATCGTTACGGAAGATACCAGCCCACCCAATGCAAATCCGATCGTGCCAGGAGAGCTGAATTGTCAGGATACGCAAATAGAACTACTAGGCCTTGGTTCAACCCAAGGGCCAGCAATTAGCTACGCTTGGTCTACCCTGGATGGCAATATCAACTCCGGACAAAATAGTATTAACGCCACCGTTGACCAACAAGGAACCTATCAGCTCATCGTTACGAATACCAGCACAGGTTGCGCAGATACGGCCAGTGTACAAGTCAACCAAAATCGGGTAGACCCCATAGCAGAAGCCCTGGAGGGCGCTCCACTAGATTGCCTCAATGGTACAACTACCCTCAGCGCAGGAAACTCTAGCTCCGGGCCCGGTTTTAGCTACAGCTGGACGACCGCCAACGGCAGTATTATTTCTGGAGAGGATAGCTTCAGCCCCACCATCGGATCGGCCGGGACCTACGAACTCTTAGTAACCAATACTAACAACAACTGCACGGCTACCGCTTCCGTTACTGTTGCCGCTGATCAGGGTCAGCCGACTGTGTCTATCTTGTCACCAGCACCGATAAGTTGTGCTAATCCTACCCAGCTGATTGATGCCAGTAACTCTTCAACCGGACCAGAATTCGTCTACAGCTGGACGACCACCGATGGGAGCATCGTGAATGGCAGCGACAGCCTGATTGTAGAGGTAGGCGCAGCCGGCACCTATGATTTACAAATCACCAATACAGACAACAGTTGTGTCAGCAGTCAGGAAATCAATATAGGTATCGACACCCTATCTCCCCTGGCAGAAGCTGGCGATCCCATTCAGGTCGATTGCGGTGGTGCACAGGGCATACTCTCTGGCCTAGGGTCCAGTACTGTAGGAAACTTTACTTACCTCTGGACAACCCCCGATGGCAATATCCTAACTGGAGCAGATTCGCTTTTCCCGCTGGTTAATACTGGGGGTAATTACTTCTTACAAGTAACGAATAATGATAACGGCTGCACAGCAACCGATTCCGTGGCGGTTGCCCAAGATGGGAATATTCCTCTGGTTCAGATTACTATTCCCGACACCTTAGATTGTCTACTGAGTAGCCTGCAATTGGACGCATCTAGCTCTTCCAGCGGCACCGATTTTGAGCTAAGCTGGACGACCCCAAACGGTAGCTTCGGTGCAGGTACTGACGGTTTGCAACCAACGGTCCTCAGTCCAGGAACCTACGTCCTGACGATTCGGGATACGACTAACAATTGCGAACAAACAGACTCAGTACTAGTCCTGATCGATACCCTGCCCCCGCTAGCCATAGCTGGGGCAGACACTACCCTTACTTGTGATCAACCAACTATTCAACTAGACCCCAGTGGCTCGAATATAGGTAGTGGCTTTAGCCTGAGTTGGACAACGATGGACGGTGTTTTGCCACCCAACCCCGGTGATACGCCTACGATTGAAAGCCCCGGCACCTACCTATTGACCGTCACTAATTTAGCTAATAATTGCCAGGCTATCGATCAGCTAACGATAAGCCTTGATACGCTCTCCCCTCAGGTCGATGCCGGAATGGACCAGACCCTCAACTGCCGGGATAGTTCCTTCGTAATCGGAGGTTCAGGAACGGATACAGGACCTGAATTTTCTTTTGTTTGGACTTCCGCAGGTGGATCCTTTCTCTCGCCAACTGATGGTCCACTAACAACGGTTGATGGTACTGCTACTTACCAATTGGAGGTGACCAATAACCTCAATGGCTGTAGTGCTACCGATGAGGTCTTCATTGATCTAGACCGAGATATTCCCTTTGCTGAAGCGGGCTTTCCTGAAGAGCTGACCTGTAAAACACCAGTGGTCGCCATTAATTCTTCCGCTAGCGATGGGGATGAGTTCGTCTACTTCTGGTCTACACCCGATGGTAACTTAATCAATAACCCCAGCATGTTGATTGCTGTATCGGATGCCCCCGGCACTTACTTCCTGCAAGTAACGGATACCATCAACCATTGTGTAGCCCTAGACAGTGTGGTCATCTCTCAAGACACGGCCGCTCCCATAGCGGACGCCGGACCGGCCTTCACCCTGGATTGCAGTCTGCCTCAGGGAGAACTGGGCAGTGGCAACTCCAGTACGTTTCAAAATATTGAATACTTATGGACGACGGTTGGCGGTAATTTCCTGAGCAATGTAGATTCCCTATTTGTGCAGATCAATGCCGGGGGAACCTATCACCTTCTGGTGACGGACATTATCAATGGCTGTGTAGCAATGGACTCCGTGGTAATACCCAGTGATAGCCTGCTGCCCACTGCTGACCCAGGCTTGCCTTTTACCCTCAATTGTCGAGACAGTATTGCTGTTATCGGAGGTGGCATGACGACCGTGGGCCCCGATATCAGTTACAGCTGGACGACTACTGACGGGAACATCCTCTCTACCGCCGATAGCCTGGAGGCAGAGGTAGATGCAGCGGGTACCTATCAGTTAGAAGTGACAAATACCGCCAATAGTTGTAGCACGGTTTCTTCGGTAACTATCGAACAAGACATTACTCCTCCTAGTCTGGATGCTGGGCCGGGAGCAGAATTAAATTGTATGCTGCTCAATTTCAATCTGAGTCCAACGGCTGATCAGGGCAGTGAGTTGGACTACCTTTGGACGACGCCAAATGGCAATCTGCTGGGGCCAGCTACTACGCTGGCCAATGCGGTAGATGCGCCGGGAACTTACTACCTCTTGGTTGCGAATAATGACAATTTTTGTAGCAATCTAGACAGTGTGATCATCACCCAGGATACGATTAGCCCAATAGCCGATGCAGGGGGGAGTAATACGCTTACTTGCACCCAGATGAGCCTGGACTTGGATGGGCTTAACTCTTCTATGGGTGCAGTATTTAACTATCAGTGGACGACGCCCAACGGCAATATTTTGACTGGGGCCAATGGCTTAACCCCTAGCGTCGATGCGCCGGGAACCTACCGTTTATTGGTCACTAATACCAATAATGGCTGTAGTGCAAATAGTAGTGTATTCATTCCTCAGGATACTATGGCGCCGATCGTGACGCTAGGACCTGCGGAAGTCCTAAACTGTATAATTACCACCACTCAATTGGATGCAAGTGGTTCGAGTAGTGGAGCGGATTTTGTTACAGATTGGTCCACCGCTGATGGTAATTTTGTGACGGGCACGGATGGCCTGGTACCAGAAATAGATGCGCCGGGCACCTATCAGCTCAGTATTCGTGACAGCAGTAATGGCTGTGAAGGCAGCCGTTCGATTAGGGTAGAGGAAAATGTAACACCCCCGGCCATTGAAGCGGGCTCGGGGCTTACCCAGAACTGTGTGACGGGGCCCATCCGATTGGACGCCACGGCGAGTGGCGGTGGAGTGCTGACGATTAGTTGGTCGAGCACGAGTGGCCAACTGATCGAAGACGTTAACACTCTGAGTCCGCTAATTAGTGGCCCTGGTATATATCGTTTGACGGTAATTGACGAGAGCAACGGCTGTCAGGCAGTAGACGAGCTCGAGCTGATCCAAAACCTGCTTTTGGACTTTGATTTTAATGTAATTGATCCCACTTGCCGTTTGCCGACGGCGACCCTTGAGTTTACGGATATTGATGGGGGAGTATCTCCTTTTCTTTACTCCATTGATGAGGGCGAAAATTATCAAGCAACACCACTCTTCAGTGGTTTAGAGCCGGGATCCTATGATCTACAAGTTCAGGATATCAATGGCTGTGAGCTGACCAAAACTATTGGGATCAATAGCTTTGAGCCTTTGATCATACGCCTTCCGGATTTAATTGAAATTGAGCTGGGCGACGATTTTACCATTTTCCCACAGTTGAATATTCCATTTGATGAAATCGCCGAGTTGGAGTGGAGCCCAGCAGCTGGCCTGAGTTGTACGGACTGCCTTACGCCAGTTGCGATGCCAACGGAAAGTGGTCGCTACCGTCTGGAAATAACCAGTATTGACGGTTGTAATGCCGATGGAATCATTTCGGTTTTTGTGGACCGTAGCCGACCGATTTACTTCCCTACGGCTTTTAGCCCGAATGGGGATGGCGGCAACGATCGCTTCTTTCCTTTTGCCCGCCGATCAGCGGTTCAGCAGATTAATAGCTTCCAGATATTTAACCGTTGGGGTGACTCCGTTTTTGAGAACTATGACTTCCAGCCCAATGACCCCAGTAATGGTTGGGACGGTACCGAGCGGGGGCAACCACTCAACCCGGCCGTCTTCGTTTATGTAGCTGAGATTGAGTTTATCGATGGGGTGAAGGAAGTATTTAAGGGGGAGGTAATTTTGGTAAGGTAGCCCGCCAAGCTTTTTTGGAAGGCTGCAAGTAGATTGAAAAAATAAATATGAAAGGGAATAATTACTTAGATGGAAAGATTTCGGCCCGGGAGTTTCTAGTGGACTTTTTCGGCTCATTAATGCCAGGAGTTTTCTTTACTATATTTTTCGTGATTACAGTTGGGTTGTCTGCGTTCGTACTGTTTTCGGGAGTTTTATCTATTTTTTTTAATATTGGGTACAGTGACGAGCTCAATGTGTTTTTTCAAGCTAAAAAATTTTTAATTTTCTTTTTTACTCAACCTTCTACGATTACCATATTAGTATTGTTTCCAATTGCTCTTGGCTTTTCGTATACAATCGGTACCATATTTTACAGGAGAGATGTTAAAATTCCTGATCACAAGAGTTTTATAAGGACAATAAAATCTTTTTCTAAGGAAGATGAAGTAAAAGAATGGATTGTTCGGGTTCCTAAAAAGAAATTGAAGGTTGACAAAGTTTCAGAAGAAAATCCAGGCGCTAAAAGCTCTTCTGTGCCGAGTGGGGGTGAGGCATTAGCTAAGTCATTGAGGTACAAGAGAGCCTTTTTTAATAGTAGTAAGAGAAGGCGTGAATACATCTCTAGATGGCGGTGTAGCAGAAGTAAGGATAAAGTCTTGAAATGAGCAGAAGAGGTGGGCACCTTAACTTAAAGGTGCTTAAATCTCATAAATTATGGTAGCCAACTGCCCCCGCTGCTCATCTACAAATGTAGTCAAGAATGGTT
>JBCCDS010000096.1:0-14556 GCA_039030655.1 Bacteroidota bacterium | reverse complement strand
CACCCGGCATAGTTCTTCGCGCATGGGGAGCGTGTTGTCCGGTCCGTACGCCATCTTGACCACGCTTCCTTGTTCCTTATTGGAGAGGACGTGTGACAACTTCCGACAACTCAACTCAAAGTCAACCTCCAGGAACAACACTCCAATAAGTCAACTCAAAGTCAACCTCCAATAAGGAACAACACTCCAATAAGGAACAAGGAAGTGTTGTTCCTTATTGGAGGTTGACTTTGAGTTGAGTTACGGAAGTTGTCACAGAAAGGCTGACGACTAAGGAGTCTCAACGGACTTAGAAAGCAGCAGCAAACCGTCAATGCTCTGAGCTTCGTACCTTACGATGATGCCACCGCGTCGCTGGCCGACTTCGGCTCGTCCAGCGACTTAGCACCCTTGTTCAGCCTGAAAGTACGCGCTACGCGCAATGCCGAGCTGCGCGACCTACTGACGATGACGGATCGCATCACCCTAGCGGAAGCTTATCCGCTGACGGGCGGGGTAGCTGATTTAAGCCTTGATTTCGGCTCCCTCTCCTCCGGAGAGGGCGGGGGGAGAGGCTTCGCCCTGGAGCAGAACACGCCTAACCCTTTCCGTACGACAACGCAGATTGCGTTCAACTTGCCAGAGGCGGGTACCGCCACACTGCTGATACAGGACGCGATCGGTCGTACGATCCTACTACGGGAAATCGACGGAGCAGCTGGCTACAACCAGTTGAACCTAGCAGCTAGTGATCTGAACGGCGCCAAGGGCGTGCTGATGTACACCCTGACTATGGGGGACAAGACGGCTACCCGCCGCATGATCGTAGATTAAACGGTGTTTCCGCGCTCCGCGCGGGAACCCTCAACCAATCCTCGCGCGGAGCGCGGGGATACCGAAAGCCCGTCTCGCTCCAATGCGGGACGGGCTTTTTGATTTTAGTACCTTCGCTTCCCTATGAAAGCGACTCTTGAAGCGCTGTACCAACAGCAAACTTTAAGCCAGAAATTAGCCTACCAAAGCCTTTTAGCGATTGGTAAGGGAGAGGTAGATCCTGCGCAAATCGCGGCGATGGTTTCTGCCCTCAATATGCGCCCACTGAGCCTGCAAGAATTAAGTGGTTTTCGCCAGGCGATGCTAGAATTGGCTACTCCATTAGAGCTGGAGGGAAGAAAAACTATCGACATTGTAGGAACTGGCGGCGATGGGAAAAACACTTTCAATATCAGTACGCTGAGTTGTGTAGTGGTTGCCGGAGCAGGCTACCCCGTCACTAAACACGGTAGCTATGGCGTAAGTAGTAGCGTAGGCAGCAGTGACGTGCTTATAGAAATGGGCTACGAGTTTACCAATGAACGGGACGAACTTCTGCGGAGATTAGATCAAGCAGGTATCGTCTTCTTACATGCCCCCTTATTTCATCCCGCTATGAAGAATGTGGTCCCCATCCGCAAAGCGCTGCGAGTACGCACTTTCTTTAATATGTTGGGGCCACTGATCAATCCTGCCAGACCTCAGCTACAAGTCTTTGGCACCTTTAGCCAGGAGTTAGCCCGACTTTATCAATATTGCCTGCAACAAGATCAAGACCGTAGTTACCGGGTGATCCACGCCCGTGATGGTTATGACGAAGTAAGCCTAACAGGAGCCACGGATGTACGAGATGGTCAGCGTCAATTGGTATTAAACCCAAAGGATTTTGGTTTACCCAAACTAGCTATGGCCGATTTACACGGAGGAGAAACTGCGGCCGAAGGTGCAGCCATCTTCCAGGCCGTACTTGAGAATCGCGCTACCGAAGCGCAAATTGCAGTAGTATGTGCCAATGCTGCATTGGCCATTCAGCTATTTAAGCCGACCAGTTCCCTACAGGATTGTGTAGCCGAAGCTAAAGCAAGCATTGTAAATGGAAGTGCCAAAGCTGTATGGGCTCGGGCAATTGGTTGATTGATTACCGCTGAACTCGCCGCCTTGGTCCAGACCTGCGGAAGTACAAAAAACACCTCCCTGATTCATATTCTTGTCCAGGGACCTCTGCGCGGCAGCCAATTGTTACGCAGCTAATATTTACCTTTACTGCATGCCCCATATTCTGGATCAAATCATCGCTCACAAAGCAACGGAAGTTCGCCAAGCGAAGCGCAAACGGCCACTCAGTCAAGTACGTGACAGCCCCCTCTATGGGCGTGAAGGTCTAAGCCTAAGTCAAGCCCTACGGCAATCGATGCATTTTGGAATCATCGCTGAGTTTAAGCGCAAGTCTCCTTCACAATCCGATATTAAACTGGAAGCAGACCCTGAACAAATCGCCAGTGGCTATGAAGCTGCCGGTGCAGCTGCCTTGTCAGTGCTAACGGACCAGCATTTTTTCGGTGCCCAGGCAACAGATATTTTGCAGGCACGTGCTGCTGTTAATATTCCGATCATCCGTAAGGATTTCATCATTGACCCCTACCAATTGGAAGAAGCTAAGGCCTTAGGTGCTGATGCCATTTTGCTAATCGCAGCCTGTCTGGAAAAGCAACAGATCCATGAATTGACCCAAGCAGCCCATGAGCTTGGCCTCGAAGTACTGTGCGAATTACACGCACTCAAAGAAGTAGAACTGCTCAATGCACAAGTCGACATTGTTGGGGTGAATAACCGTAATCTAAAGGATTTCAGTGTTTCAATTAGTCAGAGTATTGAGTTAGCCAAAGAGTTGCCTGCTGATCAATTGCGCATCAGTGAAAGTGGAATCGAAGATCCCCAAACAATCGTTCGATTAAGACGGGCGGGTTTCCAGGGTTTTCTAATTGGTACTTATTTTATGCGACAGGCAGATCCAGCAGCAGCCTGCGCAAACCTTATCCGACAGATTCAAGAGCAGGACGAACTACTAAAAGGAGCAATTGCATGAAAGTGAAAGTATGTGGCCTCAAAGCGCCGAAGAACATCAATGAGGTAGTGGCAGCAGGAGCTGATTTTCTAGGGTTTATTTTCCACTCCAGTAGCCCCAGAGATGTCAGTCAGGACGAAGCTTTAGCCAAATGGCTCAATGAACAGGAAGAAGCTTTAAGCGACATTGCTCGCGTCGGGGTTTTCGTCAATGCAGAGCTGGACTATATCCTCAACGTAGTACACGATTTCAATCTGACCCATGTGCAACTACACGGGAATGAAAGCCCCGGTTACTGTCAAGAGTTACAGTTGCTATGGTCCGTTTCCACCCTGCGTAAAGCAAGCATTACGAAAGCTTTTAGCATTGTCCCGGATTTTGATTTTAACCAAACCAATCCCTACTTAAACAGCTGTAGTTGGTTTGTCTTCGACACCGGAGGCAAAGGTGTTACGGGAGGAACTGGTGAACAATGGGACTGGGAATTATTGGGCAACTACCAAGGCCTTACTCCTTTTCTTTTGAGTGGGGGAATTGGACCAAAGGATGCGCTAAAAGTACGCCGGATCAAACATCCTCAACTGCTGGGAGTAGACCTCAACAGTCGTTTTGAGACCGAGCCGGGTGTTAAAGACCCTGCCCTCATCCAGCAGTTTATTCAGGATATCGCTTAAGTTTATTGTCTATCCACCAAATTACAGCACCAAGAGCATGACTACTAGTATCCGTATTCGCTTATCCATCATGATGTTTCTGGAGTTCTTCATTTGGGGGCTTTGGTACGTTACTATGGGTACCTTTATTGGCGAGCAATTGTCTGGCGATGGTATCCAAACAGGTTTGGCTTACCAGACCACCGCTATTGGCGCCATGATTGCTCCTTTTTTTATTGGGTTAGTCGCTGACCGTTTTTTTCCGGCACAGCGTATTATGGGTATTTTACACCTTGCGGGCGCAGCTCTGCTTTATTTTGCAGCGGGTAGTGAGGACTTCCGCGGGTTTTATGGTTTTATTCTCATTTACGGTATCCTGTACATGCCCACATTGGCGCTGGTCAATAGCATCAGTTTTCGGCAGATGGCTGATCCCGAAAAGGACTTCGCTGGTATCCGGGTGTTGGGTACCATAGGCTGGATTGTTGCCGGCCTACTGATTGGCTGGTTGGGCTGGGAATCCAACAATAGCCTACAGAATACCTTCTATTTTGCAGCTGGGGCTTCTGCTATTTTAGGCGTTTACAGCTTCCTATTGCCCCATACACCTCCCCTGGTGGAAGCGGGCCAGAAAGTAACCGTGCGGGATATTTTGGGCCTAGATGCGCTCTCTTTACTAAAGGATCGCTCTTATCTGGTGTTCTTCCTGGCTTCGATCTTACTGTGTATCCCACTTTCTTTTTACTACAACTTTGCCAATTTCTACTTTAATGAAATCGGCGTTGAAAATGCAGCGGGCAAAATGACCATCGGGCAAATGTCTGAGATCTTGTTTCTGCTGTTACTACCCTGGTTCTTTCAGCGCTTAGGGGTTAAAAAAACCTTGCTTATTGGCATGCTGGCCTGGGCCTTGCGCTATTTATTGTTTGCTCTGGGAGATGCCGGAAGTGGTGCTTGGATGCTCATTATGGGCATCGCACTGCACGGTATTTGTTACGATTTCTTTTTCGTCACTGGCCAAATTTATACGGACAAACTAGCCGGCGAAAAGGTTAAAAATGCCGCGCAGGGGCTCATTGCCTTTGCCACTTATGGTGTGGGGATGTTTATCGGTGCCATCGCGTCCGGCTATCTGGTAGAGCTTTATGCCACCAGTGAAAATGCCCACGATTGGTTCACTATCTGGAGTTGGCCAGCGGGGTTCGCCGGAGCGATTTTAGTCTTATTTGCCCTGGTATTCAAGGATAAACCCAGTACATAAAGCCTTTTACTAGGCTTGCTGAGCCTCTCTAGATCTACAGGCTGACATCCTCTCGCTGCGTATCTGGCACTTCCATAATGAGATCCTTTCCGTACAGACCTGCGGGAGTCCAAAAACCAGGCTTCCAATTGCCCGCTTTTACTCGCTTGGCAATAATCAAGGCCGTAATGGCCGTCAGAGTATACCCTTCTAGAGTATTAATTCGGGCCGCACGTTTTTCGCCAGCTGCATTTCGCACTTCGCCGTAAACGAATGCCCGGCCCTGCTGGCGCTGCTCATCACTGGGGCCAGCAGGGCGCTGCTCAATTTTCTTACGCAAGTAGTTTTTAACGAATCCTAAGCGCAATACTGGCCCCATCCAGGCCGAACGTCGAATATTGGCCTGTTGCTTGGGGTGGGCCGCAAAGTAGGTCTCGATATTGGGAATGCCCGTAGTAAAATAGGCGGTAAAGACATCTCCCCAAGGAATGGTAATCGCACTGAGTTTTTTATCCGCGGTAAACGGAAAGCTCGCCGATTTATAGCCGGGCTTCACCGGCTTAATCTGTCCATCTTCGCGAATGGCTCCGGGATGCCCCATGCCGTTCAACATGGATTTAGCAGTACCCTGACTAACTCCGCCA
Organism: Bacteroidota bacterium; assembly: GCA_039030655.1. Classification (GTDB taxonomy): domain Bacteria; phylum Bacteroidota; class Bacteroidia; order Chitinophagales; family Saprospiraceae; genus Neolewinella. The sequence continues at coordinate 9,162 of JBCCDS010000096.1, read as the reverse complement.
CCCGACCAAGCGAAGGCCAACTTAAGGTGGGTAGCATCGGGTAGTCGTTCTTTTAGGTAAGCGGCCATACAGTCCGTAGGTACAACATCAAAACCGACGCCAGGCATCAGCATAATATTTGCCTCCTTGGCTCGCTGGTCTCTGCGTTGCGACTTACTAAAAGCGCCAATCTCTCCGGTTATATCGAGGTAATGCGTACCAGTAGCTAGGCAGGCCTCTAGCATGGGTTTCGCCGTGTGAATAAAAGGACCAGCGGCGTGCAATACGATGGGTGCGCGCGCCAGTAATTCTTCGATTGCTGCCCGATCAGCTAAATCCACTGCCACATGTTCAAAGCCGTGCGTCTCAGCTAATGGGCGAAGCTTAGCCGCATTGCGGCCTGAGAGCAGGGGCTGCAAGCCATAGTCTTTGGCCATCTGAGTAATTAATTGGCCAGTATAGCCGTAAGCGCCGTAGAGGATAAAATCTGTCATGCGGTAAATGTAAGCTTTCCGCACCACAGTACTACTTCCGGGCAGCTGATCTATTGCATCTGCCCAGAAGTAGTTGAATGAGGATTAGCGAGAAGTTTCCAAAGAAGGATGCCAAAGTTCCTGACGTTCTCCACGAACCGGGATAAATCTTAAGGGCGGATAGCCGGCAGTTTGTTCACTAATATCTTCCCCTTGTAGAAAAGCCAGGATGGCAGCCTGTACTTTCGGATGTGGCAAGACTTGCTCATGACCAGCATTCTGAACAATAAGGTGTTGCGCGTTGGGTAAATTCCAGCGCAGGCGTTCCGCTTGGTAAGGAGGAGTATTAAAATCCAAGGTTCCACTCAACAATAAAGTAGGTACGTCACAGTGGAAGTCTGCTCTAAACACTGGTCCTAAATCAGCGACTGGCCACTTATCCAATAAGATTAAACCCGGATTTACCACGTTTCCAAATAGGCTCTTACTTGCCTGAGTCTGTATCATTGCTAAACGCTCGGGGCTACCACCGGAGACCAGATCCATAGTAACCGCCATAGCGTGTAAACCATACACTCGGTTGAACCGCTTAGCCAGGAACCACCGAAAAACGGAGTAATCGCCCTGGTCCATAGTGTACAACAAGCGTGGAAAAACCGGCAAATCGCTAGCATCTCCTAAATCGCAGAATAAGATGTAATCCAAAGCGAATTTTCCAACTTTCACGGGGAAGGTCCCACCGTTTAGGGGGTCATCCATTTCCAGAGTAATCGGAGATTCTGCCAGTCCGTTGCTCACGCGTTGATAGAGTGCTACTAAATCAGGTACATCTGCGTTCAATTCAGGATCTGCGGCTACCATTCGAGAAAGTCGATGAAAGGCAGCGTCCATTCTAGCTGGTTCTTTAAAAGTTTCATTGAGCCCTTCTACCCCGCAAAGGATAGCATGGGCGACCCGATCAGCGTAATACTTCATGTAGACCTGCCCCAGGTGGGTGCCATAACTAAAGCCCAGTAAGTTGATTTTAGGTAAGTCTAAGGCTTCCCGTAAAGCCTCAATATCTCCCGCGCTTTCTAGACTCGTATAAGCCTCCAATTGCACTCCGCTGGCGGCCCAGGCGGGGATAGCCTTCATCGCCATATCCATAATATGGCGGTTGGCGGCTTCCTGACTCACCCAAACATCACCTGGTAGTGGATCGTCGATGATCCAGGTCATCTGCTCACTAGCCGCACCAGTACCTCGCTGATCCAATAAAATCAGATCGCCTAGTTCTAAAAGGGGCAACCAGTTCTCCAGAGCATGCGGATTTTCTGCCTGCCAACTACAGCTTGCCCCAGGGCCACCCTCTAAGTAAATGGTAGGTTCAATAGGATCAGCTGCAGTCGATTTCAGCCAAACAAATTGAATGGTCAATTCTCCTGCTGCTCCACATGAGCGACATGCTGGAACTTCCAGCTCTCCGCGTTCAGCGGCCACTTCCACGCCATTTATTGTGCTAAAGGTGGTAGCTTCCAGTCTTAATCCAGGAGCTGCAGTTGCATGAAGCTGCCATCCGGCAACGGTTAACAAAAGAAACAATAGGTTTCGCATAATTTGATTTTTTGGAGCCCACCAGCTGGATATCCAACTGATGAGACAAATGTGGCCTTCGTTTTCCAGCAAATTGGAGTACGTAGACGGATGTGTACTTCCGCAGGTCTGAGCCTTATCAGCTATTGACTAATAGACTTTAGGCGGCGTAATAGCTTGTTGAGGGGGAGCAACAGCCTGTTCGTCGACCGGGAGTCTAAAAACCAGTTTAAGCTTCGATTTTCATGACTGAATCCCCGCTTATGCAACAGTTTTTCACCCAGCTTTTCACCAAAGCCAATCGCTGGCAATTGTGGTTTTGGTTAATCGTATTCATGGAAGCCCTTCTCGGCTCGGTTCTGGGAAATGGCCAAACACTAGCAGTTGCAGCTATCTTTAGGGGAGTAGGTCTAATCACTAAGGTGATTGCCGCTTACTTACTAGCCTATTACCTTATACCTAAGGTACTTTTCAAGCGACGATATATTTCATTTATTGGTCTTTTCATCCTGTCGGGTCTGCTCCTGACCATTGTTGCTCGATTCCTAAATATTCATGTTGCGGAGGCGCTCCTATTTCCCGAAGTCCCGCGAGAGAGCCTCGGTACGATTCTTAATCAGATGTCCTTCACCGTAAACTTATACTTCGGTCGGGTTTTCAACTTTGCTTTTTGGTTTGCCTTCATCAAAATCGGTATCGACCATCTGCGCAGCCAGCAACAGCTCACCCAGCTTAGTCGGGAAAAAGCAGAAGCCGAGCTTAATTTTTTGAAAGCTCAGATTCATCCACATTTCCTCTTCAACACCCTCAACAATCTTTATACCCTTTGTCTAGAGAAATCAGATGAAGCTCCAGAGGTCGTGGAAAAGCTTTCAGACATGCTGGACTATGTGCTTTACCAGTGTAGCGTACCAAAGGTCCCTATTCAAAAGGAGATTGATCTTCTCAACAACTACTTGGGCTTAGAGGCCATGCGTTACGGCCATCGCTTAGAGCTCAGTTTTGAACATGAAGTCGACCAGGCTGAATGCCTGCTAGCCCCCTTGATATTACTTTCCCCGGTAGAAAACGCCTTTAAGCACGGAGCAAGTGGAGCTACAGTCAGCCCAAAAATTAAAATTGACTTACTCGTAGCGGAAGGCATGCTAAATTTTAGCGTCTGGAATACTAAGCCTAGTGTAGCACCCACCGACGAAAGAGCCTACACCGCGGGCATTGGTTTAAAGAATGTCCGCAGTCAGTTGGCACTTACCTATCCGAATCGGCACAAGCTCAGTATCCGTGAAGATGAAACAACTTATCAGGTAGATATATTCATCAGCCTATGAAAACTCCAGTTCGTTGCATAATCATCGACGATGAGCCACTAGCCATAAGGCTGTTAAAAACGCATGCCGAACAAGTACCAGAATTAGAAGTTGTAGCCTCCTTTGAAAACCCATTAGAAGCACTCAGCTTTTTACGAAAAGAGCAAGTAGACCTCATCTTTCTCGATATCCAAATGCCTATGCTGACTGGTCTAGACTTCGTCCGTTCTTTGACCAGTAGTCCTGCTATTATATTTACCACAGCCTACCGCGATTATGCGGTCGAAAGCTATGAATTAGCCGTTGTTGATTACTTACTTAAGCCAATTACCTTCACCCGATTTTACCGGGCAGTTAATAAATATTTGGACGGTAGAATGGTAGCTAGGACAGAGCCTACTAACTTATTAAGGACAGCTACTGATTCGGCAGGGAATACTTATCGCTTTTTTAATGTCAACAAAAAACAGATCAAGGTCAAGTTAACGGACATCACCTACATCGAAAGTCTAAAAGACTACCTCCGTATCCGGACTATAGACGGGGAATTAGTCACTAAACTTAAAATCAGTGAATTGGCCGAAGAGCTACCAGCTAATTTTCTACGAGTACACCGCTCCTTCCTCATAAATTTACATCACTTAAGTGCTTATACTGCCCATAATCTAGAGATCGGTAGTACCTCTATTCCGATAGGGGCTAGCTACAAAAGTGAAGTAATCCGTCACTTCAGCCAGTTATGAGTAGCTTGGAGTTTGTTTATATAAAAAATGCACCCCATCTTTACCGCATGCAAATGATCAATAACCAAAATTGGTGGTGGCTGTCTAAGTTTCGCAAACCAGCGTGCTAAGCAGTCGATCATAGCTAAATCAACCACGACAAATTCAGCCCGCCCGTTTGCACTGGCGGGCTGTTCTTTTTGATGGCGTCCGCAAGTGATTATACGGGCCCATTCGAAACTAGATATGACTGCAACCTTGAGCCAACAAAAAGTCCAAATCCAGGTAAAAACCCGCGTACTTTCAGCGGACTTAACCACCCCTCTCCTACTCTTCCTCAGTCTGCGCGATCAATACACTGATCCCGTTTTACTGGAAAGTAACGAGGCCCGCGACAACGAGCATTATTACTCTTTCATCGGTCTGGAAACCCTCGGCAATTTCCAGGTAGATAGTGGAAAAATTTATACCCACATCAGTGGTAAGGGAGGAGACTTTGCTACTGTTAATAGCAAAGCAGATGTGGCTACAGCATTGCAAGCCTTTGTGAAATCCTTCGAGATTAAGCCGCCGGAAGCTGGTCCTGAGCGACCAAACATCATCTTCAATGGCTTGATTGGTCACACCAATTTTGAGGGGGTACAGTATTTTGACACCCTCTCTTTTGAGGATGAGAAGAAAAGACTCCGGTCTCCGGAAATTCGCTATCACCTCTACCGCTTTTATCTCGTCTACCACCACTACCGGGATGAGTTGACCATCATTGAAAATTGCCCCGCTGACGAAGCGAGCCGCCTCGATGAACTCGAGGCCAAGATTAAGCAACGTGGAACAGTCTACCCTTTTCAGCTGGAAGGAGAAGAAAGTAGCAACCTCAATGACGAGGAGTTTCGCGAGCTGGTCCGGAAAGGAAAACACCATTGCCGAATTGGTGATGTTTTCCAAATTGTGCTCAGCCGACAGTTTCAGCAAGGGTTCAGTGGCGATGACTTCCAGGTTTACCGTGCTCTGCGATCGATCAATCCCTCGCCTTACTTATTTTACTTCGATTACGGGGACTATCGCATCATGGGCTCTAGTCCAGAAGCCCAGCTGATTATCAAAAATGGGATTGCCCGACTTAACCCAATTGCTGGCACCTACAAACGTACGGGCGACGAAGCCATCGACCAGGCAGCTACCGAGGCGCTACTGGCCGACCCTAAAGAAAATGCGGAACACGTCATGTTGGTCGACCTGGCCCGCAACGACCTAAGTCGTCATACCAAAAAGGTAAGCGTAAAGAGTCTGCGAGAGGTACATTATTACAGCCACGTTATCCATCTGGTTAGCACAGTAGAAGGGCAACTCGACAATCAGGATGAAACGGTGTTTATCTTTGGAGATACTTTTCCCGCAGGTACTTTATCGGGTGCTCCCAAATATAAAGCGATGGAATTGATCGCTCAATACGAAAATCAGCACCGAGGCTTCTATGGCGGAGCAATCGGTTTTCTGGACTTCAATGGCGACATCAATCAGGCCATCCTCATTCGGTCCTTCTTTAGCCAGGACAATACCCTTTACTATCAGGCCGGTGCCGGAGTGGTAGATGCTAGTGACGAAGAATCTGAATTGCAGGAAGTACACAACAAATTGCGCGCCTTAAAGAAAGCATTGGTGAAAGCAGAGAAACTGTGATAACTCCTTGCGGTCGCCGTGATAACTCCCTTCGGTCGTGTGATTTGCTCCCTATGGTCGCTGTGATTACCTCGCTTCGCTCGTAGTGACAAATCACCTTCGGCGCAGCCGAGTTATAACCTGAGGGCAACGCCCGAGTCATCACTCATCAAGAATTTAAACTGTAATGAAAATATTAGTACTCGACAACTACGATTCCTTCGTTTATAACCTTGTTCAGTATCTGGAAGAGGAAACGGGGCAGGAAATTGATGTTTTTCGTAACGACGAAATTGAGTTAGAGGCCGTTGCGGCTTATGATCTTGTGTTGCTGAGTCCCGGCCCAGGAGTCCCTTCCGAAGCAGGTATAATGCCGGACTTAATTAAAAGATATCAGGCAGATAAGGTCATCTTTGGTGTTTGTCTGGGTCATCAGGCCATTGGAGAAGCGTTTGGAGCCCGGATATATAATCTGGCCGAGGTGTATCACGGGATTGAAACCGATATGGAGCGCACCAAAGTTTCTTCGGTAATTATGGATGGGGTACCCCAACAATTTCGAGCAGGTCGCTACCACAGTTGGTCGATTGACCCCGCTAGCTTACCTGAAGATTTGACCGTTACCGCCCTGGATGCGCAGGGCTCCATTATGGGGGTCCGGCATAGGGAGCATGATATTTTTGGGGTTCAGTTTCACCCGGAATCTATTCTGACTGCCGAGGGGCGGCGGATGATCAAGAATCTGGTGACTTACGTCAAGGAAAAACTAGCCTAGGCTGGCTTGTATTCCTCGAAAGTCTTTCTTACCTTTGCGGCCCGTTTTAATTCTCTCATTAATCCCGGACCATAATGTTCGCAATCGTAACCATAGCCGGTCAACAATTCAAAGTTGAGGAAGGTCAGCAGATCTTCGTCCACCGGTTAGAAGCCGAAGCTGGCGATAAGCTCAGCTTTGATACGGTCCATCTCCTAGCAAATGGAGATGATGTATCCGTAGGCACGCCGATGCTTAACGCCAAAGTAAGTGCTACTGTAGAAGAGCACGTCAAAGGCGATAAAGTGATCGTCTTCAAAAAGAAGCGTCGCAAAGGCTACCGTGTCAAGAATGGCCACCGCCAACACTTCACTAAGCTCACCATCGACTCCATCAAAGGCTAGTCTCGGCCTTTGCATTCATCGTCTTAAAAAGTATATAGAACCATGGCACACAAAAAAGGTGTAGGTAGTACGGACAACGGCCGGGACAGTAACTCGAAACGTCTCGGGGTAAAACTCTTCGGAGGTCAGGCTGCCAAAGCAGGAAATATCATTATTCGCCAACGCGGTACACGCTACCACGCTGGAGAGAACGTATACATGGGTAAAGATCACACCCTTCACGCCAAAGTGGACGGTCGCGTTACCTTCACTCGTCGCCGTTTGGGGCGCGTCTTCGTCGGTATCGACACCAACGAAGCTCCAGTTGCTGCTCCGGCGGCTCCTAAGCCTGCAAAGAAAGCAGCCCCTAAGAAGGCTGCTCCTCAGGCAGAAGCCGCTCCCGCTGCAGATACTACTCCAGTAGCCGCTGTAGCAGAGGTTCCAGCCGAAGAGAAGCCAAAAGCCAAGGCGAAGCCGGCTAAGGCCGAAAAAATCAAGTTGTCTACGGGCAAGTCTTACAAAATTGACGACCTGAAGATTGTAGAAGGTATCGGTCCTAAGATCGAAGGCCTGCTAAACGAAGCTGGTATTACTACTTGGCGCGGTTTAGCGGATGCTGACAATGCTTTCGTTCAGGGTATTCTGGATGAGGCTGGTCCTCGCTACCGTATGCACGATCCCGCTACCTGGTCTGCTCAGGCAGAACTGGCTGCTGACGGCAAGTACGACGAGCTGGTCAAGTTGCAGGACGAGTTGGACGGAGGAAAGAAGAAGTAAGTAAGTCTTCTCCCCCTACTGTTCCTTAAAAAAGGGCGGTTGCTGAATCTGGCAACCGCCCTTTTCTTTTTGCTTCAATGGATACACCTACAGACCAAAAGGATCGGAATAAATCACTTCTCCTTGCACCTCACTCAAGGCACCAGGAACTAACTCCAATGCCATACAGTTTTCGGGAGGAGCCGGGAAGGGTAAGCGGATACCAAAGTCAGCGATAGGTCGATAACCGAAACGGGGGTAATAATCAGCATGGCCAACCAAAATAATGGCTTGATATCCCAGTACTCGGGCTTGGTCATGCGCGGTTTCGATCAATCGCTGACCAATTCCTTGTCGCTGAAAATTGGGATGTACGGAAACCGGAGCGAGAGCCAAAACTGGATACTCCTGTTCCCCATCCCGAATAATGATGCGGCTTAATAAGATATGCCCAACCACCTGATCAGCCACTTCAGCCACCAGTGTCAGTTGGGGAATATAAGCGTCCGACTTCCGCAAGTTAGCTACCAAATGATGCTCCTGCTGATCGCTGAAGACATCCTGCTTGAAGGCGGCTTTAATCAGTAGCTTGATTTGTTCGAAGTCGGTATTTCTTTCCTGGCGTATATGCAAAATGGTTCTTTAAAACAGTAAATGAATATTTAAGCAGGTTACATCTAAGCTTTGCGCTTGAGCCTTTCAAGTGCTAACTCTTCTTCTAGAGGTGACAGTTGGCGACCAGATTTAGCAATCAGATAGACTATTTCTCTTTCTAATTCACGTTTCATGCGCTTAACGCCTAAACGGCTAACCACCCCCATTACTACCGTAACGAGCAAAAACTGTAATAATAAAAGAAGGGCTATCCATGGGTTTACCTCACTGTAGTTGTACAAGAAAAAGGAGCCAGCAAGCAGTAGCACAAAAATGAGCCCTAGGGCGAATTTCATCTCAGGACGTAGGCCTAGTATGGTTACATCAAGCTGTAATTGGCGACCAAGCTGGGTAAATTCCCCAACAGCTGTAGCCGTATTGGATTGCGGTTCTAGGAACCTCCGGCGTCGTCGGATTTTAAAGCCCTGCCGATCAACCTTTCCTTTAAAGGCCTTTTCCCCAGAGCGCCATAGGTCACCAAAATCTGAGAATAACCCAAGCTGGCTAGGGGCTACTTCCTCTTGTAATAGTGCGACCATTTCTGATTTTTCCAGTTCAAAATTTAGACGCATTTCGTCAATCAGTCCAAAGCGATGCAATAAAGAATTCATGAGTGGAGGTATTAAAAGTAGTCCTAAGATAAGGACTAGCGGTTCAAAAGAATTACGGTATTTTAGTGCGCATTTAGCAACTATCACGCAGCGCACGGCAGTGAACCCCTTTAACTTATGGTCATGGTGCGCAATGGCCCGACTACCCTGACTCCATGCTTCGCAACTATTTTTCCGCAGCCCTACTCTTACTACTAATTTCAAGTTTATCTGCCCAATCCACTCCTCTGGATCAGCTACAGCAGCACCTTAAAGATCATCACGAACGATGGGGCCTCAGCTCTGAGGACAT
>JBCCDS010000095.1:0-15594 GCA_039030655.1 Bacteroidota bacterium | reverse complement strand
TTCCGACACCGATCGGAGCAAAAGACTTTGGTGGCTATAGCGGGTAGGATCACCTCTTACCATTCCGAACAGAGAAGTTAAGCTACCCCGCGCCGATGGTACTGCCTCAAGTAGGTGGGAGAGTAGGTCGCTGCCAATTTTATAAGGGTTGTCTCCGATTGGAGGCAACCCTTTCCTCGTTTGGACAATATTCTTAGGTGTAGAAAGCCAGGAAAGAAACCTACTTTGATGACCGGACCAATCAGATTTTCCTGGAATCAGCAGTACCACGGACAAAGTTCAACCTGACCTTTGACTATAGCAACGGTAAGTTCGGAGCACTACTGCGAAATGTATACTTCGGCGATGTGGACGAAGCCACCAACAATGCTGATAACGCTCAAACCTTCGCGGCAAAGATCGTAACCGACCTTTCACTCCGTTATGCCATCAACGATCGATTGAGCCTGACAGCAGGAGCTAATAACCTTTTGGATGTATATCCTGATCTGAACCGGCTTGAAAATCAATCAAGTGGACGCTTCCTGTATAGTCGCCGTTCTCAACAGTTTGGAGCTAACGGACGCTATGTCTTCCTGAGAGCTAACTTCAGCTTGCTCTAAAGCTCTTACCAAAATCATATAATAAGCTAGGGGTAGGGAATCAAAATTTCCTACCCCACTTTTTAAGTGCCTAAACATCAAGTCGGAAAGAAAACGGTAATCGACTAGAGTTGAACTCCGAGTCGTACGAAAAAATTCCGGCCAAAATCAATTAATTGGCTACCCGTAGTGCCGCTATGGGCTCCGCCTCCATTACCGGCACTAGCTCTAACTTGGGTGACATCCAGTAAATTTTTTACTCCCAAGCCTAGTGATAAGCGGTTTTGCAAAAAGTTACGGTTCAGACTCAAATTGAGGAGGTCATAATCTTCAATGAAACCTAAACGTAGATCATCATTTTCATCGTAGAAGTATCGATCCTGACGACCGATGTGGCGATGCTGAATATTGAAGTCTGCCTCAATAGCGGGTATCCGGTAGCGAAGCGTCGATTGGAATTCAACTAAAGAGCGGAAGCGGTCGATAGTCTCTCCATCAATCAAGGAATTATCCAAGTAAGTAAGTGCGGTGCCCAGCTGGAAAAAGAGTCGTTTGCCGATTTGGTAGTTAAAACCCAGATTTAAACCATGGGTTTGAAACTGATCGACATTTTGATAATTGAAGCGCAACTGTTCAAATTCTGCTAGAGTAATTCGGTTGCGGATGCGGTTGTAGAATATTCTGGCGTCTACTTTTAAATCCAAGTCGGGAAAGCTGAAAAGGCTTCCACTGAATTGTAGGTCCAGGTGTCGACTGTACTCCGGCTTCAGATTGATATTCCCAATAATATAGTGGTTAAGGTCAATGAAGTTGAAGTAAAGCTCCTGTACGCTAGGGGCCCGGAACCCATGAGCAAAACCAAAGCGCAGTTGCCAATTGTCTTGCCACTGATAGCGCAGATTAAGTGCCGGGATGACAGGGTAATCGTAGCGATTGTTATGGCCGAAACGCAGGGTGCCTTCCAACTCAAAATTTGGAGAAAAGCGGTAGCGACTACCGAGCCAACCGGAAATAGTGCGCAAGTCGGCAGGCTGGCCGTCTTCCTGGCTGGCATCGAGGATACGTTGGCCGGAGCCATTTTCTGCTAGATACTCTATGCCTAGCTGAGCATCCCAACGACCCCTAAGTCGGGTGCTTAGAATAGTCCGATGTAGGATAGCCCGATAATTGGTAGTATCAAGCCCACTATTAATTAGGCTGCTAGTATCTTCCTCGAATTCGTAACGCTCGGTCAATTTGCGGCGTTCAAATTCATTATAGGCGGAAACGGATTCTATATATAGCCGATTGGATCCTCCTAGCGAGAACCAGTGGTTAAACTGTAGTCGATGATCTTGACGTTCCGTTGTATAGCGTTCGTCTTCACTGTAAGGGCGGAAAGTAGGTCTTCGCACCCGGCCATAGAGTACTAATTCCTCCTCAAAATCCTGATAGCTATAGCGAACAGAGCTGGAATCGTTAAAACTGTACTGTAGATTGGCGGTAAGTCCAAATTGTTCTTTAGGATTCCAGGGGATAACGCGTTCACTAATGGTTTGACCATTAGCAAGTTCAACGTCTCTACGTGCACGCAAACTATCTGTTGATCCAAAGTCAGTCTCAAACCAACGTACACCTATATCAGCCTGGAGTTGGCCAAAGCGCCGTCCTAACAAAGCTGCTCGACGCTTAATCCCGATGGATTCAAGCTGGCCGTTGAGCTCCAATCGCCAATTGTCAGCCTGGTTGCGTTTACTGATTAGGTTGATGACTCCACCTGCGGCATTACTGCCATAACGGGCTGATTGCGCACCACTTAAAATTTCTACTTGCGCTACATTTTCCAGGCTGATTTGACTCAAGTCAACGTTCCCGCCGAGCCTTCCGACCACGGGGACACCATCAATCATGACCTGGATATTTTGTCCACCAATGCCTTGGATGCTCAGCCCATTTCCTAAAATGGGGTCATTGCCTACCCGCAGATTAAGTTGCTGGGTGAGAACCTCAGCTAAGTTGTTGAACCCTTGTCGAACGATTTCTTCTGCCTTGACCACCGTTATCGGTTGGATAGATCTAGCTTGATCTCCTGGTGTGTACTGCGCAGTCACTACAACATCACCTAGATCGATGGACCAGGGAATACTGTCTTGGGCAGCATCGGATTGGCTAAAGAGCAAGACCTGCGGGAGTACAAAAAGCAGCCCTAAAAAGTAACGCATCATTGCCACCTGATTTGATCTTCGGATTGGAGGATAAGGAGTGATTTCTGCAACATATTATCTAATTGCTCTAGATCGCGAGGAGAGAAAATCAACCCCATGCCAGGATGAGGGCTGTTGATGTAAATGTCTCGACAGCCACAATCTTGGCGGTGAGCATTTTCGCGATGATAGCGACGTATCATGTCAGCGAAAGCCTGAAACTCTAATTCTTCCTGGTTGAGACATACAGTTCCGTAGCCTAATTGGAAGGAGCGGCAATTTCGACAGAATACAACGTAGCCGTATTCGTCACAGTGTAATTGGACACAATCATGTTCTTGGTGCATCGAAAGAAGAAAGTTAAGCGATTGACATACTTGGGCGTAGTGGTTCCAGCAATGTTCGCCAGGCCTCTAACTCCGGTTTACCTGGTTTGCGGGCACCAAAGAAGTAGACGATCAGTTCACCTTGCAGGTCAAAGAGTTCCAGGCTAGTGACGATGCCGTCCTCAGTGGGTTTGCGGACGATATAGCAGCGGTCAATGGCGGTGGTGTCTAAGTGCAGGTTGAAAGCGGGGTCCATGACGTTGTACCAATCACCGTGCCAGAGCAGGCGTTTAACTGGGCCAGTATGAATTTGCACGCAGCCAGGACTATGCACAAAACACATGATTGGCGTAGCGGCCGCAGCTGCAGATTCGAGCATTTTGACTACAGCCAGGCGGTCGACTTCATCTACCATACCTTCCGGAGCCAGACGAAGAGCTTGGGTACGACTTAGCTCATATTTGCGCAGCATGCCAAAGAAGTGATGGGTATCTTTTAGGTCTTTCCATTCTTGTTGGAAGGCAGCAAGGTCGATTTCACTGTCGTGCTTTTCCACTTTAGCTGCTGGCTTGCTGCGATCACTTAATAAGAGCGGTTCCTGGCTTGCTGCTCGGAAAGATGCAAGAATCTCTTGATAGGCCGTAATGTCGGACTTTGGTGTGGAGAAAACCTTATGTACAGCTTCACCACGAGCGTTGAAGAACTGGAACGAATACAGCGTTTTCCCTTTCGGACGGTGCATCACAACACCCAGAGCATAGACCCACTCATTCATGAAAAAGCGTAAATCGATGTCGGGATTGACAGCGACGCCCATATTATGGCCCCCTTCGTAGAATTCTATATTCTCGTAAATGCCTTTGCGTTCGTGAACACAATTCGCATTGCGACTGAGCGCCATGACGTAGCCCATACGATGCAGTTCGAGCAGGAGTTTTTTCCAGTCTCCTGCTAAACGGATAACGTCTTCACCGGCGCGCAAACAGAGTAGTTCTAGCTCACTTATACCTAGTTTTTCAGCTTGCTGCCGGGTGCGTAAGCGGGGTTCGGTCTCCTTGAGTTGGGCCAGTTGCTGGCGCAAATGTTGAATTTCGTTCTGCATACGGTAGAGTGGTTATCAACGGGCAATCAAGCGAAGGATGCCGTTGGATGAGACAATCGATGTCAAATACGTCCTGGATGATAGCTGGTTGTAGTACTTGTTCAGGACTTCCGCAGGTGTGAACCTTTCCCTGCTTTAATAGAATTAGCTGATCGGCCAATTGTGCGGCCAAGTTTAAATCATGGAGGACGGCAATTACGCCTAACCCCTCTTTACGGACTAGCTCTTTAATGAATTGTAATAGCAAGTTTTGTTGTTCCAGATCCAGAGCAGCAGTGGGTTCGTCCAATAGCAAATACTGCCTTTTTTCGGTAATGGCTCCCACCTTGAGTTGGATTAAACATTTGGCCAATAGTACTCTTTTCTTCTCACCACCTGAGAGGCTCAGAAAGTCGCGGTCCAAAAAGCTACTGAGTTGAAATTGATTGGCTACTTCCTCGATAAGCTGACGACGTTCCTTGGAGCTAAAGCGGTCATACTGACCGTAACAGCCCATCTCAATTACATCATACACGCTCAGTTGGAAACTTAGTTCCATACTCTGTGCCAGAACTGCACGTCGTTTGGCCTGTTCTTTCAAGCTGAAGTTTTTCAGGTCCTGACCATCCCAGTTTATAGTGCCTTCATAGTCATTGAAGTTGCCACAAAGACAATTTAGTACGGTTGATTTACCCGCGCCATTCTTACCAAGAATGACGGATATTTCCCCAGCTGCTGCCTGGAAATTCAGCTTGCTTAGAATTTCTTTCCCGCCACGTTTGAAGCTTAAATCCTGCACCCTAATCATATGAACAGTGATTTACGCTGCTGTCGTAATAACAGCCAGATGAAAAATGGGGCTCCTACCAAAGCGGTTAAAATACCGATGGGTAATTCAGCCGGTGCCACAATGGTGCGGGAGAAATTATCGGCAATGACTAAAAAACTGGCACCAAGCAGGGCGGAATTAATTAGCAAAGACCGATAGTCCGTTCCCCAGGCTAGGCGTAGAAGGTGTGGAATAACGAGACCGACGAAACCAATGAGTCCAGTAACAGATATACAGGCTCCAACCACCAGGGCGGTTAACGCAATTATGCGTTGTTTGACGGCATTGACCTGGAAACCCAGGTAGGCTGCTTCGCGCTCTCCCAGCAAGATGGCATTGAGGGCGCGGGCATCCCTTTGAATAAGCCAGGTACCCAATAAAACTATCGGGCCAACGATGCTGAGCTGCATCCAGCTGGCGCCGCTAACACTGCCTAAGGTCCAGAAGGTAATATCACGTAACTGCGATTCGTCGGACTTATAGATTAAATATCCGCTTAAAGCTCCGGCAAAGGCCGCGACGGCAATTCCCGCAAGGATCATACTGGCTACTTGCGATTGACCGTAGCGATTCCCGATGCGGTAAACCAACCAACTGGTCAACAGTGCTCCAATAAAAGCAAATAGAGAGATGGTTGCTTGTAGTAGGCTAGCTGTAACCTCCGCTAGATAAGTAGTGAGGAAGCTTAGAGCAATGACGGCAAATAGCATGGCGCCACTCGTAATACCAATAATGGTAGGGTCGGCCAGCGGATTTCGAAATAATCCCTGGATAGCGGCTCCGGACATAGCTAATCCGGCACCTACCAAAGCTGCTAGTAAAAGCCGGGGAAGACGGATTTCCCAGACCAGGAATTGCTGCATGTCGTCAGCATCTCCTGTGATCACCCCCCATAAGTCTGCCCAGCTCATATCATAAGCACCTACAAGTAGGCCGACTCCAATACTAAGGACAAGCAGCAGTAATAGTAGATATGACCTGGACGACATCAGCTGAATGCTTTGGTTTAGTTAGCAATCTGCGATAGGGCGGATGAATGAAACCGTTTAGCAAGCTCCAGTATAGCGTCGGAAGAACGCGGCCCAAAACCAGTAAGTAGTAAGCCATCCATAGCAATAATCCGGTCGTTTTGAAAAGCGGGAGTAGCACTCATTCCAGGAATTTGAGCTAGTCCCTCCTTACCGTCCAAGCTGGCTAGACCACTACTAAACATGAGAATAATGTCGGGGCTAGCCTCTACAAGAGCTTCTGGTGTAAGGGCTTCAAAATCTTCAAAGGATTGGATCGCATTTATCCCTCCAGCCAGCTCAATGACCTGAGCTGCTGAAGTGGCGCTGCCGCCGACCATTAAGCGCCCCATTCCCCTGGCATAGAGGAATAGTACACGTGGATTGCCGTCAATCAGACTAAGGTATTCGGTGAGCGATGCTTGATTAGCTGCAATAGTTTGTGCTAGTATATCTCGCTTTCCGGTTGGGATTTCGAAATGCTCATTCAGTTGATCAAGCACCTCTAATGGGTTTTCAAGGCGGTGGGATGTTTCGATTTCAACGACCTCAATCCCGGAGCTAGCAAGCTGTGTCAGTACTTCTGAAGGACCGGTCGAGGAAGATTCATGCACAATTAAATCTGGTTCCAGAGCCAGGATACTTTCGGCGTTTAACTGGCTGATGTGACCCAATTGAGGAAGCTCTCTGGCTGCTTCAGGATATGTGCTGGTGATATCTACCCCCACTAATTTGTCCTGCATACCTAATTTAAAGAAGAGCTCCGTGATGGTACCGCTTAAAGAAACAATCTTGTTAGCAGAAGTCGTCGTAGTAGGCTGATCTTCCCCCTCATGGTCCGCAGCCGGAGCTGCGGGACCACAAGCGGTAAGATTCAAAATAATAATACCATACGACAGGTAAAGACAGGTCTTTGCTAGATGCTTTTTGAGTAAGTAAGTATTGCTGAAAAACAGAAGCATAACAATTGGATTGACTGAAGTAAATGGTCAAAAAACATCTAGATAGAAGTGCATTATATGCGACTTCTGTAGCTCATAGTGATGGGGTTATTAGCGTACTATAAAGGTTTGAGTGAACTGCTCACGACCTAAGATCAACTGCAAATAGTAATGTCCAGCAACTAAGTTTAATGGAACATCCAGTTGATTATGACCAACACGCAGCTGTTGTACTCTTTGCTGTAGTACCAGTTGCCCCGTATTGTTGAAGATGTTCAGCTGAGGCTCAGTGCTGAAGTTGGTATTGTTGAACTCGAACTCAAGTCGGATAAATTCTGTAGCAGGGTTAGGGTAGAGTTGGGCTGAGGTCAGTTGACTAGGAAGTTCGGATACAGAGCTGATAACACCTGCTTCGTTTACACATAGGGTGCTGATACCCTGGCTAGCTCCGGTAAAGTCGATGAATTGTAGCTGATATACCGTGTCTTCAGCAGTTTGCACGAAGTAAACCAAATCGTCGGCAACGGTGAATTCGGAGCCATTGAAATTTTTCCAGTCATCACCGATGGTATTAAGGGTATCCTGGAATTGGTCAAGATAGTCTTGGTAGTCTACTGTTTCGGGATCTACTCCAGCTGCTTCTGCAACAGTGATGCCATTATTATGTAGTACACCAGTGACGGTATAGTAGATAACTTCGCCAGGTCCCCCAAAGGGAAGCGGCGTATTGTAACGAGTGAATAAAAGGTGCCAACTATTCGGCTCTAGGTCTCTTACTTCGTTATCGGTAATGGAGTAATAGGCCAGGTTCTTACCACTGAAGTTAGCCTTGTCAATCGTGAAGTTAACTTCGTCGCTACCATCTAAGTTGGCGTGGCGACCAGTGTAAACCCCACTAATCAAGGATTGAATTTCGAGCTTGCGGTAAGTCTCATCGCGTAGTTGGATGAAGTAAACGCGGGTACCACTTACGACGTTTGACATGAAATTGTAAGTACCCCAGCCTAAATCAAAATCATTCTCAGGGTTCGGAATGAGATTGAATGCGCCAGCGTCCCAGCTTGCTTCATTATTGTATAGTTGAGTAACGATTTCCATAGTATCAGCTGTAGCAAAATCGTTATTACCTGAGAGGAAAAGCTGAGGTGCAGGTTGTGGGTTACTAAAGGAGCTGATTGCCGCTTCATTCACAAAAATGCCGAAAGCAAAGGGGCCAACTCCGAAGGCAATTTCCCAATTGTCAATGGGCAGTGTAGTTTGAGTACCTGTCGATAAATCGACAAATACGTTATTGGCGTAGCCAGGACTTTGAACGACCTCGTAGCAAGGCTCGTTTTGCGCGTTAACCTGGATCGTAGCTAATAGTAAAACGAGAAGGAAGTAAAGTTTTTTCATATTTAATTAGACTAATTTTAAATTGAAATGCAAACCTAGGACTGTATGGCCACTTTGTCAAGAAATCTGGCACTTATTTTGATTGATTCTAAATAATATGACAATTGTAGGCACAAAAAAAGGGAGCAGTGCTCTGCTCCCTTTTTTTGTGCGGGTATTTTTTCCTACATCCGCTCCGGCATCTCAATACCCAGTAGCCCCATGCCTTGCTTTAGCGTATGGCCCACGGCTTTACAAAGCGCCAGCCGGAAGTCAATGGCTGCTGCCGAATCAGCATTGAGGATGCTATAGTCGTGCCAGAATTTATGGAAGTTCTTGGCCAGCTCGTAACAGAAATTGGCAATCAGCGAGGGGTCGTACTGTTCGGCGGCGTCTTTTACTAGCTCGGGGAAGGCATATAGTTGTTGCAGCAACTCCCGTTCGCCGGATTCCAAAACTGTATAGTCAGCCAATTGCCCTAGCTGGCGATCTCCGGCTTTCCGCCAGACGGCTTGGGTCCGCACGTAGGCGTTCTGCACATAAGGCCCCGTTTGTCCTTGCATGTCTACCGACTCTTTCGGGTCGAATACCATCCGTTTGTTGGGCCCAACTTTAATGATAAAGAATTTCAAGGCTGCCATACCAATCTTCCGGATAATAGCATCTTGCTCTTCCTGACTAAGGTCACTCGTGGTTTCCCGTTCGGCACTGGCCAGCCGTGCTTCTTTGATCACTTCCGCCATCAGTACATCAGCGTCCACTACGGTACCTTCCCGGCTCTTCATCCGGCCGGAAGGGAGGTCTACCATCCCGTAGTTGAGGTGATAAAGCCCGTCAGCGTAGGGAGCTTCGAGTCGCTTGAGTAGTTCGAAAAGCACCTGAAAGTGGTGGTTTTGCTCATCGGCCACTACGTAAACCATCCGCTTGGCGCCAAAATCATCGTACCGCAGCTGGGCCGTACCCAGATCCTGGGTGATGTAGATGCTCGTGCCATCCGCCCGCATCAAGGTCTTCTCAGATAGCTTGACGTCCGTCAGGTCGGCAAAGACGGAACCATCTTCCCGGGTCTGGAAGGCGCCGTTACTCAGCCCCTTTTCAATCATATCCTTACCCAGCAGGTAGGTGTCGGATTCGTAGTACAGTTTGTCGAAGGTGACGCCCAGTGCCTGGTAGGTTTCCTCAAAACCGCTGTACACCCAGCTGTTCATCTGCTTCCAGAGGGCAACCGTATCGGCATCGCCGGCTTCCCACCGCAGTAACATTGCTTTGGCCTGAGCACCCAGCTGGCTGTATTCATTGAAATAGCCGGTCTTGGAGTAGGCCTTAAAGAAAGCTTCCTCTGATTGCCCTTCCTTGGCTTTGGCGGCGTAAACGGCCTGCCCTTCTGCGGTAGTTTGCCATTGTTTGTACTCCCGCTGGTATTCCTGTTCAAAGCGGACATAATAGTCGCCAACAAAGTGATCAGCTTTGGTTTGGGTGCTTTCAGGAGTGGCGCCCTCGCCAAATAATTGCCAGGCCAGCATCGACTTACAGATCGCAATACCCCGGTCATTGATAATCTGTACCTTGACCACATCGTAACCAGCCGCTTCCAATAACTGCGAGCTGGACCAACCCAGGAGAATATTCCGAATGTGGCCCAAGTGCAAGGGCTTATTGGTATTGGGGCTGCTAAACTCTACCAGCACCCGCTCACCATTAGCCGGGCTGCGACCGTAATCGACATCCTGAAAAGCAGTAGCCAAGAAATTGGCCCAGTAGGCATCTGTTACCCGGAGGTTGAGAAAACCCTTGATGACGTTGTAGTCGGCAATTTCCTCCACCTTTTCAGTAAGGTACTGTCCGAGTTGTTCGGCAATCGCTTCTGGTTTGGCTTTTGCCACTTTGGTGAAGGGGAAAGTCACTACGGTGAAGTTACCCTCAAACTCCTTGCGGGTGGCCTGTAAGCTGGTCGGCAGCCCTGCCGCTGCTTCGCCGTATAGGTCAACAAGAGCACCCTTTAAGGCGCTTTCAATGATGGTTTGGATACTGGTATTCATAAGCGGGGACAAAAATACAGCTAATTGGTTAACCCCTTAAGGGATTGAAGGAAAGAATGGGGGGCAGGGGAAAAAAGTTCCGTTAAGGCAGAGTCAGAAGCAACCGTTTATTAAGATCCCGATTTCGTGCTCCCATCACTCACCTCGGGATGAAAACCTTCCCCGAAGGTTTTCATCCGAGGGTCGAGGATCTGTGCTACGCTTCGACCTGCGGAAGTACAAAACCAAAAGAGGGGTTAAGGCGTACTGCTGTATTTAGAATATCTATAAAATACCGAAAAAGAATTGTTTTGTAAATTTAAATACTGTATATTGTACGAGTAAAGATTTATTATTCTTATTCTGTTTAGCAGCTCTGTGTCTACGGAGTTGTCTACTTACAGTCGGGTGATTTTAGATGAGGGCGAGATGCTAGGCATTTCGCTCTTTTTTATTCGACAGATTATTTGTTTGTTTTGGCAACTGTTCCGAATAAAATTTGGAGATGGGCGGGCCTGTATTGTTGAATTGTGTATTATTGGAGCTTCAAGTTGTATAAAGCTTTAAAATGGAGAATTTTTCCCTGTCTAACATAGACATCAGCGTGATGGTGGTCTATGCAGTGTTCATCATTGGCTACGGACTCTATAACGCCAAAAACAAATCGTCCGAAGATTACTTTCTAGCCGGTCGCGATATGACCTGGCCGATTGTCGGTATCTCACTCTTCGCCGCTAATATTTCTAGTTCTACCCTTATCGGATTGGCGGGTTCTGCTTACAACCTGGACATGACGGTGTATAACTACGAGTGGTACGCCGTTTTGGTCCTGGTGTTTTTCGCCATCTTTTTCCTGCCCTTTTACCTCAAAAGTGGGGTATATACGATGCCGGAATTTATGGAGCGCCGCTATGATTCGCGATCGCGCTACTATTTTTCGTTCATCACCGTGGTGGGGAATGTCCTGATTGATACGGCTGCTTCCCTATACGTAGGTACATTGGTTTTGGGGCTTATTTTCCCTAATACTGACCCTGCGATTATCATTGTTATTCTAGCGCTTTCTGCTGCGGCCTATACCATTCCGGGGGGGCTCAACTCAGTGGTGAAAACGGAGGTGATTCAGGCCATCATTTTGATCGTTGGATCTATAATATTGACCTATTATGGATTGTCCGAAGTCGGTGGTTGGAGTGGCATGGTAGAAAAACTCAATGACCTGAATACCGCAGGTGAAATTGATAAAACTGCCGCGCAGGCGATGAGTATCGTACGGGAGAATAATCTTGGCTTGCAGCAGATGATGGGTATTCTGGCAGAAATGCAGGCCGATACCTTAATTAGCCCTGAAGCTTATAACCAGCTAAGTGGCTTAGTGAATGGGACCGAGGACTTTACAAGCCTCAGCGGGCCATTGGCAGAGCTACAAACCTCCGGAGTGATTAATGCAGAGGCTTATGATTCTTTGAACAAGACATTTGAGCGTTCCAATGACTGGTGGCGCCAATACGACAGTCCGATCGTACCCTGGTGGGGCTTACTGACGGGTGTCCCCTTATTAGGTTTTTATTTCTGGGCCAATAACCAGTTTATGGTACAGCGCGTACTGGGTTCTAAAGACTTGAATCATGGTCGCTGGGGCGCACTTTTTGCCGGTCTGCTGAAGTTGCCCGTCATCCTGATTATGGTCATTCCAGGTACTATTGGTTTCCTACTCTTCAAGGATACAGAGGTAGCCTACCAAACGGCAGATGGTTTGTGTGAAAACCTGGCCGATTGTACTGACTTTACCTACCCAACGCTGCTCTTCAAACTACTCCCGACGGGTTTATTGGGACTGGTAGTTGCGGGGCTCTTGGCGGCAATGATGAGTAGTATTTCAGCAACCTTCAATTCGGCTTCTACACTGATCACAATGGACTTCGTCAACAAGCTCCGGCCTAATATGACCAGTAAGCAGCTGGTCCGTTCTGGGCAGATTGCTACTTTAGTATTGGTAGTCTTGGCTTCCATCTGGGCGCCATTTATTGGTCAGTACGGAGACTTGTTCCGCTACCTACAGGACGTATTAGGCTATATTGCTCCACCGATTGTATCGGCCTTTGTAGTCGGTCTGTTCTGGAAGCGGGCTAATAGTCATGGCAGTTTTTACAGTCTGCTTTTTGGGCTGGTAATGGCCATAATCTGGTTTGTAGGCGGTACGCTAATGGAGATTGATTACTGGTTCTTCCAGTTACATTTCCTCTTGCGTACTACGGTACTCTTCTTCCTTTGTCTGATTGTTTTAATCGGGGTTAGCCTCGCTACACCTCCTCCTGCTGCTGAGAAGCTGCAGGGTATGATCTGGTCTAGACGCCTGATTAAAGAAGAGACGGAAGAACTGGCTGGCTTGCCCTGGTATAAGAATTACCGCTACTTATCGGTAATCCTCTTAATCCTTACGGCAATCGTTGTTGGTTACTTCTGGTAAGATGAAAGTATAGGTCATCCCTGATTTGTGGGTGATGTTTTGAAAAGGCCTTTTGTGTGTATTCGAGGAGTTCTTACACTTCGCGAAAAACACAAAAGGCCTTTGTTTATCTCCATTCAGGCTTTGAGCGGGTTATTAATCAATTAGCGGTAGGCCTCGGTATAGATGTATAGCTCAGAGTTGATTACTAACCGCTTCGCTTTCCATCATTTGAAGAATAATTTAAGCTGATTTAACCGAAGAGGTTTGGAAAAGGTAGCATTGCCATTTACCTTTGCATAGAATTGATCTAAATAAAAACAAGAATGTCCTCAAGGTCTTGGCTGCTTATTGTAGCTCTTTTGTTGGGAACCTTTCTGCAAGCTGGAACTATTTCTGGTACCGTTCGTGACCTTAACAATGAGGCTTTGCCGGGCGCGGCTATTTGGATTGAGGCCTTAGGGCTTGGAGTGACTGCTAATCTTGATGATGTATATCGCATCTCAGATATACCTACGGGTACCTACCAATTGGAAGTTAGTTTCCTGGGCTATGCCTCCTACAGAGAGGAAGTAATTCTGGAAGAAGGCGAAACCAAGTCGGTGGACTTTACGCTCGAAGAAGACGCCGCCAATCTTGATCAGGTTCTCGTTAGGGGAAAGTCCGAAAGTACGGAGCGATCACAGGCTCCTATCCAGATTGCCTCGATTGATTTGGTGGAGCTGCAAAGTGAATCTGCCGACCTGGTGGCAGTCTTGGATCGCACTTCAGGCGTTCGTGTGCGTCAATCGGGAGGTTTGGGTAGTAATACCAGCATTCAATTAAATGGCCTGACGGGACTATCTGTACGTACCTACCTGGATGGTATTCCGCTTGATGTGTTGGGTGGTAGTATTCAGTTGAATAATATTCCGGTAAATACCATAGAAAGAGTAGACGTATACAAGGGAGTAATGCCCATTGATGTAGGAACGGATGCTTTGGCAGGAGGCATAAATGTAATCAGTCGTCAAGTTGACTATGACTACCTGGACGTCTCGTATCAACTAGGCTCTTTCAACACGCATATCGGTGCCCTAAACGGGGTCAAAACACTGGGTGATCAATGGTTTGTTGCTTTCAATGGGTTTTATAATTATTCCGACAACAACTACGAGATACGAGCGACTCAGCGGACCGCAAATTTTCAGGAAATTGAAGTAGAAGTTTAACGATTTCACAGCGCACATCAATCTTCGTTGGCTTCCGCTACGATTGGTTTAGTCAATACGCCTTGGGCAGATAAGCTGACCTATACCGCTGCTTATAATCAGCGCTTCGACGAAATTCAGCACGGAGCACGTATCGGTAATCGGGCCGTAGGAGAAGCGGAAGTTCGCCGCAATAGTTTCATCCACAACCTACGCTACCAAAAAGCTTGGTTTGACCAACGGCTTAAGTTGGACTATTTTGGGAGTTATTCCAGAGCCGAAGAGGCAGTACGCGATTCTACGACTAATGTCTACGATTGGTTCGGAGAGGTAGTCGCCTTTGATAGCCAGGGCAAAGAGGTGCTAGGGCTTCCTTCCCTGCGGGAAGGGACAACAACCTCTCAAGTCCATCGGCTGAATCTTTCTTATGCCTTTAGTCCTGCTCATACACTTAAAGTTTCCTCATTTCTCAGTGATCAGGAAGTAGTTGGCAATGATCCTCTGGCGCCTCGCATTAACGAAGTAGATCCCAATACGATTCCTTCTTTTTTGACTCGCTCTATCAGTGGCCTCTCCTATGAAGCTAAATGGTTCGATCAGCGTTTAGAGACGATACTATTCGGTAAATACTACTATTATGAGCAGAGTACAGCTGACTTCAGAACGGGAGGGACCGCTACACAAATTTTTGAGTATGCAGCTGATGGTAACGAAACAGGCTATGGAGCAGCTTTCAAGTTTTCTATTCAGGAAGACTTATTTGTTCGGGCTAGCTATGAGCGTGCCATTCGTATTCCTACCAAGGACGAGGTGTTTGGCAACTTCATCACGATTGAACCCAATTTCTTCCTAGAACCCGAAAAAAGCCAAAACTTAAATCTAGGCGCCTATTATCGCCATAATTTCAATGCGGAGTGCTACATCTCACTAGACGCAAGCTGGTTTCTACGTGATCAGACTGACCTGATCCGCTTAATGGCTGGACGAAATGAAAATGACCCGGCCCAGTTTGTGAATGAAGAAGCGGCGGAGGCTTCCGGGATTGAACTAACCCTTAAGATAGCACCACTCCGTGGGCTAGAGTTTACAGGAAGTTATACACTACAGGATGTAGTGAAAGGAGGCGAAGCTAACGCGACCAATACCAATGGGGTAGGCAATCCTATTCCCAACATACCCTCCACTTTCTACAACCTCAGTGGACGCTATGAATTTCAGAGTCCTTTTTCCAAAAAGGATGACATTTCCATCTTCTCTTACTACACCTACGTCGATGAGTTTGATCTCATTTTTCAGACGACCCGCAACGAGCAAAATATAATCCCTACCCAGCGCCAATTAGACTTTGGCTTAACCTATAATATCGTAGGGAGCGGCCTCACCTTCTCCTTCCAAACCAGCAATCTATTGAATGCTGAAGTGTATGACAATTACCGCATACCTAAACCGGGGAGGAATTTTTCATTCAAGGTTCGATACCTACTTCGAAATACCTGATAAACTACCAATCGTCAGATGAACAAGCGATATTTTCAATGGCTGTTACTAGGCCTATTATTCGTCGGATTTACCTCTACTGGTTGTGATGATGACGATGGCATGCAAATGGATAGCA
>JBCCDS010000094.1:0-16021 GCA_039030655.1 Bacteroidota bacterium | reverse complement strand
GAGTAATAGACCAGGATCTAAATCTCCGGAGCGAGTGCCCATTACCAGGCCTTCCAGGGGCGTCATCCCCATACTGGTTTCTATAGAACGGCCGTGCTCAATAGCTGTCACGCTGCAGCCACTGCCCAGGTGGCAACTGATAATGCGTAGATTGGTTAACTCATCCCGTAGGAATTTTGCGGCTCGTCGTGCCACGAAGCGATGGCTGGTACCGTGGAACCCGTAGCGCCTTAAGCTGTATTTCTCATTCAGCGCTTGGGGTAGGGCGTAGGTCTTGGCCCGTTGTGGCAAACTGTGGTGAAAAGCCGTGTCAAACACCGCAAAATGCTCAATATCCGGGAACTGTGCTCGTGCCAGTTGGATCCCCGCCAGATTAATCGGGTTGTGCAATGGGGCTAAATGAGCCAGCGCTTCGATTTGGTTTTCTACGGCATTATCAATGCGGGTGGGGCGATCGAAGATTTCACCACCGTGCACCACTCGGTGACCAACGCCAGCTAGTTCGATATCACCTAGTTTATCCTTGATGGCCTCAAAGCAAACACTCAGCGCATGGTCATGCCCCAGCTCTGATAGTTCAATCTGTGTTCCATCGGAGAATGAAATTTGGGGCTGGTCTAAAAGCCGTTCGGCATTCATTTCCAGCTTTCGGCTATTACTGTCTGGGTTGATTACAGCAGCCTTTATGGAAGAACTACCGGCATTTAGGACGAGAATGTACAAGGTGTAGGGTGATTTTGAGTTATTGGTATTTGTACTTCCGCAGGTGTATCGGCTTTGCTGGGCTGTACACCCTCGGATTAGCATCTGGGCATATACCCCTCTGGATTAGTATCCGGGCATATACCCCTCTGGATTAGTATCCGGGCATATACCCCTCTGGATTAGCATCCGGTACTTCCCCCGGATTAGCATCCGGGGTTACAAGATGTTGGACTCCTTCGGAGTTCGGGGAAGGTATGATCTTTGTATCTATAGAAAGTGATCAATAAAGAGAAGGTTCATGGCTAGTCCAAAACCCCGACTAACTCGCCTCACGGCTATCCTCACCGCCCTGCAAGCGCAGCGGCTGCTGACGGCTACCGATCTGGCAGCTACCCACCGGAAAGTCTCACTGACCTTTTACTGCGTGTACACCAACTTCTCCGGTGACAAGCGCGAAGATTACGACGCCCTATTGGGTTGTCAAGTCAGCAGTCTCGATGAAATTCCCGACGGCATGATTGGGCGGGAAATAGTAGTTGGCAGTGCTCAAAAGCGAACAGTCAAAGGGGACATTCGCCAAGGGCAAGCGGTCGTACAGGCCTGGCAAGGGATTCTCGCTGCCGGCTTGGATCGTTCTTTTACCGCTGACTTTGAAGTCTACGACGAGCGGGCCATGCATCCAGAAAATGCGGAAGTAGATATTTTCGTGGCAGTGAATTGATCAGTGCGACCAGGGCGACTTGTGATGCTAGGCAGATCATGAGTCGCCCAAAAAAATATTGGAGGCTACTAACCTTTTGCTTTTAGCATTCGTCAATGGGGCAAAATCCACTTAGTATGCGAGCCTTAGCGATTATTTCCTGTTTCCTCCTGGCGCTTTCCATGAGTCTTAATGCCCAAGAAGCTGGTCAAGACATTGTGCATCTCAAGAATGGCCAATCTTATCAGGGCATTATTATTGAGCAAAAACCTGGACAGTATTTGCGCATGCTGGTACTACCGGACCAGGACACTACTCAATTGGCCTACGCTGATATCGATCGCATAGCACGGGAAGTGATCGTGCCATCTGAGCCTGTTCAAGCAGTCAGTCAGGATAGTAGCTCCTCGATTATTAGCCCAGCTTATTTTACGAATAAGCAGTGGATACAAATTCATAGCTACCTGGGAGCGGGAGATTATTCATTAGGTGGTTTGGGGGTTACTATTTCTCATGCCCTCAACCAGCGCTGGCTGCTTGGTGCAGGAGTCCACTACATTAGCCAAACCAATGAACGTCCGTTCCGAAACCAGCAATTTGTGGCACTGAGTGCTGATGTGAAGTGGCGCTTTTCCAGCTCATCGGATAATCGCTTGGCTACCTATCTTGTCTTTAATGGCGGCTATCACTTGCCCTTCGACCGGACCTTTACCGTCGAGCCCTTTGCAGAAGAGGTGCGCGTTACCAATACTTGGTATTTCAACCCTAGCCTGGGCTTTCGCTTCAATGTATTTCGAAACATGGGTTTGATGTTTGATATCGGCTATCAGCTCACCCTGGCGGATTATGTCTCGGAATCTACCGGAGAAAGTTTGACGGATCGTAACTTCCAGAACGTTACGTTTCGCGGAACCCTCATTTTTTAAGAAAATGCAACTATCAGAGGAATTATTGGAACGTTGCCGAGGGGCTGATCGGCAGGCACAGGAATCCGTTTATCGAATGGCCTACGTGCCGATGATGCGACTGGCATTGCGTTACACCTACAATGAACAAGATGCTGCAGATGTGTTGAACCGGGCAATGCTGAAGGTATTTACCAAGGTCACTCAGTTTCAAGGTGATGCGACCAACTTTCCTGGCTGGATCCGACGAATTGTAGTGAATGAGGCATTGGATTTTGCCCGCGCTCAACAAAAGCGCACGAGTCGCCAAGCGGCCTTAGATCAGCCACAAACTTTGGAGGAAGGAGCTGTTTCTCAACTGATGGAGCAAGAACGCTTACTGTTCCTTTTACAGCAACTACCCAAGACCTCTGCTACCGTTTTCAACCTTTACGCTATGGAGGGCTACAGCCATCAGGAAATTAGCGAATTATTAAATCTGAGTGTTTCCAACTCTAAGTGGCACCTCTACAGTGCCCGGAAGAAGCTACAAACGCTCTTGCGTAAATCTACCGCCCTATGAAAGAGCGACCTGAACAGAAGCCTCATCCGGTAGATAGTTACTTCCAGCAACAGGAAGAGCGTATGCCTGTAGCTTACAATCCGGAAAACTGGATGGCATTGGAAGCTATGTTGGATGCTAACTTGGCTAGTCCCTCTACAGAAGAAAAACCAGATCGTAAGGCTCATCGGCGATCCGACAATGGCTTACCCTTTTTGTTATTACTGCTAGCGCTGATTGGCTTAGGGTGGTGGCTCTTCGCTCCTTTCTCAACGGGAACTTTGGAAGGAGGACAAACAAATACTTTTTCCAGCTTCGATTTTGAGGAATACGCTGAAAGTGATGGTGCATCAGCTGAATTTACGGAGCGCGTCTATACTACTGTAGCAGAGTCCGCCCGACTAAACTCCTTGCCTACTGCCAATAGTGTTGAGCCAGACCGAGTAATTTCAACATTACCAGTAAACCGAGCTATAGCAAGTCTACCCAGTCTTCCACTACCGAGCAAACTAGTTTCTATACAGCCTGTACGACCCCTTCGCATTCAAGTCCGAGATCCTTCTCTCGGAGCTCAACAAGAGCTTTTTATTTTTTGGTAAAAGGCTATTGAGTAGGCTTCTCAACAACAACTTGTTTCTGAACGATGGTCCGGTGTGGGAAAGGGATTTCTACGCCTTCCTGATCAAAGCGTTTTTTGATACTTTCTAATAACTCACAACCCATCGCGAAGGCATCTGCCTGATCTTTGGCCCAAGCCCAGGCACGCATATTGACCGAAGAGTCTCCCAAACTCAGCACGCGAACCATTACTCGGGGAGTCTCCGCTTCCAGTTGTTCCGGTGTACGGACATCAATGCTCAACGGATGAGCCGTTACCTCTTCTTGCATGATGCGCCGGGCCAATTCGGGGTCGCTGTCATAGCTGATGTCCATCTCGATAAAACGACAAATGCGTTCGTCGGTAAAGTCGGCGTTGACAATCACGTCATCACTGATTCGCGAATTGGGAATCAGCACCCGACGGTTTTCAAAATCGCGAATGACGGTATGGCGGAGTGTGATGTCTTCAACTACGCCACCGACAGGACCAATCGTCAGCCGGTCATTAATGCGAAATGGCTTAAAGATGATGATGAAAATGCCACTAATGATGTTACTCAAGGCGTGTTGCGCGGCAAAGCCGACGGCGACGGCCAAGACTCCTGCACCTGCCAGTAAGGTACTGGCTACGGTACGCAATTGGGGCACTTGGAAGATAGCTATGCTGAAGCCAACTATGTAAACAATTGCTCGAAGCGAATGACGCAAGAAGTGATAATTCGTCGGGTCATTATTGAGGTGAGCTGTTGATTTTCGGATTAAGCGAAGAAAGAACCTATTGATCAAGTAGGCGAGTAGAATAGTCAATAGGACAATGGCTACTGCACTAGCAAAGGCTGGCCAGTTGTTTTCAATGAATTGGAGCATGGATCAATGATGTTGAGCTAGAATGGGCTTCCGTAGGGCGTGATATTTTTTAGCGAGAATACTATCAGGCACTCTCTTTTTTCTCACTAGTCATCAAGCTCTGGTCGCGATAAGTCTTCAATTCCACGATCTCACCGGGCAGGTAATAACCAGCAGCTTGCAGTGCATCAAAGCTTTGCGCTAACGCCTGAGTTTTTATCTCTAGTCCGGAATATTGGGAATCAAAAGTATCCAGCCAGTAGTAGGCCGTTAGCGTTTTGGTGTTCTTGCCCAAATCCGTCAAATGTACACTCGGTGCCTTGGCCTCCTGTAGGATGCCGGGTATGCCACTAAGTACATCAATGATGATTTGCCGTGCCGGTTCGATAGCACCTGCCTGGTCGAGCTCGATGTTGTAGTCCTGGCGCAAAAAACCATCAATGACGAAGTTGGTCAACTTGTTCTTAATAATCTGCGCATTGGGAATGTAAACGTCTTTGCCATCAAACGTCTTGATCTGGGTGTCGCGTAAATTCAGTGCAATCACACTGCCCGTAACCCCAATGACCTCAATAGTATGCCCAATATTGAAGGGCCGATGAAAGGCCAGCATAATGCCCGCCAGGAGATTTTCACCGATGTCTTTAAAGGCGAATCCAATCACGAAAGCACCAATGCCTGCTCCGGTGAGTAGTCCGGCGGCAATACCACCTAGCCCCAAGATGTTAAGGACAATAGCAAAGGAAAAGACGAATAGCAAAATCCGAGTCAGTCGCCGGAGAAAGCGGGCTAGCAATTGGTCTTCTACTCGTTCCTGAAACTGCCGGCCGGCTACCTTGGTCAGCCAACGGCTGATGAACCACAGAATAATAAATACAACCAGCGCTAAGCCTACTTTGGGCAGCAGACTAACCAATAAGTTGAAGTAATCTTGAAAAGCTTGGGCTACTTGTTCGCTAAAGGACATAAGGCAGCATGTTGGGTGTTGAAAGTTGTAAAGCTATACTAAGATTACCGCATTTACCCCCAGGAAGTTCACCCTAATCGTTTTGTTGAAACTTTTGCTGAATCATTCTTTGGCCAGCAGGGTCCTTGGTGAGCGCTATTGCTTGCTGCCAGTGAACAATAGCTTCGGTAGTATTAGCTGTTTGCTGATAGAGCTCTCCCAGAAGTAAATGGTAATTAACGTTGCCGGCTAGCTGGATTTTTAAGGCTTCTACCAAAGCTTTTTTCGGACCATGGACCCGACTGTAGGCATAAGTGCGGTTGAGCGCGGCCACGGGAGAGTACTGGAGTTGCAATAGACGGTTGTATAAAGCCAGAATGTGTGGCCATTTTTGGGCGGACTCATCAGTCTCGGTATGTAGCAGAGCAATAGCGGCTTCCAATTGATAACGCGACAATTGACCATCAGCAGTCGCTTTTCCCATGAAATGACGCCCTTGTAGGATCAGTCGTTTGTCCCAAAGGCTGCGATCCTGATCGGCATAAGTGATGAAATCTCCACTTGGATTTATTCGGGCCTTGAAGCGAGAACTCTGAAAACACATCAATGCTAATAAAGCATAGACCTTGGGT
Organism: Bacteroidota bacterium; assembly: GCA_039030655.1. GTDB lineage: Bacteria > Bacteroidota > Bacteroidia > Chitinophagales > Saprospiraceae > Neolewinella. The sequence continues at coordinate 10,146 of JBCCDS010000094.1, read as the reverse complement.
TTTTCAGTAGGAGAGTAGGTAGTTAAGAGTAAGGTCAGTCGGATGGCATCCGCACAAAGGTTCTCTCGGAAGCCTTCACTACTAACGCTTGAATAATAGCCTTCGTTAAACAGTAAATAGAGGGTAGTAAGCACTGAGTCTAAGCGTTCAGATAATTGTTGTTCGGCAGGTAACTCCAACTTGGTGAGCTGCTCGCGCAGTCGTGTCTTTCCCCGTGCAATACGCTTGTGAATGGTGGCTTTATTAGTGAGGAAGGCTTGTGCAATTTCGCCAATACCAAACCCACACAACAAGCGTAGAGAAAGACATACTTGAGTATCGGGCGAAAGACTAGGATGGCACAGACTAAAGAGCAGACGTAGTTGACTGTCCTGAAAACCGATTGGACTAAAATCTAAATCGGGTGACTGGTGCAGCGGCTGCTTACGCTGCCATTGCGGGCGAATTTTTTGCTGATAGAGCTGCTGTCTGCGCAGATAGTCTTTGGCTTTATTTTTGGCCACTCCGTAAAGCCAGGCTTGTGGCTGCTGCGGTAAGCCCTTCTTACCCCAGGTTTCCGCAGCGAGTAAAAAAGTCTCGCTTACCAGATCTTCAGCCGTCTCTACTTCGTCCAGACCAAAGGTGCGTAGCAGGACCGCTACCATCTTACCGTATTCGGTTCGAAATAGATTGGGCAAGAGTTTTTCGGGCATGGAGAATTAATTTAGCCGCTTTCCAAAATACGGAAAGCGGCTAAGTGCAATTTAGTCCAGTTTCATGACCTCACGAACTTCTACTTTACCACCTAATCGGAAGGTCGGGCAACCTGCCGAAAGGTCTACGGCTTCATCGTAGTTATCGGCCCGTATCAATACGTAGCCGCCAATAATCTCCTTAAGTTCAGTGTAAGGCCCATCGGTAACCGTTCCATCGGCTGCGACTACTTTTCCGCTACGGTTCAGCGCATTGGTGCTTAAAAATTTACCCTGTGCGGCAATATTGCCAATCCAGTCTTGCCAACGCTTTATGCTAGCTTGAATTTCTTCGGGAGAAGGCCGGTAATCAGTGGAAGGTGAACTGTGAAAAATTAACATGAAGTCCTGCATGATAAGTGTAGGTTTTGCAGTTACGAAAAGTGGTTTACACTACTGAGTCGAATGAATCAGCCGAATTAGGACAAGGCCACAAAAAATAAACCAATTATCTATCTTTCTACTTATCCTATTTAACAATCGCTTCTAACCTTTATGCGAATCCCTTATATGCTTAGTGCCGTTCTGGCCATTCCTTTACTCCCGCTAATGTATCTGCAGGGGAAACGTATTCGAGCTCGAGTCCCAGAACTGCCTGAGGCTAAGGTACCTCAGGGTCGTATAGAGGAGGGTAGTGCTCCACCCTTACGTCTACTGACTATCGGCGAAAGCACCATCGCCGGAGTAGGGGCCGACCTCCACGAAAACGCCATTACGGGAAGTTTAGCCAAACAACTGGCCAAACAAACTGGTCAGCAGTTGGAATGGCGGGTATACGCGCGATCTGGCTATACCGCTAAGCGTGTTACCTATAAAATCTTGCCTAAGATTGAGGAAAAAGAGGTAGACCTAATCGTCATTGGCCTGGGTGGTAATGATGCCTTTACCCTCAATCGCCCCTGGCAATGGCGACGAGATATTTGTCTATTAATTGAACAACTGCAGACCCAATTTCCTGCTACGCCGATCTTCTTTACCAATATGCCCCCCATCCACGAATTCCCAGCTTTTACCTGGCTCATCAAGCGCGTGGTCGGTGGGCTAGTCAGAACACTGGGTCGGGAACTAGAGCAACTAGTGCAAGACTACGATCAAGTCTATTACTCCTCCGAAGTTATCCACTTTGAAACTTGGCAGGACCGCTATCAAGTCAGCGGCCCCGTCAGTGATTTCTTCAGCGATGGTGTCCATCCAGCCCCCATTACTTACCAGCTATGGGGACAGGATATGGCTAGTTTCATTCTTCGGCAGATCAAACTTTAGTCCTTCAAAATGCGTACCTGAACCCGACTAGGTAAATCCGCCTCGTGATAAATGCGGTGCGTAGCTTTTTGAAAGTCAGCCTCCTCAGCTTCATAGATATTGACGAAGGTCTGCGGGTTGCGATCCACCAGCGGGAACCAGGAATTCTGCACCTGGATCATCAGCCGGTGTCCCTCCTGAAAAGTATGGGCCACGTCCGGAATGGTAAAGCTGACCCGCGTTACTTCTCCAGGCGTGAAGGGCTCCGGGTTTTCGAAGCTGTTGCGGAAGCGGCCACGTAGAATATCACCTCTCACCAACATTTGATAGCCCTCCATCGGGACATCGTCATCGTTGTCTGGATAGCCCTCCAGCTCATCGGGAAAGACATCGATTAGCTTAACTACGTAGTCAGCATCCGTACCGGTAGTACTTACATAGAAATCAATGGTTACGGGACCGGCTAGGGTAACCTCTTCTTCCAATAATTCTGTTTCGTAGACCATCACATCGGGCCGTCGGCTGGCGAAGCGTTGGTCATCCGTCATATATTCCCGAGTACGGCGCAGGTGAACGTCTTCGGTGTAGGGAACGGGTTTCATCGGATCGGCCACGTATTCGTCGTAGCTTTCGGCGGTGCTGCTGGGAGCATCAAAACTCAATCCGCCATTGGCTTGTAGATAGAGGCTGGTTTCAGTGGTTGCTGCCGGCGGCCAGTGATCAAATTCTCGCCATTCATTAGCGCCCGTTACAAAAACAGTAGCTTCGGCCAGCGCCATCTCGCCCTCGTCCTTCAGATAGTAATTGAAGAACTCTAACTCCATCTCTTTGTACTTCTCGGCGGTGTTAAAGCCCCAGTGTACGTTGCCCATGTTCTCTGCGTCTCCGCCTAGCCATTGACCGTGGTACCAAGGGCCCATCAGTAGCCGGTTGTGCGTGTCTTGATCGTTTTGCTGCTCGATCGCCTGGTAGACGGCCAGTGGGCCAAAGGAGTCTTCCGCATCAAACCAGCCCCCCACGGTCAGTACGGCTGGGGTCACATCTACTAAATGCGGGCGGGGATTGCGAGCTTGCCAGAACTCATCGTAGGTAGGATGAGCCATCAGATCATTCCAGAAGGCAATGCTGTCACCGAAGTAGTATTCATTGACGTTTTTGAGCGGCCCTAAATCGAGGAAGAAGTCGTAGTTGTCTGCTACGGGCCAGTCGAAGCCAGGAGCGGACTCCCGGGTTGGCTCTGGCCGAGGGACTCCAAAACTGGAATAGAAGGAAAAAGCGTCCATCATGAAGAAAGCCCCGTTGTGGTGAAAATCGTCACCAATAAACCAGTCCGTAACCGGCGCTTGTGGAGAGACGGCTCTCAGGGCAGGATGGGCTTCCGGCAGGGCCATGGTCGAGTAAAAGCCCGGATAAGAAACGCCAAAAATGCCGACGCGCCCATTGTTGCCCGGTACGTTATTCACCAACCAATCGATACTGTCGTAGGTATCGCTGTTTTCGTCGATGGTTTGATTATTGCGCTTATTGGGAATGAAGGGCCTAACGTCTATAAACTCCCCCTCGCTTTGGTACTTACCACGTACATCCTGAAAGGCGATGATGTATCCGGCTTCGATCAGCTGTTGCATATAGAATAAGCGACTGGAAAAGGACTCCGCAGCTGGCTCGGAATCATAGGGCGTGCGCCACAGCAGAATCGGTAAATCTTCGCTGGGGTTTTTAGGTAAATAGTAAGAAGTAAATAGGCGCTCTCCGTCGCGCATGGTGATGTAGGTTTCCTGTTTCGTCAGTCGGGCTTCCAACCACTCAGGGCTGCCATCGGGGGCGGAGATGGCCTCACGCTGGAAAACTAAGGGCTCCGCTTCTCCTCCTTGCTGAAATTCTCCCATGATAGTGCTGAAATCTTCTTTTGCCTGTCCGGAGTAGCTGAAGCCAGCGGAGGATTGCTCGAAAGTGACCGCTCCGTCCTGATAAGTGAATTTATCTAAAGGGATACCGGCAACGCCCTGATCCGGGCTGTCGATGGTGGCCGTATGACCGTCGTCGGTGGCGCTTACGTGTAGCGTCAGGCGCAGGGTCAAGCCAGGTAGCTCCAGAAGTCCGTTCCAGTCGCCAGTGATGTCCTGGGCTTTAAGTTGGCTGCTTAGCAATAATAGGCCGAGCAGAGGTAGATAGCGTAGCATATAGTGGTGTTTTGACACCTAAAATTAAGAGATAATTGGGAGAACCTGAACCTTACTTTGAGGAATAAAGTATTTCGTAAATTACACCTATCATGAACCCTTTTGTTCCAGATTTTAGAATGACGATCCTTCGCAACGATAGTAAGGAGGTCCGTCTAGCAGGGAGAAACAATTATCGAGCCTTGCTCTTTGGATATGGTGGTTTATTGTTGCTATTAATTATTACGGGGATAGGACTTTATGCTACTTCTACCTCTGAAGAATATTTCGTGTTTTTGCTTGCGTTTTTTCTTTTATTCGCATCGACTTTTTACAGCTATGTTTTAAAAAATATTTGGGGTAAGACTTACCAGAAAAATGAAATCAGATTTAATGCTAATGGCATTTGGGCAAAGGAGGGGGTAGGCGAAGGGACTACACTATCAATGGATCTCGTATTGGAAGTATATCTAACTGAAGAGATCTTTCGATTTTACCGGAAGCGTGAGCAGCGTCCTTTATTTGAATTTTTGATCCCTGGATTGACGAATCAGCCAGGATTACTTAAAAATATAGCAAAGGCATTAGATGCTCATCTTGAATTAGCGGTCGATATGGAATCGAAGAAGAAATACAAGCTACTCCCAAAAAGTAGCGCACTCATATCAATGGCCTTTGAAGCCACAAAATCTACGCCGGAAATTTCGGAATCGCCCAATGGGTTAATGAAAAAACTGACCCATAAGAGCGGGGTAATTGCCTACTTCGTCAATGGCCAACCTGGAAAGACCGGCCCTGATATTAGCTGGCCAAACAGGCCCGGTGAGCTTATTAAGCATGGTTTCTGGAAAAATGCTAAAAAGATTTATCCTTACACGACTCCGGTAGAGCTGAGATATGAACTCCAAAAAGTAGAAAAGACCAGGTTTGCAAGTGAATATAAGCTAGAATTATTTCTGGGCGAAAAGAAAATAGTTACCAAATCCTATTCCTCCGGAAAGGACGAACTCAAGCAAGTTTTAGACATTCACGAAGATGTAAAAGTATTACGTGCAGATCTGATCCAACTTTTATGGCAAAACTAGATATGGAAAACCTCCTCGACGAAGTCCGCAAATGTACCCACTGTGCGGAATATCTACCCCTCGGCCCACGCCCCGTTTTACGCGCCCATCCGGAGAGTAAAATTATCGTAATCGGGCAGGCACCTGGCACCGCAGTTCACGCCTCGGGGATACCCTGGGATGACCCGAGTGGGGACAACCTGCGGAAGTGGATGAACATCAGCACTGAAGACTTTTATGACGAGCGAAAACTGGCCATCATCCCCATGGGGTTCTGCTATCCCGGCCGTGGAAAATCTGGTGATTTACCGCCCCGTAAAGAATGTGCGCCCAAATGGCATGCTGATCTTTTTGCGGCACTTCCGCAGGTCCAACTCATCTTGCTAATTGGTCAGTACGCACAAAAATACTATCTGCCTAAAGCCCAGCGAAAGCGCACCCTTACCGATACCGTTCGGCATTTTCAGGATTATCTGCCGCGCTATTTTGTGCTGCCCCATCCCTCGCCTCGAAATAACATCTGGCAGGCCAAGAACCCCTGGTTTAAAGACGAGGTAGTGCCGAGTATGGAAGAATGGGTGCATGGGGTGCTGGGGAACTAGCTTTTCACCGCCGAGGAACTCCTCCCTTTAGTCGGAGATGCCTTGGAGGAGAAAGCTGCGGACTTTAGCCTATCTGCTTTTTCCACCTCCAAGACATCGAGAGTACCGAATTTATCGTAGGTCTAGGGAAACGGTTGGAAGTTCGTCGTTTCTCTTTCTACAATTGTCGAGGAGATAGGGTAAGATAATGGGCAAAACTTATATTAATAAGTACCAAACAACAGCTAAAACATGCTCAATTACTTCTATCCCAGCTTTCGAATGAAGCTCTTGAAAAGTGAAGAGCAGGAAGTACGCTTGGTCGGTGAGAATAACTACCGACGCTTGCTGGCAACTTATGCTATAATTGTGATTATGGTCATTGGACTTGCTATTCAGCTGATCTGGACTAATCGAACGTTATTGCCTCACTTGATCTTTGCGGTAGTTGTCATCATAAAATTGATTCGTCGCTACACCTTTATTCCTGCTCGTGATCCTAATTACATGAGGGAAGAGTTACACTTTCGCAAGGGTCGAATCTGGAATAAAATCAGCGTTGGAAACCCCGACAATGGGGAGCTGGAGCCCCGCTATCCGCTTTCGGTATACATCAAAGATCGTCATTATCGCATCTTCGAAGCCAGGCAAAATATCCCTCTTTTTGAGTTTGAACTAGATTACTCAGATCGGGATCCACAGCTGATGGATAAAATTGCCAATAGCCTGGAGGTGGAAGGTGATTTTCGACTACATTATGAGCATGCAGAGAAATATTTATTACACCTGGCAGGTCAACCAGTTCCACAAGCGTTCACTCCTTGGTCTACTACAGTGCAAGGGGTTTATAAAAGCCCAAATGATTTTTTTCAGTTACTGGTCGATCCCAATGGGATTGTAGACTACAGTTGGAACAGTAAAAACGTAATTAACTCACCCGGACTGCGCCTGTTGAGTGCGCAGCAGGAAATAAAGCACCGGCTTAATCGGAGAAAGCCCAAATCACTTCCCTTCGGTAACGCACGTAGTTTTCAGGGGTCACACTACCTGCGAGAAGAGAAGGTAGATAACGCTATCAGCTTGGTCTTATCCGTCTACCTGCATTTGGATGGCAGAGTTACCGAAATAGCGAAAAAGAGCTACGTAAAAGTGGGCGACGGTCGCAAACAGCGCCTAGACTTAGTGGAAGACGTACAGGTTTTTCAAAGGGACCTACTAGCTAGATTGAGGGAGGTTAGTTTCGGTACAGTTTACCAGGCAGCACCAGAGCGCGTAGAGATCCTTAGTTCGCCAGAGCTCATCAGCAAGTCGACAAATAGCTAGGGCCGATGAAGCTACACTTCTTTCCTGATTTTTCGGTCCGTATGGTCAACCTCCGCCCCAATGAGGTGCGATTGCTGGGAAATAATCATATCCGGCAACTGCAATTGACTTATGGTATTGGTACAGGGCTGGGTATACTGGGTAGTGTAGCCTGGCTTTCGAGTGACCTGCAAGATTATTTGCCAGAGTTGGGCATCTTGCTTTTAATCGCCTTTATTGGATTTTCGATGTTGGCCAGTTGGGTGTTATTTTGGAATACTTATCCTAAGGATTATATCAAGGATGAGATTCAGTTTACCCAGGAGGGGATCTGGGTGAAAGTGGGTATGATGAGTAAGTCCAGTGGATTTTTACCACTTACTTACCCATTAAGTATTTATCGGGCAGATCGCTACTTCTGGTTTAAAAACCCGCATACAGAACAGCTACTTTTTGAATTTAGACTTCCGCAGGTGGAACGACCTGACCTTTTTGTACAGCAGCTAGCGAAAGCTATGCAGTTACCATTTAAAGAAGTCGTAAGCGACTACAGTGGAACAAAGTACAATTTGCGACATCCAGAAGATCAAACTGAGCAAGGCTTTAGCTTAAGTCCCCACACCTCAAAAAAAATCTACCTCAGCCCCAATAAAATGTTCAGCCGCTTGGCGTTGGAGGATGGGACAATAGAGTACATCATCCGCGCAGAGTATCGTCCGAGTACCCGACGGTTCCAGTTCTTCCCCAATGGGAAATTACGGCTGATTAAGCGGCTTTTCGGAGGTAAAAGCTCCCAAACCGAACAATTATTCTTTCGACAGGCGAACCTCCACCGACTTGAAACGACCCAAAGGTTTGGCGACGAAGATCGACCCGTACTGCGTTGCGATTTAATCCAGCACCAGAAAACTATCCCGCTCTTCTATCTCTTGGGTGAATACTATGCTAACGATACCTGCCAAAAATTAGATGTCCTAGAAGACATCGATGTCTTTATCCGTGACGTAGAAAACCTGCTAAATCGATGGTTCCAAAAGGACTAGAGTTCCACGACACTTCGTGTCGGGCATAGTTCAGCGACATTTATGTCGCCCATGACTTCAATGACATGGAGCAAAAAACTGAGCTCCCCCTCCAGCTGTTTGCTCAAAAAGACAGCTATCTTCCTACCCAACTACCCAACTAAAAATGCGCTACCTCAAATACTTCGCCTACTTCCTGCTTAGCCTGGGGCTGTTGCTGTTCATCTACCTCAAGGCCACCAATTCTACCTTAGCAGACGTGGGCCTGACGGCACTCAGCTGGGTGAAAAGCATCGAAGGAGATGCGGTGGATTTGGATGCACTTCCGCAGGTCGAACGGCCAGCTATTGACCACCAGCCCTGGACCGACTTGGTCCGCCAATTCGTTGCGGAAGACGGTATGGTTGACTATCCAGGTTTTTTGGAGGAGAGTGGCAGCCTGCAAGACTATTTAGATCTACTGGCTGATAATCCACCCGGCACCAACTGGACGGAAGAAGAAACACTCGCTTACTGGATCAATGCGTACAACGCCTTTACCGTCAAGCTGATTATCGACCATTACCCGCTGGAGAGTATTAAGGACATCAGTGGTGGAGGTGGCATCGTCGCTTCTCCCTGGGATTTAAAGTTCTTTCAGATCGGTGGCGTAGATTTTGATCTGGGGACCATCGAGCACGAAATCATCCGCAAGGATTTCAGCGAACCGCGCATCCACTTTGCGATCAATTGTGCCTCCATTTCTTGTCCGGTACTGCGGCGAGAGGCCTTTGAAGCAGATCGTCTTGACCAGCAGCTCAACGACCAAGCTCGTCAGTTTCTCCAGGATTCCTCCAAGAATCAAGTCAGTGCCAGGGAGACTAAGTTGTCGAAGATTTTCTCCTGGTTTCAATCCGATTTTAATCGGAATGTGCCCCTCTTGACTTACTTACAGCAATTTGCGCCAGATTTAGATCCCAACAATAGTGTCACCTATCTAGAGTATGATTGGGGCCTCAACGAAGATTAATCACCCATGTCCTATTTCGAAAAATTATTTGGCATCCTAGAGGAGCATCCCGAACAGGTACGTGCCAATTTTGCCCTTGAAGGCAATCGGCTAACTGCCCTCGCCAATGGTCGGTCTTTCCAATGGGGAGAGTTACAAATACCGCGACTGTCGGACCTGCGGAAGTACAAATTAAAACCCAAGGGAACTCGCCGTTTAAGCTTAAAAGAAGTGGTGGGTGATGTACAGCTCTTCCATTTGATGCCCGCTAATGCAGGAGCTTTGTTTCAGGCGGCCAGTCAGTTCAATCTGCTGGAAATGATCAATCCCCGGGTGAGCCCGGAGGAAGGGATCGCTGGCTACGAATGGGATAAAACTCAGGGACCAGCCTGCGCCCTGGCTTGTTTGCCCGGGACGTTTTACCGGAATTATTTCGTTGACTTAGGTAATCAAATCGGACAAACTACCGACCGCCAAATTGACTGCCTCGCTGGAGTAGGAGATTACCTCGGCAACCAAACGGAAGAACTCTGGCGCATGCAGAATGGCTATGCACTGGCAACGCGTGAAGGACTCGTTCGAATAAATTCAATAATTCGAACACTTAGTCCTGCTAAATACAATTACCTCAAAGGTCTCCTACAAATCGGTCTCCAACTCGATACGGAATTCACGCTCGATGAGCGCGGCCAATTGGTCTCCCAGGCCTACTGCTCGGCCTTGCCAGTACTTTATTCTTCGGAACCAGCAGCGCTTTGGGAACCCTTCGCCGGACTAGTACTGGAAGCCACCTACGAAGCGACTTTTTATGCTGCTCTACGCAATCGAGACCGCACGGGTAGTAATAAGCTCTTTTTGACCTTAGTCGGCGGTGGCGCCTTCGGTAACCGCCCTGAATGGATCATCGATGCGATCCTGCAAACACTGGAAAAATTCAAGCAGGAGGAATTGGAGGTAGCTTTTATTAGCTTCGGAGGGAAGAGCCAGCTTGTGGGTGAGATCTTGACGCGCTTTTAAATTCGCTTGTACCTCGGTCAACCCGTGCTCCGCACGG
>JBCCDS010000093.1:0-16508 GCA_039030655.1 Bacteroidota bacterium | reverse complement strand
GCACAACTGGCTTGCCCGGCAATCACCCCGTAATCATCAAAGGGGTGAATAAATGCCGCGCCGGTGCGAGCTACCACTTTATCGAGCGTAGCCTGTCGCTCTTCGGGCGTATTGTTACAATAAGTGATTTCAGCCCCATAGCCCTGCACAGCTGCGATTTTCACTTTAGGTGCATCATGAGGCATCACAATGTAGGCCGGCACGCCTAAGACTTGTGCTGCCTTAGCCACTGCCTGAGCATGATTACCACTACTGTGAGTGGCCAGACCTTTTTCCCTGGCAGCTACCGATAAGCGTAGGGCCGCACTAGCGCCTCCCCGCATTTTAAAGGCACCAATACGCTGAAAATTTTCGCACTTAAAGTAGCATTGTGCTCCTAGTAGATCATCGATCGACTGGCTGGTCAACACCGGTGTTTCGTGGATAAAGTCATGGATCGCCAAGCGGGTTTGCCGCAATTCTTCCGCGGAAGGAGGAGTCAATAAAGGACGTAGTTCATTCATTGGGAAAAGGACATTTCTACTAACCACTCTAGCATTTTATCAAACCATTTAGGTAAATCTTCACTGAAAACTCGTTCACCGCGACCACTTAGGCCAAAACCATGCCCTCCCTCTTCGAAAGTAGCTAAAACCGCACGATTTTCTCCCTGGCTTTTCAATGCCTCCAGATAGCTTACACTATTGCTAATGGGCACGCCCTCATCGTCAAAAGCATGCACGAGATAAGCTGGTGGTGTAGCCGTATTTACCATTAAATGAGGAGAGTAGTACTTCCGCAGGTCCGTCCCTTCCGGGTATACCGTGTAAGGGACGGCGGGTATTGACCGATAGACTGCCTCATCAAATGGCGCTTCATTACCCAGCAAGGCGTTACGAGATCCTCGGTGACCAGAGGTAGAATCCGCCATATCAATAACCGGATAAATCAGGATGCTAAAATCGGGTCGACTACTCACTGCAGCATAGGAAATATCTTCCCGGTCACTGGCCATTCGATGATGTACACTGACCGAGGCCGCTAGATGCCCACCAGCGGAAAAGCCCATAATGCCAATTTTATTCGGTGCAATACCATAGTCGGTTGCCATAGCTCGGACGTACTGCATGGCTCGCTGGCCATCCATGAGCGCCACCTGGCTTTTACAAGGGCCAGTTTCCCAGGCCGGCAGTCGGTATTTCAGCACAAAAGCATGGATACCAGCTGCATTAAATCGTTCTGCAATGGCTACTCCTTCCCAATCCCAGGCTTGGATCCAGTAACCGCCGCCGGGAGCAATGACCACAGCCGTTGCTTGGGCCAAGTCTGGATCTGGAGCAAAGTAGTAGAGTTGGGGCTCATGTACCTGAGAGAACTTCCGACCAATGTCTCCCTGATCATCGATCTGTAGCTCCAGCGCATTAGCACAGGGAATACCCTCTGGGTACAAAGCAATAACGCTATCCGGAGCTTGTCCGGATAGCGTTAGGCTAAAGCATAGAGCAATTACAATTAGTGTTGGTTGCATACTTTTATTGACCTACTTTTTGGAGAGTTCCACCTACGTCCTGTACGACGAAGGCACCATCGTACCCTAGTCCGCGGGCCCGTCCTTGTACTCTTCTGGCTTCTTCTGCCGTAGAAAAACCTCCGATTAGCATCAGGGTCAAATTGCCACGAGCACGCTGAACGACGCTACCCAGCTGACTGGCCCGACTGGCGTCGAAGTTAGCCGGATTGCCAAAGGCACCTACCTGAACGTAGTAGCTGCCACCAGGAGAGCTGACAGGGGTTGGACCTGCGGGAGTACTAGTCCCAGTACTACCACCCGTAACCTGATCGGTAACGATGAAGGACCCATTGTAGCCACGGCTACGTAGCGCCGCCTGAGCTTGTTCAGCTTCTGCTCGCGTCTGGTAGATACCCAGACGTACTTTGTAGGCACCATCGACCTGCGTCTGATAAACACGCCCTAGATCAGCAATATCCCCATAACGGCTCAAATCAGCTGCCCGCCCGAGGCTGGCCAGCTGGACGGAATAACCTGAGGTTACTCCACCGCCTGGTGTGCCGGGATTACTTCCATTATTGGGTAATCCCTGACTGGGTAACATGGCCATAACACCAAAAACATTGGGATCGGAACCGTCGCCCATCGTCAAGGGAAAACGTAAGGGCTCGTAACCATTGGCAGTAACCGAGACGTCGTAAGTTGTAAAGGGTTGTAAATCTGCTTGATAATTTCCGGCCGGGTCGGTAGTCATCGTCTCAATAGCTCCATTAGCGCGATTAACCACTTGAACGGTAGCATTGCCGATCGGTGCGCGGCTGCTGCCATCAACTAACTGGCCTAGATAGCTTGTTCCTCCTACATCAAGTAGCACAACTAGTTCTCCGCCCGCTGTTGCCAGATCAGCCGAGGAAATAGAAGTCGTACCAAAGCCCGTTTTACCAATGGTAACGATACAATTTGCATCATCACTTAAAACCAAAACGTAGCGGCCATTAAAATCTGTCTGATAGACCTGATCACCACAAGCACGAAGATCCACATTAGCATTAGCGATCGGTTGACCCGTAGTTGCCGAATTGACTACTAGATTAATACTAGCAGACGCCCGACTGATCAGGTAAACATCTTCATTACCCAAGCCTCCAATCCGGTTAGAAACGACGTAACCACTACCCCGGTTGGCGTTATAAATCATCCCGAAGTCGTCCCGGGAGCTATTAATCGGGACCCCCATGTGGAAGATTTGGCTGGGGCGGCCGCTGGTCAGTTCGGTACGAAACACATCAAAACCGCCCATGCCAAAGTGCCAATCACTGGCAAAAAACAGACTCACTCCATCAAAGAAGGGCGTTATTTCATTCTCCATGGAATTAACAACAGTCCCCAGATTTTCTGGCACATTAGACCAACTACTCCCTTGGCGGTCCGCACGATAAATATCGTAGCCACCGTAGCCTTCAGGACGGTTAGAAGCGAAGTAGATCGCATTACCGTCCGGTGAGAAAGTACCGAAACCGGTATTGAAGTCACTGACGTTGAAAGGCAGTGGCCGCACATTAGTCCACTGTCCGTCTGCTGTTACATCAGCGATGAGCAGGGTCAGCACTTCTCCACTGCCGGGAATCATCCGAGTACCGTCGACAAAATTGTTTCGGGTAAAGATGACCTCCAATCCGTTAGGGCTGTAGCAAACCGGACCTACGTTTACAGCGTCTGAACTGTAGCCATTTTGTAGTAAGAAAGGTTCTTGTAGATCACCACTGGGGCTTACCACCGAGACGAAGGGATGATTAGTAGCGATCCCTTCAAAATTCGCGGTGCGATCGGTACGGGCTGAGTTAAAGACCAGCTGGGTTGCGTTAGCGAAAGTCGGCCCGAAATCGGCCGAAGGGGAATTGGAGGCGGCCGACTGGGCGCTAAAGCCCGAATCATTAACGGCCTGATCCATCGCATAATCACAGCTCTGCGCATAATGGTTGCCCACTACGGCATCGTGCTCGCGGGCGTAGAATAAATACCATTGCTTAGCTTCATCGTAGCGCCCTAGTGCTTTCAGGACGTGAGCATGCTGTAGCCGAGTTTCTGCGGATACCCGCCGTTCGGCGACCGCTCTGGTATAAAATTCGTTAGCGCGCACCATCTGGTTAAGATGCCGGTAGCTGTCCGCGATCTTACTTAGTGCCTCCACATCCGAAGGTCGACGCTCTAGCGCCTCTTGATAGTGCTGGATCGCCAAGTTATAGGCATGAATTTCATATTCTTTATTGGCCGTTCGCATAGCAGAACGGAACTGAGCTTGTAGCGGTAAACTACTTAGCAAAAAAAGCAGCAGCAAGGGAAAAACAGAAAGGGATCTTCTCATGATATACATTGGGTTTCACTAGGCCTAAATGTAAGGAAAATTGTAATATGTACGAGTTATTCTCTCAACTCCCAAAGCCATTTCCCGTCGAAGTCCAGATAACCCAGGGCATTACCGCGCTCTACGCGTAGGGATTGATCGGAAGCCGGTGCCAAATAATCATAAGCCACCGGAAGGATTAAACGACCATCTGCATCCGCCAGGCCATAGAGTTGATCCACTCTCACTGTAGCCAGACCATTAGAAAAATCGCTGATGGCGGCGTACTTAGGACGGATCAAAGGAATTCCTTTATGATTGATTAAGCCTACTCCGTCCTGCTGTCCTACGATCGCTACGCCAAATTGATAGGGGCGGGCATAATCGTAATAGCCGTCATAAAGGCTGGCGTTCTGTGCAACGAAGTAGTAGCCTCTTTCCCGATCCTTAACCAGACCACGTCCCTCCTGAAAATGTAACAAGCGATTCAGACTGGGCTCCACTACCTCAGCCCCACTTTGATCGATGAGGCCAGCATTGCTCATGGTCTGATAAACTACGGCCAAGCCACCGTTGAAATCCAGACAATTACTGTAGCGAGGTGGAACGACTTCCCGTCCTTGCTGATCGATATATCCACAACGGCCAAACTCTTGAAAAACGGCTAGTCCTTCGCTAAAAGAGCGGGTCGGTCCTAGTTGACAGGCAATAACTTCCTGCCCACTGGCATCAATGAACCCATAACCATTCTGATCTTGGACCAGGGCCAGTCCATCGCTAAAAACTTCTATAGACCGGTAGGCTTTGGTGGTCAGTAGCCTGCCATTGGTGTCGATAATTCCGTAGCGTTCAGGATTACCCGTTAAGCGGACACGAGCACGCCCGTTAGCCTGAAAGGGGTCAATACGAGGATAGCGTGGTCGCAGCACCCACGCCCCTTCGCGATTGACCAGCCCTACTTTGTCCTCGACAACCACTCTTGCTATTTGTCCTTCAAAATCAAAGGCTTCATCAGCTTCCTCCAGCGTAAATCGGGTACTCCCGCTGGTGTCAACCAGTGACCATTGAGCAGCAGTTCGCGCCCATAGTGTGCCCTGGCTTACGTTGCCCAAATAGTCGTAATAGGGAGCTTCCCACACTTGATCTCCAGCTTCATTAATGAGGCTCCAGCCGGCCGGTAGTTGCACGGCAGCTAAGCCTTCATTAAAGGGTCCGGCCATGAGGTAATTATCTGCCAACTGCCGGTTGTCTTTCAGGTTGTAGTAGCCCCAATTGTATTGGCTTTGAACGGGCACCCAATCGCCCACAGCTTCACCTTTTGCGCGATAATTAGCCGCCAGACGTTCACGCCCCATGGTATCGATCAAGCCGACCCGGTTACTGGCTTCCATCAGGCGGTATACCAGTTTGCCGTTGCCGTTCAGCATAGGCTCGATAATTTCGTAGTGAGGTTCTATAACGAAACGCCCCTCATAATCAATAAGTCCTTGTTGGTTGTCGACCCGAACAATGGCTCTACCCTGGCGGAAGGCTCCCACGGGTTCAGTGAAGCGGTTGGAGATCCGTTGCTGGCCAGAATTATCGATATAGCCCCAAATACAAGCAATACAACTCAACCGAGCGGAACGGGCAAATTGCTGATCGTAGGTGGTATAATCTTTAAGCACCACGGAGCTTTGCCAGCTACGCAAAAAATCTTTGAGTAAGGGCATATCCTGATTGGCCGCTGCTTCCAGGGTGCCGGATAGTCGCCCTCTCAAACTAATGGGAGCTAAACCTTCGTCGAAATCACCGATGTAGGCTGCATCTCTGACGACAATTCGCCCCAGTCGATCAATCAAACCAAAGCGCCCATTTTCAAAAATACAGCGAGCCAGCGGGTTGCCTGCGTGCCAATCTGCCAATTCGAGATGAAGCAGATTGAGCTCTGTAACGACTTTACCTTCGTCATTAAGTAGAAGGCCGAAGACCTCATTGGCTCGATAGGTGGTCCGTTCGAAAGCAATTTCGGTCGTTTTATTCAGACCAACCAAGGTAATGCCCAACTCTCGATCTACTTCGATACGGCTGAAGGTTGGCGGCAGTACTTCTCTTCCTCCTCGTAATCTTAGACCCCAACGATCCTGATCGGCGGCATAAAACCATTCGTGTTGGGGGAGTATTCTGGTGGCCATAGTGCTTTGCCTGACTCCAGTGGTGGAGCTTGCCGGGGAGCGTCCTGCCACCTGGACCCGAAAATGCTGGCTGGAGGCAGCGGATTCGCGAAGGCTACCATCCTCTTCTAAGATTAGGGTCGTGACTCTAGCCCCATTCTCCAGAGAGTTATAAGCCTGCCAGCGATCGCCTTCTTGCTCTATACGAGCATATTCAGCAGCCTGAACCAATCGCCCTTCTGCGTTAACTAGCCCTACTTTTCCTCCTTGGAATACCAGTGCCAGTCCATCACCGAGCGGACTGATGTAATCGAAGTCAAATGCCAGAATCTGCTCATTGGTTAGACTCACCAAACCCCAACCGCTCGCTTTGCGAGCTCGTAGAAGGTGGCGACTAAAAGGCTGTAATTCCAGGAATTCGGCCGGCAGACTTGTATTATCACAATCACTCAACAAACCGACCCGGTTACCTAAGCGAAAAGCGACCATTCGATCGGTAAAGGAAATCGGGCGAGCCCCCATGGGCAATTGACGCCTTTGCTGACAAATGGTGGAATAGACGCTGATCCGATCACCATCCACTAATAATAAGTGGTGATCATCTAACCAGCTATAGTTCTCGAATTCGGCAGGAAAACCACTTCCGCCGGTAAGGGGCTTTCCTCCCCAACGGCCGTTGCTGCGAAAAAACAGGAACTGGTGGCTACTATCGATTTCAAAATTTTCAGCGCTTGGTTGGAGTAAGCTTAACCCATCAGCCTGTAGAATACCGAAACGGCCTTCATCCTTAACCAGGATTCTATTATCATCCAACAGATCGATACGATCATAAACCGGAGCGGCAATTTGTCGACCATCAGCTCGGGCTAAACCCCATTTAGTTTGCTGGCGGTAG
Organism: Bacteroidota bacterium; assembly: GCA_039030655.1. Lineage (GTDB taxonomy): Bacteria > Bacteroidota > Bacteroidia > Chitinophagales > Saprospiraceae > Neolewinella. The sequence continues at coordinate 9,627 of JBCCDS010000093.1, read as the reverse complement.
GCGATCAGGCCAGGCCCCAGGCGGCGCAATTGTTCATAACCAGGCGGGACGACTGTCTCGCCAGCCAAGTTGCGCACACTCCACTGACTATTATCCAATAGGGCGAAAAGCTGCTCATCCAAAATTTGGATGTCGTCATAACGCGTAGGAAGCAGCTGTTGACCATCTGGACCAATCAGACCTAACAAGCCAGCTTGCTGAACCACCAAACTACTGCCGGCTCCTGGCCATCCTAATAGATCATACTGAGGGGAGATCAGTAGTTGTCCTTGGTCGTTGATTACCCCCCAACGTCCGTTTTCTCGTACAGGTAGGGCCTTTTGAGCATTTAACTCAAAGCTAAGATTAAGGGCCAGTATGCAAAGGAGTAGAAGAGGGTGCAAAGGGGGAGCTACATTCTAGGTTTGGATAACGATGGTGAAGCGCGGAACATTATACTTTTGCGACATAAATCCGCTGCGAATATATCAGGAAAAGAGGCATATCGCCCAGTACAATTTGCAAGCATTCTAGTATGACCAACCGATACTTCATCATAAATAAACCCTACGGAATGTTGAGTCAATTCCGTAAAGAAGCAGAACAACACCGGACCCTGGCTGAATTATACCAGTTCCCCAAGGATGTATACCCGGTAGGTCGACTGGACCGAGATAGTGAAGGTTTGCTAATTTTAACAAATGACAAGCGGCTCAATGCCCGCTTATTGCGACCGGAGGCCGGTCATTGGCGCACTTATTGGGCACAAGTGGAAGGGATGGTAAGCAGGGAAGCGCTCAATCAATTGCAAACAGGCGTAAGCTTCAGGGTCAAGAAAAAAGCATACCGCAGTCTGCCGGCCCAAGTCAGTTTAATCCACCAGGCGCTTGCTGAAAAGAACCAGAAGGAGTTATCTCCTGGCCGGCAACGCTCTGATGCTATTAGTGGGCAGACTGCAAGCAATAGGTTTAGACCTGCGGGAGTACAAGAAAGAAATCCTCCCATACGCTATCGAAAAAGTGTGGCGGATGCCTGGCTGGAATTGCAACTCCGAGAAGGCAAAAATCGCCAGGTAAGAAAAATGTGCGCTGCTGTGGGGCACCCCGTACTGCGCTTAATCAGAGTAGCAATTGGCGAGTTGAAACTGGAGCATTTAGCGGGAGAAAACGTCAAGGAGGTCGAGTGGGATTGGCTGAAATCAAAAATTTTCAGCTCTAACAAGACATAGCCTTGGGGAAGATACAGACTTCCCAAAAAAATCGTTTAATTTAGGTGAACAGCTACTGAAGTGATTTAGACTTTTGTAATCCGACTGCGCGGAAAGCTAAGCAGAACCTGGGCTTCGCTGTTTTTTTCGTCCATAGCTGGGGCTATGCACTCAAAAAAGCAGCTTGCCAGAACCTACTTGGCTTTTCGCTCGCCAGCAAGAAATAAGTCTCAATCACTTCTTCTTTTAAACACTTTACACCGTTTTCATATTAGTAACTATCGTGGAAAAATTTAGACGTACTTTAGAACGATCAGCCTTTGGAGTTTGCTCCTATTTAGGTCACCGCATGGGGGTAAAATCCAGTCGGGTAAGGATGTACTTTATCTACTTATCCTGTCTTACGCTGGGCTCTCCGCTCTTACTATACTTATTCGCTGCTTTCTGGCTTAATCTGCGCAATTATTTAAACGAGGGTCGCAAGCGGATCAGCTTCTAGCCAATCAATCCTAGGCTATTGCTCAAAAGCATACTGGATAATGTTTGCTCCCATCTGGAGTGCAGCAGCGCGCAGTTCTACAGGATCATTATGTACTTCTGGGTCTTCCCATCCGTCTCCCAAGTCGGATTCGTAGCTGTAAAAACAGACCAGGCGGCCGTCTAAGATTAAACCAAAGCCCTGGGGAGCCTCTCCATCGTGTTCGTGAATTTTGGGTAATCCACGGTTAAAATCGTAGCGTTGGTGGTAAATCGGGTGATCGAAAGGTAACTCCACAAATTCCAATTCAGGAAAGACCTTTTTCATGGCTACCCTCAGGTAGGGATCAATGCCGTAGTTATCATCTACGTGGAGGAACCCACCGCCTAACAAGTAAGTACGAAGATTTTCTGCTTCTTGATCACTAAAAACTACGTTTCCATGCCCCGTCATGTGGATCCAAGGATAGTTAAAAATTTCGGCACTCCCTACTTCTACTGTGGCATAAGATGGATTGAAATTGGTGCCCAAGGACTGATTACAATAGAGCGCCAAGTTAGGTAGTGCAGTGGGATTAGAGTACCAATCTCCTCCCCCATTGTATTTGAGTAGTGCCAGCCTTATACCAGCAGTTGCTGGCGGGGGCGCAGATAGGTTGATGGTAAAGAGGGCAAGACAAAGGGCGACTAAATAAGACTGCATAATTACTGTTCTGATCACGATGGGGCGGGCAAATTTAAGTGAGCAATAGTTTGGATGGCGTATAAACCGGCAGTTTCCGTGCGCAAACGATTAGGACCTAGCCAAACTGGCTGAAAACCCTGTTCGCGTGCCAGCTGAGCTTCATCGGGATGAAAGCCGCCCTCCGGGCCCACGAGGATACAAACGTCTTGCCCCGGCTGGTAGTTGTGCGCAATCGTGGAACGTACGTCAGGATCGATGTAGGCCATTAACTTAGCAGCTTGCTGGAAGCCCGACAGTGCTTCTGTAAATGGCAGTAAGGGACGCAGTTCTGGCAACCAGGCCTGTAATGACTGCTTCATGGCGGATTCCAGTACTCGCTGGAGGCGATCCAGACGTATCTGCTTGCGCTCCGAATAGCGACAAAGAATAGGTTGGATACAATCGACCCCAATTTCGGTGGCCTTTTCCAGTACCCATTCCAAGCGATCTATTTGCTTAGTTGGAGCGATAGCCAAACAAATGCGGTGGTCGGCTCTACGAGGACTTTGGTTTACTAGTTGTAAATCAAGGCTACAAGATTTCTTCGAACTGCTGACGATTGGTCCTTGCCAAAGTCCGCCTTTTCCATCTACTAAACGAATGATGTCCCCTTGGCTTCGACGGAGAACCTGAACGATATGCCGAGCTTCAGCCTCCGCTAATTCGAAATGACCAGCCTGGGCCCGAGGATCATAAAATAGATTCATCTGCTGATTTTAGACAAGCCTTGGATTTTATCATAGCACCTCTTAACCTCGATGTAATAGAGGAAGAGGAGCTAATTTAGAATAAGTTCGTTCCTTTGCAGTCCAAAATTGAAAGAAGTCCATGTCTAAGCCTAAGTTTCGTGCTGGTGTACTGCACGGTGATGAAGTAACCGAATTATTTAATTACGCCAATGCTAATGACTTTGCGTTACCTGCAGTCAATGTGACGAGTAGCAGTACGGTCAATGCCGTACTAGAAACAGCGCGTGAAGTTAACTCTCCGGTAATTATTCAGTTTTCGCACGGAGGAGCTTCCTTTTTCGCGGGGAAGGGACTGAGTAATGACGGGCAGCAAGCTTCCATTCGCGGTGGTATCAGTGGAGCCATGCACGTACATGCGATGGCGGAGGCTTACGGCGTTCCCGTAGTGTTGCATACCGATCACTGTGCTAAGAAAATTTTGCCCTGGATCGACGGCCTGTTGGAAGCCGGAGAAGCTTTTTACGCTAAGCGTGGCTACCCCCTATACAGCTCACATATGCTTGACCTGAGTGAGGAGCCCATCGAAGAAAACCTGGAAATTTCCGCCAAGTACTTTGAGCGGATGAATAAGATCGGCATGACCATCGAAATCGAGCTAGGCGTGACCGGCGGAGAGGAAGATGGGGTCGACAATACGGATGTAGATAGTAGCCGCCTATATACCCAGCCCGAAGAGGTTGCTCAGGCCTATGACGTACTGTCAAAGATTGGCAACCGCTTTACCATTGCTGCTGCCTTCGGCAATGTACATGGTGTTTATAAGCCGGGCAACGTTGAATTGCGCCCAATCATCCTGAAAAATTCTCAGGATTTTCTGAAAGAACAACGCGGCCTTGAAGGAGACAACCCGATCAACTTCGTCTTCCACGGTGGCTCTGGATCTAGCCAGGAGGAGATTCGCGAAGCTATTGCTTATGGTGCCATCAAGATGAATATCGATACAGATCTTCAGTGGGCCTACTGGGACGGTGTGCGCGTCTTTGAGGCAGAAAAGCGCGATTACCTCCAAACTCAAATCGGTAATCCCGACGGGGCGGATAGTCCCAACAAGAAAAATTACGATCCTCGTAATTGGTTGCGTAAGGCAGAAGTCAGCTTTTCTACCCGACTAAAGCAAGCTTTTGAAGATCTGAACGCCATCGACCGTCAGGGGTAAGTTTCTTTATCTTAAGGGGAACTAGTGGAAATCCTTTGGCGTTGGCCAAAGGATTTTCTTTTTGCCAGTGATAGTTTTCAAGGCTCGCAAGCAACCACCTATGCAGAAGTATTTACGCCTAATTCGGGAATCACTGAAAGGTGAACAAAACGATTTCAGCACGGGCTCCATGAAACGGGCTATGGCTTTGCTAGCCATACCGATGATGCTGGAGATGGCCATGGAATCCATTTTCTCCCTGGTGGATACCTTTTTTGTGGGCAAGGTCAGTACCGAAGCACTTACGACCATCGGGCTTACCGAAGTTTGCCTGACCATCATCTATAGTCTAGCCATCGGCTTAAGTATTGCTCCCATGTCGATGATTGCTCGTTTTGTGGGTGAGAAGCGACCGCAAGAAGCGGCACGATCCGCGCGGCAGGCCATTTGGCTATCGCTGATCATCAGCTTATTCATTGCCGTTCCGGGGGCAATTTACGCTCCTGAGCTATTGCGTCTAATGGGTGGTTCGGAAGCCGTTGTGGCCGAGGGTACCTTGTATACCCGCATCATGTTCGGTAGTAATGCCGTCATTATGCTGCTCTTTGTACTCAACGGTGTATTCAGGGGAGCAGGCGAAGCCACCAAAGCCATGCGTGTGCTCTGGCTGGCCAATGGGATCAATATCATTTTAGACCCGTTGTTGATTTTTGGAGTAGGGCCCTTCCCGGAGCTTGGAGTGACGGGTGCTGCAGTAGCGACCACCATAGGTCGGGGAGTGGGTGTTGGTTATCAGCTGTACCTCCTCACGAATGGCAAATCAGTGGTCAATCTCAATATCGGTCGCTGGGGTATCGATCTTTCGATGATGCGTCGCCTCGGCCGAATTGCCAGTACCGGCGCTTTTCAGTACATCATTGCTTCGGCCAGCTGGATTTTCTTGATGCGAATCGTGGCAGACACTGGAGGCGATGCGGCCGTGGCGGGTTATCAGGTGGCTATTAGACTCATCATTTTCACCTTACTTCCCGCCTGGGGCTTAGCGAATGCAGCAGCAACTTTTGTTGGGCAAAACCTGGGTGCAGGACAGGTGGAACGTGCCAAATCAGGGGTTTGGCTCGCACTTCGTTTAATTACGGTCTATATGGCCATTATTGGCATCTTCTACTACCTGGCAGCACCCTGGTTAATCCAACTTTTTGCCGAAGAGCCGATTGCTCAGGCTCCTGGAACACTGGCCCTGCAAATCTTCGGGCTGGGCTACTTCCTTTTCGGTCCAGGTATGGCCTTTAGCCAGGCTTTTAATGGTGCTGGTGATACGCGTACACCGACTTTACTCAATTTTATCGCTTTCTGGCTCGTAGAGTTACCCTTAGGGTATCTATTAGGTATGGGCTTAAACTGGGGCCTGAGTGGGGTTTGCTTCGCAGTTATTGCTGCCAATGCTGTACTAGCGGTACTGGCCTACTTTTTCTTTCAACGTGGAAAGTGGATCAACGTAAAGGTCTAAGCGGAATTTGTCAATCGTTAAGTAATTCTTAGCCTTTAATTACTACTGGCAAGCTTGGCAATTAAATACTACCTTTGCGGCCGCTTAGGGGCTATTTTGCCACGTAGCACCATACTGCTGACTACCTATAAAGCCTCCCCAAAACCTTTGAACATGAAGAAGGATATCATCACGATCAAAGTAGAACAAGTCGCCATCGCCATCGCACCAAGAGAAGGTAATATGGACGATGCAATCTGGGATACCTACCTCATCAATCTCCGTGACGAAGTTCTAGAAAATGTCATCATTGCCAGTAAAGGCTACGGTCAATTAGCAGGACGAGAAAAAATCACGACTACCCTGCGTCATTTTTTCGAGGTCGTCGGGCCGAAATCGGCCACGCGCATCGAGCCTATCCAGAAAGAGCTATTCGAAATCGCTAATGAGTACTGGGTCAGCTTCAATTTGGGCAAAGACATGTTGGACAAAAAGTTCGTCTTCGTCGCCGGATCAGTGACGGAGGAGCACCTCCGGGAAATCCCCCTGTTAGGTCGCAAGGGTGTCATGATTAGCTAAATTTTACATCTTTCTTCTACCCCAAGGGTTTTACCTCCAAACAGCTACAGTAACCATGGCCGAATCACCCAACGCCAAGCGTGTATCCGAAAGCCGGACCATCATGTCCGAATTAGTAATGCCTAACGATACCAACCCCCAAAACAACCTGATGGGTGGTAATATGCTGCGCTGGATGGATATCGCCTGTGCCATTTGTGCTGGCAAACACTGTGGCACGCCAGTAGTGACGGCTTCGGTAGATAACGTAGCTTTTGGAGATCCCATCAAAAACGGCGAGGTAATTACGCTCGAAGCAACGGTTACGCGCGCCTTCCGTACCAGTCTGGAAATCTACGTTGAAGCCTTTGCCGCTACGATGCAAGGCACTAATTATCGACGTACCCACCATGCCTACTTCACCTTCGTAGGCTTAGACAAAGATAATGGCAAGCCGACCAGCGTACCTCCTGTCCTTCCCCTTACAGAAATCGAACAGCAGCGTTTTGCCAGTGCTTTACGCCGTCGTGAGCTTCGACTAGTGCTAGCGGGCCGTATGAAGCCACAGCAGGCAGAGAGCCTGATGGAAATGTTCGGTTAATTGCAAAATATGCCTTTCAACATCCGCTGAGTAATCAAATAAGTAGGCAGCACGCCGTCTACTCCCAGGCTGCCACTAGCTAGCGTATGACCGGTCACCAGCGGATTATCACTAGCATAATAGGCATAACGTAGCTTTAAGTTGGGATTCACCGATCGTCGGATCCGCGTAGCTGCCTGGATCGCTTTCTGGTAATGAGCACCTTCCATTTCCAGCCCACTAGCTTTCCAGCTACTCGTCAGGAAGTAATTCAATATCTCTCGGTTCTGGAGGCTGGTTCCCATCACCGTTATCATCGGGCCAGAGAAAACATCTAATCCTTGCCCTTCAAAATCAGCTACTTTAAAATCATTGATGAAGGGGTAATTATCAGCAGAACCCTCGAAAATATGTGCATCAGGCACCATGATATCCCCTTTAACACCTTCCAGGATACCTGCCTTGCCCATAATATTGATCGAATGCACATTCATATCAAAAACGGCATCCGAATTGGGATCATGGTAGGGACGCAACAGCTCATCCATACTTTCGTAGGCCTGCTCACCGAAGGCGTAGTCCATTACTAAAATAACGGGCTGGTCCCCGGGGGTATCGCAGGGTTTATAGCCTAAAGATGGGCTAATTTTACTGGCGTCAAAATGGGCCGAATCGAAGACCTGCACACCAATGTTGGTCCCGCTGTCATCCTCGATTTCCACCATGCCATTTTGCTTGGCGAGTTGACTCACTTTAGTTCGCAAAGACCGTCCCTTAGGTTGGCTAAGTAATCGAGCCGCATCCAGAATATCCACATTCTTTAGCTCACGCTGTAGGGCCATCGGCCCGTAGAGTGAGTTCATCACCGAATGCAAATTGGCACTGATGATGTGTAAAGGCCGTTCGAGTAAGCCCAAATCCAGCAATTGCTGCTTAATGTTCTTCGCCCATACTTCTCCAAAGTGGTGATGCCCCGTTTGGTCGCGCAAACTGGAGGAAAAACTGATCTCCCGGTCCAGGTCCTGGGTAGCTTCCCTGCGGGCCAGTTCCCCCAGGTGCCAAGTAATGTGAAATAGATCGTTGATTTCCGGCTCTTCGTTAAACTTGCGGCAGGCGTTAACCACCTCATCAAAGGTGCGACCCAGCAAGGTACTCAGGTAGCTAAAAGCCGTTTCGTACTGGAAGTCTTTCCCTTCTTCCATTCGTTCTACTACCTCACCTAATTGTTGCCATTCTCGCTTGATGCGTCCTTTATTATCCAGGCTATTGCGGTAGATTTTTTCCGCCTCCGAATACATAAAGGTCAAATGCGTCAGAATATCGTAGATATCGGAACGACCCCGGGTCATTTCTACCAGCATCTCTTCCCGGTCAATGCGATAGGCGTTGCGCCGCCTTTTAGGCGGAATAATGGGATCAAACTGACTGTTTTCATAGCCTTCGCGACTGATGAGCTTAATAAACCGACATTCTTCGATACCACGAGGCAGGCGTAAAAAAACGTAATTCAGTCCGTTGAGCTCTACTCTTTCCGGATCGGCTATGGTACCGTAAATTTCCGGCTGCAGCACCATTAGATTATCAATCAAAGCCTTGCCGGACATACCTCCGGGTTTGTAGCTGCCTCGCTCCACTAGGTGGCGCATAGCGATGTACAAACGCTGGATAGCGGCGCGCGATTCCTGAGGGCGGGTGCGGTCTATACTCGTATTCATATTGCGTACAAAAGTAGGCTTTCTCCGCTAGGCTGGGAAAAGTCGTTCCAGTATTTAATCCAAACCGAGCAAACTGCGATTGCCTACTTCGTCGGTTCCGGCATCGGCAAAATCATCGAAAGCTCGCTCCGTCACCTGGATGATATGATCAGCAATAAAGGGAGCCCCTTCCGCCGCGCCTTGAGCCGCACTTTTAATGGCACATTCCCATTCAAGCACGGCCCAGCTGTCGTAATCGTATTGGGATAACTTGGAGAAAATGCTGGCAAAATCTACCTGACCGTCTCCTAAACTACGGAAGCGCCCTGCTCGCTGTATCCAGCCTTGGTAGCCACCGTAAACCCCTTGCTTGCCGTCTGGATTAAACTCGGCATCTTTTACGTGATAAGCACAGATACGCTCGTGGTAGAAATCGATAAACTGCAGATAATCCAGCTGCTGTAAAATGAAGTGGCTAGGGTCGTAATTAATCTGCGCACGAGGGTGATTATCTACTGCCTCCAGAAACAGTTCAAAGCTAACGCCATCGTGTAAATCTTCGCCCGGATGCAGCTCGTAACCCACGTCTACGCCAGCATCTTCATAAGCATCTAAAATAGGATGCCAGCGCTTACCCAGTTCAGCAAAGCCCGTTTCTACCAAGCCAGCAGGCCGTTGTGGCCAGGGATACATATAGGGCCAAAGTAGCGCTCCGCTAAAGGTCACATGTGCCTTTAACCCCAGGTTCTGACTGGCTTTAGCGGCCCATTTCATTTGTTGCACGGCCCATTCCGTTCTGGCCTTGGGCTTGTTATGTACTTCCGCAGGTGCAAAACCATCAAACTGCTTATCGTAGGCTGGGTGAACCGCTACCAGTTGCCCCTGTAGGTGAGTGCTCAGCTCCGTAATTTCCAGTCCGAAATCATTGATCCGGCCCTTCAACTCATCGCAATAGACCTTGCTTTCAGCTGCCTGTTGCAGATCAATCAGGCGATCATCCCAAGTCGGGAGCTGAATACCTTTATAGCCCAGGTC
>JBCCDS010000092.1:0-16835 GCA_039030655.1 Bacteroidota bacterium | reverse complement strand
GCGGCGGTAGCCCATCTGTTCAGGGGTGCGGGGCTTGACAAATTGAAGATTTCGGCTTATAGATAAAGGTGATTCTTTCACCAAAACCGAAGTCATGAGTGATTTACGGCATCTTACGATTTTAGCGCTGGAGCGGCGCAACTATTCACCGGCCACTATCCGCTCCTATCGCGGATAACTGGCTTAGCGTTACTCGCAACACTTTAACATAAAAAGTTTACTAAAACGATAAACTTTCCCTATCTTTGGTTAGATAGCTGCTGAAGATGCCTTTAAGGGATAGTAAATCTGGGAAGTCTCTAGAATCATCAATTGATTTAGTGATTAAATCAGATTATGACTGGGTAAAGAAATCTAAGAAATTTAAGTTTGACTGGAAAATAGAATCTCCTAATGAGGTCTATAAAATCTATCTGATAGATGAAGAAGACGAGATTCTAGGATTGATGTCACTGGTTGACTATCCGACAGAGTACAGAATTCATCTTAATCTGATTGAGACAGCAGCTGATCAAAGAGGTGAAATGAAAACCATAGAAAACATCGCTGGTTGTTTATTAGCATTTGCTTGTCAGGTTTCGTTCACTAGAGGTTACTATGGTTTTTTATCTCTCCAACCTAAGACAAGATTGATCAGTCTTTATCAAGAAAAATATGGATTTCAACAATTCGGAAGACAACTAGCAGTTGAAGGCGAATCATCAAGGTTATTAATTCAAAAATATCTTTTCCATGAGGAAGAATAATAAAGAAAAGCTATACGAGGATCTTAATAAGAAGTATACTGACGAGGAATTGATTGATTCCTACATTTTTAGTGTAGACCTTCCGAAAGAAGAGCAAAAGAAAATAGATGAAGAGTTTATAAGGTTGAGATTTGAGAGGCTAAAGTCAATGACCGAAGAAGAAGTTGTTTCTTCAAATTTATTTACATTTAAGTTGAAACTCAGGAAGTATTTTAAAAGTAACAAGTTTGATCATGAATTTACCTTTTCAAAGAAATTGAAAGAATACATTGAAATATCAAAAAGGAGTAATTCAGAAATTGCAAAGAATCTGGGTTTGCACAAAACGAAACTCAGTAGACTAATTAACGATAGAGAGAAGCCTAATATTGACTTGATGTATAGGTTGGAAGAGCACAGCAGCAAAGAAATCCCTGCGTTTTACTGGTGGAGGATACACGCGAGAGAATTGGAATTTGAAATTAGGACTGACCATGAAAAAAGAGCGATAGAAGCTAAAAAAGTAGAAAACCCTCTTGATTTAAGAGCATAATCAAAAAAGATCTATGCGCAGAACAAAGGCTACAGCGTCCATGCCTCCTATCTTCGGCACGGCGTGTAGCTGTACGTTCAACACCATTAAGTTAAGCCCTGCATCAGACACTTCCTAGCCATCTCCCGGCATAACTTGACCAAGTGAAAACAGCTCTTCCGAAAGCCGTATCTTTGGGGGTATAGATATCCTCGCCCAGCCGTATTCGACTAGGTGGTATTGTAGACTTCCCCCAAGCCGCTAGTGGAATATGATAAAATTTGTGAACCTCTGACTTCTTCTCCTAAAAAAGAGCTTGCTGGAAGCTTCAGTCCCAGCAAGCTCTAAGGTTGAATTAGCGGTGCGCTAAACGACCCACTATTCTAATTCAGAGGTCAACACGGCGCCATTCATCTGTGGCATAACAGCTTGCATTTTTACCATTCGGCGGCTGCCATCGGTGGCTACCCAGAGGGTGCGACTACCGGGATCGCCTTCAGCAGAAGTTATCTCTACCTTATGAGCCGTGAATGTACCGGCTGGTACGGTTACTTCTTCGGTACCGACCACTTCTAGCTTAAAGGTTTTGACCTGTAGACTTTGCATGTCGTAGTTGCGGAAGTAGGTCGTATAGCCTTCCGCTAGCGGGAGCTGTGCCATCACCTGGCTAGCGCCGCCACCGTCTGCGAAGAGGGGGGCTTCCAGCTCCTGCTCGATGGGTGTTTTGTTGCCATTCATGTCCATACTTCCGGTGACCATCTCCGAGCTGATGTCCATGTTAATGGTAGCAGGACCTTGTTTGACCTCACGGTTGACCAATTCGAGGCTACCTTTTTTCAGCGTAACTTGATCGCTTACGGGCCCCATTGGGGTACTGGCGACCTCATTCAAGACCCAGTTATCCCCTTCTTCTGTAACGGTGAGGGTAGTATTGAGGGGAATCGTTTGGCCGGCAATGGCAATAGAGCCTGCGTAGCTGTACTCGACGGCTTCCAGATCCGCAACAACTTGTGGTAGGTCCATGCTGATGCCGTCTAGACTTTCCGGAAGCTCAACGGTATTGATATCTACAGTTAGCTCCTTCAGTTTTTCGGCGACGTCCTCGGGCATGTCTTCTTGGTAACGGCCACCGAGGTGGTTGGCTAAGAACTTTTCGGCAGCGGCCAAGAAGGCCATATTGTTGATCGGCTTAGCGAATCCGTGGCCTTCATCTTTGGCTACCAAGTATTCAACGGGCAAGCCTAGTTCACGCATGGCGACGACAATCTGGTCGGATTCAGCTTGCTTAACTCGTGGGTCGTTAGCACCCTGTACGACCATCAAGGGTACCTGGATCTGATCGGCGGAGAAAAGTGGGGACTGGGCTTTCATCTGTGCCAGGCCTGCTTCGGTATTGGGGTCGGCCATACGGATATAGAAGACCTTTAAGAAGGATTGCCAGTAAGCTGGAATACTATTCAGCAGCGTCTCCAGATTAGAGGGACCGACAATGGAGACACCTGCGGCGTAGACATCGGGAGTAAAGGTGAGTCCGGCCAAGGTGGCGTAGCCACCGTAGGACCCTCCCATGATACCCACCCGTTCAGGATCGGCGATGCCTTTCTCGACAAGGTATTTCACACCGGCGGTCAGGTCGTCTTGCATGAGTTCGCCCCATTCGCCATTGCCCGCATTCAAAAAAGCCTTACCGAAACCGGTAGACCCGCGGAAGTTCGGACTTAAGACGGCATAGCCCCGATTAGCGAGGAATTGATGGTAGGAGTTGTACCCCCAGTAGTCTCTGGCCCAAGGACCGCCGTGAGGCATGATGATGACGGGTAGGTTTTTGGCTTCGATCCCTTTAGGCAAGGTTAGATAAGCTGGAATTTCCAGGCCATCGCTAGAATTGTAACGGACGGCCTGCATCTCGGCCAAATCATCGATGGGCATATCGGGGCGGCCTCGGTATTGGAACTCCAAGGTTTCGCCCTTGCGATCATAGAGGTAGGTAGTTCCGGGGTCGGTATCTCCGTAGGCAGAAATGAGCCAAAAATTTTCGTCGGTGGTCGAAGAGCCAAAACCGATAGTTTTACCGGGTAATTGCTCTTGCAGCCATTTGTAGTCGTTGGTGATTTCTGGGTCTTTCCAGTAGCGACGGCGGCGATCGTCGGTATAGCTCGTACCAATCAACTCATCGGACACCTCAGAAAAAAAGGCATTACCAAAGTCGACGCGACCTTCAGGATCTTGCTCGACCATTTCGATTTTTTCGGTCACTGGGTGCATCAGGAAGAGGGCGATTAAGTCTTGATCGACCCCTTTATTGCTCTGCATGTAGAAGTGCTCGTTGTCTTTATGAAAACGAATGGGCGCACAGGTTTCGAGCACATCGCAACTATAAATCTGGGTAAAGCCATCTTCGTCTACACGAAGTACTTCGGTGTTGCCATTGTCGGCAGAGCGGGTAGCGAGGCGAAGCTCGTCTTTGTTGTCGAAAATCCAGCTGGTGAAACGATCCGTATTTTCACGGAGTAGCTCAAGCTCGCCGGTTGAAATACGCAGGGCGTACAGGTCGTGCCAGGCGGGATCGCGATCGTTGAGACCAACGTACATCAAGTCTGGATCACTCTCTGGGACGGCGAAGATAACCGCTCTGACCCCTTCGCGATCGGTTAGTTTTCTGGCTTCGGGAACGGTACTGCCTTCAGCATTGGGCGACTGTGGGTCGAGAGCGTAGATGTTATAGTTTTCATCTCCACCCTGGTCTTTGACGTAAAGTAAGGATTTACCATCACGCGACCAGAAATAGCCAGCTACTGGTCGATCGGTATTGTCGGTTACCGGGCGGGCATCCTCGAATGGAGCAGAAAGCTCCTTGACCCACACATTACGAGTACCCAGGTGTGGCTTGATGAAGGACATATAGCGACCGTCGGGCGAGAGTTGGGCTCCGGTGATTTCGGGGTCTCCGAAGAAAATCTCGCGGTCGATCAAATCGGGCAGTTGCGCGTGTAGGTTGTTGTTGGTTACGGGCAAAGCAACGAGTATTAATAAAAGTAGTCTAAAATTGGTTGACATAAATAGGCTCATTTGATTGTTTTCAGTTGTAGAGAAACAAGTTACGGGCCCGATCTACGGAAGTCCAAAACTATAGACAAAAGAAGGTCGCAAATCGACGACTCTTGACCTTGCGCTTACGATTAAGGCCTTTAATATGCAGCTTTTGCTCAATTGATGATGTCCTTAATGAAGAATCAAGCAGCTCATTGGCAGACGATTTCAATTCGTAAGGTGTTTGAGTTTGGATGACAGCCAAAAGCCGATTGAATCACCGGTGAGTGACTTTGACCGTTATCAACTTAGAGTTTCTGTCCTAACGAGAACAGTAATGCGATGGCGGGAAAGGCATCTCCTAAACAGATCGGTAAAGCGGTGAATCTTCCTTGATCATTTGTGGATGTTCATTCTAATGAATCATTCAGGAGGGCAGGCAGTAATTTTTGTAGCCATAGCATTAGTGTTAATGATCAAGAATTTAAGCTTCCTGCTTTTTATCGGTGATATGACGTCCACATTCCTATCGCCACACGGTACATAGTCGACTGCTACGGCACATTAAATTATACTACGATGAAAACAACAAGGCTAAAGCTCAGGTCGAAGGACCAAATAAAGGTAATTTTAGAATTACTTAAAAAGTCTAGCTCGCTTTATGAGTTAACTCATCAACAACTAGGCAGTTGGAAACGAGATATTCTTTGCCAAACTAATGCTAATAGTAAGCTAGCAAAAGCATTAATTATCACTATCCTTTGTTTAGTTTTTACTGGGTGTAGCCATCAAGAAGAAATAAAGGAAGGGAATAGTGAGGCTCTACAGACTACAAGAGTTAAAATTGATTATCCCTCGGCTGAAGTGGCCATTCTTGGAACTTTTCATTTTGAATCTAATGTAGATGCTTACGAACGCAAGTACCATGTAGATATTTCCTCTGAAAAAACTCAGGAAGAGATTCAAGAATTACTTGATCATTTGCAGAGGTTTCAGCCAACTAAGATAGTCCTGGAAGTCCCTATTGAAAAACAGGAAAAACTCGACAGCCTCTATCAGGAGTATAGAAAAGGCAACTTTGAGCTTCCAGTTCCTGAAATGTTTCAACTTGGTTTTAGACTAGCTAAACAATTAGATCATCCGCATATTTACGGGGTTGATGTACAGGCACCTCTTCATATGGAAAATCGCGTGGCAGACTGGGATCAATATGCCAAAGAAACTGGATTATACGACAAGTGGAATTATTTCGATTCCTATTTTACCGAAAAATATACCACTAGCGATTCTCTAAAAACAACTATGCCGCTACTGAACTACTACCGTTTTTTGAA
The DNA here is from genome assembly GCA_039030655.1 of Bacteroidota bacterium. Taxonomy (GTDB): domain Bacteria; phylum Bacteroidota; class Bacteroidia; order Chitinophagales; family Saprospiraceae; genus Neolewinella. Next base: position 11,214 of record JBCCDS010000092.1, on the reverse strand, counting down.
TTCGAGAGAAGTTGAAATTGTGAGCGGTCAAGATAAACTCAATGGTGTAATTCAGCTTGGCGCAGGTGACTCTTATATTGGAGCTGATGGAATAACAAAAGACTATCGAAGGAACTTAAGGATTTATGCAAATATGTTGAGCCTAATCGAAAGTGATGAAGATCGCTTTCTTATGATCTACGGATCCTCCCATAAAAGAATATTACGGCACTTTTTCGAAGACTCACTGGAGTTTACCTATGTGGATATTTTATCATTTTTAGAGCAGCAAAAGATCGACTAGAATTAGACAAGCTCTAAGTCCCGTCTTTTCTTTGCTTCGCCCATTTATTGAAACCAAATCTGATGAATACGCAGAGATTCCTTTTAAAATTTTAAAAGGAGGAAATTTTATCGCAGAGAAGGAAGTACTTATTTCTTCCAAGGGTAAGTCCGTTAAGAAACCCAAAACAGCGTCTAGCGAAGAAAGCCAGAATAAGCTAATGGATAGCATTGAAGGAACGCTATCCGATTTAACTACCCTAGAATATAGATTTATCTAATGAAGTGATTTAAACTTTTGTAATCCGACTGCGCGGAAAGCTAAGCAGAACCTGGGCTTCGCTGTTTTTTTCATCCATAGCTGGAGCTATGCACTCAAAAAGGCAGCTTGTCAGAACCTACTTGGCTTTTCGCTCGCCGGCAAGAAATAAGTTTAAATCACTTCAATGGGTGAAGTTGATAATATTGAAAAAATACATCTCATCTCTTTTGAGCAAGCGCAAGCATCACAGTTCTAACGGGCCTCCGAAAGAATAATCACGAACTCTTCTCAGGCATTGACCAAGTGTGACACATAATTTTCCAAACAGAATTATCTAAAACCCAACTTACAAAGTATTTTCCTTGGCCTAAAATTTTATCTCCAGATCGCTCAATATCTTTGAAAATAAACGAGTCCAGCATTAGTACCACCTCCTCCTAAAGCAATGGCTATATTCAAATGAGCAATTGCTTCTAAATGACGAGCATTTTTGATACCTCCAACGACCAAGCCACTAAAGCCAATTTCATCTGCTAAATTTTTTACAGTGGCTGCGGCTTCTTCACTATCTGAGGCGATAAAGGCCGTCAACTTTTGTCCTTCAAATTGCTGACTATCCTTTTTCATCACGTCGGCGAAAATGGTATTGAATGCTTTTACCACTTTACTATTGGGTAATAAACGAGTCGTTTGTTCGCCTCCACTATCTTCACCTAGAAATAAAGGAGACCAATCTTCAAGATTGATAGCATTAGTTATATCAACCACAATTTTACCAGTAAGAGGCTTTTCATTCTCTTTCAACACCTTACCCATGGCAGAGTATGGAATGGCAAAACAAACCACATCACCAAAACTACAAGCATCGGCTATGGAGATTTGTTCTTCTTTTGGATTAGGAGTACTATATTTCACGTCGTGTCCTACACTAGCCAACAAATTACCAAGATTGGATGCGACATTTCCAGCACCCACAAAACTGATTTTCATTTCAAAACTGATTTCATCAATTAGTAATAGGACAAAACTGTACATTCACTATCAAATAACCAAGTGGTTATCTACTAACAATTTAGTAAGTATGAGAAAAAAGACTTCTTCTAACTTTCAAAACGAAATATTCCTGAAGTATGATTGCCCATTTATGACTACACTCAGGTTTATTGGGAAGCGCTGGAAACCTGCGGTAATCTGGAAAATCAATGAAGGGCATACTCGGTTTAATTTGATCAAGAAGGTCTTGCCTTACATTAGCGACAAGATGCTCGCTTCAACGATCAATGAACTAGAAAGCGATGGAATACTAGAAAAAATAATATCCCATGAAACTCCCTTAAGAATTGAATATGGATTGACCGCATTCGGTAAAGAGTTGCTTCCTGTTTTAAATTGTATGAATGACTGGGGTAGTAAAACCATTAAAGAGATTGTAACTACCAAGCAGCATGTTTAATCAATTTAAAAAATCAAGACTTGAGCTTGAGGAGGTAGCCATCAACTTTGCCATTGGCGGGAGCGGACCTCCACTTCTTTTACTACATGGTTATCCGCAGTCGCATATTATGTGGCACAAGATTGCTGATCAGCTAGCGGAGCATTACACCGTTGTGGCCAGTGATTTAAGAGGTTACGGAGACAGTGATAAGCCAGCCAGCGATGCTACGCATGCCCCTTATTCAAAAAGAGCAAGTGGCAATGACCAAGTTCGGTTAATGCGACGCCTAGGGTTTAATCAATTTCAATTGGTGGGTCACGACCGGGGTGGTCGGGTTGGACATCGGATGGCGCTGGACCACCCGGAGGTGATTGAACGATTGGTCGTAATGGACATTGCCCCGACTTACAGCATGTACAAGACGACCGACATGGAGTTTGCAACGGCTTACTACCATTGGTTTTTCCTGATTCAGCCTTACGACCTACCGGAAAGAATGATTGGCCAGGACCCTCTGTACTTCTTAGAAAAGAAATTTGGCCAATGGGGAAGAGACGATAGTGCTTTTACCCAAGCAGCCTTTAATGAATACCTTAGGTGCTTGACGCCCGAGACCATACATGCCAGTTGCGAAGATTATCGAGCATCCGCTACTATTGATCTTGAGCACGACCAAGTCGACCTAGACCTTGGGCATAAAATAAAATGTCCTATGCTCTTTCTTTGGGGTAAGCAGGGCTTTGTGGGCAAAAAATATGATATGATCAAAGAGTGGTCTAAGTGGGCCGCTACTGTTGAGGGTCATGGCATAAATTCAGGGCATTATTTGCCGGAAGAGGCCCCTGAAGAGACCTTAAACGCCTTACTTCATTTTTTGACTAAATAGCGAAAATGAAGATTTACCAGATAGCGGTTATAGCAGGCGACGGAATTGGAAAAGAGGTTATTCCAGCATCCACGAAAGTGTTGGAAGCTGTCGCTGCTCAATGTGGTTTTTCCTTCCGATTTGATGATTACGACTATAGTTGCGAGCATTACACGAAGCATGGCCAAATGATGCCCGATGACGGTTTAGATCGATTGAGCGATAGTGACAGTATCTTTTTAGGTGCCGTAGGTTATCCCGGTGTAGCTGACCATGTTTCCTTGTGGGGCTTATTAATCCCGATTAGAAGAACTTTTCAGCAGTATGTCAATCTTCGCCCCGTCCGCCTGCTGGAAGGTATTTCATCTCCGCTGAAAAATCCGGGTGAGGTGGACTTTTACATCGTACGAGAAAATAATGAGGGAGAATACTCTAGTGCGGGAGGCAAAATTTATGAAGGCACGGAAAACGAAGTGGTCTTTCAGGAAAGTGTTTTTACCAGAAGGGGTGTTGACCGAGTAATGAAGTTTGCTTTTGAATTGGCGAATAGGCGAGGACGAAAAATCACCAGCGCTACTAAATCCAACGGGATAGTTCACACTATGCCGTTTTGGGACCAAAGGTTTAAAGCAATAGGAAAGTCTTACCCGCAAGTGGAAAAGGATCAATTTCATATTGATATTCTAGCAGCCCATTTCGTTCATCACCCTGACTGGTTTGATGTCGTGGTAGCCAGCAATTTGTTTGGGGATATTTTATCCGATTTAGGGCCTGCGGTCGTCGGAGGAATGGGCATTGCGGCGGGTGCTAATATCAATCCGGAAAGAACCTATCCCAGTATGTTTGAACCCGTACATGGAAGTGCGCCGGATATTGCCGGACAAAACATTGCTAATCCTATCGCCTGTTTCTGGACGGCCAAAATGATGCTTGACCACTTGGGGGAACTAGAGGCTGCAAACTTACTGATGACGGCTATTGAAGACCTCATCAAAAAAGGAGAAATACTGACCAGGGATTTAGGCGGTAAAGCAACTACCCAGGAGGTAACCTTAGCCATCGTAGATACGATATTGAGTCAATAAAGCATAAATGACAATCCTACATGTATAAAATAACACTTGAGCAAGAAGATTTCTTAAGGTATCAGCTGTTTACGGCTTCCCAGTCCAAACGCATCAGGCAAAAACGAATTCGCTCCTGGATTTTACTGACTGTTAGTTTTCTGGTTCTTGGCATTGTGTTGATTCAAGATCCCAATCAATCTTCTTCCTATTATTTTCTAGCATTATCTATAATCACCTTAATACTTTATCCTATCTATCAGCGCTGGCAATATAAAAGGCATTATGAAAAACACATAGCAGACAACTACGCTAATCGGATTGGAATAGAAAGCGAGTTAGTTTTTGAAGATGGTTTAATAATAAGTAGAGGAGCCAACCAAGAAGGAAAAATAAAGCTGACCGAGATTCAAGAAATAAATGAAATATCAGATAATCTCTTTATAAAAATTAAAACAGGAGAAAGTATCATTATTCCGTCGAGGATTTACGAATACGGCAGACTAAAAGAAGAACTTAATGAGCTGATCCAGCTATTGGGCGTCTCGTGGAATGAGTATTTTGATTGGAAGTGGAATTAAGAGCGTGTTGGGAATTTAGAATTCGACCTTATCACAGCATTTTTTAAGCTGGCTGCGTTAGCAAATTCCTTATTTAGCTATGGCTAAGCTCCGGATTTGCTGCCTTACCAGCTCAAAAAATGCTCGTGAGCGGCCAGAAAACCAAACTTCCCAACACGCTCAAAGTTAAACCAAACACTATGGACCTAAATATCTGTAGGACCTTCAATTCCCAAAAGACGAATAAGCTGAAAGCAAGCACTACTCTAAAGCGGTTTTGTTTTTTCACCCTCTTATTATTATTGATCCCTTTTAATCAAAACGAAGCTCAAACTATTGATTCCATAAAAACTGAGGAAATTAACTTCAGTAGTAATGGAGTTAGTTTGGCTGGCTACATCTATGAGCCTCCGCAGCCGCAGGCCGCAGTAGTTATCGTACACGGTTCTGGTCAAACAGCTAGAATGACAGGATTTGCCGAACTCCTGGCTAGCAATGGAATTACCGTCTTAACTTATGATAAACGCGGTGTTGGAGAATCGGGTGGCGTTTACGCCGGCCCTGAGGTAGGGACCAACAATATTGATTCGGCAAATCTGTACTTACTTGCCCAGGATGCAAGTGCGGCGGTCAACAGCCTTCAGCAACGTGACGGCAACCTGCCAATAGGGCTCGTCGGCTTTAGCCAAGCAGGATGGATAATTCCCATCGCAGCCCACGGAAATCCATCCGTAGAGTTCATGGTTTTATTCAGTTGCCCCTTAATCACGACCCTTGAGCAGCTTCGCTTTCAGTTTTATACCGATGGTAGGGCTGATTTTTGGGAAAAGCATACGGAGTCAGAAGCACTAGAGCACCTCCGAAATGATCCTGATCGGTATCAATTTATCGATACGGACCCCAAGCTTACACTAAGTGCGCTTTCCATTCCAGGCCTTTGGCTTTTTGGTGGCCAGGACATCCAAATTCCCGCCGGATTATGTATAGACTACCTCAATACTCTTAAAGGTAGTGGGAAACCATTTGAATACGCCCTATTTTCATCCCTGGGTCACAACACTGCCTTCACCGATAACGAAATGCCCCTCGATATTGCCATTCATTGGATAAAGCAGCAGGCTTTAAGTCTTATGATGGGTAAAGAGCACTAGCATAGACACAAAGAATCATGCAAAGACAACTCCTCTGTATTACTCCTCTGCTTTTCCTAATCACCTCCGTGTTTTCCTGTAAAGAGGATGAGACTGCACCAGCCTTAACCATTGCTGAGCCCGACCAATTGGATGAGGTCCTTGACTATTACGTAGAAGAAGGCTTTTACCCATTTATCTACGCGAGACTAGAAGATCTCGACGGCAATACACTCTACGAGCACAGCACGGTCAACGAGGAGTTACTGCCCAACACGAGCATCGATGGAGACTCCTGGATTAGAGTCTGGTCCATGAGCAAAATTGTTACCATCTCACTGTTACTGGATCTGGTCGAAGACGGCATATTGGCCTTGGAAGATCCCGTATCAAAATACATTCCAGAATTTGAAAACCTGCCGGTAGCTCTTGCCGCTGATGGGAGTAGTCTATTGGATTACGACTGGGCAACCAAAGACCAGGCCTGCCCCATTCAACTGGTACCTAATGATTCAGTAATGACCGTCCTCCAGCTGATCAATCATGAAGCCGGCTTTTATTACGCTACCACGGGTTTTCCCTGTCTCGATTCCCTAGTAGCGGCGCAGAATTTGCCTACTGCCCAAAATTCTGATGAGCTGATTGACCGGATGGCTCAATTGCCTTTGATTCAGCATTCTGGGACGGATTATTTTTATGGCACTAACACCACGGTTCTAGGCCTGGTGGCAGAGCGGGCCACCGGCCGTAGTCTAAGCCAGCTAGTTGCTCAACGGGTAACCGAGCCTATGAAAATTACCGGTTTACAATATCGACTCCCCACCGACGAAGAACTCTTGCCAAAGTTTACGGGTAGGGATTCCCTTTTACGTCAAGCTAATCGCGGAGAGCTAGATATTTTCGGCCCTGACGTTCCGACCTATAATTCCGATCATGAATTATATCTGGGGGGAGAAGGCATGCTCGCAACGGCTGATGGGTACGCAGACTTCATTAGAATGTTATTGCAAGGCGGTGAGTTGAATGGCTATCGTTTCCTTGAGGCAGCAACTGTTGAAGACATTTATGCTCCTCAGACCCAAGAAGATAGTCCTTACGGTTACAATGGCTATAACCTGTGGGTCAGTGGTGACTCTATGAGAGTAAAAGAACAAGGCGAAGCTGGTCTCTGGATTGGAGGAGGCTATGAATGCACTTACTTCTGGGCCGACCCCAAGCGTAAATTTGTAGGCGTCATCATGTCACAGAATAATGAAATCCGACCGCCTGGCTATGAAATGACTGATCAGTTTCGCGGGGCATTGTACCAACAGTTTTGGGCGGAGGAAAAGCAGGGTGGAGTAGAATAGAAAGGGAGGTGAAAAAGGTAGCAGCTTTGGGCATCGTCGGCCTGTGCTAAAAAGCAACACTTTACATCTTTTTACAATTGATGCCTCCTCCCTTTATCGGGCTCCGTTACCTTTAGCGAAAAGCTGTTTTCTTATGAAGCTATCCGCTATTCTCCCCACTAGCTGGTCACTCCTCTTATGTTTGCTGGTCTATTCTACCTGCAACGGACAAGGACCAGGTGCCCTAGCCAAACAAGCTCCTGCGAAGGGAGTCAATACAGTCTTCGAAGGATCGCAAATAGCGGACTATGTCCGCAACCTTTTACAAGACGAAAACGGCCAACTTTGGATGGGCACCAATGGTTACGGCCTAGCTCACTATAATGGAGACAGCCTGCTTTACTTTTCCCTAGCCGAAGGGTTTGGGGGGCAACAAATCACAGGTATGACTACCGATCGACTTGGCAACCTCTGGTTTGCTACCGACCAAGGTGTGGTCAAATACCATTGGTCGGATGATCCTGAAGCCGATAAACAGTTTACCAACTTTAGTCGACAAAGCTACTTCAGGGATGAACACTGCTGGAGCATCATGGCCGACAGCAAAGGAATTATCTGGGTAGGTACGTCAAGCGGTATCTTTAGATTTAACGGCATCAACTGGATGCCCTTCGGGCTCCCTTATCCTGAAGAGGAACAAGGCGATTTTATTACTAGGACGACAACCTGGTCGATCATCGAAGACCGTGCCGCTAATATTTGGCTCAGCACCAATGGCCACGGGCTCTTTAAATATGATGGACAATCCTTTAGCCAGTATACCGAGGAAGATGGCCTAACCGACAATCGGGTCGACGTGATCCTGGAAGATCGCCAGGGTAAAATCTGGATTGGCACTCGCTATGGTGGTCTTAGTCGCTTTGATGGAGAGCATTTCGTCAACTTTAACCAGAGCAGCGGACATCTCGGCAACGACGAGGTTTGCGCGGTTTTTGAAGATAGCCAGGGTAACATCTGGTGCAGTTCTGAAGGATTTGGTGTTTATCGTTTTGATGGCAATAGCTTCACCAATTTCAGCGAGGAGCAAGGCCTGGGCGTCCGTGCCGTACAAACCATTCTCGAAGATCAGCAAGGGCGCATTTGGGCCGGCGGCGGCGGTGGACTTTACCGACTTGAAAACGATACTTTTATCGCTATTTCCAAGGATGGCCCCTGGGAGTAAATAGTACGCTCAACGTAGTCTATGTTAGTTATTCAAGCCTATTAGGAGTTAATCGGAAGTTGGACGACAAAGCTGCGAAATAGCTTAGAAACCGGAGCTTGTATATCGCTCTCCCCCTAGCTTTGTAGCTCTAAATCTTAGCCGCTTTGAGTCAGAAGCTATTCCACCTGATCAAATCTCTGAGTCCCAGCGAAAAACGGTACTTCAAGTTGCTGGCAGCGATGCAGGGGAAGCAAAGCAATTATGTCCGTATCCTCGATGCGATTGCTCGCCAGGAGGTCTATAATGAAGCCATTGAATTGGCCTTCTGTGGAAATGTCCGCTTGGCGCAAGGCCCATTTGAGGTTAGCGCAGCCGTAGTTGGCAATGTACTTGGCTTTAGTCCGGTAGCTGCAGAAACCGATATTCAGCTGAATAGCATTGGCCGAGTAGAGACTGCAACTATAGATCTGCTCACTGGTACGATCTATGGCCCTGAGAAAATCTATTACAAAGGCAATCCTACCATTGAGGTAGATCTTCTTTCTATTACGAGCGACCTCATCAACGCGAACTAAAAAAATCCGGGTTTGGGTCGTACTGCAAGCCGCTGACTAATGCTATTTTAGTCTTAATTCTAGCCTTTTTGCTCTATTAGTATTACAAGGAGTCTTGCTAATAATTGCAGCTTCCTAACTTACTCCTAAGGAAAAATAGCTTTGACGGGCCATTAATCGAACTTCAAGGCTTTGACAATCGCCAGTGGTAGTTAATTAAACTTCATGCAGTATATCTCTATAAATCTCTATCGAAAAATGATCAACCATGCCCTGGCAGAAGGCATGGAGTTAAGAGATTTTGATGAGCTACCAGTCCCCCCTGCTGGGATGGAGGAGCTACGAGCAGTACCCGCCGAAAATTTCTTTGCCCTCCATGAATGGCTGGACCAAAATCTGGGGCCGGGCTTTTCCGTCCGGGTAGGCATGGAGATGAAAATTGAAGACTATGGCGTACTGGGTTTATCCTGGCGGACCTGTTCTACTGCTGGTGAGATTTTTGAACGCTGTGAGCGCTACTTCCACCTGCTCTCTAATACTTATGTTTTCAAAGTTGAGCGAGAAGGGGACCTTTCCCACGTCTATCTTTACCGTGAGGCGCATCGAAGAGGAGTAGCGCTATCCAATGAGGCCACCTTCGCGGCCACCGTAGTCGTACTTCAGGCAACTACGGAGACGAAAATGGCTCCTTTGAGAGTAAGCTTTCAACACGAGCCGCCGCGAGACTTAAGCAGCTACCAGAAGGTATTCAACTGCCCCATATTTTTTCAGCAAGCACAAAACAGCATCACCTATACTACGGCCAATCTAAATACCCGCACGGCCAAAGCAGATCTTCAGATCAATCAGTTTCTAATAGAACGAGTCGAAGAGGAAAAACGGGGCATAGAAGTCAGCTCAATCAAAATTGCTAGTGATGTAGAAAGGCTGATTCAAGAAGCTTTGCCCAGCGGTATCCCCAGCATAAGTCAAATCGGAGAACACATCGGTATGAGTAGTCGCACCCTCTCTCGTCGACTTACCGACAACGGCATCACCTTTAGAGCACTAGTGAAAAGCACCCAAGAAAAGACGGCCAAAGCCTTACTGCAAAACTCTGGCCAAACCATTAGTGAAATAGCTTTTCAGACCGGCTTTTCTGAGCAAAGTGCTTTTAGTAGGGCCTTTAAACGCTGGACGGGACAATCGCCATTAGGGTACCGGAATCTATAGCCGACAGCCTTTGGCCTAAAAGGTCATAATATTGGCAGGAAGGGTCAAGTATCCTCTTGCTGCCGCCCTCAATTTTGCTACTGTAACCATTACAGTAGTTGTATGAAAATCACCCTCCACAGCCTTACATTAATCAGTGCGCTATTCCTCAGCGGTTTGTCGGCAGGTCTGTTCTATGCTTGGCAGGTTTCCGTCATCCCCGGTACACGTAGAGTACTCAGCAGCACCTACCTCGAGAGCATGCAAGCCATCAATCGAGCTATTCTGAATCCAGCTTTTTTCCTGGTTTTTTTCGGCTGCCTGATCCTACTGGCGATTAGCACCTTTCAACAGTATAATTCAGGCTTGACCTTTTATCTCTTACTCGCAGCAACGCTCATCTACCTGATTGGAACCTTTGGGGTAACCGCCTTAGGCAATGTCCCTTTGAATGATACACTTGACCTCCTTGATCTAAGCGAACTGGCCACAGATCAAGCTAATGATTTCCGACGAAACTATGAGCAAAAGTGGAATCGCTTCCACCTCATTCGCACCGTCTTTTCTGTCCTCTCTTTTTTGCTGGCTTTACTAGCATGCTGCTCGACTACTCAGCAGTAAAGGTGAGGGCTGTTCGAATAAATTAAACCATTAAAACTGTTTACCATGACCAACAACATTTTAGTCATCGGCGGTACCGGCAAGACCGGCCGCAAAGTTGCCCAGGGCTTACGCCAACAAGGTCAGTACGTCCGCATCGGAAGTCGACAAGAAAGCCCCGCTTTCGACTGGCAAAAGCCTCAAAGCTGGCCAACAGCTCTAGCCAATATGGATAAAGTCTATATCTCTTATTATCCCGACCTGGCAGTACCCGGAGCCTACGAAGCCATCCAGCAACTGACCAAAGTCGCTAAAGAAGTGGGCGTAAAGAAACTCGTACTCTTGTCCGGCAAAGGTGAAGTTGAAGCAGAGCGCTGCGAACAAGTCGTTGCAAACTCTGGCCTGGATTTCACCCTCGTTCGTGCTTCCTGGTTCAACCAGAACTTCACGGAAAGCTTCCTACTACAACCCGTTCTGGCCGGCTACGTGGCTCTACCAATGGCCGAAGCCAAAATCCCCTTCGTAGACACAACCGACATTGCAGAGGTAGCCATTCAAGCACTCCTGGATGATCAGTACAACGGGAAGATCCTTACCGTAACCGGGCCAAAGGCCCTGACCTTCGCAGAAGCCATTAACGCAATCGCTCAGGCAAGCGGTAGGAATATCCAATACCAGCCCGTTTCTCTGGATGAATACCATGGTATGCTGCAAGCTGCCGGGCTGCCCGCAGATTATGTCTGGTTGATCGACTACCTTT
>JBCCDS010000091.1:0-17562 GCA_039030655.1 Bacteroidota bacterium | reverse complement strand
GGCCACAGAGGCTACCGCCGCAGTCGACGCCCGTCTCATCGCCGTTCTGGATGCCGTCGGAGCAGGTCTCGCAGCTGCCATCATCGACCGTAGCAGCGGGATTGTAGTTGTGCGCTACAGGGTCCGTACAGCCAGGAATCAGGCAGGGACCACAGAGGCTACCACCGCAGTCAATTCCCGTCTCATCGCCGTTCTGGATACCGTCGGAGCAGGTCTCGCAACTGCCGTCATCGACCGTAGCAGCGGGATTGTAGTTGTGCGCGGCGGGGTCCGTACAGCCAGGAATCAGGCAGGGACCACAGAGGCTACCACCGCAGTCAATTCCCGTCTCATCCCCATTTTGGATACCGTCGGAGCAGGTCTCGCAACTGCCGTCATCATTATTCGCTGTTGGATCATAGTTGTGTGCTTCGGGATCCATGCAGCCGAATACCGGATTGCAGGTAGCATCTGGTAAAACAGTTACGGTAAAAGGCTCACTTAGGTTGATGAGCTCGCAACCTTCAGCATCGGTTACGGAAGTTAATACGTAAGTGGTGGTAACGGTCGGAGAAATTGGAAAGAAAGTGCCAAAATTGGGCACATTGGGAATAGTTCTGAGATTTCCGTTTTCAGTATAGCTGAAAGTATAGGGCCCATTATTTCCCAACTGATCTAAGCTGAGAAAAAGCGTAATTTCATCTCCTGAGCAAATTTCAGATTCTACGACTTCCAACAAGCCAGTAAATAGGCTACAATCGCCACAACCTCCACTACCAGAAGCACAGAAGTTCGCAAAATCACCATTGCCGGGCAGACCTGAATTACCACTAAAGGAAACATCATTCAGGCCACAGAAATTCTCATACGTTTCTGGGAAACAGCCAGAAAAATTATTATTGGAAAAATCAATTTCGGACAGATTGGTCAGGTTACCTAAAGCTGCCGGCAAATCGCCGATAAAATTGTTATCCTGGATTCGAATTTCCGTAAGGCTAGGCCACTGATTATCCCCTAAACTGAGCGTGCCGGAAAAGTTATTACCGGTCAACCAGATAATTTGCAGATTGGGTAAATTATAAATCGACGCAGGTAAATTTCCGCTCAGGTTATTGTTTTCGACGTAGAATACTTCCAGTGCACTAAGATTATCGATTAAAGCAGCAATACCGCCAGTTAGGGAGCTATTGCCAAAATCGATATATTCCAAATTAAACAGCAGATATAGGGTGCTGGGGATACTGCCCGTTAGGTTATTATTCCAGAGGTTGAGTCGGCGTAGTTGGGTCAGTTCATTGATGCTGTTGGGCAAGGAGCCGGTTAGTCCATTACCAGTCAGATTGATTTCAACGACTCGATCATTTTCACAAGTAATACCGAACCAATCACAGGGGCTGCAAGCACCCAAACCCTGACTCCAGCCCCCATTGTTATTCCAGTTGTTGCCATTGGTATTGTTATACAACTGCACCAGGGCTGGGATATCTGGGTGATCACAATTACAGGGTGCACAGAGTGGTCCACCGCAGTCTACGCCAACTTCTGTACCGTTGAGCAGGCCATCGTCACAGGTTTGGCAACTGCCGTTATCCTGAGTAGCATTGGGGTTGTAGTTGTGGGCATTAGGGTTGGTACAACCTACCGTCGCACCCGAACAATCTGAACAGCCGCTGACCACCGAACGGATCAGATCACCTGGCTGTGTCCCAAAGCCATTATTAAAGTTTATGCCAAAGCCCCCGACTAAGTGGCCGTAGCTCATGATCGTACCGCCTTCAGGAGGGAGAATCGGGTTATTGGAGTTGTAGCAAAATCCGGGGTTACCACCGTTGTTATCCAGCCAGATATTACCCGCATCGTCAATCTGAGTACTGTTGCCGTTCCAAGCACAAGCGTGGGTGTGGGGTGAGCCTAAATTATGCCCTACTTCGTGCGATAGCACATTGACGGTCCAGCTGTAGTTAGGAAACTGGTTGTAGCCGCCACCGATTCGACTCACAGCTGTTTTAAAAAAGGAATTATTGATGCAAACCACATCAACGTAAGCAATACCCCCGAACGAATTCGGACCTCGAGAAATCAGATGGGCTAAATCACCATTGAAGCCTCCGGCCATCGCATTGGCGAAATCATCCAGCGCTGCCCCACTACTAGCCGTGGAATAGCCATCGGGAGTCGTCCAGATGAAGATTTCAGAAATATTGGCAATTAGTTGTTCATTATCGAAAATCACGGCCACTACGTTCCAGGCCCCGGTAATAAAGTTGGTCGCATTAGCAACCGAAGAACCCCGATCCTGGAAAAGCGCAAAATCGCCTTCCAGATAAGAAGAAAAACAAAAGGGCACGGAGGAAGAATTCGCATTTTCAGGTAGCTGAGGCGCTAAATCCGGAGCTCGTTCTTGAGTAGGGAAACGCTCATCGCAGCTCATTTGCGGGGCAAATCTATGCGCGGATTCACGATAGATCATTGCGTACAGGCCCTCTTTCCCTGTTGGAGGAGCAAGGGTGCCCAGATTGATGTTGCCCTGATCATCGGCAATTACACCGATGATTTCACCTTCAAAAAAACTAAGCGCTGCAAATGAATGCTCTTGTCCTTGAATACGCCCTTTATAATAGGCACCCGCTTGGTAAGCAAAAGGTTCTTTTTGCTGAGCGCTACCGCTGTACACCTGAAAATTTTCGTTGAGCAGATCTTGTTGCTCTAACAAAAGGGTCATGCCCCCTTCAAATGGCAAATGTAAAACTAGGTTTTCGGCTTTTTCCCGAGCGATAGACTGCAGTAGTTCTGCATCTACTGTATAGAGATCGAAGTCCGTAATCCGGTCTTCTATTCCTGCTTCCCAACTGGCGTCCTGGTAAGCTTGAAACAGTGCTGATCGATCTTGTGCTGCTAGCCCCGTGGCGGACAGCAAACAGATTGAAACCAATAGCAAGGAGCGCCAGCTAAGGGGAAAGATCATGTTTTTTACTTTCGAAGAGAGAAGAGCTCGGCAAATGTAGAGTTTGCACTACAGACCGGAGTCCTCATTACCCGTTGTTTCTATCGGCTACTTGTCAAAATAGTGGTTTACCGTAACCTAATCGCCTTTTAGTAGTCGATCGAGTTGCAGTAAGTAGGGGTTCTCTCCTGGTCCGCCTTGCTCTAGCAGCAGGACGAACTGATCAGCCAGTATTTCTTCCGGGTGCAGTAAGTAATCAGTGAGGCCTCCGGTCAGCGACATGACTTGCTGAGTGGATAAAATCGGTCGGACTAGGCTGTCCCCTCTGAGTTGGAAGTAATTAAAGCGCAACTGTTCCGCAAAATGATCGGTATTATATGGATCATAAGGAGATTGAGCAGCGTAGACAATGGGAACGAATAATTGCTCCTGTACCCGCAGCGCGTAATCAGGGAAGGGAGCATCGGGGTTTTGCAGGCGGCGGGCGTAGAGCTCGCCGGGCCAAACAAGACTGTCAGGCGCAGGTACAAAACCAATGGCAGCGTAAGCCTCTTCACGGTAGTCCAGGTAAGTTCTGCTGATTAGGTGAAAAAGTTCGTGACGCATGACGGCTAATAAATCCTCTCGGCTGGCCTCACGCAGGTTTGAAATCGGGCAAATCACGGCATTTTGACGAGTAAAATAGACGAAGCTGCCGTAGGGCTTATCTAGGGTTAGAATCAAAGGAATGTCTGCCAGCTCCAGATTGGGGTAGCGGCTAAAACATTCGGAGAGTACCTGATCCCAGATGTTTTTCAGCTTATTTTTCAGTTCAGACGGCCAGACCTGCGGAAGTCCTGATAACCATTGTTGATATTCTTCCAGGCTAATAGCCACACTATCCGCCAAGCCCATCTGTAAACGAGCATCCGCCGGGCTCCAATACTCAAAATAACCCTCGATCGGATCTGCTGAAATGAGCCGAGCAGCCACCTCCCCTTCCACAAATTGAACTTTTAGAGGGATTTGTACTTCCGCAGGTCCAGACCGGCAATTTATCAGTAATAACAGCGGAGCGGAAAATAAGAGGAATGACTTTAGCTTAAGCAAGGCTTCGTATTTTGCCCCAAAATAAAAAGCATGCCCGCATATAGTGCTGACTTCCTCTACTCTATTTCTGGCCATCCCATTCCAGATGGAGCCATTATCCTGGATGAAAGTGGCCGTATTGAGTGGGTTGGGTCGGCTAAAGACTGCCCCGCAGCTGAGGTGCAAAAACTAGCTCCAGGGCATGTCCTAATCCCCGGGTTTATCAATGCGCACTGCCACCTGGAGCTGAGTCACCTACAGGGGCGTGTAGCAACCGGCACTACTCTACTCCCCTTCCTGGTGGGAGTCGTTAGTTTACGGGAAGTGGAGCAAACAGTAATTGACGCCGCCATTGAAGAGCAGGATCAGCTGATGTGGGAAGGGGGCATCCAGGCCGTCGGGGATATTTGTAACAAGTTGGATACCGCAGCGATCAAGCGTTCCAGTCCTATGCGTTATCACAGCTTTGTCGAAATGTTTGACTTTCTGCAGCCAGCAGCAGCCAGCACTACTTTTGAAAGCTACCGGGCAGTCTATGAAGCACAAGCAGGCGCCGAGAGCGGCAACGCAAAAACGGCGGTTCCTCACGCTCCCTACACCGTCAGTGATCCGCTTTACGCTTTAATCAATCAACTGAATGAGGGAAAAGGGACCGTATCAATACACAATCAAGAGACGCCCGCCGAGAACGAATTATTTGAGCATAAATCTGGTCCGTTTCTTGAGTTTTTCGCTCAGTTTGGTGCTTCGTTAGACCATTTCGAAGCCAGCGGGCAAGGTTCTATCTTTCATGCCCTACAGCGGATGGATCCTCGCTGCCGTACCCTCTTTGTTCATAATACTTTAAGTACTTCCGCAGGTATCAAAGCCGCCATGCAATGGGGGCAAAACGGTGTCTACTGGGCCAGCTGCCCCAACGCCAACCTTTACATCGAAAACCGTCTACCAGCCTATCAAAAATTTATTGACGCTGGGGCTAAAGTCTGTATTGGAACTGACAGTCTGACCAGCAATTGGCAGTTGAGTGTACTGGAAGAACTTAAGACCATCAGCCGATATCAGTCTTTCCTTCCCTTTACCGCCTTACTGGAATGGGCTACGCTGAATGGAGCCGAAGCACTCGGCTTTCAGGAAGAACTAGGAAGCTTGGAAGTTGGCAAACGACCCGGCTTACTGGCCATGAGCGGTCTGGAAGGACAGGGAGCTGCAGATTTTAGGATTGGAGCTGCAACGGTAGTGAAGAGGTTGGTGTAGGAGGTAGTCGGTAGTTGGGTAGTCCAGCTGAGGAAATTATTGCAGCATTGTTTTTTGGGCGATTTGGCCACAAATAATGCCCGCAGCAACGGCTGCGTTGAGGGATTCGGCTTGTCGACCGGAGGAACGGGGAATACGCAGCCAGTTTTGGAGGTGTGGCCGGCTTTCGGCACGTATACCTTGGCCTTCCTGACCAATAACCAAGACCCCTGCTTTAGGCAGCTCGGCCGTAAAAATGGAGGCACCGCTCGCATCAGCGCCATAGATCGGCAGCTCGGGAAAACGCGCTGTGATTTCCGCTAGAGACTGCTCGTAGCTGTCTACTCGCAGGAAAGAACCCATTGAGGCCTGAATACTCTTATGGTTATAAAGGTCAGCTGTTTCTGGCCCCAGGCTTACCGTTGCCAATCCAAACCAATCGGCTACCCGTAGGATGGCGCCTAAATTGGCTGGTGATTGGATGCCGTCTAAATATAGGCTCCAGGATGTACCGAATTCCCTGGGTAGATCGTTGGAAGAATCCGGCAGATCCACTACTGCCAAAACCTGATTGGGGCTGCGTAACTGGGAAATTCGCCCCAGTTCGCGTTCTGTCACCCGATTCAGGCTAGTGGACTCGGCCAGTGGATGTTCCCATTCCGGCAACGCATACAACTGATCGATACGGTAGCGACTCTGTTGTAGTAGCTCACCGACCAACTTAACCCCTTCCACGGTGAATTTGTGGTAAGTTTGCCTAAACTTCTTTTGACGCAGGCTTTTAATGATTTTTATACTGGTCGCGCTTAATGACATACGTAAAGGTTTCCGCTACTGGCCACTGCTGGCCCTTGGCATTTTTCTGGCGTTGACTGCTTGCAATAGTAGCAAATTCCTCGCGGAAGATGAGGAGTTACTAGTTAAACAACGCGTAGTTTTAGGCGATGCCAATCAGGTAGATAACCGGTCGCAGCTCAGCTATGAGCTTAGCGGACTAGCTCGCCAACAACCTAATGGTAATTTTCTTTTCCTTTGGCCGCGAGAATATATTTATCTGAGTAGCAACCGGGCTAAGGACAGCACCCGCTTCGATCGCTTCAAACGCAATACGCTGGGCCAAGAGCCAACGATCTTCAGTGACAGCTTAACCCAACTGGCGGTTGACGACATGACCGCCTACCTCAAATATCGCGGTTATTTCAATGCCGAAGTTTATCCAGAAATCGACCATTACCGCCGCCAGCGTTTAGGCCTGACCTACCATACTGAAACCGGTAGACGAACCTTTATCGATAGCGTTGCCTATAGTAGCCCACAAGCCGACATCGATAGTTTGTTGCAATTGACCTTGCAGAAAAGCTTGCTCAAAAAAGGAGAGCCCCTCAATTTGACCCAGTTCGATCTGGAGAAGGAACGCATCGGTCGGTTTTTGCGTAATGAGGGTTACGCCTTTTTTTCCAACACCTATTTCGACAAACTAGAGATCGACACCTTCCAGCAAGCGGGGCTGGCCGATATTTATCTGCAGGTGCTACCTCCTCAAGGAGGAGGCGTTCATCGGCGTTTCCAAGTCGGGAGCGTAGAGGTTTATCCAGATTTTCAGGCGGGCGATTTTTTCAGCCCTTATGGTACCGACTCCATTGTACAGGGCGTGCAATTTCGCTTTCGCTCTAATGACCCTCAAGTGCGCCTTACCACGCTAATCAATAATATTTTCCTACGACCCAA
Organism: Bacteroidota bacterium; assembly: GCA_039030655.1. Taxonomy (GTDB): domain Bacteria; phylum Bacteroidota; class Bacteroidia; order Chitinophagales; family Saprospiraceae; genus Neolewinella. The sequence continues at coordinate 10,610 of JBCCDS010000091.1, read as the reverse complement.
CACCTACTACAGTAAGGAAGAAATTGACAAAACCCGGGAGCAATTGGCCCTCTTGGGTATTTACCGTTTCGTCAGGATCACGCATCAAATTGATCCTTCCAATCCCAATGTGTTGAACTTTGTTCTTCAACTCACGCCCAATTACAAAATGGAGTTTGGGGTTGACCTGGACGTCAACTACACCAATCGGCTCAACAATACCAATAGTAATCTTATTGGCCTTAGCCTCAGTCCTACTTTTCAGAACCGCAATCTTTTTGGCGGCGGCGAGCTGCTAAGCACCAGTCTGCGGGCCGGGGTCGAGTTTAACCCCAGCTTCGGATCATCTGATAACCCCTTTGTCAACACGGTAGATTTAGGAGCTGAAGCCAATGTGTATTTGCCACGCTTTCGCGATTTTGGGCTCTACCGTTTTCTATACAACCTCCCCTTAACCAAGGACAAACACCTGCTCAATGAGCGGTTTTATCGTGGACTACAAGACCGGGCCACTACGCGGTTCTCTTTGGCCTATGAATACCTCTTGATCCGAGATTTCTACGCCTATACCCTGGCCAACGCCCGTCTAGGCTACAACTATACTCGATCGGCCACTTCCACTTATGGCATTACTCATCTGGCTCTCGATATCCTGGTTCCTTCTACACAACCACAATTCGATACCATTCTGGCGGAAAATCAGTTCTTGCAGCGCAGTTTCGGGGAGCAGTTTTTCGTCAGTCTACTCTTCCGGGAGCTGAGTTACCAACGTATCGGCAGGGCTAATCGTCGCGGGCAGTCCCTAAGCATAACTGGTGATTTTGAAATCGCAGGCCTTGAAATTTTTGCCGCTAATAAACTCGTGAATGCGCTGCGAAACGATAGTACGGTATTTCGTCCGCGTGCTAATGCCTCCTATGCGCAGTATTGGCGCTTCGAATCCAACCTAAGCTACTACCAAACCTACTCCCCTAATTCCAGTCTGGCGGGACGCTTCAACCTGGGCTTTGGCCGACCCTTTGGCAATGGTGCAGCTGTACCTTATGTAAAGCAGTTTTTTGCCGGAGGCGCCAACAGCATGCGCGCCTGGGCACCACGTGGGCTGGGGCCTGGTGGTTTTGTCGATCCGGAAAGTCTAGACCCCGAAAACAATCTACGCCTCTACCAGACCGGCGACCTGAAATTGGAGCTCAACCTGGAATACCGATTTAAGCTGCTCTGGCAGTTACGTGGTGCACTTTTCCTGGATATAGGTAACGTCTGGAGTCTCTCCCCAGATAAGGAACGGCCAGGCAGCCAATTCTTATTAAGAAGACGAGAAAGTGGAACCGTAGATGACGGTGATTACTTCAACCAACAATCCTTTTTGCGCCAAATGGGAATCGGCGGAGGGATGGGAGTGCGTATCGACCTCAGCTATTTCATCTTCCGCCTCGATATGGCTGTCCCACTGCGCTATAACTCCCCTAGTTTTTCAGGCGACCGCCGCACTTTCCTGGGTGATGTCGATGACCCCCGAACCATTCTCGATGAGCCAGTTTTAGAGCGCTACTATTGGAATCAGTTTGAGCGCTTCCGCTTACGCGATATCACCTTTCAACTAGGGCTGGGTTATCCTTTTTAATTTTTTGTACTTCCGCAGGTGTTAAGCAGTCGCTGGCCGAATTCAGCCATATGTGGCTGTTCGTCCTGCGACTAGAGCTTTACTCGCAGGGCGAACCCTTCGCTTCGCTCCAGGGAATTCGGCCAGCGAGGATAACATCCCGCATTCATACCTCAAGCATTCTACGAGGATCAAAACTTCCGGAGGACGTTTCGACCTGCGGAAGTGCAAACTCAACACCACCAGCTTATTCAGCTCTACCTTCCAGTTCGAGATAGCGCTCAAACTGTCCCTCATTCAAAATTCGCTTCAGCTCTCGGTCGCGCTTGCTTTGCTGATTGCGCAACAAGCGTTGAATACCACTGATATCCGTCCCTTCCTGCCGTTGGCGCTGCCGGTCAAATTCTTGATTGAAGCGACTATACATAGCAACGACTTTGCTGTATTGCTCTTCCGAAAGCTGTAAACGCCGATCCAGATAGTCTGCTTGAGTGGTGGCCATTCCATCGGCCGTAGGCGGAGCAGCTGCGGGAGTTGCGGCTACTGATGAAGAAATTCGATCAGCTTCCTCCGCATTTACGGATTGATCCCAGGCCGAAGCTGTCGTACTTCCATCTAGGGAGGCAAAAGCGGGATTTCCTTTCTGTAGCCAACTTTGATAGGTCACTAATTGGTCGGGAGCTAAAAAGCTGCCTAAGACCTCCAGTTTCTCTTGCTGCAGCACTGCTAACGCGCCTTGATCAGCCGGATCGACTAAACCAGCAGCGCGAGCAGCAAAGCGGGCCGAAACCGCCCGAATTTCTACCGCCTTGGATCTATCCAGTTCTAGGAGGGTGCTAAGCTGTCGTACCTCTTCCTCCACTGAGAAGTCTAAGGTAGATTGAGCGCATAGAGGAAAAGCTGCCCCAATTAAAAGGCACAGCACTACCATATTTGTTCTTTTCATAAAGAAAAACTCAAAAAAAGCCAGTCAACGTAATACGCTGACTGGCCTTATAGATTAAATGTACTACCAGCAGCCGGGGAAGCTACCGATAGCAACGTTCGACTAATCCAGGACGACCATCCGGCGACTGGAGGTCCAGTCTCCGGCCGTGATCGTGTAATTATAAACTCCGCTTCCTCCGCCTAATTGACGCTTAGTGACTTCTAGCCGGTTATAACCAGCATCAGCTTGCATCTCATAGAGGCGAACCAGGCGACCACGAACATCCGTAACCGCGATGGAAACCTCCATAGCACGTGGCAGTTCGTAACCGATCGTAGTGATTCTACGGAAGGGGTTAGGACTGTTTTGATGCAGTACGTAACCGCCATCAATAATCTCAGGTAAGTTGTAAACCAAGGCGATATTCCTCAGCTCACCATCAGTACCGTAAGCTTCGGCAGCGGTAAAGCGGCTACCAGCAGCCAGTACTTCATTCAGTTCCGTATTTAATTGCGCTCTTAACACCAGGGTAAAGAGAACTTCATCTCCCGTCCAATTTTCTACCGGGGCACCATTCGCCCAGTTCCAACTGGTCGTAATTAATCCCTGGTCTGCGAATCGCAGGCCGAAGCTACCGGCAGGCACCAATCCTGGCTCAATCGCTACCAATTCTACGGCCAGGTGGTCGTACTCGAAGGTAAACTGGTAACCCAGCACCTCTTTCAAATTAGCAGAGCGAACAGGAATGTGGTAAGTTTCTCCGGCTTCCATCTCCAGGCCGTCCATCTCAAATTCCAGGTCTCCGCGGAAGCTGCGCTCCTCGGGGTCCTGAGTAGAGTTGGCGATTACCGTCCCGTTGACGTCACCCAACTTAGCGGCAATGAAGTCAGAATTACTGATTAAGCCTACTAAGTCATTGTGGTTATTCACTTCAGGGAAGGCCTCAGCCCATGGGTTGTGCAGATCACTGAAGTCATGATCAGCGGCAATGAAGCGCCAGCTTGGCTGGTCATTCGGGAAGTTATCAGCCAGTCCAAGGATCAGGCGGCGGATGCTCACCAGATCAAGGACGTTGATTTCTTCGTTGCCATCAACATCAGCAGCGATGTACTCGTATGGACTATCCAGCGGGTTCATACCCAAGATGTATTGGGTAATTTCCACGATATCTGCCGTGGTTACGCCGTTCATATAGCCTTCGTAGTGCGTAGGCGTAACGGTGTAATCCAGCTCAGCTTCAAGTTCAGTGAAGGCGAAAGTACCACTGACATCAGTCACGATGGTTTCACTAGCCCCACTTTCACCAGAGAGTCCTACTTCGACTCCGGCTACTGGAATATCCAGTTCGGTAGTAATCAGACCTAAGATGTTACCACCATCGCCAGATCCGGCGCAGACGTCATCCTGGAAGGCCTGTACCAACAGGGTAGTTTCACAGTAATCGGCATTACCCGCTGCGTCGATCGCGTACACCCGAACGGGGAGTAAGCCAAGATCATCACAGGTCAGGATCAGCCCAGTATCACCGACCATTGGTCCTGCGAAACCATCAGCTGCTGCCTCCGAAGAACGGTAGATGGCGAACTCAACCGGTCCGGTACAGTCATCACTTACGCTAGCAACGTACTCAGAGGCCCAGATCGCAGCCATTCCGCCACCATCGCCGTCAGGCATTAGGGTAGCCGTTAGACCATTGATACATACTGGCGTTGGCGCCTTAGTATCTACTACTTCGAAGATGATCAGACCAACCTCGGTGTTGCCACATCCGTCGCTGGCAATTACCCGAACTGCATGCTGACCAAGTGGTAGGTTTACATCAAAGCTCACCGTAAAGGTGCTGTCTTGATTGTTCACCACATTGGGTTGCAGGGTAGGATCTGAGCTAGGCACGAAATCAGCCAAGGTCAGAGAGCCGTCACCATCGGTGTCGCCAAAGAAGGCATCCAATTCGGCGGTAGCGCTGAATTCATCAACTGAGGTACAGTTATCCGTCAGCATAAAGCCGAGTTCAACCGTTTCGTCACAGCTACCATCGATATCCTCGATCGGATCGGGGTTAACGATAGTCAGCTCAGGAGCGATGTCGTCGTAGACCTTCACAAACTGACGGTAGAGGAAGGCACCACGGCTTTCATCCGTACCGTAAGGCTGAGCGCTACTTCCCGGTACCTGGCCATTAGGATCATCATCATCCAGCGGACTGATAAAGCCGTTGTTACGATTGTTATCGTTGTCTAACCAGGCGACGTCGTCCGTCAGGGTTCCGAGACCATTAGGTACAACGTGTACCCAGGTATTCTCTTCCAGGAAGTCATCATTATCAGCGTCACGTGGTACTACGTAAGGATCTTCTTCGGTGTTGTACTCACACCAGTTCAGTACCTCGTAGGTAATACGCAACTTGTAACATTCGTCAGCATCCGCTGAGAAGGTGTCGATGTCGGTAGTAACCGTCAAGAGGTCACAACCGCGCTCTTCGAAGGTTACGGCGTTGTAATCAGGCTGGACACACTGCTCGTTACCTACATCAGCAGGGAATACGATGGTGTAGTCGTGTACACCCAGGATCGTAACCGTCTGGGTACAGACTTCCTGACTAGTCAGGCCGACGGCATCCGTGACGGAGAACGTCCGGACGATAACACCCGTTCCACAGCTGGAGCGCTGATCAAGGACGGACTGTTCGACGGTTACACCATCACAGTTATCTACTCCGGTGGCAGCACCGAATACAAGATCGAGTAAGGCCGCCGTCTCAACAGGGTCAGCTGCCATCGCGGCGTTTAGATCCTGCGGAAGTCCTGCAACATCTTCATCGGTACAAGCCGTAACGACGGGGCTAGGAGCTACACAGAGCGGAGCCAGCTTGTCTTCGACCAGTACCTCCAACCAGCAAACATTGCTGTTGTCGATACCTGGCTGGAAGAGTCCATCACGGTTACCGTCATCCGTTACCCGCAGGGCAACCCGGATAATCCCGAGGTCGTCACAGTCAAGGGTAATGGATGCTGACCAAGGAGTAAGCAGATTATCATCTTCGTCTACAATTGCGATTTCCCGCAGGATCTCGGTACAATCATCGTAGCTAGCGCGATCAATATCATCCGGAGTCAGGATGGCTTCACCGGCACCGCCGATGCTTATATCCAGACCATCTTCGCAGATGGCTACCGGAGCAGTCCGGTCACCTACTGCCAGGTCAATATCAACGGTATCGGCATTACCACAAGCATCGCGAGCGATGTAGCGCAGGATATGCTCACCCTCAGGAATACTGAAGGCCGCTTCACCTACCTGGTAAGGACCGAAGGCAGCTACGTCCATATTTCCGAATCCGAAGATATAGGCAGTTACCGTTGGGTTGGCATCACAGTTGTCGGTAGCATCACCGGCAGGAATCAGGAAGTTCGCCGTACAATCTTCATTGCTAGTCGAGTAGAACAGTGGTCCCTCATCGGGTACACCGTCGAAGTCCAGATCCTGAGTCGGTAGCGTTACCGTTGGTGCGGTAAAGTCACCTACTTTAATCAGTTGTGAGAAGGTCAGTGGTTCGGCCTCAATCTCACACCAGTCGTAGATCGTCCAGGTACGGACGAACTTGAAGGTGTTCTCACAAGTCTCGATGCGCGGACCATCCTGGAATTCAGCGGCAATGTTGCAGTAAGAGCCATTGCCTGGGATATCGAACATATCCAGGGCGGTCATTACTGATGGGCCACCGGTTTCTTCCGTGGTTGGATTACCGTTGGGCAGCTGATCGTAGTCATCATTACAGTTGATTTCTACGGTCTCATTCTCAGGAATCATAACGTCTTCCAACGTTGGTGGGCGTACCTGAATCTGCTGGGTGCAGAAGTTGGTATTTCCACTAGCATCTTCTACCGTGAACGTACGCAGGATGGTAGCGATACCACACTGAGGGTCGTAAGGTAGCAGCAAGTCGTTGAAGGTCACGATCAACTCATCAACTGGCGTACAGTTGTCATCAACCACTGGTGAGCCAGTGATAGACAAGCTGCTTGGCTGCTGGTAGATGGCGTCCAGATCGGTACAAATGAAGTCCTTACCGTCGAAGCCGTCTACATTTTCAGGACATTCGATGGTCGGGCGACGCTTATCTTCCACCAGTAATTGACCCCAACAGACATTGTCACATTGTTCGTCGATTAGCTGTACGAAGAAGATATCACCGATGTGATCATTATTGACTGTATTGCCGATAGAGTTACCGGCCTGGTCAAGCAGATTCACGGTGAGTGAACTAGCACAGGTCAGCGCACCCTGCAGGATCAGATCTGGCGTAATGGTTGCTTCACAGTCTTCTCCGAGAGAGATGTTGGTAAAGCCTTCACAAGCCAGGTTCTGGATGTCGATAACATCAATCGTAAGCGTAGACACCATCTCGGGGCAGTCATTGACGGCAGGGATAGTGTAGGTAATCTGGTAATCGAGCGAACGATCCAGCGTACCTGGAATCACGACGTTTTCAGGGTCAGACAGGTCGATGAAGATCGGGTTGCCCTCTTCGTCCATGAAGATGAGTTCACCTTCGGCGAAGTCGCCACCGATATTCGGTCTTCCGGCCAGTGATTCGAAGAGGTTGATCACGACTTCAGCTTCGTCACAACCCAGGCATACCTGGATGGTGTTGCTGACACCGGGATCCTGGTAGCACTCTACCGTGACCACAGCAATGTCATCATCATCTTCGTCTTCGCCGGCATCAGGACCGCCACCGTTGATTTCGTTATCATCAATTTCTCCGTCGTTACCCTGTTCATCATCAGGGGTAGAGTCGATATCATCGTGCACTTCGCCTTCTTCGTCCGTTGCGTAGACGATTTCGGCTTCGTTAACGAGTACCTGTCCGGATTCAACGCCGTCAGGGTTGCTGTCTTCTGGTCCAACTTCACCGAAGGCGTAGTCAGGGAACATCGGAGGAGCAACCGTCAGGGTAATCTGAACAGTAGTAGATTCTCCTGGTTCCAGACCGCCATCAACCAGCGTACCTTCAGCTACTGACAAGGTATCAGTAACAGTACTATCGCCATTGTCGGTCCAGTCAGGGTTAAACGCAGGATCAAACAAGAAGCCATCAGGAAGGTAATCGGTGATTACAATACTGTCAGCAATGATGGCACCTTGATTCAACACTGTGATATCGAAGGTTACTTCATCGCCAGGAGCGACCACATTGGACTCTCCTTCAGCTAATTCCTTGATCAGTGCAAGGTCGAAGCCACCCACGAAGATAGAAGCAGGATCACTGTTGTCCTCATCTTCACCTTCCAGGCCATTGCCCTGGACTTCGTTGTCTTCGAAGAAGTTGTCATTAAATGGATCATCATCCATTGGTGAGTCAACATCTACTACTTCGTCTCCATTTTCATCCGTAGCATCACTGATTTCAGCTAGGTTGGTCAGCTCCATGACTGCTTCCATCGCTGGGTTAACTACCAGTGCGATATCAACAGTTACAAAGTCGCCAGGCGCTAGGCCACCGTCATCAAGGTCACCGTCAGCTACTGTCAGTGTAGTTTGGACGAGGAGTGTATCCGGTCCAATGGTTCCTACTTGCATCCAGCCAGCGTCAGCGTTCACGTCGATCGTTGGATCCCACATGAAGCCATCTACCTGGCTAGGTACATAATCAGAGAGTAGAATGCTGTCAGCTGCGATCATTCCCTGGTTCAGGACCGTTAGGGTGAAGTAAACCGTATCTCCGGCTTCCACACTTACTGACTGACCATCGGCCAGGGTCTTGATGAGTGCCAGGTCAAAGGCTTCGATTACCACCGTAGCGATATCGTGGTCATCATCGTCTTCTCCTGGGTTATCCCCATTACCGCTCACTTCATTGTCATCCGTCAAGGTATCATCATCCGGGTCTTGATCGTACTCGGAATCATCATCCTCCTGCGCATCTCCGGTATCATCGGTAGCCCCGCTGATTTCAGCGAAGTTGTCAATGACGGTACCCGCAGGTAATGGATTATCAAGCGTCAAGAAGAGGCTTACATCAAAGGAAGCTTCAGGAGCCAGTGGTTCGGTTAACTCGTCACCTACTTCGAGGGTACGGGTAACTAAGCCAGCTGCTTCCATCCAATCTTCGTTGCCGACGATGTCGCCTTCGAAGAACATGTTCTCCGGCAGGTAATCGGTAATCTCAATGCTATCAGCAGCGATTTCTCCCTGATTGATAATCGTAATTACGTACTCAATGGTATCACCTGGCTCCACCGACATGTCCTGATCAGGGCCTAATTGCTTGATCAAGGCCAAGTCAAAGGTTGCGGTCGTGATTACGGCCACATCGTGGTCGTCATCATCCTCACCCGGGATATCACCGTTGCCACCCGTCTCATTGTCCGACGTCAGGTCGTCATCGTCAGGGTTGTCATCGTATTCCGAGTCGTCGTCTTCCTGCTCGTCGCCGTTTTCGTCCGTAGCATCGCTGATCTCAGCAAAGTTCGCTACTTCCGCACCCGCTGGCAGCGGGTTGTTCAGCGTCAGGAAGATATCAATCGTCGTAGAACTGTCTGGCTGTAGGCCACCGTCGATCAACAGCGTGTTGGTAGCAATACCACCAGCTTCCGTCCAACCTAAGGTCGTATTGTCGGTAACGCCATCTCCAGCACCAGACTCGAAGGTCATGTCTTCGGGGATGTAGTCACTGATCTCAATGTTATCAGCAGCGATGTCGCCCTGATTGAAGACCGTGATCGTGTAGCGTACCGTATCGCCTGGGGCCACCAGATCAGACTGACCGTCGGCCAGTTCTTTGATCAGTGCCAGGTCGAAGCTCAGTACCTCTACCGTAGCGATATCGTGGTCATCCTCGTCTTCGCCTTCGTTGCCGTCGCCACTTACGTCGTTGTCGTTAGTGAGCGTATCGTCATTTTCATCATCAGGCGTAGAGTCAATATCATCCTGTGGATCGCCATTCTCATCCGTTGCAGCGGTGATCTCAGCGAAGTTGTCCACCATGGCACCCGCTGGTAGTGGGTTAGCCAGGGTCAGGAAGATGCTTACCTCCGTAGAATCACCAGGCTCCAGTGCGGTAGTCAGACCACCGTTGGCTACGCTGAGCGTGCGTACGGGGTCGCCGCCGCTGCCGTCCCAGCCAGCATCGTCGTTACCGGCAATGCCGCCTTCGTAGATCAGGCTGCCGTCAGCAGGCAGGTAGTCGATCACTTCGATTTGGTCAGCAGCAATCATACCCTGGTTGATCACCCGAATACGGTAGTGGATCGTATCGCCAGGACGTACCTGTGCAGGCTGATCATCGGCCAGCAACTTGATCAATGCCAAGTCGAAGCCTTCGATCGTGATGCTGGCCACATCGTGGTCGTCATCATCTTCGCCAGGAATGTTACCGTTACCTCCAGTTTCGTTGTCCGAAGTCAGGTCATCATCATCCGGGTTGTCGTCCAGCTCAGAGTCTACGTCTTCTTGCTCATCACCGTTTTCATCGGTCGCATCACTGATCTCAGCGAAGTTGTCGATCACTGTGCCCGGAGGCAGCAGTGGGCTATTCAGCGTCAGGAAGATATCGATGGTCGTAGAGCTATCCGGCTGTAAACCACCGTCAATCAGCAAGGTGTTCGTGGCAATGCCACCAGCTTCCGTCCAGCCCAAGATCGTATTATCAGTAACACCATCACCAGCACCGGCCTCATAAGCCATGTCTTCTGGGATGTAGTCACTGATCTCAATGTTGTCAGCAGCGATATCGCCCTGGTTGAAGACCGTGATCGTGTAGCGTACTGTGTCGCCTGGCTCAACCGAAGAAGATTGGCCGTCGGCCAGCTCCTTGATCAAGGCCAAGTCAAAGGTTAGTACTTCGATGGAGGCGACATCATGGTCGTCTTCATCTTCGCCATTATTTCCATTACCGCTTACGTCGTTGTCGTTATTCAACACATCGTCGTCAACGGCATCAGGCGTAGAGTCGAGATCAACCAGTGGATAGCCGTTTTAGTCGAATCCATAGGAAAACTCAGCGAAGTTATAGATATTGCTAACCGCAGCAAGTGGATTAAAAAATTTCAGGAAAAGACAAATATAAACACAAACACCACGCACAAAGCCACCAGT
>JBCCDS010000090.1:0-17739 GCA_039030655.1 Bacteroidota bacterium | reverse complement strand
GTCTAAATTAATTAAGCAAAAACAGAAATTTAGTTAGGCTAAAAGAATAAAAGCAGCAGAAAAAATTATTTTCACTACAAATATAAATAAATATTTTGCGCAAACGTTTGCGCAATATGTAACGATTGAATTATATTAGCTATCCGATAGTGCGCCATAAAGCCCTTGCTGAATAGTACGCGGCCCAAACGTCCGAAAGATCATGCGCCAAATAAAAAGATGGAATTTACTACTGCTGGGTATACTCAATTTTCTCTGCCTGCACGCCCAATCCAGTTTTCAGGTCTTGGATAGTATCAGCCGGCAACCGGTTGAATTTGCCAGTTGGCAGTTGGAAGGCACCACTCTGGGTGGGTTTACTGATTTTGAGGGCCGCTTCGAGATCGTCCGTGCTCAGGCCGGTGATTACCAATTGCAAATCCGCTTTATCGGTTACCGCGATTATGATTTGGCGATCCGCATCAAGGAGCGCAATGAGCAGCAAACCATTCTCCTGGTACCTACGGGTATTCAGCTGGAACAAGTGACTGTCTCGGCCCAGTTAGATGGCCAAAGAGCGGCTATTCAACGTCAGGTTAGTGCCGATGCCATTATGAACGTAGTCAGTAAAGACCGCATCGAAGAAATTCCCGACCAGAATGCCGCCGAAACGGTGGGGCGCATCCCAGGAGTAAGTTTGCAACGCGACGGTGGGGAAGCCACCAAAGTAAGTATCCGGGGGCTCTCGCCCCGTTATAATGCCATTACCATCAACGGTGAGCGTATTCCCGCTACTGACGGTGAAGATCGCTCGGTCGACCTTAGTATGATCAGTACCGATGCCTTGGCCGGCATTGAAGTGTACAAAAGTATCACCCCCGATCAGGATGGCGATGCCGTGGGCGGTACCGTTAACTTTTTGATCAAACGAGCCCGTCAGGGCTTTCGGGGCAATCTCAAAGCCAGTCTGGGCTACAACGATTTGATGAACGAAACGGGACTGCCACGGGCCAGTTTTTCTTTGTCTAATCGTTTTTTGAATAACCGTCTTGGATTGATTGCCACGGGTAATTACCAACTTGCTAATCGGAGTTCCGACCTACTCACTGGTAGTTACGTAAGTATCGGAGAAGACAGTGAAGGCAATGCCATCATCAATGCGGAGAACATCAACTTGGCCGATCGACTGGAAAATCGTGAACGCTACGGCGGCTCGCTCAGCCTGGATTACGATCTACCCAGCGGCACCCTCGTTTTTTCCAGCTTCCTGGGCGTAGTAGAACGAGACGAGTTACGCTACCGTACCCGCTTTCGCCCGGAAACCTCCCGCAAAGAATATGAACTGCTGGAGCGCTTCAACCGACAACTCACCTGGAATAATACCTTGAGCGGTGAGCTGAAACTGGAAATGCTTCAATCTGTACTCACCTTCGGTGGCGGTTATGCCCGCACCGACAGCGATACGCCGCTGGAAAATACTGCTCGCTTTCGGGAAAACGGAGCCTTCAACGATCAGATCGACGAAAGCAGCCTGGAAAGTGTTTTTGCCAACGCCAACAACAACTTCAGTCGCACTTTCTTTCAACAAGCCCGCCTGGATGAGACGGCCATCGACACCCGCAAGTATACCGCTAACCTCAATTGGCAAGTGCCCTTCCAGACGGGTAACTGGTTGGAAGGCTTTATCAAAATAGGCGGTAAATACCGCCAGCAAACCCGTAGCCGGGAAACTAGTCGGCAATGGAGTGCCTTTGATGCTATTGACCAGATCGCCTTAGATAATCCCGATCGCTTTGAGCTCAACGATGATGGCCGGATCACCATCAATCAGTTTTTCGGCGACCACGATCCGGGTATCTTTCTCGATAATCGCTTTGGGATTGGTCTGGGGCCCACCCTCGACGAAGAACAACTACGGGCCTTCAACGAAGCGTTTGCCGCTGACTACTACAGTGAAGATCAGCGCTTGCGGTTACAGAATTATAATTCTAGTGAAGACATCGCTGCCGCCTACCTGATGACCAAGTTAGTGCTCTGGAAAAAACTGACCGTTATTCCAGGAGTGCGCTACGAACACACCGCTACGGCCTTTGATGGCTTATTCGGCCGCAGCTTTGAACTGGAAGGTCAGGTATTCATCAGCGCCACGGATACAACGGGTAGCCAACGATACGGAGAGTTCTTACCTATGATTCAAGCTAAATACCAGCTAAAACCCTGGATGGACCTACGCCTGGCCACGACCCGGACCCTGGCCCGCCCCAATTTTTTCGACCTGGTGCCCTACCAGCAGATTGATGACATTAACCAAATCGTCCAACGGGGAAACAGCGACTTGGTCCATACTACCGCCTGGAACTTCGACGCCTTTCTCAGTATGTATAACGAATGGGGACTACTGAGTCTCGGCGCATTCAGTAAGCGACTGGACAATGTAGACTACCAACGCATCAGCCGTGACCTGGAACCAGGCTCGGCCACCCGAGGCTACCAACTCATCACCCGCGACAATCTCCCGACCGAAGTGCGCGTATGGGGCGCCGAGATCGACCTACAAGCCAATTTCACCTTTCTGCCCGAGCCTTTCAACGGCTTGCTCATCAACGCCAATTATACCTTCATCGAATCGGAAACACTGTTTCCTTTGCTGGAGGTCCGTGAAGGGGAACCTCCCTTCTTCATCCCCACGGTGGTCGACACCTTTCGCAGCGGTGTTTTGCCCGATCAGCCCAACAGTGTACTCAACCTGAGCATTGGCTACGAACGGGGCGGTTTCAGCGGCCGTATCTCCGTCGTCCGCCAGGGAGAAACCCTCCAATTCGTAGGAGATCGAGCCGAAGTAGACGGCCGTTTTCGCGCCTTCAGCCGCTGGGATTTAGCGCTCAAACAAGAGTTGGGAGAGAGTAACTGGAGCGTATTTCTCAACCTTAACAACTTGACTAATACTCCTGAATTCACCTTCCTCACCGCCAACCAGCGCTTTCCACTCGAAGAAGAATACTTCGGCTGGACAGCCGAGCTCGGCGGTCGCTATAAGTTCTAATTTCATCAAGTAATCAACTTCCGGATCATGCTAAAACGATACGTCTTTATCTTTTCATTACTCCTGCTGGCCTGCGGCTTAAGTGCTCAGACCATTGTACCCGTTGCCCCCGGTAGCGGCACGCTAAACCAGGCCATCGACGATTATGTGGCCAATACGGGAGAACCCGATTTAGGGGTCATCTTTGAACTTGAGGATGGTGGCTTCTATATTCTCAGTTCCACAATCGAAAACGAATTCCCCCTGCACATCCGAGCTGCTGAAAGTAGTGCGCAGCGCCCCGTGATCCGCCCCGGTGTCCCTACCGGCGGTTCTGGCTTCAGGGCTTTTCGCATCCGCGACGACATTATCCTCAACGGTCTCTACATCACCAACCAGGACCCCATCGGGGGTACCGAAGACCAAATCCTGCGCGTCAGCGCCGAAGGAGCCCGCATCGTGGTCAATAATTGCCATCTGGATAAGGCCGCTCAGTCCGCCATGCGCCTTGACAACAACGGCAACCGGATTTTTATCACCAATTCGGTGATCAGCAACATTGTCAACGAAAGCAACCCCAGTAACGGGCGCGGCATCGATGACCGGGGCAACGATATTGATACCCTAGTAGTGGAGTTTACGACCATCTACAACCTCAGTAGTCGTATTCTGCGTGACGATGGCGGTACCATCAATTATATCAAATACAATCAGAACAGCAGTTATAATACCGGCGACCGTACCCTGGATATTGGCGAGGTGGTTACCGAGGCTGAAATCACGAATAATTTGTTCGTCAATACCGCCTTTTTTGGCGACGATGAACCGGGCAGCAGTTCTTTCCAGATTGACGCCAGCAGCGACACCACCGAAATGGTCCACATCGCCAACAATGGTTTCTTCAACGATCCCACAATCCAGATGACCTACGACATGCTCAACGAAACGGCCGAAATGGATATGCGCGACAGCCTCTTCCCCCGGGTGTTCTTGAATAGCGATGCGCAGTTTTTCGTCGACGGGGCCGGTAATCAAGCTACGATCTATTTATTCGACGACTTTAGTTTTGATGATGCCCCCGCACCTCCGACTAACTTTATCACCACTTTCTATACCGATCCAGACAATGTAGAGGGTTTTGACGATGGTATGGGCGGGGCCAATCCCGATAGCGAAGCACAATTGCCTTTCGATTTTGCTTACTCTACCAGCCATCCTGCTTATACCGGCGGTGATGAAGGTCAACCTATAGGCGACCTCAATTGGTTTGGCATTCCACTTTCTACACTCGACCGGGAGCTGATTAACCTTTTGCAGGTAAGTGCTTTCCCCAATCCGGCCCGCGAACAAGTGAGTTTCAAGTTTAGCCTGAGCGAAGCCAGTCGTGTTCGCATCGAACTATTCGATATGTCCGGTCGGCCGGTCGGCCCCACCTTTGAAGGTGACTTTGGGGTAGGCGAATTTGTACTTCCGCAGGTATTTACCCAGCTAACTCCTGGCATTTACAGCTACCGAATCAGCAGCGGTAATCGCTTTGGTGGAGGTCGCCTAATCGTACAGTAATTTCAGGCATGAGAGCGTTGCTCCTTATTGGCCTGGGAAGTTGTTTGGTGTGGCGTATAGCCGCGCAAAACAACTCCCCTTGGTCGGCAGCCCAGGCCGCGGCGGAAGCTGCTGCAGCCTGGGCTACCCTACCCGATCGGATGGCCAGTATCCACCCCCCTCAGATTCCCCAACGGGTTTTGGATGTAGTAGAACTCGGTGCAGATCCCAGCGGTCAAACGGATAGTAGAGCGATTATCAGTGCTGCCATCGAACGATTAGCACAGTTAGGAGGTGGTAAACTAGTGGTACCGGCTCAGGCGCAGTTGCGCTGCGACGGTCCGATTCATTTGCGCTCTGGCTTGGAACTGCACCTGGCAGCAGGAAGTCGGATCACTTTTAGCGATAATCCGGAGCATTACCTGCCACTGGTAGAGGTACGGTGGGAAGGTACGCGTGCCTTCAATTACAGCCCATTGATTTATGCTAAGGGGCAAACCGACATTGCCTTGACCGGCACAGGAACCATCGACGGCAATGGCCTGCAGTGGTCCATCGACTGGCGCAAAAGGCAGCAGCCCGCCCAAAATCGACTACGTCAAATGGGGAGCGATGGCATTCCCCTCGCTAAACGGCGCTTTGGCCCCGGCAGTTACCTACGGCCCAGTCTCTTAATGCTCTACGAATGTCGGCGAGTCCGCATCGAAGGGCTCACTTTTCGCAACAGCCCTTTTTGGACCATTCACCTACCGTTTACTGATCAGGTACGCCTGGCGGGATTATCCATTTATGGAAATACCCTAAATGACGACGGGATCGATCCAGACAGTAGTCAGGATGTCCTGATCGAGGACTGCTACATCGAAACCCACGACGATGCCATCAGCATAAAATCCGGTAGAGATCGTGACGGCTGGGCTGGTCGACCGAGTCGCAACATCATCGTGCGTAACTGTCGATTAAATTCCGGGGTAAATGCTTTCGCAATCGGCTCGGAACTGAGTGGTGGTATAAGCGAAATATTCGTAGAAAACGTCAGACTGCTGCGTGGCCGCAGAGGACTGACCATTAAGACCAACAGCGATCGCGGAGGCTACGTCAAAGACATCTTCGTGCGTAATCTGGAGGCCGACAGTTTAAGCAAAGGCTTAGTTGTCTTTAGAACTGACTATCATGGCTACCGAGGAGGGCAACACCCCACCCAAGTCAGCGGGATTTACCTAGAGGATTTACGGGCGCGCTTGGTAGCCGGGCCCGCCATTCAGCTGCAAGGACTGGCGGAAAACCCCATCAAGCGAGTATACGCTGCGAATTTCGATTTGGGTCAGGTAGCGGCGAGCAAGGTCGAGAATGCCTTCCAGGTCTATTTAGAAGATGGTCGCCGTATTGGGCCGGAAGGAGAGCTGGACGAAGCCATTCGCTCCGGTGCAGATTACGCCGCTCAAGTACTGATCGGCGAGCAGGGGTTTAGTAGGTGCGACTACGACTGGCGGAGTGGTCGCTGGCGACCCTATGAGGCTGCCTGGCATACCGGGCAGGTCATCTACGGTCTGCTACACGCCTACCGGGCAACGGGCGAATCTGACTACCTGAAAGCGGCCCGGAAGGCCGGTGATTGGTGGCTGAGTTTAGTGATTGGCCCAGACCGACCGGAGTTGGCCGGCTACCTGGCCGCCGTACACGACGGACCCGTTGGTGAATTGATCAATTTCACGACCATTGCCGACGGTACACCCGGTCTCTTCGAACTCAGTCGGGTAAGCGGTGATCAGCGATACGCCGATGCGGCCGTGCAGGCCGGGCAGTGGGCACTGGACCATCTGTACTTGCCAGAGGAAGGCCTCATCATCGATCTCGTTGAATTGGCCAGCGGAGAAATACTACGTGATCGCTCTCCATTTTACGACGGGGAACTGAGCATTCACCAAGTGGCTCGCCCCAATAACGAAGGTTTTTTATTCTACGATGCCTACCGGCATACCGGTCTAGAACGGTACCAGATGGTCTTTCTGAATCTGTGTAATAGCCTGGTAGAAAAACAAGACTCTAGCGGTTTTTGGCTCGACTACCACCCCAACGACCGAGAGCGAGGAAAGATCCACCCGCGCTCCAATACTTGGTACGCCGAAAGTTTGCTCAAAGGTTATGAACTGACGGGCAACGAACGTTATCTGGAAGCGGCCCTGCGCACGGCGAGGGCATTGCAGGCGTTGCA
Organism: Bacteroidota bacterium; assembly: GCA_039030655.1. Taxonomy (GTDB): domain Bacteria; phylum Bacteroidota; class Bacteroidia; order Chitinophagales; family Saprospiraceae; genus Neolewinella. The sequence continues at coordinate 10,981 of JBCCDS010000090.1, read as the reverse complement.
GCAAAAAGATGGTGGTATGTACTACCACAACTACTTAGGCGATCGACCAAACCGGGCAAGTCTGTGTGGCTCAGCCGTCTCCTTTGCCGGAATCCTCTGGCTGGAGTTAAGTCGACTGGGTTATGCGGAATTCGAGCTATCGGTAGAGCGGGCCAAGTCCTGGGTACTGAGCAATCGCTTCGCCACCGATCATCCCGATCCTAACCTCAGCGGGGGATTTCTAGAGACACGCCGCTATCGTCGCCCCGATGGTGTTGTGATTAACGTGCGAGATATTGCTACAGCCTTCGGGCTCCGGTTTTTAGTACGCTACCGGGAAATAAGCCAAGAAAAAACCAGTGGGCAATGAAAAGAAAGCATTTTTTAAACAGCCTGTTGATCAGTGCGACGGGACTCTCCTGCGGAATGCCCCAACTGCAGGCCTCGGCTTTAAATAAGGCAGAAGGGGCTACACCTGCGGAAGTACAAAATGAGCTAAAGTCAACTGACGGGCAAGCGGTCGATATTCCCCGGGGGCAAGTAAAGATAACTGAGGTAAAGGCCTATCGATTTCGCAAAGCTTGCTTCATCAAAGTAGAGACGGATGCGGGTATCAATGGTTGGGGTGAATCGGATGGAGCCACCAAAATGATGACCCCGCAGTACGTACAGCAATACTTAAAGGACTATTACTTAGATAAAGATCCCTTCGATAGTGAGGGGCTTTGGCACGAGGTGTATCTGCGCGAGTTGGAGATGGGGATGAGTGGTCTGCATCCTGGCACCCTGGCGGGCATCGACAATGCGATTTGGGATTTGAAGGGGAAGCTACTTGGCCTGCCCGTGCACAAGCTACTCGGGGGGAACGGCAAGCAGCAGATTCGGGTTTATGGCAGCTACGGTCGTGATGCAGGGCGGGCGGGTATGCGCTCAGCCGAGGAAATGGCCCGGATCGCTGCCAACTTTGTAGAGCAAGGGTATCAGGCCGTGAAGGCTCGTCTACAGATACGGCAGCATCGGGTCAATCCCTTTCCAGACGATACCTATGAGGTTGTAGGGGCCGTGCGCCAAGCCATTGGTGATGACATCCCGCTAATGGTCGATTTCAACAACGGTTATACCCCCGCGGAAGCGACGATGATGGGGCGACGACTACACGAAGCTTTCAATATTGCCGCTTTGGAAGAGCCCGTTTTTCAACAAGATATTGCCGGTCTAAGGCAGGTGAGCGATAGTCTCGACTTACCCATCATGGCTGGTGAACATGAGTATAATAAGTACCAAATACTGCGTCTACTGAACGAAGCAAGAGTGGACATCATCAACGCCGATCCGATTAAATGCGGCGGCATAACCGAGTGTAAGAAAGCCGCTACCCTAGCGCATGCTTTCGGTAAACAAATCATGGTGCACAATGCCAAACCAACCCTGGCGACGGCGGCTAGTCTCCAGCTCTTAGCCAGCATTCCCAACGGCGCCAACTTTCAGGAATATGCCGGTCGCCGGCTCGACCAGGGTTACGATGAGCTCGTACCACTATTTGATAATTACTTCGACTTCAAGGATGGGCATCTCCACTTGCCGACAGAACCAGGTTTGGGGCTGGTCGTCAACGAAGCGGAGATGGAGGCGCGAGCCCTGCCGTAATGCAAAGCCAAGCGACGTATAGCGGCTGGAGTGAAAAAACTTGGCTCTTGGCTTTAGTACGAGCTTAAAAACTAGTAGTTTAAATTTGGACTCATTCAGGGAGGCATTCAATTTTTAATTGAAGCTTACTGGATGAGTCTTTTTTAGTATTAAATAGTTCCTAAGCTAAATGGATAGTCTACTGCGCGAGCGATTCGAAGACTGGTTTTACCACCCTAGGTATTTCCTCCTTTTATTAGGTTTACTGGCGATGATTATCCTGCCAGCGCTGGCTCCGATTTGGCGAATTGGAGGTCTTTTGATGCAATTATCCTATGGGCTTGTATTACTACTTGCCGCCCTATTTACAACTACCCATTATCGAGAATGGACGGCCATGTTAGGATTGGGTGTAGTCAATTTTTGCATCTTCCTAGTATGGGATCACGAAACAAGCTGGCTGAGCTGGGTCGGCGGTCTTACAACCCTCTTATTCTTCAGCTACGTATTCCGTAATCTCTTGTTTTACATCCTGCAGGAAAAAGAAGTAACCGTCAATACCATCTATGCAAGTATCTGCGGTTTTCTAATCTTGGGGGTAGTCGCGGCACCTTTGCTGCTGCTTCTACAGCAACAGCTCCCAGCGGCTTTTGGACAAGAAGCTCCTCTGGAATTTTATGATCTGCTCTACTACAGCTTCGTCACCTTAACTACCGTTGGCTACGGAGACATTACGCCTGATCATCAGCTGATTAAAGCGATTTCTATCATCATTGCCATTGCGGGGCAATTGTACCTCACTTTCGCAGTAGCCATCATCATTGGCAAGTATTTGGCGATGGAACAATCGCGCTAACTGAGGACTAATGACTAAGCAGACTTTTTCACGCGAAAGAGCAGCTTATAGATAATCGGAACAAAGAGTAGGGTAATTATCGTGGCGAATAACAAACCGATCATAATCGAAATCGCCATGGGCTCCCACATCTCTCCCCCACCCAGGTATAAGGGAATCATACCCAGGGTGGTCGTAAAGGTCGTTAGTAAGATCGGGCGGAAACGCTGCTGAGCAGCGTCGAGAATCGCCTGGTAGCGGGACTTGTTGTCTGCTTCCTCAATCTGTATTCGATCGATTAAGACAATGGCATTATTGATTACAATACCAGCAAGGGAAATGATACCCAGAAAGGCCATAAATCCGAAATAAGATCGGAACAATAACAAACCAAGGATTACGCCGATAATCCCTAAGGGGATACTGCCCAGTACAATACCCGTCTTGCGAAAGGAATTGAATTGAGAAACCAATAGCAGCAAAATAATAAAGCCAGCCAGTGGCAATTTGGCCATCACCGCCCCCATGGCTTCTCCGCTTTGTTCGCTTTCCCCCCCTAATTCATAGCTGTAGTTAGCTGGCCAGTCTGAGGACTGTTCCCGAAGCCAAGGTGTTAAATCAGAGGTAATATCCGATGCAGTAAAGTCCGGGCGGGTGTCACAACTTACCACAATCGTCCGGTAGAGATTGCGCCGCCTGATTTTAGCGTATTGCCAGTCGGTGTTGACTTGAGCAACCTGAGATAGCGGTACGTTACGGCCGGAATTTTGAGAAAAAATAGGTAAGCTAGCCAGCGCAGTCGGAGGTATATCCTGACCAAGTGCGGAGCGCATCATAATAGGGATATTATCCTCACCGTCACGAAAACTACCTGCCTCGAAACCCGTCAGAGCCGTTTGGAGGGAGATCGCAATGTCCTGGTTGGTTAGTCCCGCTCGATTTGCCAGATCCTGATCAATATCAACCGCCATTTTTTTGATCCGAGGGCCCCAGTCATCATTGACATTTTGAGTAGTGGGCAAGTGAACCAAGTACTGCTTGACCAGCTCACTGAGTCGATACAACTCGGCAGGATCATTTCCAGATATGCGAACTTCAACATCAGAACCACCTCCGCCACCACCTGCTAAGGGCCCAATGGTAAATTCCGCGTTTGGGAAGTGCTCGAAAGTGTAATCCGTGAGTTGATTGACAACCAGCTCGTTGTCTTCAAAACTGCTGGTATTGAGCAGCATATGTGCATAGCCTGAATTGGCCTCTCCAGGTTGGTAACCAAGATCATAACTTTCTGGCCCTTCCGAAACGAAGGAAGCGTAGTCTACAATCCCTTGCGTGCGGTCGCCTCCAACCCGTAATTCTTGATTAATGTAGTCTTCCAGTTCGCCGATTACGGATTCGGTATGCTCTATTTTTGTTCCCAATGGCAAGTTCATATCGACCGTAACCAAATTGCGGTCGCTATCGGGAAAAAAGATAAAGGGCAATTGAGAAAATAGCATTAAGGAGCCAAAAAACATGCCAACGATCAGCAACATAAACAACCATGATCGCTTAAGTGCAGATTCTAAAAAACGTCGATAGGCCATACCCAAGCGATCAAATAAGCCTGGTTTTGCTGCTGGATCCTTGGGCTTGACTCGAATAAAAGCAATGCCCAACATTGGGATGACCGTCATGGCCATCAACCAGGAGGATAGCAGGGCCATAGTAATCACCACGAATAGTGGCCCCATCATTTCACCCATTGAACTCTCTGCCAGGAAAAAGGCTAAAAAGGCCGCTGAGGTAGTCAATGAAGATACCAGCAAGGGAATCATCAGCTCCTTACAGGCACTAATAGCAGCTTCTTTCGCGGCTATCCCTTCCTCCATTTTAACCATCATAGCTTCAGAAACTACAATGGCATTGTCAACAAGGAGCCCCAGAGCCATAATCAAGGCCGCTAAGCTTACCTGATTTAAGCCGACATTAAACATATTCATCAGCATCAGCGTCATGATCATAGCGAAAGGGATCAAGCTGGCGACTACGATCCCCGTGCGCATCCCCAGGAATAACAGCATTACGGCCAGTACAATACCCACCGACTGCAGGACATTGGACACGAAATCGGAAATCTTACTGTCAACGTAGGTATCGCTGGAAGAAATGCGGTGCAGTTCCATCCCAATGGGAATGTCTGCCTGATAAGCTACAATCTTTTCATCTACCTGCTCTCCTAGCTGGATAAGATTAGCCCCTTCTTTCAAGGCAATGGCAATAACCAGTGCCGGCTGCCCATTGTAGCGGACTAAACGGTCTGCTGGTGTCTTGTAGGCTCTGCTAATCTGAGTAATTTCTCCCAGTTTCACACTCTGCCCGCTGCCATTGTTGATAATGATGCCTTCGAGATCGGATAAGTCTTCAAAATTTCCCGTTGGCTCAAGTACGATACGCTCATTCTCCAGGCTAACGGACCCTCCCGGAAAAACGATATTCGTTCCGGAAATCACAGCTTGTAATTGAGCTGCCGAAATACCCAGGCGAGCCAGGCGCGCATTATCAAATTCTACATAAATCTGCTCCTCCTGGATACCGCTGATTACCACCTCAGAGGCATCGTCTAATTTGATGAGATCATCTCGGATATCATCAGCTTCCTGTTTAAGATCGTAGTAGGAGAATCCATCGCCAGTCATGGCCAGTTGCAAGCCATAAACAACACCGAGACCATCATCATTTACGTTAGGACCCCGAATGCCCTCCGGTAAATCACCCTGAATATTATCAATTTTTCTACGCAGCCGATCCCAAACCGCTTGCAGATTCTGGGGGGCAATATCGTCGGTTAGGGTGACACTCACGACGGATAGCCCAGTTCGACTTTCGCTGGTCACATCCTTGAGCTCGGGTAGTTCTTGTACGACCTTTTCGATCTTATCCGTAATCAGTTCTTCCACCCGCTCGGGAGAGGCCCCCGGGAACTGGGTAACGACCGTACAAACACGAATCGTGAAAGGAGGCATTGAATCTCGCGAAAGACTTTGGTAGCCTAATAGGCCCAAAACCATGATGACTAACAAGATCATCAGGGTAAGCCGGTTATTGTCGATAGCAAAACGGGTGAGGTTCATAGCTACTTTTTTCTTTTGGGAGAGCGAAGGTGTTTTAATCGAAGATGGACGTTTTCATCCCGAAAGTCGAAGATTTCAGCAGCGATGCTTAGACCTGCGGAAGTACTAATCTTCAATCAATTTAACGGACATACCATCCAGCAGGGATCGCAGGCCCGCCGTGGCGACCAGCTCTCCTTCTTCCAATCCTTCCTTTAGTAAGAATCCTTCCTCGATCAGTTCGCCAGTATTTACTGTTCGCTGCTCGACGCGGTAGCTGCCATCTGACTCTGCTGCTAAGACAAAGACAAAATTGCCTTCGTTATTCTGCCCAAGAGCTGCTACTGGGCAAACCAGCACATCTGGATCCAGCTCGCCAGCACGAGCTAAACTCACGTTGGCGGCCATCCCTGGACGAATGCGTTCATCGTCTTCATCTAGTCGAATCGTAGCCGGGAAGGTAGTAGCATTACCCGAAATAAAGCTAAGCTCGCTTACGGTACCACTGAATAATTCTTCGGGTAGAACCGAAAAGCTTACCGCTACCGCCTGCCCTGTTTTGATTTGGCTAATCATGTTTTCAGGTACTCCAATGCTGACCTCCAAGTTGTCAAATGAGCTGATTTGCACAATTGGACTTCCAGTACCCACCAATTCGTTGACCTCGACATTCACCATTGAAATGATACCCGTAAAGGGTGCTGTAAGTCGGGTATAGCTTACTTGATTTCGTGCTGCTTCCAGCTGTCTGGTAGCAGATACTAGCTGAGATTGAACGGCATCGTAATTGGATTGGGCGCTTTCCAGATTGAGCTTTGCTTGCTCGAAATCGCTGATGGGTACACTATTATTTTCATAGAGTTGCTCAATGCGTTCATAATTGGTTCGGGCATTAACCAATTGATTCTCTGCTGCGACCAGGTTGGCAGAAGCACCTTGTTCGGAAGCAGCAGCCTGATCTCTTTGGATAGAATAGTCCACTGGGTCCAGAGTAGCAATCAACTGTCCCTGACGGACGCGATCTCCCAACTTAGCGTTCAGGCTGCGGATGGTTCCGCCGACCCGGAAGCTCAAATTGGATTGCCGATCGGCCTGAGCAACGCCTGAAAGCTGGTAAGAGCCGCTACTATGTACAGACGCTATGGTCGCGTAGCGAACCGGCCGGAGTAGCGGTTCTGTATCGGTGGTAGTTTCTGGACTTCCGCAGGTCCAAAACAGGCAAATGCAACAAAGACCGAAATAGGTATACCATTTCATTTATTGGCGGTTTGAGAGGAATTGAAGGAATCGAGAATAATAAGCATCGCGCTGTGCTGGGGTGGCCAAGAAGTAGTAGTAGCCAATAGACCGCTCTAGCGAAAAATAATCTACTACGAAGGTATAGATGGCAGTCGTAGCATTGATATCTGATTGGAGTTGGGCGTTTTGCGCATCCAACAAGGAAGTAATATTCAGCAGGCCTTGCTGGTAAGAGTCTTGTGCGATGGCAAAACTTTGGCGGGCTGCTTCAAGGGCAATACGTGACAGCTGTACTCGGCTAAAGGAGGCATATACATTCTCTAAGTTGGCGCGAATCTGTACCTCTAGATTATTCCTCAGATTAGTGATTTGATCCCCAAGGCGATAGATATCCACCTGCGTCTGTTCCCGTTGATAGCGTCGGCTATTACCCTGGAAGATCGGCAGCTGTGCACTGAGCGCAGCACTGTAGGTACTGGGCACATCGATGGGCATTACGCCTTCTGGATAGCCGGAGTTAGAGATCGGCACGTTGTACTCCCCCGTTAAAACCAGTTGAGGTAGGTAAAAGGCACGGTTTTGAGACAGCAGGCTTCTTTCCTGAGCAGCAATAGCTGCTTCTAACTGCTTGATTTCCGGGAGATTAGTCATTGCTTCTTCAACGAAAAAATCACCCAAAATGGCAGCATCACCAGGGTTATCAATTAAGCTTGCGATACGATCATCCATCACCATCGAGGCAATTTCTTCCTGCACCTCAATATCTGCTAAGGGGTATTCTTCATCAATGGGCCGATTTAGCAAACTATTGAGACCAAAACGCGCCTGTCGCATGGAAGCCAAGGCGTTGTTGAGATCAATATTATCTAAGGCTAGCTCACTCTGCAATCGATAGACATCACTAGTACCGGAATAACCGACTCGCTCTTTGGCTTCGGCGATATCTAGGTTTTTTCTGGTGAGGATCACATTTTCATTGCGAAGGCGCACCAATTCCTGTGCCTGGAGAATATTGAGGTAAGCATTGCTTACGTCTAAGACCACGTCCAGTTCACTTTGCCGGAGGGCCTGCTCACTGCTTTCCAATAATAAACGCTGAATGGCAATATTGGCCATAGCCGGCTCTGATACAACCAACTGGGATAAACTTGCCGTTGCATTGGCCGTGAACATCCCACGGGTGCCGAAGGAATTCCGTACAGTATTTTCATCAAGAACAGCAGCCGAAGCAGATACATCGAGCTGTGGCAAATAATTAGCCTGTGCTACGCGGATATCCAACTCGCTCGTGCGTACATCTCGCTGGGCTACACTAAAACCCAGGTTCATTTCTAAGCCTTCTGCAATTGCGGCTGCCAGATTTAAGGGGGTCTGTCCGTTGCCAACTTCGTTGACATTTACTAGAATAGCCTCTGCCAAGACATCCCAATTGGGGTAAATGCCGCTTCTGCGTGCTGCATCGAAATTGATGAGTAGGTTTTCGGTAAAACTCTGCATCCGCACCGGCAATTCAGCCGCTGGGATTCCTTCCACAATTTTGAGGACGTTCAGTGCTACCCGGCGTGGAATCCTTCGGAGGTTAGTATCGGTATCATAAGCAGCATAGCCCCCGATTTGCATAGTGGGCGTACTCAGCAAGGAAAAACTCAGCTGACCGCGATCAGCCAATCCTTCATAAAAGCTTTTTTGTTCGCTTAGGCTGAGCACTCGATTTAGTGGGAAAGCAAAAACGGCGGCTGAAGAAGTCGGTACCGAGGATAATGCCGTACTGGCCCCTTGAATAGGTACGATGGTGTAACGCACGGAGCCATTTGGACTTCGCTTAGCCAAAAAGGCCTCCATATCAAAGGTGCTCTCTAACGAAGTGCTGCCATCCACTAGGACGATCAATTCTTCATAGGGGATGATCTCGTAGAGGGTCGCTAGATCCCTTTCAATATTGAAGAAGGATTGAACGTAAGTCAGATTATCAATTCCACAACTTCCTTCTTCAGTGATGGGTAGCCCCTGGATTTCATTATCGAGTACTAAGGATAGGATGGTTGGTTTGGGAAAGGTCGTTCTTTCACTGAGTAAACGACTCACTTCTAATCCTGACCCAATGATGATGTCTGAGGATTGATAGGCCGAATTCAATAAGTCTTCAAAACCTGTTTCATCCATTCCGATCAGCTGAAATCTGAGTTCGTACTCTGCGTCCATTAAGGCCTCGATTTCATCTTGGATATCTGGCACTAGAAACTCCGTACTATCAGACAGTCGGTCCAAACCAATGGTTATATCCAAGGTCGGCTGAGCGAGGAGCAAAGACAGGGTTGGCAGCAAAAGCCACCCAGCTAGAAGGTACCTCAGCATGAGTGTTAGTGTTTTATTGAGGGGAAGATAGTTGAAAAGCTTAAGTACAAGAAGCCATTAGCACAACTAAAACCGGCCCATCAGTAGCGACCGTCGCTGCAAAAAGCAAAACAAGGATGGTTTTCTGCAACTCGGTCGAAAAGCTTACAAAAAAAGTAAAGCTCACCGCGCCAGAAGGGCCATTGACAACAGTAGTTTTGTGAAGATGTATCCAAGATAACCAATTCAAAAAACGATTATGCCCCTCAAGAATCTTTTACTGATTGTTGGACTAATAATGATTAGTACACTCCAGGCTCAACAAATAAAAACCGTCACTATTTCCTCAGAAATACTTGACCAAGAGAGAGAAATATTGGTATTCACCCCGGCAGGTTACGACGAAATGGTTCATGCTTACTATAATGTCGTTTATGTTTTTGACGCCCAAAATCAGAGCTTCTTCGATTATGTACACGCACTTGTTCCTTTCATTATGGAAGGTCAAGAACCCTTTATAGTTGTAGGCATTAAAGCTTTTTATCAGGAAGGAGTGGACTATGTCAGGAACAATGACTTTCTACCAGAGTTAACGACCGAACGCTCCCTTGAACGCTATGGGCCGTACCATGGAAACATTGACAACTTTCTAGCTTACGTTCAATCGGAGGTAATCCCCTACATCGATCAGCATTACCGCACTTTACCCATAAAAACGGGAATCGGACACTCCTTAGGAGGTGCTTTTGTCCTATATGCAATGACTCAAGCTCTGAACATCTTCAACAACTACATTGCTGTATCCCCTAATCTAGCCTATGAAGAAGAGCTGCTGGCCAATCGGTTGTTGAGCTTTGATTATAATCGTCTCACTGCTCCAGCCTTTGTCTATCTCTCCAGTGCAGACGAAGGTGATTATTGGCCTTATTGGGCGCCAGCCCGAGAACGCGTACACGCTTTTTTCAGATCATCTTTTGACTATCCTCAACACCAGGTAGTCGTGGAGGAATACCCTAAAAAAACGCATCTGAGCAATTATCCCATCAGTGTAGAGTCAGCATTGCTAGCGTATTTCTCCGAAGCTTATGGAGCACAACAGCAGATCCTTTCTGATGATCAACAAGAGGTTGTTATTCGCGCAACTGTGCTAAATGCAACGGATGAGCTATACATCACAGGGAACCAAGATGCGTTAGGGAATTGGGACCCTGGTAAAATTCGTATGCAAAAGGTGGACGATAATCTCCGAGAAATTCGACTCTCATTGCATTCACCCGCTACTTTCAAATTCACCGGCGGTAGCTGGGAAACCGAAGTGCAGGTTCAGAGTAGTTATGGTACCAACTTGACGATTATTCCGAACGCAGGCGAAGTGTATGAGTTCAGAATTGTCCAAGAGTAAGAAAAGTAAAAATAGCTGTAGAGCCTGTCTACGATATCCTTTCTCGGGAGGGATATCGTAGACAGGAATAATTACGATCAATTACCGTCCATCCGGCTCTTCCACCCGGTTCATCACGTGGGTCTCCAACCACTGGTCTTGCTCCCAGAGTAGGTGCAGGATACTTTCCTTAGCTCGGTAACCGTGGCTTTCATTAGGTAGCATTACCAAGCGAACCACAGCCCCCAGGCCCTTGAGGGCATTGAAGTAGCGCTCACTTTGCAGGGGATAAGTACCTGAGTTATTATCAGCCTCACCATGGATAAGTAGCAGCGGCGTTTTCATTTTCTCCGCGTGCATGAAAGGGCTCATATCGTAGTAAACTTCGGGCGCTTCCCAGTAGTTACGCTCTTCGCTTTGGAAGCCAAAGGGCGTAAGCGTTCGATTGTAAGCGCCGGAGCGGGCGATACCGGCGGCGAAAAGGTCAGAATGGCT
>JBCCDS010000089.1:0-18036 GCA_039030655.1 Bacteroidota bacterium | reverse complement strand
TTTGGACATCAAATACGACCTGGATGACTACCGCATTTTGCCGGAGGCACGCTTTGAGCTGGATCGACTGGTCCGCTACCTCAACGATAATCTGATGGATCGAGTCGAACTCGGCTCTCACACGGACAGCCGTGGTTCCACCAATTATAACCAAACCTTGAGCGAGAATCGGGCGCTGTCTGCGGTAGATTACATCATTTCAAAAGGCATTAGTCGGGATCGCATTCTGGCGAAAGGCTACGGGGAAACCCGCTTGCTGAATGCTTGCCGCGATGGCGTGACTTGTAGTGAAGAAGATCACCGTATTAATCGCCGCACAGAAGCGGTACTCCTCTGTAACTAAACTCTCCTAATCGCTTTCCGCTGCGGACACTCTGTAGCGGAAAGCACCAACCCTATATCATGAAAGCTATTCATTTTTTCTCCCTCTTTATACTCGTCTTTCTTTCTTTCTCCTGCGAGGATTGTGATCCCATCGAAATGGAGGTATGCGGTGGTCCTTTAGGCGACCCCAAAGTTGACCTGATTGTACTGATCGATGCTAGCGGTTCGATGGGCGTAGTGGCAAATACCATCGATATGGCTGCCCAAATGGCGGTTCAAGCGGCTCTGGATACCTGTCCGACAGATTTGAATGTCACCTACCTGGGCGTAGACGGCAGCTGGGCCGGTACGGTCTTTAACGATAGTCATCGCAATTATATCTATGCGGCGCAGGGTACTATTCCACTAGCCGCAGATGCACCTCATGTTGGACTTCCGCAGGAGCAAGGCGCCAACGCCATTGAAGACCTTTCAAATTATGCACCCTGGCGGGAAAATGCTTGTCGGGCGATCTTCTACATCAGCGACGAAGAGCTGGACAGCATCAGCCCTGCCGGCGATTTTGCGAATGAAGATGCCGTCACAGCAGCGGCTATTACAGCAGCCCAGGCTAATGGGGTTACTGTCTTTACTCACTACATCACCCAGCAGGGCAGAGCTCCGCAGATTTTGCAAAACTACAATGATTTAACGGCGCAAACGGGTGGGTTCAACCTGACCACTCCTACTTACGCCGCTGTAGATCAGCAGCTTTATTTGGATTTGATGCCTCAGATTGTGTGTAATAGTTGCCAGGGCTGTGAACTGGCGATATTTGAATGATTGGATAAGGCGCTGACGCAAGTCAGCGCCTTATCTTTAGGTTATGGATACCAATTTTCGAGCAGCAGGTCCTCTTTCTGCCTTAGCCCTAGAGCATGGCTACAGTAGTTGGTCTACTCTTACGGAGGCACTCCGCCATTTGCCTTATGCACGCACCAGCGACCGCGGTAAGTTGGAGCTGGTCCTTTTGGAGAATCGGGGTACCTGTAGTTCTAAGCACGCGCTAGCTTACGCCATCGCGCAGGAACAAGGTTGGACGGAATGGCGGTTGATGCTGGGCATGTACCGCATGAAGGAGACGAATACGCCGGGGGTAGGAGCGGTCTTAGCGGCAACATCTCTCGATTTTATCCCCGAGGCCCATTGCTATTTGGCCAGAGGAGAGGAACGTCTGGACGTTACCAAGCCGAGCTCTAACTTTGCCCAGCTAGCTGCGGATATTATGGAAGAAGTAGTGATCGAAGCCGAGCAGGTAGGGGAGTGGAAAGTCAACTTTCACCGGGCATACCTGCGGAAGTGGATCAAAAAAGAAAAGGAGCTAGCGCTATCATTTGAGGAGATTTGGCAGCTGCGAGAAAACTGTATTCTAGCCCTGAGTTAATTTTCTGCTGCTGGCGTATCTTACCATTCTTAGTTTGATCCAGATCTATGCCAGAAAACATCCTCGACGATAACTTCAACCGCCCTCCTTCAGCCGGCGCTAAATACTACGCCATTATCCGTTGGTGGGAGGGGCGCCGATTATTGTACAATGGGATTTTGCTGGTTTTTGGATTGGTCCTGATCTTGTTCAATCGTTGGGGCTTTAGCCAACTGACTACCGAAGATTGGATATTAGGCTTAGGTGCCTTGGCTCTAGGCGCTAACTTAGCCTACCTACTGGGCTGGGGATTCGAGTTATTGTTGGCCTATTACTTAGACTTTTATCTCGATGATTTCAAGCGCTGGGTGCTGTGGTTAGCAGGAGTTGGTTTTAGCCTGGCCGTACTCATGGGGTTATTCGTGATCGTGATGTCTCAATTTGTCTTAGTATTTTAAGCAGTAAAACTTGCAGTGTAGATCAGTTGCAATCGGGGCTTATTGCCCTTCTTTGTTGATTAACTAACTCCTACTATGTTATTATTTAGAGGGTGTTTAGCGGCCCTGCTACTCGGTTTGCTAGGCTGTGAAAAGGCGGAAGAACCATTGCTTTATCAGGCGACGGGTGAATACGCAGCTTCTCCAAAAGTCATTTTTGATACCGATACGGCCAACGAAATTGATGATCTCTACGCCATGGCCCGCCTTTTTCCGGATACAAGTATTGAAGTGCTGGGGATCAATTCGGCGCAATGGTTTCATCACTATTCAGGAGATAGTAGTGTTTACGCCAGCCAGCGACTTAACGAAGAGCTGTTGGAGATCGCTGGGTTATTGGATTGGCCACATCCCCTAGGCTCGGACTCAATAATGGGAGATCCTTGGGGTGGGTTTACCCCTCGGCCTAATCCAGCCAGCCAGTTCATTATCGATCAAGTTAAAGCTTTGCCCGAGGGAGAAAAATTAGTGGTGATGAGTATTGGTGCTTTGACCAATCTAGCCATAGCCATTCGAATGGATACGACCATTGCTCCCCAAATTGTTTCGTACTCTCTTGGTCTCCAGTATTATCCAGAGAGGGGCGGGTATTGGAGTAAGAGCGATTTCAACGTCCGACGCGATCTTAATGCGACCAACTATTGTCTTAATCGACCTGACTTAGAGATGCATGTGTTGCCGGTAAACGTAGCTCGGGAGTACCAATGGCCGCGGGAAGACGTATTTGAGCGGCTGACTAGTTGCGGGGATATGGGCGATTATTTACGTCAAAAATGGCTGGAACGCTTTGGTGATTTCGATACTTGGATAATGTGGGATGTGGCCTTATTACAAGCATTTCTTCATCCTGAAATGGCCACTGAAGAGATTATTGATGGACCGGTTGACAATCCGCCACGTAGACTTTATGTTTACACGGACATCGACTACGATGCGATGTACGCTGATTACTGGTCTACGGTATCAACAGCTTACTAGAGCGCGGAGCGTTTACCGCCTAAACTTAGTCATACCCTATGCAACAGCTATTTGCCGTAGCTTTCTTGTCGCTCAGCCTGAGCTGCAAGCAAGCCTATTTCCCCGAAACTGATTCCATGGTATGGACTATTGAAGGGGAGGAAGCAGAAATGATCCGTATTCTCCGACCGGAAGGCCCGATTCCTCACCTTAGTGAACTTCAGCTGAGCCGTAGTGATAGTAGTAGGGAAGAAACGCTCCATTTGTACTATAGTTGGCGTACTGTTGATCCTACACACTGGCAACATTTTCAATACCTGGGGATGACTGCTGCGATGCCTGAGACAATCGCTTTACCAGGAGGGTTTGAATTAGAACCGCTTGGACAAATTAAATTTTTGGCGAATCAAGCAAGTGTTCAATTAAGGATAGACTTGGCGATGGCCTATCCTGAGATGTACTTGCTGGCGAAGGGCCAGAATGGACGCTCTTCAGTAGGCTTATCCTTGCAATTTCGTCGCCAGGATGCTGCTGAAGTACCGCAGGTGGTCAATTTCCGTCCTTAGTCTTCAGTTACTTATTCTGGCCCTTGTCGATCTATAACAAGTACCCAGGCTTGATCATTAGGGGCAGTAAAAGAGGTTTGTGTAACCTTGGATGCTTCTAGATAATGACCTTCTTTGGGGTTAAACCACCGCTTTCTTAATCCCCGCGGCACCGAGGGGATTTTTAGTTGTCCGCCACGGGGTAGAAAGCTCAAATAGAGTTCTCCTTCGCGGGCTAATAGCCAGTGACCGTTTTCTGTTAGGTCGGGACGTCGTTCGATATCGGTGAGATCCAGTTCGGCTAGGGCAACATGCAGATAGCCCACATAACGCGCACCCTCCAGTCGCATAGCGCCCTCCCAGGACTTATTTTGGGTGGCCCAGGAGGTCCAGCCTACTTCATCGGCGCTTACTTTCCATTGCCAGAGTCCGGCTGCTCCGTAGACGACCCCCATAGTCCCACCGCTCATTAATTGCCCCCAGGCATCCTCACCTTGCCACCAGCCAAGTCCGTTTTGGCCATCGTTCATGCCTTCGTAAGTCGGTTCTCCATTGGCTACGCCCTTGGTAGGTTGATGGTCATACATGTACGCTACTTTATGGTATTCATGCGCTTGACCGTGACCGGTTTGGGCCCACTGAAAATCCAGCCAGGGCTCGGCCTGATAACTGCGGTTGTAGTGTACCACATGTTTGGTGGGATTACCAATGGACCAATCAGTGACGAAGGTATCCGCTGGGCTGTAGTGCAGGCCAGTCGGTTGCTGATAGCTGTCCCAGATTTCTAACATTTCACCAGCTTCCTTTATTCCGGGGTCTTTACCACCATTGTCACCGCCTAGCAGCCAGAGAGCAGGATAACTACCGTAGCGGGCCAATAGATAGCGGGTATATCTTTCGTAGGCCTCGGGAAGGATATAATTACCGAAAACGTCGAGTCCTTTCCAGCCGAACCCATGAAAGATGGGTTGCCAAACGGGTACGATCTCGTGATCTAATAAGATATTGGCAAGGCTATCCAGGTAATGGAAGTATTCGATTTTGCACTCCCGCAGGTCAAAACCGTCCAGCGGAGGGTTTTGGCCCTCGCTGAGTGCCGCATCTTTCAGCTGTTGGTAAAGCAGGGCAATTTCCTCTTCGCTGCGAGTCAGGTCGTCAAAAGCCCTAGCAAAACCTAGTTCAGTATCGCGCGCATCTGGCCCTTCGGCGCGCATGTCGGGTTGGAGGCTCATAAGTAAGGCTGCGTTGAAACCTTGGTTTTGCCGATAAGCGGCGTAGGTGCGAGCTTGTCCTTGCCTAGCGCGAAAAGGTAGTGCCCAGGGCGTATCCCCAATCAGCAAGAAAGGGTGGCCGTCAGCGTGTATGACGGATCTCCTACCGGGAGACATGCGCAATAAACCGTGTTGTAGTAAATGATTTTCTCCGTTGTAGGCGGTGGCTTGTAGCCTTCCTTTTTGGGCATGCAGTCCGGTATCATCTTGCTGACTACAGCTGGTTTTCCATTGCCAGATTCGGTGATTATCAGGTGGTGCAAAGCGGACGACCCAACTGCTGTCGCCATTCCAAAAGCCGGGGCGGTGGATGGTGTCACCGTTTTGAGTCCAGAAAATAGCGTTGAGCTCGGTATCGGTGTAGGGATTAGGGTAGTTTTTTGTACTGTTGAATTGTAGATCGATGGTGGTCCATTGTGGTACTGTCGGTAGGCCTTCCGGAGGGGGGACGGAGCAGGCGGTAAGAGACAACAAGAAGGGAAGTAAAAAGTATAAAGCCTTCAAAATGTTTTGTTTTTACAAACAATATCGTTATTGTTGATTGCTGAAAATGCCTAGCTAAATATAGCTTGCTGTTTGGATACCTACGGTATGTGGAGTGGGGAAGTTGTGGGTGGAGTGGAGCGTTTGAACCAGTACACTGGTTAAACTGGTTCAACTGCCTATCAAGGCCCCCCCCCAGTTTTCTACCACCTTTATCTCTAACTCTACACCAATTCTGCTACCTTCACCGCAGACCATTTTTGAGCCTTAACCACCACCCACCAATGAATTACCACCAAGCCGCCGAACTGCTGGATCGAGCTGCCAGTACAGCGCAACCCGTGGCCCAACTTAATCATCGCCGAAGCTTTAACCTAGAAGAAGCTTACGCCATCCAAAGCATCTCTATCGGTCGACGCCTGGCCCGCGGCGAACAATTAACGGGCATGAAATTGGGCTTTACCAGCAAAGCCAAAATGGAACAGATGGGCGTCCATGATATGATCTGGGGGCAGCTCACCGATGCGATGACTTACCAGCCAGGGGCCGACCTGCGGAAGTCCCAATTCATCCACCCCCGAGCCGAGCCAGAAATTGCCTTCCGTTTAGCCAAAGCCATCGATCAGCCCCTACAGTTGGAAACGGCTGCTCGCTACGTAGATGGATTGGCTGTTGCTCTGGAAATTATCGACTCCCGTTATGAAAATTTTAAATTTTCTCTCGAAGATGTCGTTGCCGATAATTGCTCCTCAACCGCTTATGTGCTTGGAGATTGGCAACCGGTTAATTCGCCTATCAGAGATATATCAATCGAACTGTGCATCGATGAAGCCATCGTACATGCGGGCAATTCCGACGCTATCCTGGGAAATCCCTGGGAGTCACTGGTCAATGCCACTCGATTAGCGCTTGACCATGGAGTCGTGTTAGCAGCCGGTCAAATCATCCTGGCTGGAGCAGCAACCGCAGCGGTCTATCTAGAAGCTGGGCAAAAAGTGAGCGCAGTCGCTGAAGGCTTGGGCGAAGTGACGATCAATGTAGTGCCCTAGTCCTCTAAGTTAAGCCCCTTATTTTTCCTTAAAAGTTAGCTGCCACCAAGCATGAAAGCCAACCAAAAATATACCACGGTACATTACCACAATTACCTCCAGCTGGATCAGTTACTCTCGGCCCAGCAGACCCGCTCCGGACAACTGGGAGACGAGGCGCATGATGAAACCCTCTTCATCATTATGCACCAGGTGTACGAGCTGTGGTTTAAACAGATTTTATGGGAGTTGGATTCCATTTGTCTTCTTTTTCGCGAAAAACGAGTGAATGAAGAGAATATGAATCGGGTGCTGCTACGACTGAAACGCATCTCTGAGATTATCGAGCTGATGATCAAACAGATTTACGTGATGGAGACACTCACACCACTCGATTTTTTAGACTTTCGCGATTACCTCTTCCCGGCCTCTGGCTTTCAATCCTTACAGTTTCGTATGGTGGAGGCTACTCTTGGGTTGCGCGAGGAAGATCGTCTGACCTATAATGGACATTCCTATAAAATCGTCTTCACCGAGGACCAAAAACAACGCCTACAGACGATTGAAGAAGGAGGTAGCTTGTTCGAGCTGGTAGAATCCTGGCTAGAGCGCACCCCGTTTTTGCAATTTGGAGATTTTGATTTTCTCCACTCCTATCAAGAAGCGGTTGATAAGATGATCGCCCGCGAAGAGAGAGCGATCAATAATACGGAGTACTTATCACCCAAGATGAAAGCGATGCGTCTGCGCATGTTGGGTAATAGTAATACTTACTTTAAGCACGTGCTGTCGGAGGAAGAACACAACCGACTCATGGAGGAAGGGGAGTGCCGCCTATCTTATAAAGCAACGATTGCTGCTCTTTTGATCAATTTGTATCGGGAAAAACCCATCCTCAATATTCCGTTTAATATCTTGATGGAACTCGCTAATATCGATGAACTACTCACGACCTGGCGCTACCGTCATGCTCAAATGGTCATGCGCATGATTGGCAACAAAATGGGCACTGGAGGGTCTTCCGGTCATGATTATCTGGCAGAAACAGCAGAAAAACATAAAATCTTTAAAGACCTCCATAATATATCTTCCTTATTGATTCCCCGGTCGGACCTGCCTGAGCTACCGGATGAAATCAACCAACGTCTGGGGTTTTACCTCACGAACAAGCGCTAGCGAAGGATGCAAAAAATCAGCAACTACATCAATGGACGACTAAGCGACCCCATCAACGGTAGCTACCTGGATGTCTATAACCCGGCCACGGGAGAAATCTACGCCCAGGTGCCAGCTTCAGAGGCGGAAGATGTAGCAGCGGCCTATCAAGCGGCTGCGGCCGCCTTCCCCGCTTGGGCGGCAACTTCAGTTGCTGACCGTAGTAGACTAATGAGCCGAATTGCAGACTTGATTGAGGAGAATGCCGACCAGCTCGCCGAAGCGGAATCGCTGGATAATGGCAAACCCATCAGTCTGGCTCAGCGAGTGGATATTCCCCGTGCCGCTGCCAACTTCCGGTTTTTCGCTCAGGCCATTACCCAGTTTGCTTCGGAATCTCACGAAATGCCGGATGCGATCAATTATACCCTGCGCCAGCCTCTAGGGGTAGTGGGGACGATCTCGCCTTGGAATCTGCCTATTTACCTTTTCAGCTGGAAAATAGCCCCGGCATTGGCAGCTGGAAATACAGTTATTGCCAAGCCTTCGGAAGTAACACCGCTTACGGCTTTTTTACTAGCAGAACTCTGTATAGCAGCTGGCCTTCCCGCTGGGGTGCTTAATATCGTACAAGGGGAAGGTCCCAAAGTAGGAGCTGCTATGACTATTCATCCTGGGGTCAAGGCCATCTCCTTTACGGGTAGTACTCGGGTAGGGCAAGAAATAGCTCGAACAGCAGCCCCGCTATTCAAAAAACTATCCCTGGAAATGGGCGGCAAAAACCCGAATATCATTTTTGCCGATTGCAATTACGAACAGATGCTGGAAACCAGTATTCGTTCTTCCTTTGCCAATCAGGGGCAAATCTGTCTTTGTGGTTCGAGAATCTACGTGGAACGTCCGCTTTACGACCGCTTTAAGAAAGACTTCGTAAAAAGGGTATCCGCCTTGCGGGTTGGGCCGCCCACTGCGGCTAGCTCTGATCAGGGAGCAGTGGTTTCTAAGGCCCACTATGAGAAAGTTCTTTCCTATCTGCAGTTAGCCAAAGACGAAGGAGGAACCATCCTTTGCGGCGGCCAGCCCGTATTTCCAGAAGGACATACCAAAGGCTGGTACATTGCACCTACCGTCATCGAGGGCCTGGCAGCAAATTGTCGCACTAATCAGGAGGAGATTTTTGGCCCGGTCGTTACGCTAACTCCCTTTGATGACGAGGCCGAGGCACTTCGCCTGGCTAATGGTAGTAATTATGGCCTGTCTTGTACCCTATGGACGGAAAATCTCAGCCGTACCCACCGTATGGCTAAGCAATTGCAGGCGGGCATCGTCTGGGTTAATACCTGGCTACTACGTGATCTGCGCACACCCTTTGGAGGCGTCAAAAGTTCCGGCTTGGGAAGAGAAGGCGGCTGGGAAGCACTTCGTTTCTTTACCGAGCCGAAAAATGTTTGTATAAAGTATTAAATTATTGCAAGCGCTTAGCGAAAGCGCTATCTATAAAAACAGCAACCTATGTTACCACCACCGATCAACTTTAAGGGCTGGATTGAAGAAAATCGACACCTGCTCAAGCCTCCTGTAGGCAATAAGGCGATTTATAACGACGACTATATCGTCATGGTCGTAGGAGGGCCTAATTCCCGCAAAGACTATCACCTCAACCAAACGCCAGAATTTTTTTATCAGGTGGAAGGCGATATTGTGTTGAAGGTGATTGAAGAAGGTACACCCCGGGATATTCATATTCGGGAAGGAGAGGTTTTTTATTTGCCCCCAAATATTCCCCATTCGCCCCAGCGTGGCCCTAACACGGTAGGCTTAGTAATAGAACAAAGAAGGCCGGAGGGCGTAGACGATGGACTGGCTTGGTTCTGTGAAAATTGCCACCATGAATTGTATCGTGAGCCCTTTGCGCTCCAGAATATTGAAACAGATATGCCAGTGATTTTTGATCGCTTTTATACCAACACAGATAAACGTAGCTGTGATAAGTGTGGGACGGTAATGGCACCACCAAAATAACGAAAGGTGCGCATCAACGGTCATTCCCACTTATTACCCTACCCAGAAGATATTCCCGCTTTTATGCGGGATAAGGAGATCTTTTGGGTAGATGCTGATCGGCAGTATATGCTGCAAAAAGGTTGGCGACGCCCCATCACGGATTCTAGTTTTTTCCTACATGAGAAACTAGAGTGGATGGCAAATAACCAGATCGACCATGCGGTGGTCCTGAATCTCTCGCAACTCTACGGTAATGGCCTGGATCAGGAGGAAATGAAATGGGCACTGCGCTTTCAAAATGATTTTAATGCTAGGGTACAAGCTGAATACCCTACCAAATTCAGCTGTGGCTTTGTCGTGCATGCGGGCTATTTAGAGGGTGCCCTTTGGGAGATTCGTCGTTGCGTGGAGGAGTTGAACCTAAAGGTGTTATGCTTACCCGCCCAATATTTGGATCCTAAGGGGGGAGATTTGGACTCCCGCGGGTCTTGGCGTTCCATTTTTAATAAGGACACGGAACCCATTCTGGAATTGGCCAATGAATACGGTTTGGCGGTTCAGGTGCATCCTTACGATGGTGAAAAATTCATCCATTTGGAGAATACGGCCTGGCGCTTCCACCTGGTCTGGATGTTGGCGCAGTGTGCTGATGCCTATCACTTCTATACCCTCAATGCCTATCAGGATAAATTTCCTAACCTAAGAACCTGCTTTGCTCATGGTGGACAATTGGCACAGATTAATCTGGGCAGACGCATCCAGGGATTTGATGGCCGGCCCGACCTTTTTGAAGGTATGACCCATCCTAGGCGAGCTGTCGGTCACCCCAATATCTTCTTTGATACCCTGGTGCACGACACCCTCTCCCTGGATCACATGATCAAACGCCTACATGGAACTGACCAAATCCTCCTAGGGTTGGATGACCCCTACCCCTTGGGAGAAATGGAGAGTGAGGCACAATCTTCCTATCCGGGGAAATTGCTAGACCTGGCTCTAGACGAACAAATTATTAATACAGAGCAGTACCAGGCCATCTGGGAAACTAACGTATTGCGCTGGCTGGGTGCTCCCCAGGATGAAGCGCTAAGAAAGCGATTACAGATCGATCAACATGCAGTATAGTACGGACCTTAATTTTGCCCGCGCTTTGGATCAGGAAGATCCATTGGCTGGTTTTCGTGATCGCTTCCATTTGCCGATACAAGAAGATGGTAGCCCTTTTGTCTATCTCTGTGGTAACTCTCTGGGACTACAACCGAAATCTACTAAAGCTGCCATTGATCAAGAGCTATTAGACTGGAGCAACTTAGGAGTGGAAGGCCACCTACATGCTAAAAACCCTTGGTTGCCTTACCACGAATTTCTGACCAAAGCTATGGGGAAAGTCGTAGGCGCAAAACCCCAGGAGGTAGTAGTGATGAATACCCTGACGGTCAACCTTCACCTGATGATGGTCTCTTTCTACCGGCCCCAAGGCAAGCGTAATAAAATCCTGATTGAGGCGGATGCTTTTCCCTCGGATAAGTACGCTGCCGAGTCTCAAATTCGCTTCCACGGCTTAAACCCGGCAGACTGTCTGATTGAGCTTAGTGCGGAGGCAGGAGAGGAATACCTGCGGGAGTCCAAAATTCAGGAAATAATCGAGCAGCAGGGGGAGGAAATCGCCTTAATCTTACTGGGGAACACTAACTACTATACCGGACAGTTTTTTGATATGAAAGCCATCACTTCCTGGGGACACGCCCAGGGCTGTATGGTCGGCTTTGATTGTGCGCATGGGGCAGGAAACGTTCCATTGGAACTCCACGATACCGGCTGCGATTTTGCCGTTTGGTGTAGCTATAAATACCTGAACTCAGGTCCTGGAAGTCTAGGTGGCGTTTTCGTACACGAACGGCACGCACATGATAAAAGCCTCCCGCGCTTTGCTGGTTGGTGGGGGCACAATAAGGAAACTCGCTTTGGAATGCGCGATGCTTTCGATCCCATTCCGGGGGTAGAAGCCTGGCAATTGAGTAATCCCCCCATCCTGTCGATGGCAGCGATTTGGGCCTCCTTGAAAATCTTTGAAGAAGCTGGCATACGTCGCCTGAGAGCAAAAGCGCTTCAATTGACGGCCTACCTGGAATATTTAGTGAATCAACTGGGAGAAGAGCAAATCAGGATCATCACGCCTGCTGATCCCAACAAAAGAGGCTGCCAGCTGTCTATCCAGGTAAAACAGGCGGATAAAAAGTTGTTTGAGCAGATTTCCGAGGCTGGAGTAATTGCTGATTGGCGTGAACCCGACGTTATTCGAGTAGCTCCCGTGCCGCTGTACAACAGCTACGAAGATGTCCATCGATTTTATACGATTCTAAATGAGGTGCTGCTAGCATGAAGAAAATAATCATTGTAGGAGCAGGCTTGTGTGGTACTTTACTTGCCGTGCGGCTGGCCCAACGCGGCTTCAAAGTCGCTCTTTACGAAAAGCGAGGAGATATGCGACGGGCAGATGTAGATGCTGGTCGCTCCATCAACCTGGCCTTATCTGATCGTGGACTGATGGCGCTAGATCGGGTAGGATTAAAAGAAAAAATGCTGGCGGAGTGTATTCCGATGAAAGGACGCATGATCCATCCGCTGGGTGGAGAGGCGTTTTTGTCGCCCTACAGCGGTCGTTCGGAAAACTATATTAATTCGGTATCGCGCTCGGGCTTGAATATTGCCTTATTGAACGTAGCGGAGAGCTACGACGAGATAGCACTCCATTTTAACACAAAGGTCACTAAGGTGGACCTGGAGGCAGCTACTATAAGCTACCAGGATAATACTGGCCAGCAAAAGCAGGATAGTGCATCCTTAGTCATTGGTACGGATGGAGCCGGCTCGGTCGTGCGCAGAAGTATGATGGGCCAAACGACGAAGCTGCTCTTCAATTACTCCCAGAATTTCCTACGACATGGCTATAAAGAGTTAAGCATTCTTCCAAGCCCGACAGGAGCCTGGCAGATTGAAAAGAATGCCCTACATATTTGGCCTAGAGGACACTTCATGATCATCGCCTTACCTAATCTGGATGGGAGCTTTACCCTGACCATGTTCCATCCCTTTGGCACAGATATCGGTTTTGATGCACTCGATAGCCCAGCGAAGGTTAGGGCCTTTTTTAAGCAGTATTTTCCCAGCCTGCTGCCTTATGTTCCGCATTATGTGGAAGAATATTTTGAGAATCCCGTCGGTACCCTGGGTACCATCAAGTGTTTACCCTGGCAAGCCTACGGCAAAGCTTTGATCATGGGAGATGCCGCCCATGCCATTGTACCTTTTTACGGGCAAGGGATGAATGCTTCTTTTGAAGATGTGCGGGTATTTGATGATCTCTTGGAAATTCACGGAGATAATTGGTCTACTTTGTTGCCAGCCTTTGAAAACGCCCGGGCCGAAAACGCCAACGCTATTGCCGACCTGGCCCTCGATAACTTCACCGAAATGATCGACAAGGTGGATGACGTGCCCTTTATCCGCAAGCGGCAAATTGAGCGGGAGCTGGAATTAGAGTATCCCGATTATTATTCCAAGTATTCCCTGGTGACGTTCCGCCCGGAAATGCCCTACGCCCAGGCGATGGCGCAGGGACGCCGGCAGGACGAAATGCTGCTGGAGCTCTGCGCGCAGGACAATTTTGATCAAATCCCGCTGGCGGAATACCATCGTCGCCTGCAAAATTTAGTTGCCGTATGAGTAATCAAGTAGTAGAAGGCAGTGCCCGGCCGCTGGGCCATTATCCGCACGTGAAAAGGGTAGGGGAATTCCTTTACGTGTCGGGCACCAGTAGTCGCCGCCCCGATAATACTCACGTCGGGGCCGTGCAGGATCAGATCGGTAACTGGCATTTCGACATCCAGCAGCAGACGCAAGCCGTCATCGAAAACATTGGCAAGCTGCTGGCTTCGATGGGCGCCGGCTTAGAGCACCTGGTCGACATCACCACCTTCCTGGTGGATATGAAGGACTTCAAGGGCTACAACGAGGTCTACGGGCAGTTTTTCGACCACGCAACGGGGCCTACCCGCACTACCGTCGCGGTGCATCAATTGCCGCATCCGCATCTGTTGATTGAGATGAAGGCGGTGGCTTATTTTCCAGGGTAGCTGGTTGTGCTTTTGGGGAAGAGGTCAGGAAAATCCAAATTTCTATTATTCAGTGGTAGGGTGAAAGGGAAAGCGTACAACACCACCATCATCTTCCTGACCGCCAAAAGTGCCGCCCAAGATCGCCAAAACGGATACGCCAGCGGTGGCTAGATATACCTCTCCGAGCCCTTCGACAATCAAGAACTCGTGGACATCATCACCGAGATGTTTGAGTTTGGGTAGGTTGTTTTCTTTTTGCAGGTACTTTGAGGGCTTGTGGGACAAGTCCCTAAAGTATTTAAATGACAGCTATTGAGCAACCTGGGCAGGGCGGTGGGGCCTAATTCAAGAGGTGATTGAGAAAACTTGCAACTCTCCTGTAGTATTCCTGTTTACGCTTGGACAAAATTCTTACATAATGAGATTATTTTCTGCATTAGTTCTTTTGCTGCTAATCGTTAGCTGCGCAACTCCTACTCCCAAAACCGTTACCGAGGTAGTGGTCGGTAGTGAAAACCATAACACACTGGAAGCCGCCTTGGAAGCCGCCAACCTCGTGGAAACCCTTAATGGTGAGGGTCCCTTCACCGTCTTCGCGCCTACTGACGCTGCTTTTGCTGCCCTCCCAGCAGGCGCACTGGATGCCCTGCTGGCTGACCCCACTGGCGACTTGGCTAAAATCCTTACCTTCCACGTAGTACCCGGAAAAGCACTGGCTGCCGACCTCAAAGATGGCCAAGTAGTGACCACTGTTAATGGCGCAGAACTGACTGTAAGCATCGTTGAAGGCAGTGTTATGATTAACGACGTAAAAGTGAGCACAGCGGACATCGCCGCTGGAAACGGCGTAGTCCACGTACTGGACGGTATCCTCGTGCCACCTGCTCCGCCTGCTCCCGCTACAACGGTAGTGGATGTAATCGTGAATAGCGACAACCACAGCACACTGGAAGCCGCAGTTTTGGCTGCTGGTTTGGCGGAAACCCTCTCTGGTGGAGGCCCCTTCACGGTCTTTGCTCCAACGGACGCTGCCTTCGCGGCACTTCCCGAAGGTACGGTAGAGACTTTGTTGCAAGACCCCACCGGCGATCTTACCCAAATTTTGCTTTACCACGCAGTAGGTGCCAAGGCGCTATCCAGCGACCTGACGAATGGCCAGACCATCGCCACGGTCAACGGTGCTAACGTAACGGTAACGATCAACGACGGTGGCGTTTTCATCAACGACGTGAAAGTAAGTGTCGCAGATATTGAAGCCAGCAACGGTGTCGTACACGTAATCGACGCGGTATTGCTACCTAAGTAATTCTCGCCTCTAAGGGCTAATTCGACACCCTTTAACGGTCTACTTTGCTGTGCTTTTATCGCATTTAGTTACAGCTCAGAATCCCTTAACCGTGAACACGGTTAAGGGATTCTTCATTTTTCAAAGCGAACCTGTATTCATGGTCAGGCCGCTGCGCGACTGCTCGGAAAGAAAGTGACGGATCGCTTCGGGCGTATGGCGCATGGCAGGGGCTTTATTTGGGACAAAGCTCTGCCGGTATTATTGAACCTGCAAGATGTACTTGGCCGGATGCTTACGATCAATCGGAATATGGCCGCCGGACTGATCAAACGCTGGATGCCTCATCTCTTCATCAGCTCTGAACGCATATGGAGAGCCAAAACGCAAGTGCTGAAAGAGAAATGCTCCTGATGCACTTAGAGCCGTATAGACCTCGCCCCAGCCACGAGCGTAAAAGAAGAATTATTCGGGCTCAAGATCGACACATCTATGAATCCAATTACCGATCAACTATGTAAAACAACCATCAAGTCTGAAGGCCATACCACCTAGTCGAATACGGCTGGGCGAGGATATCTATACCCCCAAAGATACGGCTTTCGGAAGAGCTGTTTTCAGCTGATCAAGTTATGCCCGAAGATGGCTCGGAAGTGCCTGATACAGGGCTTAGCTTAATGGTGTTGGCGCAGTGTTCTGCGCATTATATTTTATAATAAAAAATCGAATAGTTTTATATTTTCAAATTGAACAAGTCTAGAAAAGCTCAAATGACTTAACAACCTACTGTATTTGATACTATTCTATCATACTATATTCTTGCCTATAATTACCAAAGATTTTCCTGTCATATACCCAAGAAATGGAAATGACTAAAAGTGCGATTAGTGCAGGAAGATATTCTCCATCATCGACTATTATATGAGCTACGAATGCTAGCAAAGCATCATATAGAAATCCTGCATAAGCAAATTCTTTAAGGAATGAAGACTTTCTAGTTAATATGGCAATCACGCCTAATATCTTGAGGACCGCTAAAGGGTATATCAACCATACTGGAAAGCCAAGATTAATAAAATGCCCCTCTGGATGTTCGTACTTAAAAATGTACATTAGACCTCCTGCTACGAACATAAAAGACATCAAAGCAGTAGCTGTCCAGTAAATTATTTTATCTTTTCTCACAATTGATTAGTTTAGATTTTGTAGTGGCTTCAAAAAGTCGTCAACTCAGTTTTAGAGCCAATTTTTGATTACATGGTTTTGTAGTGTACTGTCAATTTTTTCTTTTGCAAACTCATATATCTTTTCTTGAGTCATTACATCTCTTACGTGTTTATTCTCTTTGATCATTTTTCCTTTAGCGTTAATAAAGGTAAATTCATTAGCATTTTTGTTTTCGTCAGTCATAATATTAAAGGGAATCTTGCTATACTCTTCAGGAGTCTTGCTTTTACCAACAAATAAACGGGCCATTAACGGGTAAATAAATTTCACAAATTTATTGAGTTCTCCGTTCTTGTGAATATTAGTAGAAACAAAATCTGGATTCAAAATATTGATCTTAGTATTTCGATTTTCCAATTTACGCTGCATTAATAAACCATAAAAATCATTGGATATTTGTCCCACTTTATGTGCCTCAAAGCTGCTTGCATCAACTGGGAAAGGGAAATTTTTCATAAAATTATTAGGAGCGTAACACGGTGCTGCTACATGAATAATTCTATCAGGCTGATACGCTTTTCCTTCTCCGATCATTAACTGATTAAAAAGAATTCTTGAGTATAATTTTATTGCAATGGTGATTTCTATTCCTTCTTCGGTTGCTAAACGTTTACTCCTTAGTATATCTGCAGTATGCACAATGAAATTAACTTCATCAAATTGTAATTTAATCTTCTCTACAAGTGGCGGAATATTTTTCAGAATAGAGAGGTCCGTAGTAAGATAGGTTGCATTTCTTCCATTTTCAGCAACAAATCCTTTTCCCTTTTCATCGCTTCTCCCAATGATTAGAACCTGATTTTCAGTGACTAGGTGATTAGCCAATGCTCGTCCAATTCCGTCTGTACCACCAACAATTACAATTTTTTTATTTTCCATTTTATATTTTATAAAACTTAAGAGCACGGACACTAGAATTGTACCTTCATTACTGTTTTGTCCTTCTCTCTTTTTTCTCCTTTAACTGAATTAGCGGTGCAAAACTC
This sequence comes from Bacteroidota bacterium, assembly GCA_039030655.1. Lineage (GTDB taxonomy): Bacteria > Bacteroidota > Bacteroidia > Chitinophagales > Saprospiraceae > Neolewinella. The sequence goes on along the minus strand of JBCCDS010000089.1, from coordinate 754 downwards.
TTTCTTCTCAAGAGAATACGCATTGATCTAGATCAATAAATGTGATCAATTCACTATCAACGAAACATTCCTTTACGAACTCTGCTTAGAGCTTCAGGAGTTATACCTAAATAGGATGCAATCATTCGCTGTGGAACCCTTTGAATAATATCAGGATAAGTCTGGAGAAAATGCTCATACCTTTCTCTTGCACTTGAACTCATCAATAAGAGTATTCGGACTTGCATAGCATTTAATCGCCTTGATATAGCATGTAAATCTGGATTCCCCATCATCAAGTCCTCCTTTAAGATTTCTCTTATATTAGAATCCTCAATAGCATCAATATAAAGTTGGCAAGGTGCGCCTTGTTCACAATTGTCAGCCACTATCCAATTCTCGGACCCAAACATGTAAATATGTTCCTTCCCCTTTTCATCAATGATATAGCTTCGTAATAAACCTTGATCCACTATATAGACTTTTGAGTTCATATCTCCTTTACGCTGTAAAATTTCTCCTTTTTTTACCTTTCTCAAAATATAATTTCATTTCAGTCTAGAGTGTACAACCTTGCGCATAACGTTTTGGCTATGAACAGTAGCGCCCGCATAGGGCGGATGACCATTTTATGCTTTGTGTGTGCCTGGAATGCACACCCCTCTTTATAAAGATAAGGAGTTATCTAAGTGGTGCAAGTCCACTGGCAGCGAGTTGGTGAAGCTGTCTAGCAAGCCGCAAGGGCGCGTGAGGTGACTCCGGGTCTAAAGTAAGC
>JBCCDS010000088.1:0-18158 GCA_039030655.1 Bacteroidota bacterium | reverse complement strand
GATACCTACTTCGAAATACCTGATAAACTACCAATCGTCAGATGAACAAGCGATATTTTCAATGGCTGTTACTAGGCCTATTATTCGTCGGATTTACCTCTACTGGTTGTGATGATGACGATGGCATGCAAATGGATAGCATGCCCGCAGCCAGCTTTACTTTCACGGCCAGTGAGCTAGAAGTAACTTTTACCAATACTTCCACCAACGCGACCAACTACCAGTGGGATTTTGGTGATGGTAATAGCTCTACCGACGCCAGCCCTACCCATACTTATGCTGCTGACGGTACCTACACCGTGGAATTAACGGCCAGTGATGGAACGGATAGCGATGCTACTTCTCAGTCGGTTATGGTCATGCAGGACCCTGAAAACGTACGCTTGGAAAGTGGCTACGTGATTACTGGCCAAACGGATGAAGGAACCTGGTTTGCCCGGTACTATGCTGAATTACCCTCTGGCACTATAGATATAACGGAAGGAACGGCTTTCCAGCAATTTTTTCCACTTTCAGTACTAAATGGTGCAATTTACCTGGCTAGAACCGATGGCTCAGCGGGTTTTGCCAAGCTAGGAGTGAACGGCAATGAAGAGTTTGTAGAAGATGGGATTATTTCTACGATTAGCCCCGAATCTTTTGTTTGTGCCGTGAGAGACGAGACCTTCGGCATCTTCCATGATCGCAATGATCCGAACACGGTTAATACTTTCAATCCACTAACTATGGAGGTAACCGGGAGTATTGACATGACCGTCGCCAATGCTATTCATCCCGACCCCGTTCGCTATCAGGATTTCATCTTCCGGGGGGATAACGAAATTTTCGTATCTACCCGCTTGGAGGCTGGAGGCAATGTACCAGATGTGTCTTTGCCACGGATTGACATTGCTGCCGGGGCAGCTGTTGATGTAGCTCAATTTGAAGGTGCAGGTGATCTGGTGGTGCTCAATTCCAGTCGTCGCTTTTTTGATGAATCCGGGAATTTCTACTTCTGGCATGCTGGTGATATTGGCTTCCCCACTATTTCTGGAGCGATACTAAATATTCCTGCTGGAGCAAATGACTACGATCCTGATTACAATTTCAAAGTCCCTGAAATAAACAATCCTGGGGTGACCGGGGCAGGCTCCTTTATGAGTGCCTTTAATTACTACCAGAACAACATCGGTTTTGCCTTAATCAATACCGAATTAGATCCGCGCATTCTGGACTTGATCATCATGCGCGGTGGTGTGCAAAATCTTACGGATCAGGATATTCAGCAAATCCAGCTATGGTTGTTCACCTCACCCACCGGTGCTATTGTAGAGGTAGATGTAGTCAATCAAACGGTTAGAAATATTGCCGATCTCCCGGCCTTATCCGTTTTTGACAATTTTGCCATTAGCTTCCTCGATGGTGGTGTTCCGCACTTTGGGGTTGCCAATCCCAGTGTTAATGCTTTATTCCGCTATGATGAAGGATCCGGATCAGTGACACGTGTATTCGACATGACGGGCGCCTCGATTGCTGCAGTAATTGACCTGTCTACTCAAGTTCAGTAACATTTTTTTATCGGCACAACTTTAGCCAAAAAGGCTAAAGTTGTGCTACTTTTTTAGGATACTATGGCACTTGCAATTCTCACGCTCGCTTGCGGCTTATTTTACGCTAGTTCTGCAAAATATTTTCCTTTGAGGGAGGTCTCTTTTTTGCAGGAGAATCGAAGAATCTTGCTACCGCTAGGTGGGGTGGTTGCCTTATTGGCGTTTTACTTTTTTTATCGCCAGTATGATTTCGCTACTGCCCTTATGATATGGAGTGTAGGGCTGATGGCCCTACTATCGGCCATTATAGTTTCTGTAAAAATGAACCAGCAATGGATTTGGGCTTGGGGAGCATTGTCGGTAATTTCTTTATTAACTGATCTATTGTAATCATGCCAGCTAATACCAAGTATTTGTCCAGTATTGGTGCTCAAATCAGTAAGCTCATAGCAGCCATTTTTGGTGGTTATCTTGCTTCTGCCGCTTTACATATTGGCATTGCGAAGGCTGTACCCAATGATACTCCCGTTTTGCTGACGGCAACCTATAGCATGTTTTTGGTTTGGTGTGGGCTAATGGTCATGGTTTATCTGATTAGAAAGGCCTGGGTCAGTTGGGCAATTCTGCTACTGATTACCCTCTTCGGTGGATACTTAATTTTCTCCTTTTAATCTCGATTGAAATGAAAAAGCTAAAGGGATTAGGTAAAAGAGCCTATAATGTGATGTTTCATACCCATACCGTTGCGGGTATCGTCATCAGTTTTGCCTTATTTGTCATTTTCTTCGCTGGGGCGTTTGCGATGTTCAGGCACGAGACCAAACAATGGGAAGATCCAGACTTACGTCAACCTTTAGCCCAAGAATCTGACTTGGATGCACTCTTATCCCAGGCGGATGAGGAATTCCAACTCAATTTTGGTCAAATCACCAATCTTAACTTCCCTACCGAAATCAACCCGGCCTTTACCATTTATGGTGCCACAAATGATAGCGACACCACCACTGCCAGAGTCGCTTTGAGGGTAAACCCGGTTGATGGCCGAATCGAAGACTGGGAAGATCCAAAAACCACCGTTGCGGATACGATTTACTTTCTCCATTACTTCCGGCAAATTCCGGTAATCGGGCTGTACTTGTCGGGCTTCGTTGGCCTGTTTTTCCTGTTCTCGGTAATCACGGGATTACTGATTCATTGGAAGAACCTGTTTACCAAATTCTATGCTTTCGTCAAGGAAGGCAAGTGGAAGGTGATCTGGACAAATGCACATACAGTATTAGGTGTCATTGGGCTACCCTTTCAGGTAATGTATGCGGTGACGGGGGCCTTTTTTGGTTTACTTGCGCTGGTCTTATTGCCTAGCGTAATTTTACTGTATGAGGGAGATTCGACTAAGCTTTTTGCCAAAGTTCAGCCACAACAAGCTATCGAAGTTGATGAAAATGCACCGCCTGCTGTGAATCACCTCAGTCTTAATGAACTAGAGGCTCAAATACACGAAAGGTATCCTGATCACCATATAAGTCGAGTCCAACTCCGCAACTATGGAAAAGCAGATGGGGTAGTAAGCTGGCAGATTGACCACGAAAATTCGATTACGGCCCCTGGAACCATCTCTATGCAAACAAAAGACGGCGCTATCCTTCCTGAGTACAGCGTTCTACCAGAAACTAAAACCTATAGTAACGCGGTCACCGACTATATCTTCAAGTTACATTTCGGCACTTTTGGTGGAGCTGGACTTCGTTTCTTGTACTTTATACTAGCGCTGCTCACCTGCTTTATGATTATTACTGGCGTTCTGATTTGGCGAACGGCCCGAGATAATAATCGCTATACCTACCTTCAGCGACTTTTTCACCATCGGGTTACTAAGTGGTACTTAGCTATTTGTCTGAGTATGCTTCCTGCTTTTGCCTTGCTCTTTCTGACCAACAAGGTGATTCCCATGGAATGGGATGGAAGAGCAGCAGTCGTGAATCGAGTTTTCTTTTTGGGCTGGCTGGGTTTAACACTAATTGGCCTGCGTTGGGATAAGTACTCCCAACAAAACCGCAATTACTTACTCATTGCTGGAGTGCTGGGCATGTTAATACCTTTTGCAAACGGACTGGCAACTGGTGATTGGTTTTGGGTTAGCATTAATAGCTACCCTTGGGTGGCGGCCATTGATATTTTCTGGCTATTGGTAGGCGGGCTATCCCTTTACCTCGTCTTCTTCGTTTTAAAGGTGAAGCCAACCTCTGATAAACCAATACCTACCTTGGAAGAAGAGCCGACAGAGAGGAAGGTATTTGAAGAACCAGCGGTTGAAAAACCAATTACAGCTCTAGTAAAACCAGGCTAGGGCTTAGAGCTTGTCTAAATTTGGCTTTTGAGGCGATTGCTGAAAAATTTCATGCTGAACAAGGCGTGAAGAAGGAGCTTAGCCAAAGCTAAGTGACTAATGAAGCAACGCAGTGCGGCATAAAATTTGGCGCAAGCAGCCCAAAGTGTTAAAATTAGACACGCTTAAAAGCGGATCGCCATGCCTCGATCCTTGTGTGTCATTTCCCGGTATTGAGCGGCCATACGGATAGCCGTTACGGCGGCTTCGACCCCTTTGTTGCCGTGCTTGCCACCGGCGCGATCTAGCGCTTGCTCGTGTGTATTGGGGGTCAATACGCCGAATATGACGGGAAGCCCTTTCATCAAACTGAGGTTTATCAGCCCTTGAGCGACCGAACTGTTGATGTAAACGTCATGATCGGTTTCGCCTTTAATCACGCAGCCGATACAGACAATGGCGTCCACCTTCTTGTAGGTGGATAGCAAACGGGCAGCGGTTGGCAACTCAAAAGTGCCGGGTACCTGAACGGTATGAATCAAGTCAGCCTGGACGCCCTGCTCAACTAAGGTATTATAGCAACCCTCATAGAGTGCATGGGTGATATCACTATTCCAGTCTGCACAGACAATGCCGATCTCAAACTTGTCAGCATTGGGTAAGCTGGAAGGATCAAATTCACTTAAATTTTGAAGTGCAGAGGCCATACTAGAAGTTTTAGTCTAGTAGACACTTAGGTCAGCTGCATTGTTTTATCTTTACCCAAGACAGCAGGCAGATAGAGAAAACTGCCATACGAGATACATGCATACTTCAACAAAGCAAATCCGGCACGTCGCCATCGCCGGGAACATTGGGGCCGGAAAGACGACCCTCTGCACGCAACTGGGGCGTCACTTCGGTTGGCAGGTTCATTACGAGAGTACGGATGACAATCCCTACCTCAGCGACTTCTATAACGACATGCAGCGCTGGTCCTTCAATCTGCAGATCTATTTCCTGCATAAACGCTACTCCCAGGTACTCGACATTCAAGCGGGTGACCATACCGTTATTCAAGATCGAACCATCTATGAGGATGCGAATATTTTCGCACCTAACCTTCACGATATGGGGCTGATGACGGGGCGTGATTTTGAAAACTACTCGGAGTTATTCAAAACCATGACCTCCCAAATCAATCCGCCCGATTTGCTAATCTACCTCAAAGCTGGTATTGGTACGCTGGTACGGCATATTGAAAGTCGGGGGCGAGATTATGAAGGAAACATGAGCCTGGACTACCTCAAGCGACTCAATCAACGCTACGAAGACTGGATTAAAACCTACGATATCGGTAATATCCTGATCATCGACGCAGATACGGTTGACTTTGCTAATAACCCGGAAGATCTGGGTAAGGTGGTCAATTTAGTGGATGCGAAGCTACACGGCCTGTTCGAGGAAGTGGATTAATGAACAGTGAACGAAACCTAAATTATCCAGAAATTTGAGCCGCTGTTCTAGCCTTGTAGTTAAAAGATGGCCTCTCCCCCAGCCCCTCTCCGGAGGAGAGGGGAGCCATAAAAATATCTTTAGCAGTCTTAATCCTGCTGGCAGCAACTGTAATCCAGCAAGCTGTCTGGAAAGCAATTCCCTCTCCTTCGGAGAGGGTTAGGGAGAGGCCAAAAATGCAGCACTACCGTTGGCCCTGGCCAACATCTGCGCGCCAATCCGTAAACATCTGGGTCATCTGCGCACTAAAAAGGCTGCGCAGCAGCGCTCTGCCATGATTAAACACTTTTTTTGGACGCGAATCTTTTTTTATTTGGGGGGTATGTTTGGTGTATTTGACAGCTCAAAGCGTCAGTGAGCTGAGCTATTGGTGGGGAATAGTATTAGAGCGGATGACCACTCACCTACGGTTCGTTGCACGGATTTTGGTTGCTGCTATCTTTACAGCCTCCAGTTTACCCAGTGGAGGGATCTGCACGCAAAACTTCAGTTTCGGGTTAATCCGCTATACATCCAGTGCAACTAAACATGCTTTGGAATAAGCCCATAAAACAACCCGATTAGCCACCTGATCAAAGCCCCAAAGTTGGCCCAGGCCAACATCCGCGGGAATCCGCGAACATCCGCGTCACCTGCGTCCAAAAAAAAGGCTGCGCAGCAGCACTTTACTACTACCTATCATTTTTTGAACGCGAATCTTTTATTCTAGAAGGGGAAATGCTTGGAGTAGCTTAAGCACTCGCTTGTGCTCCATCTGCTGGGGTGGTTGGGCTCTCCTGGAAAAATTCCAGAATGGCATCCGGTAAGATTTCGGGACCGAGTAAAGCGAGCGCCAGCAGAATCGTTACGACTACCGTTTTGATCATGGCAGATTGGCGACGTTTGCGATCGTTCTGTGCGGCGTTGTAATACATCTTAAATATTTGGGTTGGTATGTTTGAGGATAAACGGAAATCAGTACAGAAAATTTTCTCGCTCCTGATCTTACAATAAAAGCATAGCTCAAATTTAAACCTCAGGTAGCAAGCTTGCTGTTAAGGAAATGCCAAAGCTTGGTACACGAACTATTAAAGTCTATGATTGCCACTGAGCAGTTCCAACAATTAACCACAGACCTCCAATCTGCCGGAGCCCGTCTGGTAGCGGTTTCCAAAACTAAGCCTGTGGAGATGATTCAATCACTTTACAGTCTAGGCCAGCGGGATTTTGGAGAAAACCGCGTACAGGAATTAGTGGAAAAAAGCAAAACACTTCCTGCTGATATCAACTGGCACTTTATCGGGCACCTGCAGACCAAAAAGGTCCGACAGATAGCTCCTTTTGTACAGCTGATTCACGCCGTCGATACGGAAAAGTTACTGTTAGAAATTGATAAGCGTGCTCAGCAAAATCAGCGACAAATCGATTGTTTGCTGCAGTTCCATATTGCAGAGGAGACGACCAAATATGGCCTTAGCCTAGCAGAAGCGCAGTCTATACTGGAAAATTGGAAGGACCTCATGGCCACTCGTACCGCTGAGGGGCAGTCAAAGCTAGGAGCCCGGATTATTGGGGTGATGGGCATGGCAACCTACACCGATGATCAAAAGCAAGTACGAGCAGAATTTGAGCGACTGGCAGCCATTTTTGCGAATCTGAAAAGCGAATTTTTTACGGATCAACCTTCCTTTAAAGAGCTGAGTATGGGCATGTCGGGAGATTACCCGCTGGCCTTGGAGGCCGGCAGTACGATTGTGCGAGTAGGCAGCTTATTGTTTGGTGCTCGCAGGTAACTTTTCTGACCTCAATACCGTTATATACAGCAAAAATTGGGGCAATGGCTAGCTTCAGGGCAGCATAGTTACCTCTATTGTCGTACTATCCTTAAGAAGATCAGCTAACGTGGTAAAGCCCGAAATCAAGTCTGGGGTGATCTTACTCGCCGAACCGTTTATGTTGGATCCCAACTTCAAGCGTACCGCTCTGCTTTTGGTGGAACACAATGAAGAAGGGACGATCGGCTTCGTCTTGAATCGACCGGTAGAAATGCGAGTCGATGAGCTGATTCCCGACTTTCCAGAATTTGAAGGGGAGGTCTTTTTCGGCGGGCCAGTACAGACCAATACGGTGCATTTCCTGCATCGTATGGGAGACTTGCTGGAGGATAGCCAGGAGGTCGTTCCGGGAGTCTTCTGGGGAGGTGATTTCGAGAAATTGAAATTCCTGATTAGTCGCGGCTTAATCACGGAGCGGGATATCCGCTTTTTTGTCGGCTACAGCGGTTGGTCCGAAGGGCAGCTGCAGGGAGAAATTGGCTACGGCTCCTGGGTTCCAGCGCCAATGGACCGCAACTATTTGTTTAAAAGCCCACCAGAACAACTCTGGTCACAGGTCATGAGTAATAAAGGCAATTTATACGAGGTAATTGCCGATATGCCAGATTCGGCATCCTTTAATTAAGTTTCTAGGAACATAATTAGTCTGGATTTCTGCTAATTTTACCCTTAGGTGCAACCCTTGCGCTTTCAGCTTCGTCATTGCTGGAGGAGACTCCTTACCAAGCTCACCCTACCTATGAAAACTTGCCCCCTAAGAAGACGAGTAGTTGTACTCGTATCCCTTTGTTTTTGTTGCTTGCTGAATGCCCAAGATAATGTCGATCGGCCGGTATACGAAACCACTCGCATCGAAGGAGAAGCCCCCACTATTGATGGAAAACTAGATGACCCTGCCTGGGACCAGGTGGACTGGAGCAGTGGTTTTCATCAGCGCGAACCCGATGATAGCGCTCCGGCCAGTCAGCAGACGAAATTCAAGATCCTGTACGATAACCGCTACATCTACGTCAGTTGGCGTTGCTATGATACCAATCCGGATAGTATCGAAGCTCGATTAAGCCGCCGGGATAACTTCCCCGGAGATTGGGTGGAGATCAATTTTGATAGCTTCAATGACAAGCAAACGGGCTTCTCTTTCACCACCTCAGTATCGGGGGTGAAGGGAGATGAATTCATCAGCCAGGACGGCAATAACTGGGATAGCAGCTGGAATCCATCCTGGTTTACCCGGACGCAGGTCGACGAAGAAGGCTGGACGGCGGAGAGTCGTATTCCGTTATCTCAGTTGCGCTTTGGAACCGAAGAGGTCCAAACCTGGGGGGTGCAGAGTACTCGGCGCTTATTCCGCTACGGGGAATTTGACAATTGGTCGCCGCTCAAACAAGCCCAACAAGGCTGGGTGAGCCGCTTCGGTACCCTGACGGGCATCGAGGGGATCAAGCCCCGTCGACCGCTGGAAATTGCGCCCTACGTCTTAGGTCAGCTTAACACGGGAGAAGAATTTGATGCTAATGACCCTTTCCGGCAGTCAACGGAATCAAGGTTAAACGTCGGCCTGGACGGTCGCATTGGGATCACCAATGATGTGGTCGTAGACTTTACGATCAATCCGGATTTTGGTCAGGTAGAAGCGGACCCCGGAGCGATTAACCTGGATGGCTTTCAGATCTTTTTTCAGGAGCAGCGGCCCTTCTTTGTAGAAAACCGCAATATTTTTGATTACCAACTGACGCAGGCCGAAGCCGGCGGGAGTTTTAATTCTGATCTTCTTTTTTACTCCCGCAGGATCGGCGGTCGCCCGAGTCGATTTGTCGGCAGTGACCCAGGGCAGAATTACTTTGTTGATCAACCAGACAACTCGACAATATTAGGGGCGGCCAAGGTGAGTGGCAAGACGCAAGGAGGCTTATCAATGGGCCTGCTCAGTAGTTTTACCCAGCGGGAATTTGCGGAGATCGACAACAATGGCGAGCGGCTAAGTGAGGAGATCGAGCCATTTACGGTCTACTCAGTTGGCCGGGTGCAGCAGGATTTTAACCAGCGCAACAGCACCATTGGAGCTATGCTTACCTCGGTTAATCGTAATATTCAGACCGATGATCTAGGCTTCCTACACCGCAACGCTAATAGTGGTGGCCTGGACTTTTTACATCGCTGGAAAGATCGGGCCTGGTACCTTAGCGCCAATATGGTTTACAGTAGTGTAGCGGGCAGCGAGGAAGCAATTCTAAATACCCAGACGGCTTTTGAGCGCTTATTTCAACGCCCGGGTGCCGACCATATGGAAGTAGACAGCAGTCGCACGTCCCTGAGCGGAACTGGCGGTACACTGAGAATTGGCGAACTGGAAGGCAAATGGGTCTTTGAAGCAGGTGCCACTTGGCGTTCTCCGGGCCTGGAGCTGAACGATATTGGCTTTTTGATCAATGCCGATGAGATCAACGCCTTTGCCTGGGGCGCTCGTCGTTGGCAGCAACCCTTTGGCATTTTTCGGCGCCTACAGTGGAACCAAAACCTCTATCTACGCTGGGATTTCTCCGGCGTGCCGACCTACCGCGCCTACAATACGAACGCCTGGATGCAGTTTAAGAATTTTTGGAACATGGCGGGCGGTATCACCGTCGAGCAATTAGATGTGTCTAAGAATATCTTGCGGGGAGGGCCACTTTTGCGCCGGCCACGCGGCTACGGTGGTTTTTACAACTTCTCTACAGACGGCCGCAAGCGCTTCCAGCTGAACCCCTATTTCAATGGAGGGCGATCTTACGATGGGGTAGTGGCTTCTGCTAGTATTGGCATCTTCTTTAACTATCAGGTGACAAATGCCCTGTCGATGTCGCTGAACAACAATTTTAGTCGTAATAAGCGGGAAGAGCAGTACTTCACAACCGTTACGGATGGATCAAGGACGGAGTACATAGTCGGGGAAATTGACCAGCAAACCTTGAGTATTACCCTGCGCGCCACGCTAAATATTAGCCCTGACTTTACCGTACAGTATTACGGTCAGCCCTTTATAGCCAAGGGAATCTACACTGATTTCAAAAAAGTGGCCGATCCAATGGCGGTAGACTTCGCTGATCGCTTTCATACGTTTGGACCTGCGGAAGTACAATACAATAACGACACGGATGAGTATCTGGTAGATGATGACACCGACCGGGCAATAGACTACAGTTTCGGCAATCCAGACTTTAATTTTATGCAGTTTCGCTCGAATTTTGTCGCTCGCTGGGAGTACCGTCCAGGTTCGGAATTATTCTTCGTTTGGTCACAGGGCACCACTGTTTTTGGAGATCCGCAACAGAACGTATTCCGTTCTTTGAGTGACGATCTTTTCAGCGGAAATATTCAGAATACCTTTCTGATGAAAGCAACTTATCGTTGGGTTAGGTAAGCCACCCAAAAATCATTGTCGCTACAGTAGATTTTAACACATATAAAAAAGATTACTAAAAGCTTGGGGATTCAGCCTTTCAGGCCTATTTTCGCTACGTGTCACAATGAAAATATTGCGCCTTGTTGCTTTTGTCAGAAATTTCGCGCAGTTGATGGTAGGTCATCCAGATACTACTTACAAAGGCGCTTGCTCTTCTACCGATAGAGAGTATGGCCAAGCAACCACCTGTAGAGTTTCGATAAACTTCATCCACAGCTGGTAAGGCGATCACAAACTGTTATCCCATCGAAAAGAAATTTATCAACCTGCCACCTGGCCTGGTTGGCTAATTTATTTTCTGCTACTTGTACTGGTTACAGACCGGCAGACTGCACTATGAACGATATTTTTTGAAGTAACTTTTTACCCAGTTTAGGAGACTGTTGATCACATCCGCAGCGATAACAGTACCTCCCAACCATTAACCGAGATTATGGCTTTTCTGGAGAGAGCCTACGGGGGATGGCGTGCTGCGGGACGGCATCCCTTTTTTACCCTGTTGTATTGCCGAGCGTAATACAACAGGGTTTTTTAAAAGGTATAACTCAAGCCCAATCCGGACGGGCTAGTCAATAATTGTAGCTGGTCGTTGCGTCCATTACTGAGGAAATAATTCACCAGGTCGAAAGCAAAAAGAAAGCTCCCCTGAAGGATTATGGAGCGACCGAACCCTTTTAATTGATCGCTATTGACATCGGGGCGCCGAGCCCGTTCGGTAAGGTAAAGTCCACCCAGGATGTAGCCAATATCGAGCCCAGCATTGAAAAGCAAGACTTTCTGGAAACTGGAATGACGCTGTATACTAGCGTATAAATCAAGTGAAGCCGGATCCTGTTGAAGACTACTGTAATAGCCGAAACCCGCGATGCCCAGGTTGACTAAATTCCAGTAGATATTCATTTCGTGAAAGTAGCGGGTACTGCCGCTGCTATTGTTTCTTAGACTGGCCCCCAAGGCAATATTACCTACTGCCCAGCCGCCTAGGATCAGCATGGCGCGCTGCTGGTGATCGAGCCCCTGCTGGTTGAAATCAAGCAATTGGGGGGATTGGGCCGTCAGCTGATTGATCGCTAAAAACGCGAGTAAACAACAGAGGGAGCGGAAATAAATATGCCTCATACAAGAATAAGACGCATTCCCGGCAAATGTTCATGCGCTTGCTGTTGTATCTTCGGGCTGCGAAAATAACCCCTCTACATGTTTCGATTGTTGGCCCTGCCTCTTTTGCTGCTGTTTTTGCTCAGTTCTTCTGCCAGCTCCTTGCGGGCACAAACTGATCTTTACGCACTGGATCATATCGTTGAAATTGAGATCAATTTCGAGGACCCTCATTGGCATCGTAAGCTGACGACCTACAAAGAAAACCGACGCGATAAACGCACCGACGCCACACTAATCGTAGACGGGCAGACTTACGAAGGGGTAGGGGTGCGCTTCAAAGGAAATTCCAGCTTGTTTGCCGTGTTGAAGGAGGGTGGAGAAAAGCTGCCCTTTAATATCAAGATCGATCATACCGATGAGGAATTGACCTTGCCCGGTGGCTACACCCGCCTCAAGTTGAGTAACGTTTTCCGTGACCCCAGTTACTTACGGGAAGCAATGAGTTATGCCATCGCCCAGGACTATCTGGCGGCTCCCCAGGCTAACTTTGCCCGTGTAACGGTTAATGGGGATTACATGGGCTTGTATAATCTGACCCAATCGGTAGATGAGGATATGCTGGAATCTTTCTTTGGAGACCGGGAAGGCGTATTGTTTAAATGTGACCCGCACTGGGAAGGCGAAGAAGCCGTTGGTTGCTCTCAAGAGAAAAGAGCAAGCCTCCAGTATTTGGGAGAGGATGCAGCCTGCTACCTGGATAAGTACGAACTGAAATCGGAAGAGGGCTGGCAGCAATTGATCCAGTTTACCCGAGAGCTCAACGAATCTCCTGAAACCATTCATGAGCATCTGGACGTAGATGCTGCCCTCTGGATGTTGGCCTACGATAATGTTTTGGTCAATCTGGATAGCTACATCGGTTTGTTGTGCCACAACTACTATATGTACCAGGATACTTTTGGTATTTGGCATCCGGTAGTTTGGGATATGAATATGAGTCTGGGTGGTTTTCGGCTTTCCGGCCACGGCGGTCAACTGTCCAATGATCAGCTAGCCACGCTCAGCTTGTTTCTACATCTGCGAGGGCGCAATGTGGACCGTCCTTTAATTCAGCAGTTGCTATCCCAGCCTTTGTACCGTAAAATGTACGTAGCCCACGCTCGAACCATCTACGAAGATTATCTCGAAAACGGTCAGTATAAAGAGCTAGCCGAGCAGATTCGAGCGGTTGTCGAACCGGAAATTGGGCAAGAACCCCACGCGCTCTATCCAGCCGAAACCTTCGACGAAAACTTTGAGAAAAGCGTAGCCCTTGGGGATATGGAGATCGTCGGTATTACTGAGTTACTCGATGGCCGGGCAGATTATTTACGGGAGCATCCTTTGATTAAAGCAGTTCCGCCTCGCCTGGGAGAACCAACGGTAGCCCTGACCGATGACGAAGCTAGCATTAGTGTAGAGGTACCTCCGGTCAGCCCCGAAGAACCGGTAGCTGCGGTATATATTTTCTACCGATCCGGCCCTTACCAGCCCTGGAAGCATGAGGCGATGAGCTTGACCGAAGAAACGGATCGTTACCGTATCAGCCTTCCAATTGCCGAGGTCGCTGATTACTACTTGGTCGCTGAAGGTCGGATTACGGCCGATGTGCAGCCTCGTCGTTCTGGTCGCGAATCCTATAGTATTCAGGAAAACTAAACTACGGTGGCGCTCATCTCAGCATCCTCTTATCCGGGGCCGCCGCGCTACCAGTGGGGAGGGCACTTGCAAACCATATTGCCCAATATCCGCCGGTCCCAACCCTTGGAGTACCAACGGGAGCGCCTGGAATTAGCCGATGGTGATTTTTTGGATTTAGATTGGTTAGCCACTCCTGCCCAAGATCGCTTAGTCATCCTTTCTCATGGGCTAGAAGGCGACTCGAGCCGCCCTTATATGGTAGAAGCTGCACGTTTTTTCTTTTCCCAGGGGTATGCAGTGCTCGCCTGGCACAGTCGCTCCTGTAGTGGTGAGATGAATCGTAATCCAGTCCTTTACAGTCATGGCCAAAGTCAGGATCTGGCGGCGGTGGTGGAGTATGCTGTCGCTAAACAGCCATACCAATCGATCGATTTGATCGGTTACAGTATGGGCGGGAATCTGACTGGGAAGTATTTAGGACTAGCTGGATCTGGACTTCCGCAGGTGGTACGCTGTGGCGTAGCTTTTTCCGCTCCTTGTTGGATCGAACATAGTGTAGATGCCCTGGAACGTCCCGGTAATTGGCTCTATAAACGAAAATTTTACCGCTCCTTACGTGCTAAAGCAGAGCAAAAGGAAGCCCAATTTCCTGGCCTGATCGACCTGGCGGCCCTGGATAAATTCAAAGTGTGGCGCGACTTCGATCGCATTGTTTCTGCTCCACTGAACGGCTTTGAGACGGCAGAAGAATTCTATGCCTATGCCTCGGCTGCTAACTTCATGGGAGGGACCCAAGTACCACTGCTGCTGGTCAATGCCCTCAACGACCCTATCATTCCCGTGGCTTGTACGCCCGTAGAGCTAGGACGTGGCCATCCACTAATTCATATCGAACAACCATCTCAGGGCGGACACGTTGGTTTTAGTCGTTCTCAGGGTCGGGGTAGCTGGATGAACGAACGTGCGCTAGCCTTTATGGAGAGGCAGACGGTTTAGCTACGGCTTTTACTGTCGATTTTTAAACTATCTTGGCTCTTATGAAGAAACTGGCTTTACACTGGCAAATCCTCCTGGGAATGGCCCTGGGGGTGATTTTTGGCGTTATCGCGGCTCAATTAGGTTTGGGCGACTTCGTGAAAGATTGGATCAAGCCCTTTGGCACCATCTTCATCAATGCCCTCAAACTCATTGCTATCCCGCTGATTGTCGCCTCCCTCATCATGGGTATTGCCAACCTGAAGGATATCTCCAAACTCTCCAAGATGGGAGGGCGTACCATCGGTATCTACGTGCTGACTACCGTCGTGGCGGTTACGATCGGGATTCTTTTGGTCAATTTGATTAAGCCGGGAGCTTCCATTTCTGAAGAAACCCGCACGGAGTTAATGGCCGACTTTGCTGCAGACGCGGGAGAAAAAATATCTGATGCAGAAGCTCAGTCCGGATCAGGCCCTTTACAGGCGTTGATTGATCTGGTGCCCGATAACATCGTAGGCGCAGCGACCAGTAATGGTAATATGTTGCAAGTTATCTTCTTCGCCATCTTTTTCGGGATAGGTCTGATCATGATCGATCCCAAAAAGGCCCAACCGGTTGTCGATTTCTTCGATGGGGTCAATGAGGTGATTCTAAAGCTGATTGACTTGATTATGCTCGTGGCGCCCTACGGGGTTTTTGCCTTGTTAGCAGCACTCATTGTAGAGTCGCCCAGTCTGGATTTATTCAAAGCCTTGGGGATGTATGCCCTTACGGTTCTCTTGGGTTTGTCGGCCTTAATTTTTGGTATCTATCCTTTACTGGTCCGTAGCATTACCGGTCGGTCGTATAGTTTCTTCTTCAATGGTATCAGCCCCGCACAGCTACTGGCCTTTAGTACTTCTTCCAGTGCGGCCACTCTGCCAGTTACTATGGAACGGGTAGAGGAGCACCTGGGAGTAGACGAGGAGGTAACCAGTTTTGTATTACCAATTGGGGCTACCATCAATATGGATGGGACCAGCCTTTATCAAGCGGTGGCAGCAGTGTTCATTGCTCAGGCCTTCGGTATGGAGCTAAGTATTGGTACCCAGTTGGGTATTATCGCGACCGCTACCCTGGCTAGTATCGGCTCTGCGGCGGTTCCCGGCGCGGGGATGGTGATGCTGGTTATCGTACTCGGCCAAGCCGGTATTCCCGAAGCCGGTCTAGCCCTGATCTTTGCTGTAGATCGTCCGCTGGATATGTGTCGCACCGTGGCCAATGTAACGGGCGATGCCACCGTTTCGATGCTGGTCGCTAAATCAGTCGATAAGTTGGGCGAGCCCAAAGAGCGTAAGCTGGATGATCACTATCAACCCGCCTAACCTCCCTTCTGTCCGCTAAAGTGGTCTTCCTTGCGGTGAAAAAGTACGTTGAAGCTAGTTAGTGATCCGTAAATACGAGTGATGTATTGTTGAAGGTTGACCTTCTCTTCGTCGCTTAGTTTCGATGCGTTGATGCGTTGTTCCATCACTCGCAGGCGATCGCGCACCATGACTATTTTGTGGAAGAAAGTCTCAATGGGCATTTCTTTGCTCGCCATACCTTCCTCGCCTGGTTGTAGGATCAGTTTGCCTTCTTCCCAACGGCTACCCAGTTCTACGGTTTCCTCCAGGCCATTGTAGGTTTTGAGGATGCGAATCAAAGCCGCTTCAGCAGCACTAAAACTGACCGCTTCTTCGGCTTCTACCGCTTCGATAATGGTGAAATTGGCGTAATCTCTGCCTACCGATTTAATACCGTAGGTCATAAAGGCGATATCGTAAGCTGCGGCGTGCAGGCGAATGACGACACCGTCTCCGTAGGCGGGGTGTTTAACACGCGAACCGATTCCCAGGCTAGCACTCATGGGGCTTTACTTTTGCTGTAAAGGTAAAACATGCAACTTACCTTTACCCCATGCAGTTCCGCCATTTGGTTCATCGAAAGATAAATTTTGCTGCCTGGGATACCCGGCTGCAGGCGGAGTCTTTAATACCGATATACAATTACAGCTGGTACCTCAATGCTGCAACTAAAAAGCGGTGGAATGCCATAGTCGGGGGAGATTATGAGGTTTTGCTCCCATTGCCTTTCAATCGTAAATTGTTTGGACTTCCGCAGGTGTATCAGTCGCCCATGACTCAGCAACTGGGGGTTGGGTTTACGGGTATATCCAAAGACCCAAAGGACCTTCACAAGGCTCTGCAAAGTATCCCGCTATACTACTGGCGGGTTTTGCTACCGTTGAGCGCTCAGCTCCTTACTCAAGCGCAGCAGTTCCTTCATCGCCGCTCTAATCTCATCCTACCGCTGGATCGACAACACGAACAACTCCAGCTCGGTTATTCCCGGTCACTGCGCCGCCGCCTGCGTAAGGCTGAAGCAGTCTATCGGGTGGAAGAACTACAAGACATTGAAGCGCTGATTAGCTTATACCGACAGCAGGTAGGAGCCCGTGCTGGACTCAGTGATTGGGCCTATCAGCGCATCCGTGCTATTATCCAGGAATGCCTGGATCGGGAGCAAGGGCAAATAAAAGTGGTCCTTGACCGGGAAGGAAAAGTACAAGCACGGGCTTTTTTTGCAGGTCGGCAGCGGATCGGCAATCTCTTCGGCGCTAGTACCGCAGCAGGTCGCGACGGTTTTGCCATGCACTACCTCCTGGATCGGGCGATTGCCGAAAATGCTGGTCAAGCTAAAGTCTTCGATTTTGAAGGCTCGGAGATTCCCGGG
Source organism: Bacteroidota bacterium (assembly GCA_039030655.1). GTDB lineage: Bacteria > Bacteroidota > Bacteroidia > Chitinophagales > Saprospiraceae > Neolewinella. The sequence continues at coordinate 1,040 of JBCCDS010000088.1, read as the reverse complement.
GTTAGGGCGTTTTTTCAGTCTTTCGGTGCTCAGGAAGAATTCTACTGGACGTATCAGCGTCGTTTCGCCCGCTAGCCAATAAAAAGCGTAATACCGGTCTCGAAGCAGTAGAGGAAAATAACCACTTCGAGACCGGGTATCTTGCCAAGAAAGAACCTTCAATTATTCGGGCAGGAAGGTTAGTTGGTGGGACAAGTCTATTCGTTGAGCATGTTCTCCGTTGCCTCGAAGCCCATATCGTACATGGCTTCCATCATTTGATAGACATCGGGTGGAGTTGTTGCCGGGCTACCTCCGGGAAATGGCGGATCAGGAGCGTATTCCATATCGAGCATCACCCCCTGAGCGTATTTTTCTCCGTAGCATTCTGCCAGTAAAGCCAGTGCCATATCCATGCCGGCGGTTACACCTGCGGAAGTCCAATACTTACCATCTCTAGCCCAGCGAGTACCGGTGAATTCTGCTTCGTACTTATGCAGAAATTCCTCGGCCCGGTACCAGTTGGTCGTAGCTTGTTTACCTTTTAGTAGACCGCTCGCCCCCAGAATGTGACCACCGGTGCACACCGCAGCAGTAAAACTGGTATACTGATCCATTTCGCGAATCCAGCTCAGGATTCGTTCATCCTTTGTCGCTGCAATAGTGCCCTGAAAGCCACCGGGGATTAAGAGAATATCGAGACTGTCTACTTCTTCCATGGTGGTAGTGGCCAAAAAATCAATGCCCATTACTGTTTTTACCAAACCACTATCGGGAGCGATCAGGTCGACCTGCACACCCATCATTTGGGCCAGGACATAGCGCGGGCCGAAAACGTCCAGGCTATTGACACCATCGTAAACCAAAATCCCGATTCGATGGATGTCACAAGTTGGGGCGGGAAACATTTCTGCCATAACCTGATCGTGATTTTCGGGTGTGATTTTTAGTTCCTGGACAGTCTGGGAGACGTTGCTCTCCTGATTAGGTGCTCCGCAGGCAATCGCCAGGAGTAAGCCCGTGAAAAGTATAGTGCGCATCATCTTGTTTTTGGATTGCAT
>JBCCDS010000087.1:0-18219 GCA_039030655.1 Bacteroidota bacterium | reverse complement strand
GCTGATATCCCCGAAGAAGTGTTGGGTCAACTAGGACTGAAAATACAGCATGCGCTGCGCGCCTTTACCGCAAAGGATCGCAAAGCTATTAAGTTGGCTTCCCAGAACTACCCTATTTCTGAGTTCTACGACGTCGATCAGTTATTGACCGAGCTCGGTACCGGTGAAGCCCTAGTAACTGCGCTGGATCATAAAGGCCGCCCTAGTCCACTCGTCCACTGCCTACTACGCGCTCCAGAAAGCAGGATGGATATTCTGACTAATTCGGAGATTAAAGAGCTAGAACGCGCTTCTACCCTCGTCAAGAAATACAATAAAGAAGTAGACCGGGAAAGTGCTTACGAAATCCTCAGTGAAAGAATTGAGCAAGCACAGAAAGAGGCCCGTCAGGAAGAATTGCGAAAAGAGCGAGAAAAAGCAAGCCGCAGCACCAGTGGCCGGCGACGTAAAAAGAAATCGCTCTTTGAAAGTTTAGTTGGCACTACTACCGTCCGCCAAATGGGACGTACCGTAGCCCGTGAATTAAGCCGCGGATTGCTGGGTATGCTCGGAGGTGGCAGTAGAAGACGTTAGCTTTTTTATGATCACGACCTAAGTATTCTTTTTAAATTTTCAGCCTTGACCAAAACAGCCACCACCACTAACCGTATCCTCATGGTACGGCCAGTTAATTTTGGTTTCAACCCGCAAACTGCCGTCGATAATGCCTTTCAGGAACCACCGGGTGATACCAGCAAAAAGAGTATCGCAGTAGGTGCTCAGGAAGAATTCGATGCCTTTGTAGTCCAATTACGAGCTGCAGGAGTCGATGTAACCATAATTGACGACACCCAGGAACCGCTAAAGCGAGACGCCGTCTTTCCCAATAATTGGATTACCACCCACGCAGATGGTAGCCTGATTACTTACCCCATGTTCAGTCCCATGCGACGTTTTGAGCGCCGGATCGACATTATCCAACAATTGCAGGAAAGCTACGTAGTTAATCGCCATATTGCTCTGGAAGCCTGGGAAGAAGAGCGCGGCAAAATGCTAGAAGGTACTGGAGCGTTGATTCTAGACCGCGATAAACGCATTGCTTTTGCATGTATCTCTAAGCGTTGCAGCCGGGCGGCTGTAGAAGAATGGTGCAGTATGATGGACTACGAATCCGTTACCTTTAATGGAACGGACCTATTAGGACAGCCCATCTACCACACCAACGTCATGATGGCCATGGGAGAAGAACAAATTGTCATCAGCCCAGATTGTGTGAGCAAAAACGAGGGCCCTTGGCTTTTAGAACAATTGCAAAAGACCGGAAAAGAAATCATCCGCATCAGTTGGGAGCAAGTCAAGCAATTCGCTGGCAATATGCTACAATTACGTGGTAAAAACGGGCTGATCTGGGCCATGTCTACTGCCGCCTACGAATCGTTAACACCTGCGCAAGTACAAACATTATCAAAAAATCAAACGCAGATCGTCCATAGTGATCTGAGCACCATCGAAACCTACGGTGGCGGTAGTGCTCGCTGTATGTTGGCAGAAATCTTTCTGAAGGAGCGGTAGAATTACTCGATTCAAGACGTCGATGCTATAACATTTCAAGATTTTAACAATATTTAAGTACCGATTAACGAATTACTCACCATCTGCTGGGTAAGCGGGTGCTATGTTTGGTCCATACAACAATAGTAACCCATTTCGCTATTGGCCCTGCTTAAGGGCGACGGGGCCAGGTAGCACTAACCTAAAATGATCGACCCATGAAAAAGCCATTGTATGCATTACTGTTACTCTTAGGATCACTACTCCTATTTCCCGCTTGTGGATCGATCGACAAGCTGGTAGAAGAAGGCGATTATGACGCTGCTATTGAGCGTGCTCGCCGCAATCTGAGTGGTAGAGATCGGAAGAACCCGCGCTACGTCGCTGCTTTGGAAGAAGCCGTCAATCGTGCGAACGAACGCGATGTACGCGAAGCAGAACGCCTGAAAAGCCGAGGAGGAGGTGCAGATTGGAGTGCCATTTTCCGCATTTATGACAAAATCGATCGCCGACAAGAGGCCCTGCAGCCACTAATTCCCTTGGTCGACAAGGATGGCCGGGAAGCACAATTTCGGTTCGTGCGTGTAAGCCCGCTCTTGGTAGAAGCCCGACAAAAAGCAGCGGATCAGCATTATAGACGGGCCGAAAACCTGCTACAGGAAGCTCGGACGGGCAATAAGCCTGCGGCACGCCAAGCCTATGCTGCCCTACAACGTACCCAGAACTATCTAACCAACTACCGCAATAGTGCCACTATGTTGCGGGAGGCCGAAGAACTGGGCGTAGTTTTCATTGTGCTTCAAATGGAAAACCAAACCCGAGCCTACTTGCCGCGTGGTTTTGAACGGGAATTACTCGCCATCCGCAACGTGAATATGGACAGCCAGTGGCGACGTTTTCACCTTAATCCCGTAAATGGTCAAGAATACGACTATCGCGCCGTGATAGCCATCACCAATGTGGATGTAAGCCCCGAACGAGTGAACGAGCGGACTTATATCGACGAGAAGGAAATTACGGACGGAGAGGAGTACGTACTCGACGAAAATGGTAACGTAGCTAAAGACAGCCTGGGCAACGATATCACCCAAGAACGCCAGGTCATCATTCGAGCAGATGTAATTGAGATCTACCAGACCAAAGCCGCCCGGGTAGATGGACAGTTGCAGATCATTGAACTGAATACTGGCAGAGTCGTAGAGCAACGAGATTTAACCGTAGAAAGTCTCTTTGAAAACTATGCATCTACCTTTCAGGGAGATCGCCGAGCCTTAAGTAGCGAGACCCGCCAGCGACTAGGCAATGAGCCCGGTCCCTTTCCTTCCAATGAGGAGTTGATCCTGCAGGCGGCAGAGGAGTTAAAACCCATCCTGCAAGATGAATTGGCAGGCAGCACAAATTTGCTGTAAATTAAGCGCCCCGAATAGCTTATTCGGGGCGCTTAATTTTTTGCATGAGCTCCAATACGATTGCCCGGCGGATCTATGACTTCCTCAAAGATATTCCTCCTTTCACCTTCGTGGACGAAGAGGCCTTACTTCGTATTGCCAGCCGGGTGGAGGTACAGTATCAGCCCAAAGGGAGCATCATCTTCGACCGAGGACACCAGCCCCGACATCGTTTTTTTGTGCTCAAGCAAGGAGCCGTAGAGCTACTAAAACCGCTGGCTCCCGATGAGGAAGATGACGAAGAGGAACAATTAGTAGAGCGTTGTGGCGAAGGAGAAGTATTCGGCATTCGACCGCTGTTAGCCCAGGAAGAATATAGTCTGCGTGCCAGAGCAGCAGAAGACTGTCTGCTTTATGCCATCAATACGGAGGGTTTCCGCGAGGTTCTGGAACGCTACCCCGAAGTATTACACTACCTCGCCAATAGCATGGCCGCTACTGGTAAACGTGAAGTGGAATACGGCCTTTATCCCAATACCAACAACCAAACTGGTGGGGCACGTACTGATATCAACCCGACTACTACCACCGATCTATTAGAGCTTCAATCCATCCAGCGAGCCAGAGAGCCACTCACCTGTAGCCCCAATACCCAAATTTCCGAGGCCGCAGAGTTGATGACCGAGGAGGACGAAGAGGCCATTATCATTGTGGATGAACAACAACACCCTTTAGGTATTCTGACCGATCGAGATATCCGACGTAATGTCGCCACTGGCCTCTACGGACGCAAACGCCCCATTAGTGAGGTCATGACCCAACCCGTAGTCTGTATCCGACCGGAAGTGACCGTTGCTGATATCCAAATAGCTATGTTACGCTATGATATCCACCACGTAGTAGTTACTGAAGATGGTACAAATGATAGTCCGGTCATCGGATTGATCACCGAGCATGACCTGCTGGTACGTCAGGGCAACAATCCTGCTATCCTGATCCACGAGATCCGCCGTGCAAAAGACCCCGTCTATCTGGAAGAACTACGTTTTCGGGCTGAGCAATTACTCGTACAATACTTAGACCAAGAGGTGAGCATCGGTTTTATCTCCACCATCATGACCGAGATCAACGACGAAATCATCCAGCGGTGTCTCTCACTTTCCCTGACGGAACTAAGGAAAAAAGGCAGGGGTGGCCCTCCCTGCAATTTCGCCTATTTGAGTTTAGGTAGCCAGGGACGCGGCGAGCAACTACTCCGTACCGATCAGGATAGTGGGCTCATCTATGCTGATCAAGTGAATGAGGAAAAAAGCGAGGAAGTCCATACATATTTTCTGGAACTAGCTCAGCTGGTAACCGCCAAGTTAGCGACTACCGGCTTTGCTTATTGTCCCGGCAATATGATGGCCAGCAACCCACAGTGGTGTCAGCCCTTAGAACAGTGGAAAGAGCATTTTGGACGCTGGATGAGCGAGCCCAAAGCAGAACATCTGCTCAACAGCAGTATTTTCTTTGACTACCGCACCGTGTACGGAGACGCCAGCTTGGGAGAACAATTAACCGATTTTATCTTCCAACGTCTGGAAGACTCCCGGATCTTTCTCACCTTATTGGCCAGAGCTGCTCTGCAAAATCCAGCTCCCCTGACCTTCTTCCGCAACTTCATGGTAGAGCGAAGCGGAGAGCACAAAAACCAGTTTGACCTAAAGGCCCGAGCAATGATGCCGCTCACTGATGCTGCTCGAGTGCTGGTATTGGAGGCACGTCAGGGTAAGATCAATAATACTTTCCGTCGCTTTGAATTCATGGCAGAGAAAGAGCCACAAAATGCCGAGCTCTATCAGGATGCAGCTAAGGCCTACGAATACCTAATTAGACTGCGAGCTATGATTGGCCTGCAACGTAAGGATAATGGCCGCTTCATCGAGCCCAAGGAATTGACACGTCTCCAACGCATCCTGCTCCGCAACACCTTTACGCCCGTTAAAGAAATCCAGAGCTTACTGGAGATTCGCTTTCAGTTAAAAATGATCCGCTAATGGCCGCTGCCTGGACCGACAGATTACGGCAGCTCCTAAGCGGAAAGACTGCCAAGCCCCTAACACCGGCGCCAGAATGGTATCGTTCTTACGGACAGTTGAATCAACCGCCACCCAATCCACAACTTCCGCTGGAGCAAATCAATTTTATCGTACTCGACGTAGAATCCACCGGACTTAAGCCAAAGCAAGATCGCCTGCTCAGCATTGGTGCACTGCGGGTACAGCACAACCAGATCCAACTGGAAGGCGCGCTGGAACTTTATCTGGACCCCCCAGCTGCGCGGGAGAAAACAGAAGCGATTGCCATTCACGGTTTACTACCCGGCACCGAGAATCGCAACTACGTCGAGGAAGAAGATGCACTTCGGCAACTTTTGGCTTTCGTCGGCAGCGGCGTTTTGGTTGGCCATCACCTAGGCTTTGACCTAGCCATTCTCAATGCCGCCTTACAAAGATTACGCACGCCTAAATTACGCAACAAGGTGATTGACACGGCTAAGTTGGCCAAAAAATTACAACCACCAGGTTACTTATCACATCCGCAGCAATTCCAATTAGATCAGCTCGCCCGTCAATACAAGATCCCACTTAGCGACCGTCATACCGCCCTGGGTGATTGCTATATCACAGCAATCCTTTTGATGAAATTACTGCACCAACTGCGGGAGCGTAAGGGCAGGAATCTCTTGCTGGAAGATTTGTACTAGCTTTTGTCTTGTACTTCCGCAGGTACAACGGTTAAACGGACTTCAGTCCGTGCTGGGTAAAGCGAACTTTAGTTCGCGAGAAAAAACGATCTGCCACAGACTGAAGTCTGCCCAACCCAGCGCAGGCTAAAGCCTGCTTAACCGCCTATTCCACAATCTTCAATGCTTGCGTTTCTCGCCAACGCCCACGGGTAAAATCTGGGAAAAGCTGCGGTGCACCATCCGCCGCGACCGAGGCTTCACTCAGCGGAGCAACGGCACTCCAGTAGCAACCTTCGTAGACATTCTGGTCTAGTGGCCAGCCATTCCGCAGGCATTCGATGATTCTAAAGACCATCATGCCATCCATCCCACCATGCCCGCTTTCACTGGTCGCCCTCGAGAGCCGCTTGTACAGCGGATGGTCATACTTTTCGTAGAGGATTTCCAACTGTTCGCCTTGTACCCAGGAGTGGTGGTTGTCCGTTAGGCCCGCTACCCCACCCTCCAGGGCAACTCTGGTTGGGAACCCAGCTAAAGTCCCCTTGGTACCCTGGATGAGGTTCAAACGGGAATAAGGGCGAGGGCTGGTTTCATCCCACTGAACCATAATTGTACGGCCCAGTTCGGTTTTAATGATTGAAGTGTTCAAATCGCCCCCTTTATACTCCAGCTGGTTCCACTGATGATCCGCCGGGTAATTGGCAGCGGCATAAGCTTGTCGTCCGATTGCCGGTGTGGAAAAAGCTACCAAGCGCTTAAAAGTATCTTCCCCTCTGGCTAGGTTCATGTATTGAGCGATGGGTCCCAGTCCGTGAGTAGGATATAAATTCCCATTGCGTTTGGCGTAATGATGAGTCCGCCAGGAACCTGTACCCCTTTCTTGTTCTTCCATTTGCCAGCGTAATTCGTGGATATAAGCAGCTTCACCGTGTAAGATTTCCCCAATTACCCCCTGCCGACACATATTTAAAAAGAGCAGCTCATCGCGACTGTAGTTGACGTTTTCCATCATCATACAGTGCTTCTCGGTACGTTCGGAAGTATCCACTATGGCCCACATTTCTTCCAGAGTTACCGCAATCGGGACTTCTACAAAAACATGAGCTCCAGCCTCCATAGCGGTAATCGCCATGGGGGCGTGATTATTCCAGTTGGTCGCGATAAACACTACGTCAGGGCGTACTTCCTCCAGCATCCTGCGCCATAAATTTTCCTCACCATAGTAGAGCTGAATTTCCTGATGGCGCTGCCCTTCACCAATACCCTCAGCTACCGTCTTCCATTTATTGACGTTGTCTTCGTACAAATCACTGATCGCGACTACCTCTACCCCATCCAGGGCCGCAGAAAAACTGAGGTGATCACCTCCCCGAGCACCGACTCCAATGAAGGCTGCCCGGATGGTAGACAAAGGCGGGGCGGCGAAGTCGCCCATATAAGTCCCACCAGAATCAGGTAGTGGAGTCTCTTCAGTACAAGAGGCTAGACCGGCTCCCGTCGCGAGAGCAGCAGCGGATAAGGTGGATTGACGAAGGAAGTGACGGCGAGTGGGCATCTGGTTGTGAGTTGTTGAATGGGAGATGTGAGTTTGAGAGGATGATAGTATCCAGTTCTTATTCAAAATGATGCCGCAAAAGCAGTACAACCATCGCCAAAGCCGGAATCAAGCCAACGGTAGTCGTAAAAGCTCCGAAATCATAAGTGCCCACTACTAACCCCCCAAAGGTAGCAATCATAAACACCCCGCTGGTGTATGCAAAAGCAGTCAATAAATATAGTGGACGACGAGCAACTGGTTGGGTGAAGGCTGCAGCGATCAAAACTATGCCCAAAATGATATCTCCTACCAAGAAAAAATTCAAGGCATTGCCATTAGCGATCTCCATCACCTGATAAAGCAAGGTCAAGCTACCGATCAAAATGGCAAGTATCCGTGCTGTCGTAATTAAGTCAACTGGTTTCATTTTACCTGATTTTGAGTACAAAAATCCAGGTCTGTCAGTAGATACTATTTACCAATTGTTAAAAAGTCAGATTTGAGCTAGTTCTCTCCTGATCCTACTTAAGGAGGGCTGTTTCATCCCCAAATAGGAAGCGAGAAACTTGAGCGGAATGCGGTTACTGAGGTGATCGAATCGTTCCAGAAAATCTAGGTAGCGCGACTTGGCATCTAAATGAATAAGCTCTGTACGATCGTACATTTTTTCTAGTAATCCGCGCTCTATCGCCGCATTAACTATCTTATCCCAATTCGAAATTTGACTGGACAAGCCCTGTACGTCCGTTTTTGAAATCACCAAAAGCCTGCTGTTCTCTAAGGCCTCAATATTTCGTTCAGCCACCTTACCCGTATTGAAGGGATCTAGACTTACTACAAATTGTCCTTCCGCCATAAAGTAGCGGGTCAATTCATCACCTTGTTCATTCACAGAAAAAACCCGAAATAAACCCTCCGTGACAAAACCGATACGATCCGTTCGTTTACCTGCTTCCACAAAGAGTGCGCCTTTTGGTAACCGTAGCGGTTGCATAATTTGCTCAACGAGCCTGCGATCAGCATTGGTTAAGGGTGCATAGGCAGCGAGCTGGTCCAACAGTTCATTCATGGCAACTATTTTCTCTCATACCGGCTGTAAAACCAGAGCGGTGGACTTAAATCAGGATCATCCCCTTCGTAGTAGCCGTAGCCGCTGATTTCATAATAGCGAGGCCCGACCGTCTCCAGGAAGTACTCAATGCGTTGAGGCTCCTTTTCATTACGTTGCCAAATGATGCCATTGTCCCCTTCGCGACTACCACGATGAATGATGAGCTCATCCGGTTTTTGGACGACACACCACATTTGCCCGTCCTGGATTTTATTGACGCCACGACTCCGAATAGTATCCCCGGTTTCCGGGTAATAATCAGTGATTTGCACCTCTTGAAAGTAGGGGCTAATAGAATGATAGAGCTGTTCTACCTGAATCGCACTCATCAATTCATATTGACTGTAATCGACACCAGCTCTCAGAGCAGCCTCCAGGTCTCTACCATTTAAGGCTTGGGGACTTGGATCGCGGTAGATCAGGAATTCCCCCTGCCAGCTTCCGTCCAGTTTCAGGTATACACTGGCAAATGGAGCATCAGCTTCGGTGGCCTTTGGCTGCTGCTCAATATCACTTATAGCTACGGCTATTGCTTCTTCCGCGCAGAACGTCTGACTAAACACCAGTAAAAGTAAGGCTGCTAGCAGCAACCACCAATGAGCATTACGCATGCTTCAAATATAGTCAGTCAAAGACGTCTTAAGGTTGATTATCTCGTATTTTCGCCCTATGAAATACACCAATTTCCTTCTACTGCTAAGTCTTCTATATCTCTTAGTAAGTTGTAAGCAGGAAGGCCCACGCTTTGATCGGCCAAAAGCGCCTTACGAAGTTGCTACTCTTGATGAAGATGGCGGCCTAAATATGGTCGTTGAAATCCCCGCCGGCACCAATAAAAAATTTGAGTACGATAAGCAAGCTGGTCGCTTTGTGCAAGACACGCTCCCTGACGGTAGTGAACGGGTAATTCAGTTCTTGCCCTACCCCGGCAACTACGGTTTCATTCCTTCAACATTAATGGATAAAGCCCGAGGCGGCGATGGAGACCCGCTGGATATCCTGGTCATTGGTGAGTCAGCTGCCAGGGGCAGTCAGATCAGTGTAGCTCCAATTGGAGCCTTACTGCTTAGTGATCAGGGAGAACTGGATACCAAAATTATTGCCATTCCTTCAGATAGTGGCCTGCGAACGCTGCCCGCAACCAATTACCTGGAGCTTTTACTGGAATACCCTGCTGCTCACCGGATAGTCGAGGAGTGGTTTTTGAACTACAAAGGAATAGGTGTGACCAATTTAATCCGCTGGGAAGACGAAGGGTACGCCTGGGCAGAAATCGAGAAGTGGCGCCTAAAATAAAAAAAGACGGCTCATGACTTTTTTTGTCATGAGCCGTCTTGTGTACTGCTTGATTTACAGATTAGATATCTACTTCGAAGGTAATCTTCAAATTAACGCGAAACTTATCCACCTTACCGTCTTTGACAGTCACTGACTGTGACTGGACGAAGGCAGAGCGAATGTCACGCACTGATTTAGAGGTGTTTTCTACGCCATTTCTGATGGCATCCTCATAGCTCTTATCGCTATCAGAGAGGACTTCGATGACTTTTAGCACTTTTGACATAATGTGATATTAAGGACCCCAAAAGGGCATCCTGGTTAGAGAATAATTTATTCTGATAGAATTGATACGAAGATCAAGCCTGGCTTATTGCCAGCAACGGCTTCCACTTTGACTCCATAATTTTCGGTATTCGGTAAGTTAGGATTGCTAAACAAGGGGAAATTATCAGCTGCAACATCACTTTTTAGCGTATTTCCTGCTTCTCCCAGCAAATAGAGATTAACGTCGGTCAGCCCCGTCTCGCAGCCCGAAACCAGCCATTGGGTATTACCATTACCCATGGCCAGGTTATCTACCGTTGTAGTTTCCCCGGGAGTCAGCCAGAATCCAAAGGTGCTCCATTGATTGTCGTCAGCGTGGTAGTAAACGCCACTGCTAACGCTATTGACGTTCCCGCTATTTTCCAGCAAATGTAGATAGGCTCTTTCATAATCCCGGGGTGAGAAACCTGCTCCTGCTTTCTCTAGTAAAGCAAGTCCAACAAAACTAGCCCCTACTTCACAGCCTACTAATTGCATCCTCAGACTATAGATACCAGAAGTCCGAGGCGTGAAATCGACAATGGGCGTCCGATCATCCAGGGTATCGCTGGCCACTACTTCCCGTTCACTATTGACCAGATAGAGATCCAGTGCGCTGATATCTTCATCGCCCCCCCCAATAAAGCTGTATTCGGTGCCTGCTTTTAGGTAGACATTCAAGGCAATAGTTTCTCCTAAATCAATAATGGCACCGGCGAAGCAAAGGTCAGAACGCCAGCCGTAGCCATTACTTTCAGCATAAAGCGACAGCTTAGCAGAAAGATCTTCAAAGGTCTGTTGCATGTACTGCCCGGCGGGAAAGTCTTCGTCCTGAGCAGAAAGAGGAACCGTAAAGGCCAGGATCAGGGCCAGATAGAGTAGGCGTTTCTTCATAGATAAAGGGCTTTAGCGGTCAATATACGATATTGATAGAAGCTAATCTTGTTGAAGAACGGGACACAGTACCTCCCAGGTACGCAGAGAAGCGCCTTTATTCTCCTGCATGAATTTTTGGACTTGTTCCTGCGCCAACGCATATTCCTCCTCAATGGACCACCATTGGAGTTGCTGCTGTAAATCTTCAGCAGATTTTATCACTTTAGCACCTCCCACTTTCGCCATCCTCACAGCTTCCGCAAACTTCTGAATTTTAGGACCAAAGAGTACGGGCAGTCCGTAGGCCATTGGTTCCAGGGAATTGTGGATGCCGCTGCCGAAACCTCCACCGATATAAGCCAGCTTACCATAACGATAGCAACGGCTTAAAATGCCAATAGTGTCCAGTATCATAACATCCCCACCTAGCTCCAATGCTGGCTGGAGCTTGGAATAACGATCGGCCTTAAAAGCAAGCGCCCAAGTCTGTAATTCATTTTCTTCCAACTGATGAGGCACCAGCAGCAAGCGCCATTGCTGACGCATTTCGGGCCAGATCTTCAGCAAACGCTCTATATCGGGCGGCCAGACTGAGCCAGCGATTAGCAATGGCCGATCGTCCTGACTAAATTGTTCAAGAATAGGATCTGACCAGTTTGTATTCGCTAATTCTAAGGTTCGATCGATCCGAGGATCTCCCGTGACGGTGAGTCGGTTTTCAGCGAGTCCCACTTGCAAGAGCAAGTCTAGATCAGCTTCCGTTTGCAGCAAAATGCCTTGAAAACGATGCAGTATTCTACGCCACCATCCTCCCCAAGGACGGAAGAAAAACTGATCAGCACGAAAAGCAGCGGCAATCAAATAGGTAGGTACCTGAGCTTTAGTTAGCGCCAGTAAATGATAATGCCAAAATTCATACTTCACGAAAATAGCCAGGTCCGGACGCAGTTGTTGTATCCATTGGCGCGCCCTGCTTCGACCGTCAGCAGGCAGGTAGGTCACCAAATCTGCGCCCTCATACTTTTGCCCGGGTCGGAAGCCGCTGGGGCTGTAAAAGCTCAGTACGATCACTACCCTACCAGCCATTTCCTGACGAATCAGATCCAGTACCGGACGACCTTGTTCAAACTCCCCCAAACTAGCGGCATGCAGCCAAACCACCGGACCTCGACTGCGTACTTGATCCAATTTATCCCAATCAATGGCTAATTGACGCCCCTCCACCCAAGCTTTGGCCTTGGGTTTACCCAGCAATGCCAGTAGCCTGATGATGCTATGATAAAGGCCAATACCCAGCCGGTAAAGCCAACTCATCGATAGAAGATATCTTCTCCAGATCCATTATAGAGCGGTAAGATAAAGCCGGCTCTAATCCCCAGGCTGATGTCCAGTCGGTCTTCTTCTAGGGTTCCCGCAGTAGCGAAATCGTAATCTCGCTGGTTAGTAGTGAGCGCTTGAATGGCTTCTACTCCAGCAAAAAAGTTAATCCGCCCATTTTTACTCAACTGGTAGTAACCGATAAACTGACTAAGTGCCGGCCCCGCAGAGAGTCGATCGTAGCCCTTGCGGTAGTCGCCCACTAACTGGTTCACCGTCTGCATCGGGTCAAACTGAATACGGATTCGGTGGGAAAAATAGCCTGCCCCCAGCGCAATTTTTATCCCTCCCCGGGGATTATCTCCCAGAGCAAAAATGCGGCCAGCCCGCAGACCGACAAAAAGGCCCCGCATACGCAGGTTAATATCGGCGGGAAAACGGTTGGTTCCAATGATGAATCCGGCATCCGTGCGCAAGCCAGCTAAAACATCCTCTTCGACCTCGCTGCCGAAAAAATACTTGCCTTCCAGGCTAAAAACCCAAGGGCTCTCCTGGCCGGTATAGCCCAGCCCTAAGCCGAGACCGAAATTATTGTTGAACCGCTCGCCAAGGTCGGCAAGGGGAAATTCGGGCCCATAACTCATATGGACCAAGATCGCTGCATCTTTGTTGCGAGCGCCGGTGAACTCAGTCTGTCCGACCAGCGGAAGTACCAAAAGAAGTAATAATAAAACGGAAGCGTAATGCATACTTGCCAGCCTAGAAGGCATTTTATCGATAGCCGTAAAGGTAGCCCGAATTACAGCAGCTGACTATTGGATGCGCGGCTTTTTGCGATATTTGTCGGCCGGATCAATGCCCTGAACATGACCAAACGAATTTTAATTACCGGCGGTGCCGGCTTTATCGGCTCTCATCTCCTACTGCGCATGGTGAATCGCTATCCCGATTACCAGTTCATCAATGTCGATGCGCTAACCTACGCCGGTAATCTAGAAAACATTCGCAGCATTGAGCGAGCACCGAATTATAGTTTTCGGCGACTAGATATTCAGGACGGCCCGGCGGTACAAGCCCTCTTCGCGGAGTTTGACTTCGATGGAGTCATCCACCTCGCTGCGGAGTCCCACGTCGATCGCTCGATTGCCAATCCAACGGCCTTCATCCTGACCAACGTACTAGGTACCGTAACTCTACTGAACGCGGCCAAGCAGCACTGGAAAGGTGATTTCGAGGGCAAATTATTTTATCACGTCAGTACCGACGAAGTTTACGGTAGTCTCGGGGCTGAAGGTTTATTTACCGAGACTACCCCCTACGATCCGCGTTCACCTTATTCCGCCAGCAAGGCCAGTAGCGATCATTTCGTGCGGGCCTATCAGCACACTTACGGTTTGCCCATCGTCATTTCCAACTGTAGTAATAACTACGGTCCGCTACAGTTCCCGGAGAAGCTCATTCCTTTAATGATTAATAATCTTCGCCACCAAAAGCCACTCCCCGTCTACGGCGACGGCAGCAATGTGCGTGATTGGCTCTGGGTAGAGGATCACTGCTCGGCTATTGATCTCATTTTTCACCAGGGCCGCAGCGGCGAGACTTATAATATTGGCGGCAACAATGAACGTACTAATCTAGAGTTGGTGCATAGCCTTTGCGATTTGAGCGACGAATTACTCGAGCGCCCAGCTGGTACCGGCCGCCAGCTGATCACTTTCGTTAAGGATCGCCCTGGGCACGATCAGCGCTATGCTATCGATAGCAGTAAGCTGCAAGCTGAGCTGGGCTGGACCCCCTCCGTTTCCGTAGAAGTGGGCTTGAAAAAGACGATTCAGTGGTACCTGGATAATCAGGAATGGATGGATAAGGTGACCAGTGGGGCCTACCGGACTTACTACGAAAAAATGTATGGCTAAACCCTTAAAGGGTATCAGGAATTGCGGAACAGCTTTTCCTTGCGCTGGGCGAATTCGCGTTCGGTCAGAATCCCTCTTTCCCGCAAGGCCGCCAGTTTAGTGAGCTTATCGAGTAACTCGTCGGTAGCTTCCAGGGCCATAATGGGGCTATCGAGATCCATCAATTCCATTTCTGGCTCCAGGCTGAGGGCTTTTTGAGGTACTTTGGGCGCATTATAATCGCGCTGGCGGAAATTATTACTACGGAAAGTTTCAAAGGCCGCTTGATTCCGCAGCCACTCCAATGCCGGGTGAGTCTCAATCCGATCCATAGCGGTCAATCCATAGCTGACCGATAGCTCAAGATGATAGAGGGCGGCAATCAGATCGTGTTGTTGGGTATAGCAGCAAGCCAGATTAAAATGCACCTTGGGGTCCGCGGCATTGATCTCTAAAGCATCTTTAAAAGCTTCGATAGCCAGATCATAATCACCCGATTTAAAGTAGGTGATACCTTCTTGCTTCAAGTCCGCTACATTTTCGTGCGAAGCTGGTGTATCGATGAGCTTTTCTTTATTAAAGCGTCGATCAAAATTCTCCTTGGGGGTAAACATCATCACTACCCCCGTAAGGACAGGGATCATACAGATAATCCCCATCATGATCGGCAGCGGCATTTCACCATTGCTTTCCACATTGGCAATAACGAATACCCAGAAAAAGAACATTTGGAGGGCTCCACGCCACCAGCGGCCCAGATAAAAATCGTGAACACCAAAAACCCCAAGGGTAATACCGAGTGCGCCTGCTATGTATTTATTGTACATAATTCGATCAAAGTGGAAAGTTAGTACTTCCGCAGGTCTAGACCCTCAGAAATCGTCGAACGGCCACTTTTTATCGACGATTGCCAATAACAAGGAAGGAAGGACATTCCCAAGAAGCGTCAGCCGATAGCTACTTAATAGATGGGATTAAGCCGCCTTAGACATTAAAGCGAAAGTGCATCACATCACCATCCTCAACGACGTACTCCTTGCCTTCCACATTGAGCTTACCGGCGTCGCGGGCCCGAGATTCAGAGCCGTACTCGATGTAATCGGCGTAGTGAATAACTTCAGCCCGAATAAATCCCTTTTCGAAATCGGTATGAATTACCCCAGCTGCCCCGGGTGCCTTAGTCCCGTTGCGGATGGTCCAGGCTCGTACTTCTTTTTCTCCGGCCGTGAAGTAAGTAACTAACCCCAGTAGTTGATAACAAGCCCGAATAACTTTGTTGACACCGGGTTCTACCAGTCCCATATCCTCGATGAATTCCTGGCGTTCCTCCACGGTATCCAATTCGGCGATATCGGCTTCAATGCCTGCGCTGATCAGAATCACTTCGGCGGGTTCTTCGGCCACTGCCGCCATAAAGGCTTCAGTGTGAGTGTTGCCCGTCTCCATCGCATCCATATCTACGTTACAGACGTAAAGAATTGGCTTAGCAGTCAGCAGCATCATCTCATTGACCATAGCGGTTCCATCGTCCCCTCCGGCAAAGGAGCGGGCGGGCTTCTCGGCCTCCAGGTGTTCCATCAGGGAGTTGCAGATTTCTACGATCTTTTTAGCCTCCTTATCTCCGCTTTTTGCCACTTTACGGAAACGATCGAGGCGCTTTTCTACCGTTTCAATATCCTTCAGGATCAGCTCCGTGTCAATGATCTCTTTATCGCGTACCGGATCTACGCTACCGTCAACGTGAATCACATTATCATCTTCAAAGCAGCGTACGACGTGCACGATAGCATCTACCTCACGAATATTGGCCAGGAATTGATTACCCAAGCCTTCACCTTTACTCGCTCCTTTGATCAAGCCAGCAATATCTACGATGTCGACTGTTGTGGGCAAAATCTTTTGGGGATTCACCAGTGCAGCCAGTTTATCCAGGCGCGGATCAGGTACTGTGATTACCCCAATATTAGGCTCTTTGGTGGCAAATGGGTAGTTCGCCGCCAGAGCTTTTGCCGAGGTTAGTGCATTAAAAAGCGTTGATTTTCCAACATTGGGAAGTCCAACAATTCCACACTTGAGGGCCATGCTTATATAATTTGGCTGCAAAGATAACAGAGCTTTTGAAACCTACTTAGTGTAAAAAATACACTACCTTGCCAATCGCTTAAATTTGATGCTATGATTTTGGTAGCAGATTGTGGAGGGACTAAGGCCGATTGGGCCTTGCTTCAAGCTAAAACCGGGGATAAAGTAGTCACTACACCCGGCTTTAACCCAGTGGTTCACCCTCCCGCACAATTCGAGGATGTCGTTGGCCAATTGTCAAAAGATGAGCTGCCCTATGCCCGTCCGGACAAGGTTTTCTATTACGGTGCGGGAGCCTGGGATTACCGACGTAAGGAACTGATCAAAGACACCCTACTCGGTGCCTGGCCCCAAGCCGATGTCGAAGTTATGCACGACTTATTGGGTGCAGCCCGTGCCACCTGTGGGCACGAAGCCGGCATATCCTGCATTCTCGGCACGGGCAGTAATTCCTGTTTGTACGATGGCCAAGAAGTCATTGACAATGTAACGAACCTGGGTTACCTGTTGGGTGATGAAGGCAGTGGCTGTCATCTGGGTAAGGCGCTACTAAGAGCCTACTTCTATCGGGAGCTAGACGAGGACTTAACTCAATCCTTTGAGCAATACGCCCAAGTGGACCGTGCTACGGTACGGGATACTGTCTACGACTCGCCCAATCCCAACACTTACCTGGCCAGCTTTACTCGCTTTATGGGCGAGCATTTGCAGCATCCTCTCATCCAGGATTTGATTCTGGATAGTTTCGGAGAATTCCTCGACCGCCACGTGCGCAAGTACGACAGTCATTTAAGTTTACCGATTAACTTCATTGGTTCTATTGCATTTCATTTCAAAGAAGTACTTTTGGCGGCCATGGCCAGCCGTAATCTTAGGGCTGGTCGATTTGTACCCAAGCCCATACAAGCCCTGGCTGATTTTCACCGTCCTGACCTGAACGTTTAATCTGTTTTTGGCACCATGGATCGAAAGGATATTCGACGCATTGCTGTATTTACTTCTGGAGGAGATGCCCCTGGCATGAACGCTGCCGTGCGTGCCGTGGTAAGGACAGCAGCATTCAACAACCTACACGTCTACGGCATTGAACGTGGCTATGAAGGCATGATCAATGGCAAATTCCGCCGCATGGAGCGCAAGGACGTAGCTAATATCATCCAGTACGGGGGAACCATTCTGCGTACGGCCCGCTCCAAATCGTTTCGTACTCCTCAGGGGCGTAAGATTGCCTACGAGAACCTAAAAGCACACGATATCGATGCCTGTATCGCTATCGGTGGAGACGGCACCTTTACCGGCGCAAAAGTTTTTAGCGAAGAATTTGGTATTCCATTTATTGGAGTGCCGGGAACGATTGACAATGACCTTTACGGAACGGACTCCACGATCGGCTTTGATACCGCAGTAAATACGGCGATTGAAGCTGTCGACAAGATCCGCGACACGGCCGATAGTCACAACCGACTCTTCTTTGTTGAGGTAATGGGACGTCACTCTGGTTACATCGCGCTGTTCACTGCCATTGGTTCTGGAGCCAGCGCGGTGCTGATCCCTGAAGTAGATTCGGATATTGAAAGCCTGATGACGGTCTTCCGCAAAAACCGGGCACGCGGCAAACTCTTCAGTATTGTAGTGGTTGCTGAAGGTCATCATATGGGAGGTGCGGCTGGAGTGGCCGAACGGCTCAAAGACCAGGTTGCTGACATGGAACCCAAGGTGACGGTGATTGGTCACCTCCAACGAGGAGGCTCGCCAACTGCTGCGGATCGACTTTTAGCTAGCCAGCTAGGTCACGCTTCCGTTAATCTCCTGCTGGAGGGCAAGGAAAACGTGGCCGTGGGTATGATCAATAATAAGATTACGACTTATTCCTTTGAAGACGCTATCGGCAAGCGTAAGATTCCCCCTCAGGAACTGGTGGAGATGGCAGGAATTCTTTCCCTGTAAAATCAAACAGTCTTTTTTGGACGCTGATTTTTCTATTGGGGAGAGCAATGCCTGGAGCTGTCTTTGGTTAAAACGCCAATGCGCTCAGTCAATCGTGGGGAGCAGCATGGGAGCAGATGACCACTCACCTACGGTTCGTTCCACGGATTTTGGTCACTGCTACCTTCACCATCTCCGGTTTATCCAGTTAGAAGATCTGCGCTCAAAACTTCAGTTTTGGG
>JBCCDS010000086.1:0-19038 GCA_039030655.1 Bacteroidota bacterium | reverse complement strand
CTATGGGGCTGAAATCACTTATTGTAACAATACGCCCGAAGAGCGACAGGCTACGCTCGATAAAGTGGTAGCTCGCACCGGCGCGGCATTTATTCACCCCTTTGATGATTACGGGGTGATTGCCGGGCAAGCCAGTTGTGCAATGGAATTGTTTGAGCAAGTTAACGATCCCCTGGATGCAGTGATGTGCCCGGTCGGTGGTGGTGGTCTTTTATCGGGTACGGCTTTAGCGGCTCACTACTTTAACCCTGAGATAAAGGTCATTGCGGGAGAGCCGGAGAATGTAGATGATGCTTATCGGGCTTTTCGATCGGGTAGGGTAGAGCACAATGTGGATAATCGGACCGTGGCCGATGGCCTACGGACGAATGTGAGTGAAAAGACCCTCGGCATTATCCGTAAGCACGTTCATGATATTTGGTTAGTTAGCGAAACGGAGATTATTGAGGCCATGCGGCTGATTTGGGAGCGGATGAAGATAATTATTGAACCGAGTTGTGCCGTTCCACTGGCGGCGGCCTTGCGCCATAAAACACAGCTAAAGGGTCAACGCCTGGGCATCATTTTGACGGGTGGTAATGTTGATGTAAATAAACTCCCTTTTTAAGCATGGAACTGACAATGCGCCGCGTCGATGACGCCTACCGATTTGAAACCATTTCGCCTACGGGCTTTCCGATCTATACCGACGCCAGCCAGGAAATTGGCGGTGGTAATACGGCTCCTCGCCCCATGGAAATGGTCTTGGCGGCCATGGTAAGTTGTTCGAGTATTGATGTAGTTTACCTGCTCAACAAGCAGCGGCAGACCATCGACGATTTACAAGTAGATGTAAAGGCAGAACGGGCAGAAACGGCTCCCAGGGTGTTTACCGCTATTCACCTGCACTACCGCCTAAAGGGCGATTTGGATGAGAAAAAAGTGGAACGTGCCTGCCGCTTGAGTATGGAGAAGATGTGCTCGGTCTCGCTGATGTTGAAGGGGACAGTAGATATCAGCTGGTCGTATAGTGTAGAGGAATAGCGGCGGTCAGAAAGCTTCCGGGCTAATTTTTTTAGTAGCCATATCAGCGTTTTCGGAATAAAAACTGCGCTTTAGGAATTAATTGCTAATCGCCTTAAATCCTTGTGTACTAAGCTGCACGTGTATACATTGTGGGAGAACCAAATGTAGCCCTGATTATGAAAAAGGTGATGAAGTCCTCGCGCAACATGCGCGGAACGGTAGCCTGCGATAACACCACCATGCATTTGCTGCAAGCAAATGATTTCGTAGCGGACTCCATCCGCAAGCAAATGGCGGAAAAGCAAACCTTACTGATCAACATCACCTCGTCCGCAGGGAGTGGAAAAACCACCCTGATGCAGGAAACGGCTAAACGATTAAAAGGGCAGTTGAATATGGCCGTGATGGTTGGCGATCTGGATACAGAGCGCGATGCCGACCGAATTCGGGAGACAGGAATTCAAGCGCGACAGATCGTAACCGGAGGCATCTGCCACCTGGAAGCCCAAATGATTTGGCAGGCTATGCAAGTCATGGATCTAGAGGGTGTTGACCTCTTGTTTATTGAAAACGTGGGTAACCTGGTTTGTCCAGCTAGTTACGATTTGGGCGAAGATTATCGAGTCACGCTTTTAGCAACAACGGAAGGAGATGATAAACCTAAGAAATATCCTCGGATGTTTCTGACCAGTGAATTAATGCTGGTTTCTAAAGCAGATTTGCTGCCTTATCTGCCTTTCAGCGTGGAGGCTGTAGTTAGTGATGCCAGGGAAGTCAATCCCGATATTGAGACACTTTCCATTAGTAGTACAACTGGCCAGGGAATTGACGAGTGGTGTCAATGGTTACTGGATCGAGTAGCGGAGAAAAAAGAGGCTGCTTTGTCCCTTAGCGCCTAATTCAGATGCAAGCTGCTGGCGTTCATATTCATCTCTGGGGAGTTACGCAGGGGGTCGGCTTTCGGCCGCACCTAAAGCGTTTGGCTGATCGGCTAGGCCTGTTGGGGCGAGTCTGGAATGCTCCGGATGGAGTGCACGTAGAACTGTTAGCCAATCAACGAGTTGCCGAAAATTGGTTGAATGATTTGCTGGAGCAACCCCCAAGAGGCGCTTACATCAGTGGCTATAAGTTGGAAGTAGGTCACTACCCAGTTAGTAAAGTATTTAGCATCGAAGAAAGCCAGTTCGGAAGTGCCTCCACTACGCTGCTGCCACCGGACGTAGCTATCTGCCCGGAATGCAGAGCGGAGTTGCAGGACCCGACTAACCGACGCTTTGCTTATCCCTTCATTACCTGTACCTATTGCGGCCCCCGTTATTCCATCATTAACGCCTTCCCTTACGACCGGGTCCGCACTAGCATGCACGCTTTTGAGCCTTGTAGCAGTTGTGAACAGGAGTACCTTGATCCACAAAATCGACGTTTTCACTCACAGACCAACTCCTGCTCTGAATGTGGGCCTCGCTTATCTTTAGAAAGTGAGTTGGAACCTGATGAACAGGATGCCATTCAACAAGTAGCGGCCTGGTTAAAGGCAGGTAGAATCGGTGCCGTTAAAGGAGTAGCAGGCTACCTTTTGCTTTGTGATGCTACTAATGCGGAGACTATCCAGCGGCTTCGTTCCCGCAAGCAGCGACCGACCAAACCGCTGGCGGTGATGTACCCCAAGCTAGCGGCAATTGGCCCTGAATTAGAAGTGTCCACAGCTGCAAAGGAAGCGCTTTTATCGGCTGTTGCCCCAATTGTACTGCTACCCATCCAATCGGCAGTTGCTTCCCCTTTAGCTTTAGAAGCACTTGCGCCTGGATTAGGGGAAATTGGTCTGATGTTGCCTGCTGCGCCTCTATTGCAATTGATCAGCACCGCCTGTGATCGCCCATTGGTCGCTACTAGCGCAAATATCAGCGGTAGCCCGATCTTAGCTCGGGCAGAGGAAGTAAAGAACAATTTGAGCGGAGTGGCTGATTTCTTTCTTCATCACGATCGGGAAATCTTGCTGCCTCAGGATGATTCAGTAGTCCGCTTTAGCCGGAATAAACAACGCCCCATTTGGCTAAGACGAGCCCGTGGTCTGGCTCCAATCTATCCTACTGATTGTAGTGGAAAATCGGACGGTCAGTCTCTGTTGGCTTTCGGTAGTGACCTCAAGCACAGCTTTTGCATCAGACAGGCGGGCAATACCTTCATCAGCCCTTATCTGGGCGACCTGTCGGTCTATGAAAGTCAGGAGCGAGCCGCAGCTTGTTTGTTGCATTTGTTGAGTACTTCCGCAGGTCTTCCCCACCAGCTGATAGCCGATGCTCACCCTGCCTACCATTCTACTGCCCTTGCGCAGGAACTCAGTGATCGAGAAGGATTACGACTAAAAACTATTCAGCATCATCATGCTCACTTCGGGGCCGTTTTAGCAGAGCATCGCATAGCAGAGCCAGCTGAGGATATTCTTGGCGTCATCTGGGATGGGACTGGCTATGGCATAGACGGACAAATTTGGGGAGGGGAGTTCCTGGGCTGGAAAAACGGCGAGGTTGAAAGACGGGCACACTTAAAGTATTTTCCACAGCTGATAGGGGATAAAATGAGCCGGGAACCTCGACTTTCTGCACTGAGCCTGTTGGTAGGTAACCCTTTAGGCGAAAGAACCCTCCGGCCTTACTTCACTGAGCTGGAATGGAAATATTACCAGTCTCTGCTAGCTCAAGCTACCAGCTTGCAGACTAGTAGTATGGGGCGACTCTTTGATGCAGTAGCTGCCTTGCTGGGGCTAGCTGATCGCTCTGCATTTGAAGGCGAAGCAGCCATGCTTTTAGAGCAGGTTGCACGTCAGCACGAACAATCCCAGTCTCCTTATCCTGATATGGATATACCCTGGCCAGTAGACAATCTATTGGATACAACATCCTGGCTGGGTTTGCTGCTGGAGGAACATCATACAGGTCAGATTCTCGGACTTACGGCCCTAAAGTTTCATCGACAGTGCATCGGCATTATCGAAGCCGTTGCTAGACAACAGCCATATACCCGTATAGCTTTTAGCGGTGGTGTTTGGCAAAACAGCCTACTGGTAGATTTGGCCGACCGCTATCTCTGCCAAGACTATCAATTACTATTTCATCGGGAACTTTCACCCAATGACGAAAATATCAGCTATGGACAGCTGGCCCTGGCCAAGCTTCAGGCGCTTTCTCCAGCTGAATTATCCACTACTTCAACCATATTCTAATGTGTTTGGCAATACCCGGAAAAATTAAAAGTATTGAGCATCGCTTTGAAGGCAAAGTCCGCATGGCAAAAGTGCAGTTTGGTGGTATCACCAAAGAAGCAAGCCTGGAAATGGTACCACAAGCGAAAGTCGATGATTACGTGCTGGTGCATGTAGGTGTGGCCATCAGCGTGGTTGACCCAATAGAAGCCGCCAAAACCTTTAAATACCTCAAAGAAATTGGGGAATTGGATGAATTGGTGGAAAGTAGTCAAATCGATCGCCCTATCAACTCCTGATCATGAAGTACTTATCCGAATACCGCGACCCAGAACTGGTAGAGCAATACCTGGCTGAAATCAAGAAGATTACTACCCAGCCCTGGAAAATAATGGAAGTTTGTGGTGGGCAGACCCACAGTTTAGTCCGCAACGGCATCATCGAATTACTACCGAAGGAAATCACGATGATCCACGGACCGGGTTGTCCAGTTTGCGTTACTCCTCTGCATTTGATCGACAAAGCGGTCCATTTGGCCGTAAATGAGGGTGTAATCCTTTGCTCCTTCGGTGATATGCTTCGTGTACCTGGTTCTGAAATGAGCCTATTGGAGGCTAAGGCCAGAGGAGCAGATGTGCGCATTCTCTATTCTCCCTTAGAGGCGGTTAAATTGGCGGAGGAATATCCTGATCGCGAAGTGGTTTTCTTTGCAGTTGGCTTTGAAACTACAGCTCCTGCTAATGCACTTTCTGTTTTACATGCTCAAAGAGCAGGATTAACCAATTACAGTATTCTGGCTTCTCACGTATTGGTTCCTCCGGCTATCGCCGCAGTAATGAATGATGAGGAGGCCCAGATTGATGGCTTCCTGGCCGCTGGTCACGTTTGTGCGATCATGGGCATTGGAGAATATGAATCTTTACCCGAGACTTATCAAGTACCCATCGTAGTGACTGGCTTCGAACCAGTTGACTTATTACAGGGGATTTTGATGACCGTCCGACAGCTGGAGGCGGGTAAGCAAGAGCTGGAAAACCAGTACAGCAGAATTGTAAAGGCCGAGGGGAACCCCAGTGCTAAAGAAATCATCAGTCAGGTATTCAGTGTCACTGATCGGGAATGGAGAGGTATTGGAGAAATACCGGAATCAGGCTACAGCGTGCGAGAAGAACTAGCACACTTTGATGCCGATCGCAAATTCAATGTCGATATTCCCTACGTGGCCGAAAGCAAGGAATGTATCGCTGGCTTAGTCTTGAAAGGGATCAAGAAACCACACGAATGTCCTCAATTCGGTAAGCAATGCACCCCCAGGAATCCACTGGGTGCCCCGATGGTTTCTTCAGAAGGGGCTTGTGCAGCTTACTACCATTTCAGTAATGCGCTAGAAGCCCTTGATGCCGTATGAGTAAGAACCCGTTGAAAATGCAGCTACAATGCCCCATGCCTAAGCTGGATTTTGACATCATAACGCTGGGCCATGGTAGTGGAGGACTACTGACCAATCAACTGCTGGACACTGGTGTCTTCGATCTGCTGAAGAATCCACTGCTGGACAAACGGCACGATGGTGCCGTATTTGAGCTCAATGGGCCTTTGGCGTTTACCACGGATAGTTTCGTTGTTTCCCCCATCTTTTTCCCGGGCGGGAATATCGGAGAATTAGCCGTTAATGGAACACTCAATGACCTAGCTATGTGTGGAGCGGTCCCCAAGTACCTCTCTTTGGCCTTTATCTTGGAAGAGGGGCTGCCAATGACAGAGTTTTGGGATGTCCTGGTGGCCATTAAGTTTGCTTCCGAAGCTGCTGGGGTTCCTATCGTGACCGGAGATACTAAAGTAGTAGAAAGAGGAAAAGGAGATAAAATTTTCATCAATACTACGGGCATAGGTCAGGTACATCCTAAAGCGAACATTGCCGCTGAGCGTATAGCAGCGGGAGATGCCTTAATTGTAAGCGGGGAATTAGCTGCACATGGTATTACCATAATGAGCGTAAGGGAAGGACTGGAGTTTGAATCAACGGTTGAAAGCGACACCGCTGCTTTACACAACACCATTCTGAGTCTCCTAGAAGAGTTTGGAGATGCGATCAAGCTTTTGCGGGATCCCACTCGTGGTGGAGTCGCAACAGTAGTCAATGAAATAGCCCGCGATGCACAGTTGGGAGTAGAGTTGCAACAATCCGACTTACCCGTATCGGAAGCAGTAAGTGGAGCTTGTGAGTTATTAGGCCTAGACCCGCTTTATGTGGCTAACGAAGGTTTATTTATGGCCGTGGTCAGCGCTGACTATGCCGCAGCATTCACTGACCGTTTAAGGGAGTTACCTTTTGGGGAAAATGCAGCTCAGATCGGACAACTCACCGACGATCACCCAGGAAAGGTGCTGATTCGAAGTAGGATTGGAGGCCGTCGGGTAGTCAATATGCTATTAGGAGAACAATTACCAAGAATCTGCTAATGGCTGACCAAAAGCAAATATTGAATATTACCCTGCAAAAGGGCACTCCTGCTACGGAGGAATCGAGCAATCAGCTACCTCCGCTAACCAAAGGCCAACACTTTTTCTACGGGGCAGCCGAGCATCCACTACTGGCTCCCCGAGGGGTCTGTATCGTAGATGATAAACTGATCGTCGCGGATACGGGACAAAACCGGGTCTTTATTTGGGAAGATTACCGCAGGCTGTTAGCAGAAGGCACTACCCATGCCGACCCATTACTCGTCTTAGGCCAAGCGGATGAACAGGGAACGGGGCGTAATGCAGGAGGTTCGACCTCCGCCCATTCCCTACACTACCCTTCAGGAATTTGGTCGGACGGTAAGTATCTAATGGTTGCCGATGCCTGGAACCATCGCGTTTTAATTTGGCATGAATTTCCGACTACATCCGGGCAGGCGGCAGATACGGTCTTGGGGCAGCCTGATTTTATCAGTAACCAACCCAATGTTGCCGGCATTGGAGCTGCGCCGACCGCCAAGAGCCTTAACTGGCCCTACGGCTTATTCAGTGATGGGCACCGACTATGGATCGCCGATACGGGCAACCGCCGTATCCTGGTTTTCGATAAGATTCCCACGGAAAACTATACCGCTGCCGATCAGGTAATCGGTAAAGCGAGTTTTACCGAAAGGGACTATGATCATCATGACCCTATTTGGCCGTATTCGGTAAAGATTGGTCCTAAAGGAGAACTATTAGTGGCGGATACGCAGTACTATCGCTGCTTATTTTGGAAGAATTGGCAAGATGCTGGCCAGCAGCATTCCGACCTAGTAATTGGCCAACCTAGTCTCTCGGATAATGGGATGAATCAATACGATTTATTCCCTCGTGCAGACACACTTAGTTGGTGCTATGATGCGGGCTTTTACCAAGATGGATTATTAGTTGCAGATACTGGAAACAGTAGGATTTTGTGGTTTAATCAAATCCCACAAAAATCTGGTACAGCAGCGAATAATCTAATCGGTAAGCCTCACTTTCGGATGGGCAGCGAAAATGCTGCAACCGTATTCGGTACGGAGGCGCAATTGTACTGGCCATTTTCACTTTGTACCTCCGACCATTTTCTCGCGTTGGCAGATACTGGCAACCACCGAGTTTCTTTACAAGAACTTATAAAGTAGAGCAAGTGGGCATCTTTGTAGCGGTTTTATTGGGCTTTACCCATGCTTTTGAGGCTGACCATATTGCAGCTGTGAGCACAATGGTCACCAAGCGTAAGCGCTTACTACTAGCCATGAAGGATGGCATGTACTGGGGACTAGGTCATAGCTCCACCATTCTGATGATTGGTGTACTGATCCTGGTGGCTAAGCAAAACATTAGTAATGAGACCTTTGCTTATTTGGAGGCTTTAGTCGGCTTGATGCTTATCCTCTTAGGAGGCTGGCGTTTGTGGCAGTTGAATACTGAAAGGCAACAGCTGCGCTTCAATGATTCAGGCCATCATTTGGCCGCCTATGGAATTGGTATGGTCCACGGTTTAGCCGGTAGTGGAACCTTACTGGCAGTGGTGATTAGTCAGTTAGATTCCATCTCGGGTTCTTTACTCTACCTCTTGTTGTTTGGCATAGGGTCGGTAATCGGAATGTTGCTGGCCGCCGGGGTATTCAGCCTTCCTTTTTCTCGCAAAGGTTTGGCCCTGCCTAAGGTACAAACGGGGCTAGTTCTGCTATCAGCCTTGATCTGTATTTTTATCGGTGGCCGACTATTTCTCGAAAACCTAATTGGATAAGATGGACCCCTCCGAACTCAGTCCCAGACAACACTTACGATTAGCGCTTGATTATTATCAAATCAAGATATTGAGAGAGGAAGAGAAGTTCCTTTTTCTGGAAAAAGACTATAGCGTAGAATTGGAGAAAGGTTTTTTATTCAAACTATACTGGAAAGGTACTGTTGTAGCCCCCTTTAATCAACTGGACGAACTCTGCCAACACATCAAACAAAGCTAATGGAGCAGCCACAGGAACTTGTAGTCGTCGGCCTTTCGGCCAGCACCTCGCAGTCTGGATTCTTTGTCGTCCTGTTAGAGTCCTTAGACACCAAACAACGCATACCGATCATTATCGGAGAGGCAGAAGCACAATCTATTGCCATAGCGATGGAAGGGATGCAACCACCGCAACCGCTGACGCACGATTTATTTCCAACCATGATCACCTCCCTTGGAGGAAAACTCAAGCAAGTGGAAATCTATGAGATGCAGGGCGAAGTGTTTTTGACCCGCTTACTACTGCAACGATCCAATGGCCCCGATCTGACGATAGATGCTCGTTGTTCCGATGCTATTGCACTAGCTGTTCGTATCAATGTACCCATCTATTCTTATGATTCGATTATCTCTGTAGCCATTATTGATCCGGAGTTTCGTTTGGGGAGCATCAAACGCGGTTCGCTTCAATCCTACTCTCTGGTAGAACTGGCCAGAATACTGGAGAAATTATTAGAAAAAGAAGATTATAAAAGTGCAGGTCGTATCCGTGATCTCATTAGTAAACGGAAAAATGAGCTATAAACTAGGGCTAGTCCATGTCTACGCCGGAAATTAATAATTCCGTGCCTCGGATCAGATTGTTGGAAGGTTGATTGCAGTGACTACATTTAAAATGATAATTTTCGATAATGCTGGTTTTTCCACAACTGGGACAGCTTATTTCTGCCGGGACCATTTCAATCTCTAGACTAACCGCTTTAAAGCCTGGCTGATCAGTCGCGGTCACAGCTTCATAGGCATTTCTCAGTAGGACGGGCTCAACATTAGCCAGCAAGCCAATCTTTAAGTGGATGGCTTTGATTTTTTCAAGCTCTTCGGCTGAAAACTGATCTTCCAGAGACCGAAAGACATTGCGAACCAACGATATCTCGTGCATAATCTAGGCGTAAGCGGCTTTCAGCTCATTTAGTTTTTTCAAATGGACTTGAGCATCTGCCAAAAGGGTAGGATCGTCAGTGAGCTGAGCTACTTCATTCGCTTTGCTTAGCATGTCCTGATAGTGAGCTTCGTCGAAGCTATCTTCGGGTAGTTCTTTATGCCAGGCGGCTTCCAGGTAATTAAGCAGCGTTATAGCTCGTTCGAGGGGAAAACCTGCGGAAGTCCTAATCTCCAAAGCACATTGGTAATAAAAGAGGGCCTTCTCAAAATTGTCGGTATGCAGCGCCGCGGGGTATTTGGTAAGCGCGTTGCCGTAATGGCTACAGACTTTAGCGTACTCGTAGGGATGCATCTCCGCGGTATAGAAGCTGAGCGCCTCCTGAAATGCAGAGGAAGAAACGGCTGCCCAAATACTTTTCTTTTTGGCTTCATCGGGTATTGCTGAATAAATGATACCCAGGTACTGTTGAATTTCAGCGAAGACCTCGGGTGCCGTATCCCGGGTAAAGACCTTCAAGGCTTCTTGGAAGCTTTCCGCTGCCGGCCGGTAAAATTGCGGGTTATCATGCTGCGCCCAGGTATAAAGCAATAGCCCTCGCCGATGTTGCGCATTGCCGACTAATTCCGCTATGGCTTCTTCCTCAAATATTCCAATCGCTCTACTGATATAGCCGAGGGCTTCGGAAAAGCTTTCGTCAAACATCGCTACCTGAGCCGCGTCTAATAAAAGGAGACCGGTTTCCAGGGGGCGATCTTGCTCTTCGTAGGTCTGCAAAACCTCCCAGAGCGTGCTTTTAAGCTGTTGCAGCAGCTCTGCATCATAAGGCGGACTCAACTGCCCCATCCAGACACTACTCAGCGTGCGACGGAGCTCCGTCTTGGCTTCCTGGCTGAGCGCCTGGTCGATGGCAGGTAATAACAGATCGATGGCAGCCTGAGCTTGTCCCAAATCAGTGAGTAGGGTAGCGTATTGTCCTACACTGAAGGCCCGATGCTCATCATCAGGAGCCGTTTGAATGGCTTCTTGATAAAAGTACTGCAGTTTTTCCAGGTCGAAGGTTTCTTCCGTGGCCGCATAGTGGCGCACAATAGCCTGGTTGTGCATCAGCCGGTAATCGTCGAAGGGCGAATAAGCTATGGCCAGCTCTTCAGGCCCAACACTCAATCCATTTCTAAGCTTGTTGATCAGGCTTATTTCCTGCCAGAGACTGGCGTTGGTCGCCGCCAACAATTCGTGGCTACGGTCTAGATTGCCAAGATTAGCGTAGACTAAACCCAGGAAATTTTCTCGGTTGAGCTTGATAGGACGCGGTAATAAATAAGGAGGAGTCTGATTATACCAGTCGAGCAGGACGTTGACCTCCCGCTTTCTGACGAGTAAGTTGAGGCCACTGGATACGGGCCGTTCTTCCAAAAGATCAACTACCTTTACCAGCTCACCAAGTCTAAATTCTTCCGCTATCCAGCTCTGCAACTGCTCCAGGTGGTCGTTGGTCGTGTAGATACTTATCATAACTAAGCAAGTATAATCTGTAACATTTTGAGTCCAGGAGCGCCATTGGCAGTCAAGGGGCGATCACTAGCATCGAGCTCATGATCAATAATGATTTCTTCTAAAGAAAGTGATCGGTCGCCCGCCAGGTTTTTGATTTTTAGCATAGTCAGTCCACAATCGTGTACCTTCTTGAAATCCTGGTCAGACATCGGGGCTAAAAGCAACATCTCTCCTTTCGGGTAATACACCAGATAAACCTGTACTTCGTCGCCAAAGGCGTTTTGCGCCGCGTCGGCACTGATGATCAGGTGTCGGTTGCGCAGCTGTACGCTTCCAGTAGTTAAAGCTTCGTTTGTACTTCCGCCGGTCTGACCCACGGGTACTTTAAAAATTTTTTCCATGCTGTATTAACTGGTGACGCTTAGATCTGCTTCCATGATCTCCAGTAAGCGGTCTGCGGCCGATTGAACGGGCGGCGATAGGCCTACTTCCAAGCGAGTATTGTCAACGGCGACCAAATAAACCTGAATATCGGTAGGGTATTCTTCCTGGAGGATTTTCTTAGCGTAGGAGAGAGCTTGGTCCCATTTAAGCGCGTGTAGAAAAACCATAGGGTCATCCATAATGGCAGCTTCCACCTCTTCTGCTGGTAGGCGATAAAGCGTACCGGGCGGCTCCTCGGTATTGATTACGGCATCTACAATGACGATGCGTTGATGCCCTTGTAGTTGAAAAAGGACCTCAAAGGCCGAAGTACCCATATCAAACAAGCTGATATGGGGTACTTCTGAAAATCGTTTTTGGAGTTGATCGATTACGTAGCAACCAACACCGTCGTCACTGCGCACGGGATTACCAAATCCCATGATTGCGGTCTTTCCCGCCATGAAGTATTATTTAACCGGGTACGCAGGCTTCGAGGCAAACGTACCCGGTGTCAACTTTAGAGTTTAAAGCTAGCCATTTCCTTGTTGGATTTGGCGTCGTGGGCGTGTACCGTACATACGAGACAAGAGTCGAACGAACGCGCTACCATGCCGACCTCCACGGGATCGTGCGGGTCTTCAATCTCCGTTCCTTCCAAAGCGGCTTCGATTGGGCCGGCTTTGTCTTCGTCGTCATTAGGACCAACATTCCAGGTCGTGGGGGCCATCACCTGGTAGTTTTTAATGAGCCCATTTTCGAGCTCCACCCAGTGAGCGAGCGCACCGCGGGCTGCTTCAGTAGCACCCCAACCCTGGCCGTCACGCTCCTCTGGCTTGATGTAGAACTCCCCATCCAAGTCGATCTGGCTTAACCATTCCATAATGAAGGTATAAAGGCGAGGCGCTTCGTGGACCCGTGCCAGCGTGCGGGTGAAGACACTCGGCCCCTTCTTCTCCATGATGTCTCCGAAGAGTGGATCTTGAATCTGGTGATCCAGATTATTGGGGTTGGCGTTAGCGATCACCCGTGAAAGCGGACCGGCTTCGGCTGCAAACCCGTCAAAGCGAGGGGCTTTTGACCAGCTGTACTTTCCAGAGAAATCAGAATCATCCAGATTTTGTGAAGGAACGGGGGTAGGCAATGGTTCTTTCCAGGGGTGGGCCGCAGGTGTATCGGCATACCAGGAGTGCTTAACGTGCTCGGTGATTTTCAGGTGATCCATTGCATGGTAGTTCTTACCATCAAAAAAGGCACCTGGGCTAATAACGGCATCTTGACGCCCCTCAACCGTTGGATTGTTGTAGAGGTCCTTGTGCAAGTAAGTGCCGTAAGCGATAAATTTACCAACACCCTGACCGAAGGTATCCAAACCAAACTCCAGAGAGGCGCGGATGAAGAGACCTAAATCGCTATTGCGCTGGCTCTCGTTTTCTTCTACCCATTCCATCAGGTCATCCCAGGACTTGATTTGCATGTACCGTTCGATAGAACAACCGAGCCAGACTGATTCCAGCCATTCATTGCGAAAATGGTTCATGATAGCTACAGCTCGCGTAACGTCTTTAAGCGTAGGAGCACACATCACCCCACCTGGAACCATGTAAGAAGAGTGTGGCCACTGACCACCGAAGATGGCGTAAACCTCCACGGGACGACCACTAGCTACCACACCTCGCTGGAAAGAGGTACCGACATAAGCGGCGAAGCGCTTAACGACCTCCTGGTAAAGCGGTTTGTTAGCGAACTTCTTGTTGGCCATATCCGTAGCGAAAATGGCGTAAAACCAGCGCGGAATACTTTGGATGGTCTCCGTAGCTTGACCAATCGCCCGGAGTAGAAGCGCATTGGGCGTCAACTTGGTTTTCCAGATTGTATCCAGAGCCGAAGAAGCACAGTAGAGGTGCGAGCCTCCGCAGATCCCACAAATACGCGGTGTTACAATCAATCCTGATTGTGGATCTTTTCCAGCCATGATCTGCTCGAAGCCACGAAACATGGCAGCTTGAGTATGAGCGCGGGTTACTACCCCGCCTTCCATGTATACCTTTACATCGAGGTCACCCTCAACTCGGCCAACTGGAGAAATATTTAGTTCTTTATAGTTAGACATGATTCGTCTTTATGTCGGTATGCTTTACTTGGTGATTTCGAAGTGCTTGGCTTTGCCGGATACGGCACTCATTACTTTTTCCACACCGGCACGGGTGTAGTAGCCCAGCTTGGTAGATCCTGTAGGAACATCCTTGGGAAAGACGCCTAGATACTTCATGGTATTGAAGACGCTGCCTTTTGCAAGATCATGGTGCGGGAAGCCTGGCTCGGTGCAGCCCAAGCAAGGGTGATTAGCCCGGGTCTTACTGCTCACCCGGTTCCAGAGAATCCGATTACAACTGGCCTTAGTCATTGGCCCACGACAACCCACTTCGTAAAATAAACAACCACCCCGCTTACCGAAGTTACCATCGATCTTATGTGCGAAACTGATCGCATTAGGGCAGCCAGATTGTACGAAGTCCGTGAAGAAGGTCTTGGGACGATGGTAATCATCGAGCAGCACGTCTCCAATCCGCCCGGTAGAAATGGCTACGAGTATCTGGGTTACCCAATCAGGGTGGGCCGGACATCCAGGGATATTAATGACGGGCAGACCACCCTTCGACTTGTAACCAGGGCCGAGGAAACCACCCTTTTTCTTTTTGTGGAATTGCATCCCCGTGGACTCACTGGGATTAGGAGGAACAGCAGGAATGCCGCCCCAGGTGGCGCAATCTCCAATAGCTACCACAAAGGCTGCTTTTTGCGAGAGTTCCTGGATCCAATCCTGCATGGGGCGCTCACAGAAGTAGTTCATCGTACCCGTTCCATTGGGGCCTTGCACGATGCTACCTTCGTAGACTAGGATGTCTAATTGCGTCTTCTCATTCTTGATGTCATCCATGATCTCAGCCACCTGGTGACCAATTTCAAGACCAATAGAAGGATGCCAGAGAATGTTGATGCCGAAGTCAGTTACTAGCTCAATAACGGTGGGCTCCTCCGCGTTGAGGAACGACATCGTGTTGCCGCTGCAGGCGCCGCCTTGCAGCCATAGCACGTTGGCCATAGATAGATAGTTTCTAGCACTGGATTTTGCTAACAATATAGCTACAGTACTTTATTTTTGTTTAGCGTGGTTCTTAACAAATATAGTTTTATCCCTTGATTTAGAAAATTTTTTCTAAAACAAATCTGTCCAAGCTTTCTTTTTAGAACAAATCTAAGTAGTACTGGAGGTGAGGTAGGGCTGTAATTGACTCCAGACTTCTTGCTTGAAATCCTCCACTTGGAGATCAAGGCCCCGAAAATTGGCTTCAGGGACGGAGAAGAAAATGGTACGCCATAAATTTTTAGCCAATTGATCATATAGACCTGAGGTGGCCTCCTGTGTCAGGTAGCCTTTGCCTTCGTAGAAGCTAATCCGCATCCTAATCTGGGCGTGCAGTTTATTGGCGTAATCATTCCAGGTCTTCAGGCTATCTCCAATCTCATAGCGTGAAGACATTAAGTCGGCCAGGTGAAAGCGATAGCGGTTGAAGAATTGGTGATATTTTTCTAACTGCGCGTCGAAATCTTTGAGTTCGGGAGAATGGAGATAGTAGGACAACAAGTCTGAAAAATCTGCAAATAGGTCTTCATAGACTCTACTTACAATGGCTTCTTTATTTTTAAAGTGGTAAGCTAGGTTACCCACGCTTATTCCAGCTTCATCTGCAATTTGCTGAAGACGTACATTCGCTTGGCCTAGCTCGTTAAATAAGTTAATGGAGGCCGATACTATTTTTTCTTTAGTATTTCGTGGCATAGGAGACTAATTTGGGGGAAGCCGCCAAAAGTTGGGGTCTATCTTGATGGTCCCCCGCTGATCTTTAGCAGCCTGTCTACGCATTATATTGGCCATAACCTCCGCTTTTTTACGGCCATTGGCGGAAGTAATGTAACGGCTTATGAAGGTTAGCGGGTACTGATAGTAGGCAAAAAGTAAGTGGATCTCAAAATGGCCATTACGTTCGATGAGTCGTTCACTAACCGCAGCATCTACCAACCAGTTATCTTTTACCAGGAAACTAATATCTACCAATCCACCTGCCCGTTCCGCAAAGTGCAGACCGTTTAACCTTTGCAACATACTATCGTAGGCGAAGGCGTCTAGCTTAAAATAGGTCTGGCGCATAATTTGGGCAATTTAACCCCTAAAGCTACAGCAATCCTTGCTGGATTAAAGACTGTGTTTGTTCATATTCTTGCCTGCCACGTACCGTGAGTAGTGGATATAGTAGTTGCCAAATAGCAGCATGATAAGCCTGAAAATCATCTTCAAGGCGGCCTAGGCTGCGTTGTCTGCCAATCCAGCCGTCGCTCACTAACCAATATTGCTCGGCCAAATGATTGAAAAATCCGGGATAAAATTCTGGAGCAAATACTGCCCTGGAAACAGAAAAATCCAGCGTGTTTTTGAGGGCGGTAGTTTGCCATTGTTGATGGGCACGCCAAGACGAAGCGATCCCCGGAAAAGAACGTATTAAGTCAAGGGTGTCTATATAAAAGAATTGGTAATCCTGTTGAATTTGAAAGACCGCTCGAATTTGTCTTTCTAAATCTTCAAATAAAGGCAGGACCCGAAACTCCGCCAAGAGCGTTTTGCGCTTGCTGAGAATTTCTTCCCAGATGGCCTCAATAAGTAACTCCTTGTTGCGGTAGTGGTAGGTCAGATTACCTACACTAACCACGGCCTCGTCAGCAATAGACTGTAAGCGCACATTAGCCATACCATCCTGGTTGAAGAGCTGTACAGCAGCTTGCTTGATCTTCGCCTTGGTTGCAGCAGTGGCCATTGGCCTAAGGTAGCAAGAAGTTGAGAATCAAGGTATAGCCTACGCTTTTATGTTTGCGTTTTATGTCCGCTATCTTTGAAGTATGTCATCTATCAAATTATTGGGTCTAGTAGTACTGTTTTGTGTTCTAAGCTGTGCTCCTCCTGTTCGTTCTGGAGATATTTCGACTTCACTCCTCTTCGCAGAACAACTCCAACAGCATTACGAGCAATACCACGAAAATTCGATTACTACCCGCCGCTTCCGACTCAGCGATATCCAACCCATTATCGATCAACTCCCAGCGGCATTCACCGTCTCTGAAGCTGGACGATCTATCCAGGGCCGAAAACTCAACCGAGTAGAGTGGGGGAGTGGCCCTGTTCAGGTTTTGCTTTGGTCACAGATGCACGGAGATGAACCCACCGCCACTGCAGCTTTGCTAGACATCTTCCACTGGCTAGAAGCAAGTGGAGACGGCATGGATGAAATCCGTGACCGATTGCAACAAGAACTTAGCCTGACCTTTTTGCCCATGCTCAACCCCGATGGCGCGGAGCTGTATCGCCGCAGAAATGCGCTTAATGTAGACTTAAACCGAGATGCATTGCGGTTGCAGTCGCCCGAAGCGCGCCTACTCAAAAATGAACGAGATCGCCTTGAGGCGGACTGGGGTTTTAACCTCCACGATCAGAGTATTTACTACGGGGTGGGTTTCCCTGCTGAACGAGGAGCGGCAGTCTCTATTTTGGCACCAGCCTTTGATTGGGATAAAACAGTAGATGCCAAGCGAGAAGATGCTATGCAAATGATCGCCCTGATGAATCAGCAGTGGCAAAAGACAGCCCCTGGAGGTGTTGGGCGTTACAACGATGACTTTGAACCGCGAGCCTTCGGTGATAATCTCCAAAAATGGGGCACCCGTACCATTTTAATCGAATCAGGCGGCTGGCCGGGCGATCCGGAAAAGCAAGAGATCCGCAAGATGAATTTCTGCGGTATCCTGCTAGCGTTGCACGCGATTGCCACCCAAAGCTTTGAAGCCGTTTCGACGGATGAATACTGGGCCATTCCAGAGAATAAATACAATGCTCTCTTCGACTTGGTGCTAAGAGAAGTACGAGTTGAAGCGGCCGGTGAAGGTCCCTTTACCATCGATATCGGTATCCGGCGACCAGAGCGAGTCGTGCCCGCAACCAACGATAACTATTATCGTGATGGCATCATCCACGATCTGGGTGATCTACATACCTTCTTGGGCATTGAAAATTTCGCCGGCACAGGAGTCATCGCCCGTCCTGGCCAGACTTATCCAGCGCCACTTACGATGGCCGAGCTGCGCCAAAGAACTACTGCTTCTTTTCACGATCAAGGCTATACCTCAGTACAACTCCTCGATTGGCAGCCCCACTTTCAGCTGGAATATCAAGAGCTGCGCCTGTTGGCCGAAGGACAAATAGCTGGTAGCCAGATCAGCCCTGGCCAGTCAACCGACCTGCTGCTGTATCGCAACGATGAATTAATCGGCGTGGTCGTTTTAGGTGCGTTGCGAGACCTTTCTCAATAATACATTTAGATTTGTTTGTACTTCCGCAGGTTTTTACCCAGAATTAATATAACAAAAGCCCGTCCCGCATTGCTGCAAGACGGGCTTTCGGTATCCCCGCGCTCCGCGCGAGGATTGGCTAAGGGTTCCCGCGCGGAGCGCGGCAACACCGTTTAGTCTACAATCATGCGGCGGGTAGCTGTTTGGTCCCCCATGGTCAGGGTGTACAGCAGCACGCCCTTGGCGCCGTTTAGATCACTAGCCTGTAGGTTCAACTGGTTGTAGCCAGCAGCTCCGTCGATTTCACGTACCAAGATCGTACGACCGATCGCGTCCTGTATCAGCAGCGTGGCCGTACCCGCCTCTGGTAAGTTGAACGCAATCTGCGTCGTCGCCCGGAAAGGGTTAGGCGTGTTCTGCTCCAGCACAAACAGCTCGCTGGCCGACTGTAGATCGTCCTGCGAGTTGAAGGCTAATCCCAGATTCGCTACACCACCCGTCATCGGGTAAGCTTCCGCTACGGTGATGCGATCCGTCATCGTCAGTACCTCACTCAGCTCGGCGTTGCGCGTAGCGCGTACTTCCAGGCTGAACAAGGGCGCTAAGTCGCTGGACGAGCCGAAGTCGGCCAGCGACGCGGTGGCATCATCGTAAGAGAGCGCGATCAGGCCTTCGGCGATGCGGTCCAGATTCACGTTCTGTGCCGTCAGCTGATGGTAGTCAACATCCACCAGCTCCAGCCCTGCAGCCAGCTCCAGGGTGCCCTGGAAGCCGTACAGCTCTTTAGCCGTAAAGGCTACTGTGTAGATGTTGCCAGTTGTCAGTTGTTGGTTGTCAGTTGTTAGTGCAGCCGTAGAGCGAGCATCATCATCATTTTGAGCGTTGCTAGCAATCACTCCTTCCGATACGTTACCCATCTCTAGGGCGTAGAAGTCCGCACCCAGAATGTCACCCGGCAGGTCATTCACATTGTACACTTCGTCGAAGTTCGCAGCCGCCCACTCAGCAGCATTGCTGCCAAAGTCGTAGTCCGCATCGGCAAAGCGCCAGCTCGGTGCATTCGGATAAGTCGGCTGTTGACCCATGATCACCATCCGGATGTGTACCACATCCAGTACGTTGATGTCACCG
>JBCCDS010000085.1:0-20312 GCA_039030655.1 Bacteroidota bacterium | reverse complement strand
GAAGATTTGACAAAATCAATAGCTGTATTAAAAGAGAGATACCCTGGTGTCAATTCTACAGATTTTAATCATCATGTTGCATTTTTAGAGGTTGTTCTTGCAATGCAAAAGGCTGATTATGTTAAGGTGAAAGAAGTTTGCTTAAAACAAATAGCCCTCCTCGAAAGCGAAAAGTTTTATCCTCGCCCATACGTTAGAAGCTTTTTACTTCAACTGATTTCTGTTTCTATCTCTACGGAAGATTTTTATTCAGGAGAAATCGCTATTAAAAAGTTTCTGTCGCTAATCCCAGTAGGAAGTCGGGCATGGTTTAGAACCCAGCAATTATATACTCAATTGGCTATAACAACTGATCAGTATAGTTTATCGGCCAACCTAATTCGAAAAGTGATAGAGCATAAAAATTATAAAGGGCTAGCCGAAGCTGTAAAGGAAAGAATCATTTTACTTAAAGCATATGTATTTTGGCTCGGAGCAATTGGTAAAATAGCAGATCGTGGTGAAAATTTCAAAAGTTTTAGGCTGGCAAAATTTTTAAATTCAGTTCCAGATTTTGCTAAAGACCGTCAAGGACTGAATATTCCTGTCTTAATAGCCCAAGCGCTTTGGTTATTGCATAGAAAGAAGTTCGAGAAAGTTCGAGAACGACTAAATGCTCTTAAGCGGTATTCAGATCGATATTTAAAAAACAATAAGGGAACTGTTAGGACTTATTACTTTTTAAAGGCATTCTGTCAGCTTGCCGACTCCAATTTTCACCGAAATGGCTTTCTTCGAAAATCTGAAAAAAATCTTAAACTCTTGAATCAGCACCCACGCTCAAAAGACGAACAAAATGTAGAAGTTGAAATCATTCCCTACGAGCGACTCTATGATTTAGTAGTCGAGCAATTAGACCTTAGATTACACTAGAATTGTCAATCTTTCATAGTAATTGGTTATTTAAGTCATTGAAAATGAGGTAATTGTGGATTTTTTTTTAAAATAAAAGCTGAAATTTGATGACAAATAGTGTGATCTATTGGCCTAATTTGGTGCCTTCAACCTCCGTATCCTTGTCCTATTGAACGATTTAAGTAATTTTTGAACCACAAACACGTCACACGAAAATAGTAGTGTTCTAGTATCGTAGCCATCTAGTGAGGGGACCAAAACACTAACTGCTGCGGTACATCTTAGTCGTAGGCTCGCCGGAATAGGAGCGAGCGAAACTGAGGTTGTATAGCACCGGTTAATCGTCGAAGTATAGAGATGACGATAACCGGTGTTACTTTTTTTACCCACTTGTCAAAGAACAGTCTTGCAAAAGTAAGGGGTTTTCGCATCTTAGGACCAATAAGCCCTCAATACCCTATGCG
Organism: Bacteroidota bacterium; assembly: GCA_039030655.1. GTDB lineage: Bacteria > Bacteroidota > Bacteroidia > Chitinophagales > Saprospiraceae > Neolewinella. Next base: position 18,954 of record JBCCDS010000085.1, on the reverse strand, counting down.
TGCTCTAAAAGAACTCGTCGACCTTGTTAGTCCCCAGCGCCTACGGCGCATCAGCTTTTTCCAACGCTACGCGGGCCATAGCCCAACTGCTCAAGCCACTCAAACACAGCAGCTTTATGAGCTGATCCATTCCGGCGAGGTAGAAAGTGATGCAGGGGCTAGCCTCAAGCTATTTGATAGCAGTAAGGATAAGCGTTACCCGGTGCTTAAGCACAAGCTAAAGGAGGAGTTGTTAGGGGCGGTCTTATTAGTAGATGGACTTGAGCCTAAGGCACTTACTCACTCTCGGCTTATGAGAAGGTGTGAACGAGATATGGCAATCGCAGATCAACTTTGGTGGTATGGAAGATTTCATGCAAGCTTTGACCTAAATAAAAGGGTCTTTAAAGAAGCCTTAAAGGCTGAAATGAGTGAAGTTTTAATAAAAAGCTGTGAGGTATTTATCAGATACTACTCATTTGTAGACAACAATTTGAAAAAAAGAAGCCATTTTAGACAGTTGAAGAGATCTTGGCATCACAATAGTGTTGCTGAATTTGAGGTATATGAAGCTTACGAGGAATTAATGGATTTCTATGCTAAGGGGATGAAGACTTCCGAAGGATTAGTTGCTTCTTTGGAGGAGCGATTGAAGAAACTTAGTAAGTATGAGGAGGTGAATACAATGAAATACAAATTTTACTTGCGTTTTTTACAGCTTGGGTTGGAAGTGGATTCTGGTCGATTTGAAGGGGCATTTAGGCTCGCATTAAAAACGGTAAAAGAGCTAAATGCTAATCCTTACACCCCAAGAGTTTATAGAAGAAACATGCTTTTTCAGGTTGTGTCGTCAGCCTTAATTTTAGGGCAAGAACGGGAAGGTGTTAATGCTGTAACATCCTTGTATACATTCTCGCAAGAATACTCTCGCCCTTGGTACAGAGCTTTACAATTTCACTTATACCTCCTCATCTATTGCAAAGCCTATACCCAAGCCTTCCACCTAGCCAATCAACACCTCACTGGCAAAGCCTACCGCCATCTCGCCCAAGACCTCAAAATCCGCTTCCGCCTCATCCAGGCGCACCTTAAATGGCTGGAGGAAATGGGCGAGTTTGGTCACTTAGACGTCCAGCTAAAAGCACCCCGCCTGCTGCGGCGCTTGCCGGAGATTAGTAGGGATAAAGAAGGTTTCAATATCCCCTTTCTGACCATTCAGGCCTTATTGGCGCTCAGTCGGCGCAAATGGCTGGACCTGGAAAAACGCATGGGAGAGCTGGACGCCTACGCCGACAAATACCTGCGCCGCAAAGCCGGACTAAAAAGAGCCTACCTCTTTATCAAATCCATCAGCATTCTAAAATCGGGTAACCGGCACCCCATCTACTTCAAGCGACACTCCCAGAATTATTACGAGCAGCTACAGGCTTGCACCCGGGCCATCGCCCGACAAAATTCCGAGCTGGAGATCATCCCCTACGAACGGATCTATGAGCTTGTTCTGCAGAAACTGGAGGCCGAAAACCGGTAAGTTCATCAGCTAGCAAATAGCAGTAAGCTTCTTCAATTTATTAATTAATTGATAGTCAATATGTTATGATTTTTATTTTTATTTAGCGTATAGAATATGCCGCTAATGGTCACTATTCGTAAAGCTTGACCAGTGAAGTACCATAGCCTAATATTGTAATCGTCAATAACGAATTAGTGATGCCCAAGCTTAATCCTATTTTCTATCTATAAATGACTATCCAACATAGCTTTGGCCTCCAAGATTTTCTATTTCCCTAACCCCTAACTAACAACTAACATCTAACAACCCCCAACTAATAACCACCCGCACCAACCCCAAATGAGTATACCATTACCCTATTAACATTAGGCTCGGCTTACATAAATACTGCGGGACCAAAGCACGAGCCGCACCGTAGCGCCGATTAATTGGTTGAGATACTAATTAGTGGTGCTACTTTTGTGCTAGCTATCCTATCTAGATGTCCGCTCCCTTTGACCATTTTATCATCATCGACTGGAGTGCCCGCAAAGCACCCAGCCCGGCTAAACCCAGCCGAGATGCCATCTGGTTGGCTGATGGTAGTGCCAGTGCCAAAGGAACCAACGGCCGGTCTGCCCCCATTCGATTACGCTACTTTCGTACTCGTCAAGCAGCCATCCAGCACCTACAGCTACGACTCAAAAGACTATACAAGTCCGGTAAGCGAGTACTCGTCGGACTCGATTTTAGCTTCGGCTATCCAAAAGGTCTGGCCAAAGCACTACGTCTGGAGACCGAAAATGCCTGGCAGGCCATCTGGGCTGAGCTCCACCGCCTGATTGAAGATGGACCCCAAAATCAGAATAATCGATTTCAGGTGGCCGCTGAATTTAACCGACGCCTCAAAGCTAGCTTAGGCCCATTTTGGGGTGTTACCTCCGGCCAAAGCGGCATCTTTCTGGGTGCGCGAAAAGACTTCAGCTTCCCCGTTAAAGTGCGCAAGAAGATCTCACTAGCCGAAAAACGACTGGTAGAACAGCGACATAGCGGATTGCAGTCTAGCTGGAAACTTGCCTACACCGGTAGCGTAGGCAGTCAGGCCCTACTCGGCATACCTTATATCTACCAACTGCGATTTTTATCGGGGGATCAATTTGGACTTCCGCAGGTCTGGCCCTTCGACACCGGATTACAATACCCCGAAACCGGTCAAATCATCTTTGCAGAAATCTGGCCCAGTTTGGCACCCCGCCCCCGAAAAGATGCCATCCCCGATCGAGAGCAGGTAAAAGTCTATCTACAGTGGTTACGAGACGAACAACTCGCCGGACGATTAGTCCAGCACTTCCAAGGCCCGGCAGATCTAAGCAGCGAAGAGCGCCAGCAAGTCACCCAGCACGAAGGCTGGGTATTGGGTATCCATTAATAGTCTAGGATATTAGGCCTCGGCTATCGTTTACCACATCAACCAATGCCACTGTAGCTTTCCCCGACTCAATTCGAGCGTAGGCGCAGGCACTTTTATAATATCCAGTATACCCAAAACCATCCGTATCCAGCGCTTGCGGGTAGGGATCCGGCTTAAGTAGAGATCCGGACTTAAAAACCACTGCCGATAGCGCGTCTCCGGGTAGCGAAAGCGTACACCTTCTACATCCCAACTATTACCGTAGGCGCCGTATACGTTTTCGGCACCGTAACCTACTGCCAGATTTAACCAGTGAGGGATACCCGAATTGGGCAAGAAGGAGCGCAGATTAGCACTGACCCAGATCGACTGATTGTTATAGTCTTTGAGAAAGCGTTCAAAAGGGTAGTCCCCAAATCGTTCTCGACTGATGTCTCCCAGATTACTACTAACGCCATTATTGGTTATCGGAAAGTCTGGATGATCCCGCAGGTTGTTACCTACTTTGACGAGTAGTCGTTGTTCTTGCCAGAGTAGGTCCTGCGCAATAAAAAAGGAGGTACCCAGCGTATTGGCCGCAATATCCGTCCAGCTAAAGCCCCAACGCTCCGAAAAGCCATCGAAGGTTTCTATGGTTCCCTGGATAATGGTTGATACCCCAATGGCCGTCCAACGTGCTGCAGAGCGGCTCATCCCCGTCCAGTGAGCGCCAGAAAAAGCAAGGCGACTTTGGAAATAAGCGGAGAAAAAATGTCCGGCCTTGTCCATTTGTGCCCATTCTTGCCAATCATTGAAGGCAGTGAAGGGGCCGAGCTCGTATTGCTTGTACCAGGTATTGTATAACGTATAGCTGGCACCGAGGTACAAGCCAGCGCCTACACCTGCGGCAGTCCAAAAACGCCCCCGATCTAAACTGTCCGCTGGCCGCAGCCAACTATCCTGCTGATAAGTCGGCAACGGATCCCTGGCCCGAAAATCAATGCTTTGAGCACTCAATTCTAGCACGCTACAACTACCAATTAGTAAGATCAGGCAGCATTTTTTTCGAAAAAAACGGCCATTGAGGAAGAAAAAAGTGGGCATTTAGCAAAGAAATTGAGAAAAAATCTATAGCTATTTAGCGCTATTTGATACGAAAGTGATTGTCTATTTTGAGCATAAGTTGCTGATTGCTATAGACTTGTCTAAAATATAAGTTGAAAATTGATCCAAAAACTAGACCTAAAGTACGTGTGTAGGGATCAAAGTGGTTGCACATTTGTATTGTCAGCGGGAACGACCGCTACACCACTAACAAATTATTACCCACAACGATTGCAGAGGCTGTCCTTATTTTCAGGCACAAGCAAGTAATCTCATGACAGACGACAAAGGGAGAATGCCCTCCCAAAGATTTGGTATGTAGATAGCCTCTCAAAGCTCTTTTTCGGGCCGGTTGACGAAAGTCAACCGGTTTCTTTTTTTATACCAAGCCCTAAAGGTAGTATTTTCCCGCTATGAAACAACAGCTCATAGCCCCTTCTTTGCTCGCAGCCGATTTTCGTCATTTAGGCGATGCTATCCAAATGCTTAATGATAGTGAGGCCGACTGGTTTCATCTCGATGTCATGGACGGCCGCTTTGTACCCAACATCTCCTTCGGTATGTTCATCGTCGAGCAGATCAAACGCGATGCCAAAAAGCCATTGGACGTCCATTTGATGATCGAAGACCCAGATCGCTATCTGAAGGCCTTTGCGGAGGCCGGCGCTGATCATATTACCGTTCATGCCGAAGCCTGCACGCACCTGAATCGAACCGTACAAGCCATCAAGGAGCTAGGCTGTAAGGCAGGAGTGGCCTTAAACCCTCATACGCCATTGTCAGTACTAGAATACGTGCTAGAGGAACTAGACATTGTTTTGATCATGACCGTAAACCCTGGCTTCGGCGGACAAAAATTTATCTACCAATCTATTCCTAAACTTCGGGCTTGTAAAGATCTAATTACTATTCACAATAGTTCGGCTATCATTCAGGTCGACGGGGGCATTGGCCTGCAAAATGCCCAGAAAGTGCTGGAAGCCGGTGCGCAGTGCCTTGTGGCCGGTAGTGCGGTCTTTAAGGCCGACAAGCCCGCGCAGGTCATTACCGACTTAAAGGGGATCCGGTCTAATCCCGTTTCCTTCGTATAAGCCGACTGAGCTGACCTCCGCTACGCATATGAACACATGAACGACTCAACATTAAACAAGCTGAGTTAAAGGTTCTATCTTTGCGTCTTCCTTCAGGAAATACTATTCGATGGCCGATCACATTCACCCGGTTTTTGACCATATGCTCAGCCGCTCAGCGCGTGAAGCCCGCCTGGGGCAACGCTCCGTGGTGCTTTGGTTTACGGGGCTTTCCGGTTCGGGGAAAAGTACCATTGCCATTGGCCTGGAGCGAGCCTTGTTTGAAGCCGGTTACTTCGCCCAGATGCTGGATGGTGACAATATTCGCTCCGGCTTAAATAACAACCTGAGCTTTAGCTTGGAAGACCGACAGGAAAACCTCCGTCGAATTGCCGAGGTCGCCAAACTCTATGCTCAATCGGGTGTCGTCTGCCTCTGTAGTTTTATTAGCCCCACTCAGGCAATGCGCAAGGCCATCAAAGCAATCATCGGCCCGGCCGACTTTCTGGAAATTTACATCAATACGCCCCTGGAAGTCTGTGAAGCTCGTGATGTCAAAGGCCTCTATGCAAAAGCACGTACCGGTGAAATCAAAGGCTTTACTGGCATCGACAGCCCCTACGAAGCACCTGCCAACCCTTTTTTAAGCATTGATACGGTCGACCATACAGCGGCCGAATGTGTTGAAGCTATCCTAAAGGCCATCGAGGCCCGGATCAAACCCGTTTGACGAATGTCTGAACTACAACTACAATTGAATCACCTGCGTGAGTTGGAAGCCGAAAGCATTTTCGTGATGCGTGAGGTGGCAGCGCAGTTTGAAAACCCGGCGCTGCTGTTTAGTGGTGGTAAGGATAGTATCCTGATGGTACACCTGGCCATGAAAGCCTTTGCGCCGGCTCGGATTCCCTTCACACTAGTGCACGTAGATACTGGCCACAACTTCGAAGAAACGATCCAATTTCGCGATCGACTAGTCGAGCGCCTGGGGGCTAAACTAGTAGTCGGTTCCGTACAGGCTGCGATCGACCGCGGAGAGCTGCGTGAAGAGACCGGCTATAATGCCTCCAGAAACTATCTGCAGACCCACGTTCTACTACAAACCCTCGAGGAAGGTAAATTCGATGCTGCCCTCGGTGGCGGAAGGCGCGATGAGGAGAAAGCACGAGCTAAAGAGCGCTTCTTTAGTCATCGTGATGAATTCGGTCAGTGGGATCCCAAAAACCAACGCCCTGAGCTCTGGAACCTCTTTAACGGTCGCAAGCATTATGGCGAGCACTTCCGGGTTTTCCCTATCTCTAATTGGACGGAGCTAGACGTTTGGCAGTACATCCAGATGGAAGGCGTTGAACTACCCAGCTTGTACTACGCTCACCACCGTCGCGTATTCCACCGGGACGGTATGCTGCTGGCTGAAAGTGAATTTGTGCCCCGCCGTCCTGAAGAAGAAGTAGTAGAAATGCAAGTCCGCTGCCGTACTATCGGTGACATCAGTTGTACCGGCCTGTGGGAATCTGATGCTACCAACCTCGAAGGTATCATCCAGGAAGTAGCCGTAGCTCGCCAAACCGAACGCGGCGGCCGCGCTGATGATAAGCGTACCGAAACAGCTATGGAAGACCGCAAAAAGGAAGGGTACTTTTAGTACTTTAGTCGGTTAGGCCTTTAGTCTTTTAGAAAAGGTAATTCCTAAAGGACTAACGAACTAAAAGACGAACGAACTAAAAGTCTAATGAACTAAAAGACTAAAGATCTAAAAATGTCAACCCCCACCGAACATACTGAACTGCTCCGCTTCTCTACCGCCGGCTCCGTCGACGATGGGAAATCTACGCTTATCGGTCGCTTGCTCTACGATAGCAAGTCAATTTTTGAAGACCAGTATGATGCCATCTCCAAGACCAGCGAAAAGCGTGGCGAGGAAGGTGTCAACCTGGCACTGTTGACCGATGGCCTTAAGGCGGAACGAGAGCAAGGGATCACCATCGACGTTGCCTACCGCTACTTTTCTACCCCGAAGCGCAAATTCATTATTGCTGATACACCGGGGCACATTCAGTATACCCGCAACATGGTCACGGGGGCCAGCACCGCCAACGTAGCCCTGATTCTGGTTGATGCCCGCAAAGGTATTCTCGAACAGACCCGTCGCCATGCTTTTATTTCTTCCCTGCTGCAAATTCCTCACCTGGTGGTTTGTATCAATAAGATGGACCTGGTTGAGTGGGATGAGGCGGTCTACAATAAGATCAAGGACGAGTTCTCTTCCTTCAGCCATAAATTGGACGTCAAGGATGTGCACTTCATCCCCATTTCGGCCCTGACGGGAGATAATGTCGTGGAACGGAGCGAAAATATGTCCTGGTACGACGGCTCCACCTTGCTCTATTACCTGGAGAATGTCCACATCGGCAGCGACCACAACTTTATTGATGCGCGCTTTCCGGTGCAGTATGTTATTCGCCCCTACCGTGACGAATTCCACGACTATCGCGGTTACGCCGGCCGGGTTGCCGGTGGTGTGTTCCGCAAAGGTGACGAAGTAACCGTTCTACCTTCCGGCTTCACTAGTACAGTGGCTGCGGTAGATACCTACGAAGGTGAAATCTCGGAAGCCTTTGCGCCTATGTCCGTCACCCTTCGACTGGAGGACGAAATTGACATCAGCCGTGGTGACATGATCGTCCGCACCAATAATCAGCCAGAATCCACTCAGGACGTTGAGGTTATGATTTGCTGGTTTAACGAGCGCCCGCTACAGCCGCGAGGCAAGTACACCGTAATGCATACCAGCCGCTCCGTGCGTTGTATCGTCAAGGATGTACGCTATAAGCTTGACATCAATACACTACACCGCAACGAGGAAGAATTGACCATCGGTCTAAATGATATTGGCCGGGTCCAGCTGCGTACTACTGCGCCCTTGTTCGTAGATCCTTATCGCCGTAACCGGATCACGGGCTCAATTATTCTGGTCGATGAGCAAACCAACGAAACAGTGGCGGCTGGAATGGTGATCTAGCCAACCTTAGCTATGCTTTTGCTGTATTAGTCTGGAAAACCGGCCTATGTCAGCACTCCTTCATCGCTCCTGGGATAAATTGGTTCGCCGCCTCGGTTGGGGCCAGGACAAGCCCGTTACAGTAGCTAACTATTTAGGATTTGCACGGCCCGACTACCTCTATTTGAGCGGACGGGTATTGCGGGAAAAGGCGATCAGCCGCAGTGAGCAGGATGGTATGCTCCAGAATTTTTTGAAGAATTTCAATCGCTTCAATAGCCGTGAGCTACCCGGTGCTGAATTGGAAATCGAATGGGGTGGGCAGTCCTTTGAGTTGATCACCGATGCCGAAGGCTACTTTAAGTTGGAGCGGACTTTTGATCGGGCAATTTGTACTTCCGCAGGTCTAAACAAAGCGGGGATTTCCAGCTCTCAAGTCGAAGAGCCAGGGGAGATGGCTACACCTGCGGAAGTACAAAGAAATAGCCCTATCCCCAATCTATGGCAGCAAGCCAGGGTGACGGTCTTGAATATCCCCGGCCAGCCGAAAGTAAATTATGTGAGCTACAGCGATGTCATTATGCCGGCCCTGGAACAGGCGGAGTTTGGCATCATTAGTGATATCGACGATACGGTGCTACAAACCGATGTGACTAGCTTGCTGAAGCTACGGGCCATGTTGCATACTATCCTCAAGAATGCTGGCTCGCGAACGGCCTTTGAACAGGTTGCTGAATTTTACCAGGCACTGCAATTAGGACCGGATGGGCAGGGACATAACCCCTGTTTTTACGTCAGTAATAGCCCTTGGAATTTATACGATCTGCTGCAGGACTTTCTCGAAACCAATGATTTGCCCCGGGGGCCGATCCTGTTGCGCGACTTCGGCTTACCCTACGAGAAGCGTGAAGCCGACTATCGCGGTCATAAAACGGAAATGGTCCATCGTATCCTCCAGACCTACCCTCAGCTGCCCTTCATTCTCATCGGAGATAGTGGAGAGCATGACTTCAATATCTATCTGGAAGCGGCTAAAGCCTATCCGGGACAGGTACGGCAAATCTATATCCGTGATGTACAGCACGAAAGACGTGCCCGCCATATCCAACAACTTATGGATGAAGAAGTGAAGATACCCGCCCGCTTGGTCGCTTCTTATGCGGAGGCAATGGAGCATGCCAGAATAGCGGGTTTTGTAGCCGCTGTATAGGCATGCAATGAAAAGCGAAAAAATAGCAATTTTGCTGTTTAAGAGCGCACTAGTTGGACTGAATAGTGCTGATTTTTCTATTTTGCTGTTTAAAGTGGCATTATTTTATTAAATTGAAGTGCCTTAGTGAGATGCTTTCTGAGAGGCGTCCACGATGCTAATGTCTATTGCATTAGCAGTCTAAACTTACTAGTTCTATGAAACCAAGCAATTTAAAAGTGCTTCTGGTATTCCTATTAATAGGAGCTGGAGCAATTTGTCTGCATGCCCAAAAATCTGTTTCCGGTACGGTTACCGATGAAGATGGAGAAGCCTTAATCGGTGTTAATGTATTAGTGGCAGGTACGACTTCGGGTACTATTACCGACAATGATGGTAACTATGTGCTCACGGTTCCGGAGAGAGCCACCCTCATTTTTTCTTATACTGGTTTTGAGTCCGTTGAGCGGGTAGTCGGCTCGGCAACGGTAATCGATGTAAGCCTGCAATTCGGGACTTCGCTCGATGAAGTCGTCGTTACGGCTTTAGGCATCAGCCGGGAACGCAAAGCGCTGGGCTATGCGGTGGAAGAGTTAGACGCCGAGCAGATTGCCCGGGTTCAACAGCCCAATCTAGTTAATGCACTACAGGGCCAGGTAGCTGGCGTTCAGGTCAGTAGTGCCGGCGGTGGCCCCGGGCAGGCCGCGCGGATCATTATCCGAGGAGTGAATTCGCTGGACCCCGGCGCAAATAATCAACCGCTTTTCGTCGTAGATGGTATCCCCATTACGAATGAAACCCTGACGGTTGGCGGTGGCGGTGCTCGCAACGTCTCCAATCGAGCCGCAGATATTAACCCCAACGATATTGAAAGTATGACCGTACTGAAGGGAGGAGCGGCAACTGCCCTTTATGGTCTGCGAGCCGCCAACGGAGCGATAATTATTACCACCAAGCAAGGTGAGGCTGGCCAGGTCAGGGTCAACTTCGAAACGACCTATGGAACGGAGGAAGTCAATAAGTTTCCCGAAACTCAGAGGGTGTATACCCAAGGCTTTGGGGGGAATTATGACCCGGGTAGTTTCTGGTCGACCTGGGGCCCTACGGTAGATGAGGCTCGCCAAATAGACCCCGATCATCCCGAAACGATTTTCAATAATTTTGAAAACGCCTATACCACCGGGAATCAAACCCGTAATAGCCTCAGTATTTCAGGAGGAACTGAGCAGGCGCAATTTCGGGCCTCCATCTCTCATTTTGATCACGAAGGCGTACTACCCTTTAGCACTTATGAGAATACTTCCTTCCGTTTTAACGGCAACCTCGTGGCTAACGAAAAGTTCTCTTTCGGTGGTGGGGTGAACTATGTACGTAGTGGCGGCAATCGTGTAAATGCAGATCGTTTTAATGAACGCTTAGTGTACTGGGCTCCACGCGTAGATGTAAATAATTTTATTGACGAAGATGGAGCAATGTCTGGTTACCGAGATCGCCCTCCTGGCTTTTTTGTGGGTAACAATCCCATTTATGGTGAACTAACCAATAAGTTTGTGGATGACGTGGATCGCTTTATTGGTAACCTGAAGTTCAGTTATTCTCCCTTCGATTTTTTAACGCTGAATTACGTTGTTGGTATCGATCAGTATTCTGATTTTCGCCATAATTATGGCCAGGGACCGGTCTATCCCGGCGCACCAAACTTTGAGAACAACGGCGCACGAGGTTTTAATAATGAGACGAGGATTCGCCGCCGGGACATCACTTCCAATCTAAGCGGGGTGGCCAACTTCAGCTTAGGAGGTGATTTCGATTTGCAGGTTTTGGCAGGTTTCGATGTATTCGATTCAGAATACGATCGGGTGACAACAACAGGTGATGAATTGGATATTTTCAACCTCTTCAGTCTGAACAATGCCGCGATTATTCGGACCAGCAGCTTCGATCAAATGTATCGGTTAATGGGCCTATACGGTGATATTTCGATTGCTTATAAAAATGCAATCTACCTGTCGATAACCGGTCGAAATGATTGGTCTAGTGCTTTGCCCGCTGCCAACAGGTCCTTTTTCTATCCTTCCGTCAGCCTGGGGGCCGTAATCAGCGATCTTACTGATGTTTCCTCGGTCTTTAGCTACCTCAAACTACGAGCTTCTTACGCCGGGATCGGTAAAGATACCGACCCGTATCGGACCAGCGTAGTCTACGGAAATGCCTCCGGCTTCCCCATTGAATCGGTAACGGGTTGGACGCGCGATAACCAGCAGGGTGCTCAAGACCTCAAGCCAGAACGTACCAATACTATTGAGTTTGGAGCGGATATGCGGTTCTTCAACAACCGCTTTGGCATTGATGTAACTTACTACAATGCTAAAAGTGTAGATCAAATCATCCCGGTGCCGGTGTCCAACGCCACGGGTTACACCACCTTTATTCTCAATGCGGGGTCGATGCGTAACAGTGGAGTAGAACTAGTCATGCGCGGCACACCAGTGCAAACGCCTAATTTCAGCTGGGATGTATCGCTTAATTACACGCGAAACGTAAACGAAGTATTGGATATATTTGAAGGGGTAGAAGATATTTTCCTCGGTAGCTCTTTCGGTTACGCCGGATCTTCAGCTAGCTTGCGTTTAGTTGAAGGACAGCCTTATGGAAACATCTATGGGCGCAGCTTCGCGCGCTTTGGTGCTGACCCTGAGTCGCTGTTTATTGATGAGAGCGCGCCACTGCTTATCGGAGAAGATGGCTTCCCGGTAGTTGAAACCAACCAAAAAATTCTAGGTAATTCTCAGCCTCGCTGGTTTGGTGCAATCACCAATACGATTCGCTACAAAAGCTTCTCCTTTAGCTTCATGTTCGATACCCGGCAGGGCGTGCAAAAGTATAATCAGCAGGGCAACTTCTTTGCTGCTTTCGGCACTGCTCCTTACACCCTTAACCGGAATGAGACTATTGTTTTTGAAGGGGTACTGGCCGACGGCACTCCCAATACGCAGGCCGTTTGGCTAGGGCAGGGTGAGGGGCCCGATGGCCGCGATTATGGCGCGGGCTATTACCGGAATCGTTTCCGCGGCTCAACGGAGAACTTCATAGAAGAAGCGGACTGGATTCGACTACGCAATGTTAGCCTTAGCTACGAGCTACCGGCCGCTTTACTGCAAAACGTTTTCATTCAACGAGCGTCGATAACACTAACGGGTAATAACCTCTGGCTAGATACGCCCTATTCCGGTTTCGACCCTGAAGGCAATCGCGGTAATCAAAATGGTGATGATGGCTTCGGTGGGTTTACCTACCCCGGAGTACGCAGCTTCTTCGCTACCCTTAATGTCTCTTTCTAAATCCCACCAACATGCAACTTAAAAATATAATTGCCATTTTGGTCGCCGGTAGCCTGCTACTGTTCACGGCCTGTGATGAGTATCTCGATATCAACGAAAACCCAAACGTAGCTACCCAGCCACCACTCGATGGGCTGTTAGCCTCCACTTCTTACCAAACCGGATTAAATAATTTTCGGGTCAGTAATAGTTTCGGGGCCTTTTGGGTGCAATATCTCGCTAGTCCCAATGAATCCAGCACCACGGATATTTATTTAGAAGCGGATTATAGCGGGACTTGGGGTAGCCTCTACAATACCATGACTGATTTGTTCGACCTTATCCGTTTCGGGGAAGAACGGGAGGCCGAGGCACACGTGGGTATTGCTAAAGTTCTCATGGCAGTTAATCTGGCTCTAGTGGTCGATAACTGGAATGATGCGCCTTACACCGATGCTTTTACCGGAAGCACCCTAACGCCGGTTTACGACAATGGCGAACAGCTATACGATGTGATTCTTAACCTATTAGGAGAAGCGGAAGCCGCACTGGCCAGTGATGATGCCTCTCCTAGTCTTAATGGCCCCAGCGACTTCGTACACGGTGGAGATTTAGTAGCATGGGGGCGCACTATCGAAGCACTTCGTGCTCGCTATCTCAACCACCTGAGTGAGACCGGAGCCTATGCACCTGCGGAAGTACTAAATGCAATAGACAATGCGTACACAGGCGTGTCCCAGGCTGCGGCAATTACCACTTTCGAGGTACGCAACCCTTGGGCACAGCAGGCGGTAAATAACGATGCCTTACTATTGGCTGGTTGGTTGTCTGACCAGTTCGTAGATGCGCTCAATGGTACTACTTATGGCGTTTTTGACCCGCGCTTACCTTTCCTGACCGACACCACCGATACGGGAGATTACCGCGGTACTCGCAACGGAGCTGGCCGGGTTGGCGACGGTACCATGGCCTTTGAATCTTACTTGGAAACGGACGGATCTTTCTCCAGCGAGGACAGTCCTTTGTACCTGATGTCTTATCAGGAACTTAAATTTGTCGAAGCTGAAGCAGCCCTGGCAGCTACGCAACCCGACCGGGCCTTAACGGCCTTTACGGAAGGGGTAACTTCCAGTATCATAGAGATTCAGACTTTCGCAGGTGTAAGCCAGGAAGTAGCTGAAATGGCTGCTGCAGACTATTTGTCCGCAGCCTATCCTGATCTAAGTGCTGCCAACCTCACCCTCGATGACGTTTTTCGGGAGAAGTACGTTGCTAATTTCCTCTCGCCGGAAACGTACGTCGACGCCCGGCGCTACGATTTTGGGTATACGGGCTTTGAGTTGGCAGCTAATGCAGCACAGGGCAGCGTACCCACCAGGGTGCAATACCCCAATACGGAGCTGGATCGGAACGGCCGCAACACGCCCGATGTACTGCTGACTGATCTGGTCTTCTGGGATCAGTAGTAGATCTGGAACCCGCATTTTGAACTGAACATTTAGGGAATGGATCATTTTCGCAAGAAAATGATCCATTCCTTTTCCGTGCCTTTCGAGAAACTGATTTAGACCATCTCCAAACTAGCTTTTGCTGCATCTAAATGCTCATTTAGTTGTTATAAACCACCTAGTGTCCAGGTAAATGGTGACCTCCAATTTGTAAGTACCAAATACCTTGTACTTAGTACCAAATACCAACATTATGCTAAGCGAAAAAATGCAAGCCGCGCTCAACGAGCAAATTAGAATCGAGGCAGAATCTAGCCAAGTTTATCTGGCGATGGCATCCTGGGCAGAAATCCAGCCTGGAATTGACAACATAACTTCCTTTTTCTATCGCCACAGTGATGAGGAGCGTATGCACATGCTCAAGCTCATCAAGTTCGTCAACGAGCGAGGAGGCTTCGCCGTGGTGCCAGCCTTGCCACAGCCACCGCTCACCTTCCCTTCGATTAATCACGCTTTTAAAGCCTTGCTAGAGCATGAGGAATTCGTTTCGGAGTCGATTAATAAGTGTGTCGATATTGCACTGGAAGAGCGTGACTATGCTTCCCACAACTTCCTACAGTGGTACGTAGCCGAGCAAATCGAAGAAGAAGCGCTCGCCAGAACCCTGAATGATAAGTTGGAACTGATCGGAGATGACAAAGGTGGTATGTACCTCTTCGATCGTGATATTCTGCTACTAGGAGCAGAAGGGCACTAGACCAACTCCTTGGTTTCTCAGACGGATGTAATAGGAGTATTATCGTACTTTAGCCGCGTTAAATAGGCCTCATACGGGGCTGATTGAAATCCTATTAATATGCGTTACGTCTGGGGGACAATATTGTTAATTTTAGGTATTGCGCGCATTGCCATGGGGCGCGTTTTCCAAGGTGGACTCTCCATCACCTTAGGCCTCATTGTCATGCTAGCGCCTGAGAATGATAAACAGGTCAATAACAAGCAAAATCGAGCCCGGCAGCTGGAAGGAATCTGGCAAGAGCTGATCCCTGGCATTGAAGTTGGTAGCTCAATGCTGGCTAAAGTCAAAGGCTGGGCCACCTATTCTGGCATTGCTGCGGTATTTGGGATGAAGCAAATGGCCAACAAACTATTGGCAACTCTGGCACCAAAACTCCGTAATCCAGCTGCACAGTCACCGCAGCTAGCTATGCAGCAACTGCGAGCAGTCACCGCGGGAATGGAAGCTGAGCGCCCTACCAACCCTCGGGCGGCAGTAGCTAGCTTTCAGCCGAAAGATGATCTGCTGTTCAGCATTTTTCCCTTTAGTTGCCGCGCGGGGCAGGAAGCCCCGCTCAACGGCTTATTGCTAATTACCACTTCCCATCTGGTCTTTATAGATTTACCAGAGACCCCTCAGAATGCACCGCTGATTACGCAGCTCCGACGGGTCGAACTCAATCTGGGCGCCCGCGAGGGGGACCTCTATCAGGTCGGCCTATTCAAATCTCAACTTACCTCCGGAAGAGATTTAAGTCAGCTCTTCCTACCTGAGGTAGTTCGTGAGGCGATGCTGACGGCCTTCGACAATAATAAAACCTATAGTCTGGATTTACGTAAGGTGCAATCGGTCAATTGGTCTCCACCGGATAAGCAAGCCGGTCATCTAGCGGCCATGCTGTTACAAGCCCCCACACAGTACATACAGTTTTGGCAACCTAGCGGGGGCTCAGTAGTCGGTATTCGGGCAGCAGCAACGGCAGTGATGGAAGGATGCTGGTTAAGTACTAATCCGTTGTTACCTGCTCAACTGGATAATGGAGCACGCGGATGGAAACGAGTAGTGATTGAAGTGCCTGCCGCCCGATAAATTTCCATGAAATATGTTCCTTAAGCTTGCAAATTCATATGCTTTAAAATGCTTCTTAGGGCTGGTGTCGTTAATGCTCCTCGCCTGTCAATCTGAGATCGACCAGCAACCGCTGGATTTTGCAGGCAGATGGTATGCCAAAGCGGAGAAAGACAGTTTAACCCAGCATTATTTATTTGATGTTCGGTTTCAGGACTCACAGTATGTGGCCTTTCTTGATTTGCCTGGTGAGGGATTATTTCGCCTACCCTTGGATTCCGTTAGTAGTACAAGGGGAAATGACCATCAGAAAGTTTATTTCAGCCAAGCTGGTTTGGAGCTGGAGTTTAAGGGGCTTTTACTGGGAAATCCGGAGCGGCTGGAAGGGGAAATTCAACGAGGTGGACTCCAATTACCGCTCAATTGTTTTCGGACACCTCAAGTTCCTAGGTCACAGTTGCTCGACGATGAATTACCCTATCTTGAAGAAGAGGTAGTTTTCTACAATCAGGATCAAACGGCATTAGTAGGTACTTTGACCATACCCTCTCTTGGATCGGCTAGCAAGGCTGTTGTTTTGGTTTCAGGTAGTGGACCGCAAAATCGAGACGAAGAAATTCTTGGGCACCGACCCTTTGCTGTTTTAGCGGATCATCTTACTCGACAAGGGGTAGCTGTACTACGCTACGATGACCGCGGCTACGGTCGATCTGGAGGAGTTTTTCGGCCCGCAACGACCATGGATTACGCTGAAGATGCGCTGGCCGCAGTGCACTATTTACGAGATTTGTCGGATTTAAACGTAGAACAAATTGGAGTTGTCGGCCATAGTGAAGGGGGCAACATCGCTCCAGTAGTAGCTAGCTGGGAAGAATCTGTTGATTTCGTAATTCTATTGGCGGGGCCTGGTGTCTCTAATTACGAGGGCTACTTGGTCTCCTTAGACACCATCTTACGAGCTTACCCAGAAACCTACGATCGCGATTTTCCTTTCTTTTCCAAGGTTTATGCTACCATGGCGCAACTATCTGATCGGGGGTTGCTGCGCGATAGCCTGGAACAGTTATTCCAAGGACTGAGTGCCGAAATGAGTGAAGAAGAATTAAGTATATACGGTGGTGCCAAAGCATATGTAGCCAGCGAAGTAGCGGCCCATAGCACGGAGTGGTACCATCATTTTTTGCAATTTGATGTGACCCCTTACTTGAAAAAAATTGAGGTCCCAATACTGGCTTTAAACGGCGATAAGGATGATTCGGTAATCGCCTGGATCAATTTAGAAGGCCTTGAACAAACCCTCAGTACTGCTGGTCATACCGCCTTTAAAACGGTAGAGCTACCAGGTGTCAATCATTTCTTTCAGGAAAGTGACGATAGCTCTATTGATAAGGTTTACTTTAACGAGGTCACCTTTTCCACTGAAGCCCTGAGGGTGATTTCTGATTGGATTGAAGAGCTTTAAGTCAACAGGTATATTTGGCCACCCAGCTTTGTGCTGCACTGAAAATACGCTGCTGCTTCTCGGGCGCCATCTTATCCAGCAGCCGGACCATCATACTCATCCGGGGGTTACTCAAGAACAACTCGCGCTTGCGGTCGATGAAGCGCCAGTAGAGACCATCGACTACATCCGCCCAGTCGGATTTTTTAGAGTAACGACTCATCTTACTCCAGTAGTTAGCGCCACAGATGTAGGGCTTGGTGGCAAAGACACCGCCTCCGGCAAACTGACTCATTCCAAATACATTGGGTACCATCACCCAGTCGGCGGAATCGACGTACATTTCCATAAACCAGCGATTGACTTCTTCGGGGTGGATTTCGGAGAGCAGCATCATATTGCCGATCACCATTAGTCGTTCGATGTGGTGGGTATAGCCATAGGCTTGGGCCTTTTTTATGGCGTCATCGAGCGGGGCAATACCCGTAGTGCCATCATACCAGGCCTCCGTCAATTTTCCCTGGTGGTCAAAATTATTCCGGCGCATTTCTCCTTCGTAATTATGATACATACCTCGGATGAACTCCCGCCAGCCGATCAGTTGCCGAACAAGACCCTCCAGGCTGGGGTAGTGAATGTCGTTCCGTTCTGCGTAGGCAATCACCCGCTCAACGACTTCCCCAGCCGTGATCAGCCCGCAATTGATGTAAGGGGAAAGGACGGTATGAAAGAGGAAGACTTGATCGGCCTCAAAGGCATCTTCGTAGGGGCCGAATTGCTGAAAGCGTTCTTGTAAGAATTTGTTCAGTAACTCTAGCGCTTGTTTGCGGGTAGTGGCTAGCCAGAAATTGTCGACGGAGCCCGGATGATCTGGAAAGATCTTGTCAACCATTTCCATTACTTCCTGGGTGATGGGGGTAGGGGAGATCACCGGGAAGGAGGGGAGTTCGATACCTTTTGGAAGTTTCTTACGATTATCTTCATCGAAAGACCATTTGCCGTGTAAGGGACCAGCCTCATCGTCCAACAGCAAGTTTAATCGGCGGCGCTGCTGCTGATAAAAAGTGTGCATAAAGGGTTTCTTCACGCGCTGTAGATAGTCAGAGAATTGCTCCCGGCTGGTCATGAAGCCAGGGTTGGGACATAAATGCAGCTGTAGCCCCTTTTCCGCACAAAACTGCTGGAGCTGGTCGGCGAAGAAATGATCCTCAACTTCGTAGGTGGTAATTTCTTTTACCTCTGGAAAGTCGGTTAGGACCTGCGAAAGTCTATAAAAATAAGTAGGAAAGCCCTCCTTTTTAATGCTTGAATCCTGAGCCTTCCAGATACTTTCTTCCACCCCTGCACGCAGCCTTAAATAGCGCATTTGAAAGGGTACCGAAACAGGCTGTTTAGGATGATTGGGTTCCTTCCCTTGCAGTTGTTGGGCGTGTTCCCGCATGGCAGCGAGAAAGAGAATCAGCTTGTGCTTGTGGTAGCGGAAGTGGGTGCAGAGCCCATAATCTTCGGCCATAAATACCAGCGTTTCCGCATCCAAGCGGAGGGAACTATGGTCGGGAAAGAGCTGATCTCCCAGTAGAAGTACGATGCGATTGATGGGCATAAAGGCCAGTAGGATTTGCGAGGGGTAAATGGGGAAATCAGTAAACTAGTTTATTAGTTTACCAGTAAATT
>JBCCDS010000084.1:0-20322 GCA_039030655.1 Bacteroidota bacterium | reverse complement strand
CACTTAGAATCGAGTCGCTTGATTTCAATAGTCACCCTGGCTCATTTGCCAGAGATTGGAGCACTATTGCCCGTAGACAAGTAAGGCGTACGGCGTAGAACGTAGAGCGACTTTTACAAAAGCTTGTAAGAAAACGCTGTACGCAATACGCCGTACGCAGTACTAAGATGCGCGTGAGCGCAGTTCTATTCGATGATCTCAGTTACCTGACCGGCACCTACCGTACGGCCACCTTCGCGGATAGCGAAACGTAGACCTTTCTCCATGGCGATCTCGTTAATCAAAGTAACCGTCAGGGTTACGTTGTCACCAGGCATTACCATTTCTACGTTTTCTGGCAGAGCGATGTCGCCAGTTACGTCAGTAGTACGGAAGTAGAATTGTGGGCGGTAACCCTTGAAGAATGGCGTGTGACGGCCACCTTCGTCTTTTGACAGTACGTAGATCTCACACTTGAACTTGGTGTGAGGCGTTACAGAACCTGGCTTACAGATTACCATACCGCGCTTTACCTCTGTCTTTTCGATACCACGCAGCAGCAGACCGGCGTTATCGCCAGCTTCTCCGCGATCCAGAATCTTACGGAACATCTCGATACCAGTGATGGTAGAAGTCAGCTTATCGCCCTTCTTCATCATACCAAGAATTTCTACTGGGTCACCAGAGTTAACTACACCACGCTCGATACGACCGGTAGCAACCGTACCACGACCAGTGATCGTGAATACGTCCTCTACGGGCATCAGGAATGGTTGGTCAACCAGGCGCTCTGGCTCAGGTACGTCGCTGTCAACAGCATCCATCAATTCCTTGATCTTAGCAGTTGCACCGGCATCACCTTCCAGGGCCTTCAGGGCAGAACCTTGAATTACGCTAGCGTTGTCGCCGTCGAAGTCGTACTTGTCCAACAGTTCGCGTACTTCCATTTCTACCAGCTCCAACATCTCTTCGTCATCAACAAGGTCAACCTTGTTCATGAATACTACGATCTTGGGTACACCTACTTGCTTAGCGAGCAGGATGTGCTCACGGGTTTGAGGCATTGGGCCGTCAGTAGCAGCTACAACCAGGATAGCACCGTCCATCTGGGCGGCACCCGTTACCATGTTCTTTACGTAGTCAGCGTGACCTGGACAGTCAACGTGTGCGTAGTGACGATTTGCGGTTTCGTACTCTACGTGAGCAGTATTAATGGTGATACCACGCTCCTTCTCTTCTGGAGCAGAGTCGATAGAGGCATAGTCCATCTTCTCAGCGGTACCTGCATCAGCGAGTACATAAGTGATTGCCGCGGTCAGCGTCGTCTTACCATGGTCAACGTGACCAATGGTACCGATATTTACGTGCGGCTTAGTTCTTTCGAAAGTTTCCTTGGCCATTGGTAATAGCTGTTTTGGATTTGATTGTTAATGTGCAGAGCGCCCGATATTGAGACAACCCCTCCCCCAACTGCAAGCAGATGGGGTATTCTTAAATTCATCGCTGACAAAGCCAGCAATGATTGTTTTTTTGTTGAGCCGAAGGCGGGAATTACTCCTCAAGGTCGTGGTCACTGCGTTCTGCTGAACCCGATAGACCCCAAGGAAGATCAACACCTTCTTTTCAAGTCGTGAGCCGAAGGCGGGAATTGAACCCGCGACCCCTTCCTTACCATGGAAGTGCTCTACCCCTGAGCTACTTCGGCTAGTGTAGTGCCAGCTACCATTGTAATTGGCTACTCAAATTAGAGCGAGAGATTTGCATCGAATACGGCAAAAGCTCATTTGCTTTTACAGGTACTCGCGATTTCGCGCTCATTGAATTGAGCGGGAGACGAGACTCGAACCCGCGACCCTCAGCTTGGAAGGCTGATGCTCTACCAACTGAGCTACTCCCGCAAATCAGATTTCCTAAGAGTGGGGGTGGTAGGATTCGAACCTACTCAGCCGAAACACTGGATTTACAGTCCAGCCCACCTCTCCAACTGTGGCGCACCCCCGAGGAAACCTAAAACAAAGTTTCAAAGAGCCGATAGACGGACTCGAACCGCCGACCAGCTGATTACAAATCAGCTGCTCTACCAACTGAGCTATATCGGCATTGACTTGGTGAACTTTCAGGTGAAGCCTTCAATCCGTTTTACTAGCCTGTTCGCTACCGCGCAGACGCTTAAAAAACAGAGAATTGACACCTGATTTCAACCAAAACTTCCGGGCGTTTCCCAAAAGCGATTGCAAAGATAGGCCTTTTGGTTTATTCCAACAACCTTAAAGCATTTATTTTTCTCTGCCTTTTCTTCCCCTTTCAAACACGCCTGCTTACCTCATTGGTTCCCACTTAAATAATAGCAATGGATGCACCTGCGGAAGTACAAAAAAGACTCAAGATCGTCCCGCAAACGGGACTGCTAGACTACAATCTGACCCTCAGTGCCTGAGGGCGACTGAAACAAAGTCAGCCAACCACAGTCTTGCTTAAATGGATAAATAGGCGACCACTCATTCAACGCAAACCAAGTCTTGACTCTTGAATCTAGTAGGCCGCGCCGCAGGCAGGCCGATCTTGAGTCCCAAAAAGAAAAGAGACCTTGTAGTGGATTGCTACAAGGTCTCTTCCCTTTATTGATGGCAGCTGCCTTTTAGCTAGCTCGCCGGTCTTTATACTTTTTCAGGCTGCGACGCAGGCTTTCTACGGCACGGTCGGTTGCTGCTTCAAAGCTGCGATCACTGCTCTTGGCAAAGAGCCTCTCGCCTGGAACCATTAGACGTATCTCGGCGATTTTGTCTTTCACCTGCCCGTGGTTCTCCATTTTTAAGAACACCTGGGCATCGATGATGCGATCGTAAAACTGCTCTAATTTTGCTAAACGCTCTTTGATGAAGGTTAATAATTTTTCATCCGCTTTAAAGTGAACTGCACTGGTTTGTATTTGCATGCGAAACGATGATATATGGTGCATTAGGCAGGCCAGGAGCTGCCTTGCGGTTAGGTATACAACTATCTCTCTTTGGCAGATAGGTCAGGCTCCGGTGTGTTTTTTGAACTAAGACGACTTTTTTCCGCGGCTGGATGGGCCTGTTGGTAAACGGACTGTAGTCGTTCGATTTGATTGTGGGTGTAAATCTGCGTGGCCGCCAGATTGGCGTGGCCTAAAAGTGCTTTAACCGCATTGAGATCAGCCCCATTCTCCAGCAAATGGGTGCCAAAAGAATGACGTAGGGTGTGAGGGCTGCGCTTTTCTTGGGTACTGACCGCGCCCAGATAAGCCTTTACCTTATTGTACACCAACTTAGGGTACAATGGTTGGCCCTTGTCGGTTAGCAAAAGCTGATCGAAGTCGTCATTTCCGAAAGTAGCTTCACGCACCATAAGGTAATGCTCAATGCGTTCTGCCAGGCCCTTACCAAAAGGAATGATGCGTTCCTTATTTCCCTTTCCCAAAACTCTCAACTGGCGGGTAGTTAATTGAATATTGGACTTCCGCAGGTCGATCAGTTCCGAGCGACGCATGCCCGTCTCATAAAGTAAAGACAGCATCAAATAATCGCGTACCGCCCAGAACTCGTCTCCTTGCTCCGCCATGCGGTCAATAAGTCGCTTGAGATCACTAGCTGGTACTACTGTAGGCAGTCGCTTCGGCAACTTAGGCGTAGGAATACGTAGGCTTGGGTTTTTCTCCTGTAGACCACGTTCCTGCCGCCAACGATAAAAAGCTTTTATACTGGCTAGCTTACGGCGGATACTAGTAGGCGTTAGACCATCTTCTAATAGAGCAACTAGCCAAGCTCGAATTTGGACGCGCTTGACCTCCCCCGCCGAGCGAATACCATAGACTTTTAGTTGGTATTCTGCAAACTGCTTCAGGTCTTTCCGGTAAGCCACCAGCGTATGAGGGCTCAGTCGCCTTTCGTGCTCAAGGTGGTGTAGGAAAGTGATAGTTTGCATATAGATGGATTGGGAATAAACTTAGTCGGTTGCTGGCAGATATGCAAATGGAGGAACTGTTAAAGCTCCCTTCGGTAACGTGATTTGCGCTCCTGCGGGCGCAGTGAGTAAATCCCCTGCGGTCGCCGTGACTTTTAAGTTGGGCGGCAATCAAAACATCACACGCGGCAAAGCCGAGTAGTCACCAACGGATCGTGTAGGTATAGACCGCCTTCTTTTGTTCTTCGGGGGCCGGGCCAACTTCGTCTATTTTCCTTTCCGGTTCTGACTTGGCTTTAGTAAGGGTGTAGCGCATCCCGGTAGGCGAAGTTGATTGGGACTTGGGCTTTGCTTTGGGCTTGGGCAACTTGAAGTGAATATCGATGTGTTGATGGTACTGAATGCGCATTTTGCGCTCCTTGGGGATTTCAAACTTGAGCAGCTTCACTACCCGTTCTGCTTCTTGTCGCAAACCGCCCTCCTTAGGGCCATCTACTGCCTGTACCTTCACTACTCTACCCGACTGATCCAGGCTATAGTTGACGCGCACGGTGCCTTCGATCTTGGCAGCCTTAGCAGCTTCTGGGTATTTGATATTGGCCTTTAGAAAGGCGTTCATGGCGCGCTGACCACCACGGTAAACGGGCTTGGGAAGGAAGTTGCGGGATTTAGCCATGGCAGGAAAAGGTCAAACAAAAATATCACTACGTAAAATAACTACTATACTTTGGTATCAAAGCGTATACGCCGACGATTGGAAGATATACCTGATTATTTTCTCTAAGCCATTTAAAACCGGTTTATTCCAAACATCTTAAGTACTGTTGAATAGTATTAGATAAGCCCAGGTATAGGGCATCGCTAATCAGTGCATGGCCAATTGAGACTTCAAGTAAAGCAGGTAGGTGCTGACGAAAATAGCGCAAATTGTCCAAGTCGAGATCATGGCCGGCATTAACACCGATTCCAATGGCTTGCGCATAGTGAGCCGCACTTGCATAGGGAGCTACCGCTGTCGCCGGGTCCTTCCCATAATCATGAGCGTAAGGGCCCGTATACAATTCGATACGTTCGGCTCCAACAGCTTTTGCCCCATCAATCATGCTGGGATCAGGGTCGACAAATAGAGAAACACGGATTCCGGCCGCTTGCAGACGCTCAATGATCGATTTCAACTGCTCGGCCTTACTGATGGTATCCCAGCCGTGGTCACTCGTCAGCTGCCCCGGTTCGTCAGGAACTAAAGTACACTGGTGTGGAGGGTTGTTCAGCACCAGTTCCATGAAATCTGCGCTGGGATAGCCTTCGATGTTAAACTCCGTAGTAACGGCCGCGCGCAAAGGTGCAATATCATCATAGCGGATATGACGTTGATCTGGTCGGGGATGAACGGTAATTCCTTGGGCACCAAAGGCTTCACAATCACGGGCAATCTGGATTAAATCTGGACGATTAGCACCGCGGGAATTCCGAATTAAGGCCACCTTGTTTAGATTGACGCTAAGACGTGGAGCAGTCATTTCCTGATGATTTGCGTGACTAAAAAATAGGATCCGCCATCAAGCGGTATAAGCAGCAGCTATCCGCTGAGCGAGAGCAGCCATCTGTTCTGAGGGGATTTCCAAATGTCGACCAAAGGCGAAGTCCCGCATACTATCTACGGGGACCAGGTGAACGTGCGCATGGGGCACCTCCAAACCAAGCACTGCCGTTGCGATTCGATTACAGGGGATAACGCTACGGATAGCAGCAGCGACCTGCTTGCAGAAAAGGGTGAGCCCCTGTAGCTCTTCATCCGTGAGGTCGTAATAATAATCTACCTCGCGCTTCGGAATGCAGAGCGTATGTCCTTCCCGCATCGGGCGAATGTCCAGAAAAGCCAGATAATCATCCGTTTCGGCTACCTTATAAGAAGGAATTTCTCCAGCGACGATTTTAGTAAAAATAGAGGGCATATGGCTTTATCTTTTAGTACTTCCGCAGGTGGAGCGGTTAAGCAGGCTTGAGCCTGCGCTGGGTAAAGCGGACTTTAGTCCGACTACTAATCACGGACTAAAGTCCGTTTAACCCGGCGCGGAATAAATTCCACTTAACCCTAACACCTGCGGAAGTACATATGACCTTACAGCTTAATATCGACGATTTCAAACTTCAGCTCGCCATTGGGCGTCGAAACAATAGCGATATCGCCAACAGCTTTTCCTAACAGGCCTTTGCCCATCGGGGAACTAACGCTGATTTTCTTTTGCGCCAGATTAGCTTCTGATTCAGAAACTAGCTGATAGGTCAATTTAGCGTTATTTTTCTTGTTTTTGATCGTGACTTTGCTCAATACCGTAACGGCAGAATCATCGAGGGTACTGGCGTCCAGCACGCGAGCATTGGCCATTACCTTTTCCAGCTCGTTGATTTTGAGCTCTAGCAGGCCCTGGGCCTCTTTGGCAGCGTCGTATTCGGCATTTTCAGAGAGGTCCCCTTTCTCACGGGCCTCAGCAATTGCTTGGGCCACTTCGGAGCGACCGGTAGTTTTTAGTTCGTTCAACTCGTTCTTGAGTTGCTCGTACCCCTCTGGTGTCAGATAATGTGTAGCTGACATAAATCAATAGTTTAGAGCGACGAAACTCTCCTACCCGATTAGATCGGGCTCCGAAAGAGCTAACGTTCGCAAGTGTAGGGTGGATAAAAAAGAACGCTCCTATCCGTGGGGATAGAAACGCGTTACTCCTATAATTAGTTACAAAAGTAAGCCTTTTTATAAATGCGAACAAGCCCGTCTAAGCGACCGGCTTGTTCACACCCATAAAGGGTAGGCCTGAGCCTTAAAGTGGTAAGTTGCGCTTAGAAAGAGACGCCCACACCGAAGTTGTGCGTACCATTAAACACCTCCGTCTGGCGGTAGGCATAGTGCAAACTCACACCTGCGCCACGGTTAGTTTTACTGAAAGGAACCATCACACTCGCCCCGGCGCTAAAGCCATTATAGAGGGAAGGTAAGTTGTCTTCTTCTTCAGAGATATCTCTGCGGTAACCGGCCCGTAATGAGAATTGCTCCTTAAAGCTGTACTCAATACCAGCGCCAATCTGGTCACGGCTGAAAGAATTGGCCGTAAAATTACCGAGGATAGTGAGGCGGTGGTCATCACCATCAGTGGCCAACATATCGTTGGCTAAGATATCATAAGAAGCTCCGATATTCAAGACCGACGGCATCTCAAAACCTGCGGCTCGTTGCTCGAAGGTCAACTGAATAGGATCACGTGGGTCCGGGCTATTGGCAGCCTGGGACAAGCCCTGTCCAGCGAAGGTCATCCGCGAACCAATGTTACGCAAACTCACCCCGAACTTGAATTCGTCGTGATCACCAACAAAATATTGAACACCTGCATCAATGGCAAAGCCGAAGGCACCGACGTCAGAGGTGGATTCACTGACCAAGCGCAGCAAAATTCCTACCGAAACTTTGTTCTCAAATACGTGAGAGTAGCCGAGCCCAATATTGATAAAACTCAGATTGAGGTCAGATCCAGTCCCATCGGGTTGATTGGTAGTGGTTACAGGAATATCGCCGAAGTCAACGGCCATAATACTCAGGCCAAAGGTTCCTGCACCTTTCATTTTTGAGGCGAAACCTACCGCCTGGAGCCCTACTTCGGCACCACTTAGATAATCCGCGTAGCCAAGTAGTACCTGGCTTTCAGAAACCCGGCCTAAGCCGGCAATATTGATCCGCATACCTTCTACACCAGCGACACTGGAAGTATTGAGTGAATGCAAACCTGCTGAAGGTGCATAAGGATTCAGCAAAAGCTGGGCTGCACCAGATTCGCCCTGTCGGTCAGGGTTACCTGCAAAAACTACTGCCCAACTCAAAAGACTGCAAAAGCAGACAAAGTAAAATTTTTTCATCCCGAGATATTAAAGGCGGAATTGGAAAAGCCGGGTGATCAATTTTTTTAATAAAGTTGATCACCCGGCAATAAGGTCATTAAAATTAGAGGCCGGAGGGGTCGAACTGACGATTCACGCCAAACCACTTCAAGGTCCGCTCACCCATTCCGGGGGCAGCAACGTGGATCAGGTAAACACCACTGGCCACAGGGATACCGCGGTAGTTGTCTAAATCCCAGGTAATATCCGGGTTGATCTGACGTGTACCCACCGGACGATCCGATCCGCGCAGCATGATTTCCTGCTCGTCGCGATCATACTGTCGAATAAACTTACCGTCTAGACTATAGATGGTCACAATACACTGAGCTGGAAGATTAGTAATCTTCACTTCCGTGTCAAACTGGGTATCCTCGTAATCGCTGAATGCGTAATAAGGGTTTGGTACGACGTTAATCTCGTCCAGTGCTGTTTCAATACCAGCCTGATCAAGGGTGCCGGGGGCGGCATCCTCGATGCTGAACTGGTAGGTTGGATAACCATTATTCACTTCGGTATCTTCTGATACACCGTAGCCATTATTCACCCGCAGTGATACACGAACGTCATTGGGGATCAAACCATCGGCATAGGACAACAGCTCAGTACCTGGGGTCAGCCAGGGAACACCAGCCCAGATAATCTCACGAGCACCGTTAATCTTACGAGTAGGTACCGGGCTATTATTGGATTCGAAACGACTTTCGAGGAACTCACCTTCATCGTATTCGAGATTAGTAACGTAGATGAAGTGCTGACCGCCACCCACGAAATTCAGCATATTTACTGGTGCTCCCGGGATGGGGTCGTAAAGGACAGAAGAAGGATTGAAGATCATGTCCGCACCATTATTCTCTGGCACGAAACCATTGGTTAACTCTACTCCATCATAAACAGAGTTCTCTCCGAAGAAGACCTGTAGGCGGCGACCAGTCTCAACATCAACTGCGTAACCAGGGAACCACCCCATACCTTCATCACGACGTGGATCGGGATCCACTTCCAATGCAGCTACGTTAGGATTAGCAGGATCAGCTTCACGACTTACCGAAGGACGGGCACGGGTGTCGAACATCCGGTTACCACCTTCCGCTTCGAAGCCCGAATCATCGTAGTATAAATTGGCCGTTTCGATAATTGGACACTTCGTCCAAAGGCTCTTATCCGAGGTAAAGACGATATCGACATTGACCAGATCCTCCAGATCCAATTGACGATTGGCACTAGCATTGGTATTCGTAGGAGACAACCAGACCGGACTGATGTAGGGTGCTCCGTTGTCCCGTTCTCTCCAATCCATTAATTGGTAAGGGTAAATACCGGGGAACATATCGGTAAGCGAACGAGCGATATCCTGCTCATAGAATTCCTCTCCAAAATCAGTATTGACGTAATTAGAGATAGAGTTATCGAAGAAGGCTACTCCAGTATTAATCTGGAAACCATCCGGTAGAAAGCTTAACCAGCGGTCGCCATCGGGATCATCATAAGTGATTGCTCCGCCAATAGCTCCATTACTACCCATAGGATCCACGCCGGGTTCTTCGGCGTTACCGATGGTTACCGAGAAGCCAAATTCAGGTATAACCTGCTCGTTGACTTCTGATATCGGGCGATCACTTAGAATCGTAGCAACCCCACAATCGTCGATACAGCTCAACTGCCAGGTAGCGTCGGCATCGAGATCATCATCACCCAGATCACTATCGACCATGGTGAGTTCAAAGTCGCCGTTTACTACTGTACGTGGGTTGACCACCTGTACTTTAATCGGGCCTGCGCCTTCTACATAAGTCAATTCAGAAAGTTGATTAGCACCACCAGCGTAAGCCGCTTCAATAGCTTCTTTGGTCTCCTCATTGAGCTCCAGATAGTTGCCATTGTTGCCAAAACCAGCCAAGCGGGTAATAGCAGCACCATCGCCATAGCTAGCCATCAACTCCCGATCCAGAATAGGACGAGGAATTACTTCGTAGAAATCGCTACCCGTAGCGGGGTCTCCAATATTTCGGTTAGATTCCAAATACTGACGGACCTGCCCGGGGTTTTCCGTATCCGTAGGATCGTAATCCTTATAATTATTGTAGGCGTAGGCTACAACCGTGAAGTAATAACGACGGTGATTGATCAATCGGGTTTCATCACCGCTAGCGAAGGCATCAGATTTAATACTCAACGTGTGCTGGATACCATCATCAGTACCTCTAGTGATCAACTCTGGCGCCAAAATAGGCTCCGTAATAGTGATAGGTGTATCCTCCTCACCGATTGCTGTCCAGTTGTAGACATTGGTAATGCCATTATTGATATCAAACTCAGCCACTAGACGCACCTTGTCAAGGTCATCACGATCAGCAGAAATCGAAACGCTAGGATTGGCCAGCTGGAATACCCGGTAGCCCTCGAATCGATAGGTTGGATCCTCACCTGGAGGAATACCTAAACCATCTTCGGCATACTCTTCGTTATAATTGTTACTAGCTAAGTCATTAGACAGTACAGCGACGATCTCGCGATCCAGTTCTACCCAATCTACGTCGGGTGCATCGGGGCCATCTAAGATGTCAAAACAGTTGTCGAACAGATCTTGAGCCAGGTCATCTGCCGTTTGCAGACGAGTGATCGAAGGATTAGGGTGAGATTGGTCTGGTACCCAGACTACCCCAATAATCAATTCGTTAACTGCACCGGGAACCAGGGTAAAAGGCCCGGAAGCCTGTAAGGTACGGCGGTCACCGATACCCAGACCTTCCTGAGCCATTGACCAGCTATTCTCATCGTTGGGCGCGCCCGGGAAGGCGAAACGCGTACATGGAGTTCCTTCATCATATCCGTCGCCACCTTCCTGTAGACAACTACCGTCCAACCAGATACCGCGTAGGATATCGTAGTACTGCGTAGCGGTGTTAGGATCCTGAGTAGCATCAGGTGGGTTACCAGGGGCAGAATTATTCATGTAAATGAAGGAGCTCATGCCCAGTTCATTACCAAACTCATCACGAGGACCACGGAAGTAGTCAACACCCAGTAGCGGTACGGCATCACAGTAAGTAGGTACACCTTGGTCACAAGTACAGCCATTAGTGCCGTCCAGCTCGTCCGTGTTGTACACATAAGCCATGGAGCGTGTCGTATCACAGCCTACGAAGTCATCAGTATAACACCCCAAATCAGGATCGACCCACATAGCGAAGTAAGTTTGAAGCAAGTCTTCCTGCGCCCGATTAATCAACTTATAACGCTGGAAGGTCATGCTGTTGATATCGTCACTGGTGGTGTAAGCGAAAGCTTGCACCTGAATCTCCATCTGAATTTGTACTTCCAGGTTAGATTCCCGGTGAACATTACCGGCATCGTTATAAATCCAAAACACCATTTGTTCAGGGAATTGCGGCTCAGCACTACAGCCCCGAATTTCAATTACCGGGAAGTCTCCCTGGGTAGGATCATAGGTAAATGGATCATCATCTTCATTCCAGAAGCCGGCTAGACCTTGTAGGTCATTAGGCAGGTCGAAACCATGAATACTGGAAAAATAAGGGTTGCCAGTAGAAGGCCAGCCCAGGATGCTCTCAGGAATATCTTCTGGGTCAAGTGGCAGGTTATCCTCAGCCAGAGCCGTAGCGTACAAAGCACGGAATTGACGAATGTCCTCTCCATTTACGACGAAGAACTTATCCCAACGCGCACAGGTGTCGCGTGAGGTAGTTCCTTCTGGCGTAAGTGGTCCAGGGTAATAGTCAAAGCTATTGGGGCGACCGTAACGCTGAGCAGCAACCTTGGGGTTACCACCGGGGTCAAGCCCACCCAGCCATACTGCACCGGCAAAAATTGAGCTTACAGCGTCAACTCCCGGAGGTGGTTTAGGAACGATGTAAAGACCATCGGTACCATCCCACCAAACGTCACCGCCGGTAGTAAGACGTGCTCTTACGTTATTGATTTCCTGCTCGAACTGACGCACAGCGTTGTCACAGTTTGATCGGAAGTTAATCTGAGTATTCTGTCCCGTCGGGGAGTTCTCGCGACGTAGGCGAGAGGCAGGGTCGATATTCGCGCTGGCCATCTCAGGGAGAAGCAAAGCGGCGAGGAGCAACAACCCGGCCAAATATTGGGTCACTTTCATATGCTCGGCAAATTTATCTTAGTGATCAAGGGCAGTTAATTACCCAGATCAATTATTTAAAAATTAACAATGGCACCCATAAACATCTGACGGGGCAGGCTAAAGAAGCCAGGTTGGAGAAGACTCCACTGGTAGGAAGCTAAGAAGCTTTCCACGGGCACTGTTTGAGATTCCGTGTTAGCCAGGAAGTCCTGACCGAAGCTGGACTGCAACCAACCAGAATCTTCAGGAGAACCCGTAACGGAATATACGTTAAGTACATTACGGCGATCCAGTAGATTAGTGACTCGGAAGTAGACGTTCACCCCCATTCCATTACCAAGATCAATCTGTTTGTCTACTCGCAAATTGAGGCGGAAAGTCCAGGGCTTACGTGCACCGTTGACGGCACCAACCGTACCTGTACCGCCAAACTGGCTAGGTACTTGCGTCTGGGTGTATGGGCGGCCAGAGACACCGATAGCCTGTAAGTTGACCCCGAAGTTTTTGAAAACACCCTGGGTACGGTCATCCAGGCGGTAGTCTAGGATGAAATTGATGCGGTGACGCTCATCGAAGTTCAGCGGGAAGAGTGTGCGGATATTACCCCGGTTGGTCAAACCACGCTGAGAGTTGGCATCAGAACCTGTTCCATCAGCAAATGCCAGCGAGTAGTTAGCATTGATCTGTACGTTATTCGTACGACGCAGGTCATACGTAATATTGAAACCCTTGGTCGTACCGAAATCCTGATTATCAAAAGTAGTGTACTGATTCACCAGAGGAACAGGGAAGTAAGTACGCTGCTGAATGTTGTCCCGCAGCTCCTTGTAATAAGCAGAAACCTTCAGCGCAGAGCTGTTAGTCAGGCGCTGCTGGAAGCCGACCTCGTAGTCAATCGTAGTTTCTGGACGTAGGTTAGGATTACTAATCGGATTTCTAGAAGTACCCGGGCGCTCTACGAAGTAGTAGTAAGTACGCGCAGTAGCGATATTATTACCCGCTGGGCGCTGTACCAGAACGTCATAGTGAGCGAAGAAGTTAGAGGCATCTGAGATCGGGAAAGAGAAAGATAAACGCGGCATCACGTTGATCTGTACTTCGTAATCTTCAAAGCTATCTTCGACCCGGAAAGCATCCTCTTTAATCAGGTTAACCGAAGATTCTGCGAGGGGATTCTCATAGACTGGGAATACCAGCCCACTACGAATACCATCAATTTCCTGAGGACCGTTTACCGGTGAACCATCTGCTAAGAACCAGTTATCTCCATCACGATAAGCCTGTACTGAATTGCTACCCTGAGAAGTAGTGTAAACGGCAAAGTCATCACCAATGGCACCAGGACGCTCCGTATTAGTACCCGAGTGGAAATCAGCCGCTCCTTGCAGGGCGTAGAGCGAGTAAGGGTCACGTAGCACTTTGGTATTCGCATCGTAACGGTCTACCCGAACTCCAAGACGGAAAATCATGTCGTTGAGGGTAAACTTATCCTGGATGTAGGCTGAAGAGTAGATAGGGCGGAAAGGAGCTACGTTGAAGCTAGGATCGCCAGTTTGTGGATCAATGGTAAAGAAATCATCGAAGGAACCGTTGAATTCATTACCCAAATAGTCATAACCTGTGTAACCGATCAGGCCAGCATCATTTAATTCTTTCGCACTAAAAAGATCTAGCGTTAAATCCTCTGGGGCATACTCATCAATATTGAAGAACTGATCAACCGTCAAACCGAAACGCTCTCTGGCTGCCAAGTAAAACTGCCCAGGCAGATCAGTAACGGTCGGAGCGTAGACGTCTACCGAACCAGAAGCGCCCAGAATGTTTGAGGAAGCGTCAATATCCAGCTGTTCAATCACCCGGTTTTGATCAGATACAGAAACCAAGTGCTGGTTACTCAACTGACGACCGAGGGTCCACAAGCCGCGAGGCGACACTGTATAGCCACGGATCGTACGCTGCTCGTACATGATACCGAACTGGATGCTATGACGGTTTTTGGCGTTGTTTCCTCCACCAGGCACTAATTCAAGGCTGGCATTAGCATTAAAGGTGAAGATGTCATTATCTCCACGCGAAACAGTATTGTATACCGAGCCTACGTTAGAGTGAATATTCCAGGCAGTATTGTAAAGTGACTGCGTGGCACCATTAGTTGCTACGAAACCATTGACCGATTGCGGGATAAAGATGTTACTCTCTCCCTGGATGGGCGCCGTAGGCTGAAAGGAGAAGGCGAAATCCGAACCGTAAAGGTTTTCACTGCTCAATGCATCAACACCATAGATGTTGTTGTAATTCGCCAAAACCGGGTTGGAAGAATTCCCATCATTATAATTAGCTAATACCGGGCGGTAATCCACGTGCACCAGGGAATCGCCTCCCATAGATGACTGAAGTGCAGCAAATACCGGTACATAGTCTACATCGAATTCGGCTACATGACCGTAAGCGAAGTAGTTCTCTCCGTGGCGCTGATCGGATACATCAAAAGAATTGTTTTCGTAACCGAACTGCAAGGTATAAGAAGCATTCTGAATCAGTCCCTGGTCCGATCCGTCTCCACCCTGACGACCTAAGCGGTGACGAAGACGGAAACTCGCACGGTAGTCCGTATCGAAGCGAGTAGGATTGTTGTGCGAATTGTACACTCGCCAGAAAGCACCATTAGGATCTGTTGGCGTAAACTGATTTTCGGTTTCACTGTAGAAACCAGTCAGCGTTACGTCAATTGCATCACTCAAACGAGCGTCTAGTATGGCCCTAATGTCAGCACGAGTAGACTCTTCGAAAGGACGAGTAGTTTGCGGACTTACATCATCGTTATCGTAGAAGTCAGCAGCTACGAATGGTGCAAACTGTCCGTTTCCGCGGTTACGCACCACCAATGGATTCGCTTCCAATTCGGCTAGTGCATCGTCATTGACCCGGTAGAGGGGCACTGCGGAAGGGCGGTCATCCTCAAGTAGGGTATAACGGCCTGCGAGGCGGAAACCCAGAATAGAAGTATTCTTATCGTTAGCACGCTTCAACAGCGGACCGGAGAGGTTGAACCCTAAAAGGCTCTGTCCAAAATCATCGAGAAAATCACTCGTCTCGATTTCTACCCCACCACCAAAACGATTAGAAGGTCCTTTAGTCGTAATGGAAATGAAACCACCCGTTACGTCCCCGTACTGGGCAGGTACACCTCCAATTACCGTTTGGAGTTGCTCAATTTCCGATTCCTGAATCAGGTTACCCTGAACTCGGATACCGTCTACATAATAGAAAGTAGCGTCCGGGCGAGAACCACGAATCGAGAGTGCTCCACCTTCATCGGCAGAGGCTACCCCGGCACCAGTAGAAGCCAGCGCGTTAATATTACGGGTGGGCAACTGACGAATCTCTTCGGAGGTTACAATGGACCCCTGGGTAGTGTTATCCTGTTCAACAAGTGGCTCTTTATAACCGACAACGGTTACTACGTCCATGTTGACACCCTGACTCAGTTCTACATCAGCAACGTTTGAACGTCCGGCGAGTACACCGATACCCTCCAAACGTTGGTCAGCAAAACCAGTATAACTAATTAACAAGTCATATTCTCCTGGATCAATATTAGAAAAGTAGAAGTTACCGTCGAAGTCCGTGATGTTGCCAGTAACTAGGTTGCCATCTTTATATAGTGCTACCGAAGCCGAGATAAGCGGGTCACCATTATCAGCGTCAGTGACTGTTCCTTGCAAGGTAGTCTGAGCAAAAATGGTGGCGGTAGTGAGGCAAAGTGCAAATAGAAGTAAGGCTCTTTTCATTCTGAGCAGTTTAAGTCCCAAATACTCTTTAGTTGAGCATACAACCGACTAGAGTAAGGGTGACACTTTATGGTAAGTGGTACAAAAGTGCAAAAGACCAGCCAATATCCAAGCATCTCTTATCAAGAGGGCCGCGAAGCCGACAAAAGTCGCCCTCTAAGTTGGTCAGATGACGGGCAAAAATAGGATTTTTGTTGAAAGTGCCAGCTGTAATTTAGGTTCGACCGTATTAGTTGGCCACCTTTGCACCACGTACCTAGTTTGTTATGCTCCTGAATAAATTCTGTAGCCTGTTGTTACTCTTGCTCTTAGCCTGCCAGCCGAGCACTCCTTCCTACGAGAATTTTCTACTCCCTACTGCTGAGATTCGCTATCAGGAACGCAGCCGGGAATTACGCGCTATTGTGCAGTTGCGACAGGGTGATAGCCTCGCTTCTTCGACTACCTACGAAGCCGCCACAGGAAGTGTTTCTTTCCTCGGCAGTCCGATGATGGACCAATTATCAACCGCTGCGGGACAACGTTGGCAAGCTACGCGGAAAATCGACTGGCCTGCCGAACTGTACTTCAGTCTACCCCAACCTGATTTTAAGAACGGAGATGAAAGATTTGACCTTCGCTTCGCAATGGCCCCTCCAACTGCCGACAGCATCCCTGCGATCATTGATCGTGCTCAGGGAGCCCGCTTTAAGTTTAGTAATCAGGCACTAGCTGCCAATGAAAGCCTATTGCTTTTCTTTGAAACCAGAGCGTGGAACCCTGGTGTAAAACGAGTCTTACTGGCAGGTCCGACCAATTCTGCCTTTTTTAATTTGCCCGCAGCTACCATACAAGAGCTGCCAGCGGGTAATTATGAAGTTTACCTAGTTAAACAAGCTCTGGTACGCGATAGCCTAGCTCAGTTAAAGACTTCTACCCAAATTGAGTACTTTACACGTTCCAGAAGCGTTGAGGTTAGGTAGCAGTTAGGCAGGCATTTAAGCTACCAGCAGTATTAGTAGACTTTCATACGATATTCGAGAACACCCAATAAGCCCGTTCAACGGTGCTCCCTACGGAAAGCCTCGCCAAAAGGGGCACCAATACAGCACCACTATGAAATATCTAGGATGTATCCTGACTATCTGTCTGCTATTGGCTTGTGGTTCCAAAAAACAACCAGAAAAAGCAACCAATAATTTAGCAACGCTCGCAGATAGCCTGGCTCAGCGTTATTTGATTGTAGATGGTCACGTCGACCTACCCTACCGACTACGCGTAAAAAATTTCCGGCTAGAACGGGAATACTTAGGCATCCCCCTACAAACTGATGATGGTGATTTTGACTACGAACGCGCCCGGAGTGGTGGCTTAGATGCGCCCTTTATGTCCATCTACATTCCAAGTAGTTACCAAGAAAGTGGCGGTGCTAAAGAGCTGGCAGACTCTCTGATCGACATGGTCAGCGGCATCGCCCAGGCCCATCCAAACAAATTCGCTATTACCACCAGCCCAAGTCAACTAGTACCCAATCAGGAAAAAGGTATCATTAGTCTGCCCATGGGGATGGAGAATGGCGCTCCCATTGGAGATGAACTAGACAATGTCAACTACTTCCATGAGCGCGGCATTCGCTACATCACCCTAACCCACGCTACCGACAATCAAATTTCAGATAGCAGCTACGACAGTACCCGAACCTGGAAAGGTCTAAGTCCCTTCGGGGAGCAGGTCGTTAGACGGATGAACCAGGTAGGCATCATGGTAGACATCAGTCACGTCAGTGATCAGGCGTTCTTCGACGTCATGGAGCTAACCGATGTACCCGTGATTGCCAGTCATAGTTCAGCACGGCGTTACACGCCCGGCTTTGAACGCAATATGAGTGATGAAATGATCGAGCGCCTAGCCCGCAACAATGGGGTAATCATGATAAATTTTGGCACCGATTTTCTCGATGGGACAATGAGCAACCACAACGATAGTCTTCGAACCCACTTCAATGAGCAATTGGAGCAAAGCGAAATAGACCGAGAGCTGGATAGTCTGGCCTACGAGGAATTCGTAGAGCTTTTCCAGGCGGAGAACCCCAGGCTATTTGCCGATGTAGAAACCGTTGCCGACCATATCGAGCACGTTGTCCACCTGGCCGGGGTCGAGCACGTTGGACTGGGCAGTGATTTCGACGGGGTTGGCGATAGCTTACCTACCGGCTTGAAAGACGTAACGGCTTATCCTAACCTCATTCATGTTTTACTCAAGCGGGGTTATAGTCCAGAAGATATCGAGAAGATCTGTTCTGGCAACCTGATCCGGGTTTGGCGAGCAGTAGAAGCTGCCGCCGATTAGGTAGTTAGTAATAGCGCCTAAAACTCTACCTTGCGCAAGCGATGCTCCGATTTATTTTACGGCGGTTACTATTTTTAATCCCAGCACTGATCATTCTCAGCTGGGTGGCCTTCGCTTTAAGTCAATGCACCCCTGGAGATCCCGTCAGTAGAATACTTCCTCAGGAGGAGTTATTACTCGACAATGATCCTTTAGCCTATGAGCGACTTTATCTCGAAGCCGCCCGCCAATTGAAGCGGGATGGGCCCGTTTTTTATTTTAGTCTAAATAACTACGCCTCTGCGGAATTTGGTGATGATTTTGTACTTCCGGAGCAGCAACGCTGGCTGCAAAAACTCAGCCAGGACTATGGCAAAGCCGCTGAGGTGCATACCTATTTCGAACAGCTAAGAGAGTTATCCATTGCCGGGCCGCAGGTACTTGCAACACCAGCCCGTGAGTTATTAATAAAAACCGAAGCTTCCCGGATCGAAGCAGAATTAGCAAGCCTCCAACTAGCAGCTGCCGATAGCACTATCCAGGCCGAATGGCGCCAAAAAGCCGCTGCTGTACAACAACAATGGCAGCAGATCAGCGAGCAACCAGCGCGGGCAAATTTACTCTGGCCTCGTTTTCGCTGGCATGGTAGCAATAATCAATACCATCACTGGTTAATGGCTGCCCTGCAAGGAGATCTAGGCATATCTTATCAAGACCGACAAGCGGTTGGGGATAAGCTTTGGTCAGCCTTAAAATGGACCTTGCTGCTCAATAGCCTGGCTCTTTTGATTGCCTACGGGGTAGCCATCCCGTTAGGCTTAAAAATGGGGCAGCGAGCAGACAGTCGCTTTGATCGACGTACCAATTTTTTGTTACTCTTACTCTTCAGCCTTCCTTCCTTTTGGGTGGCTACTTTGGTAGCTAACTTTTTTACCACACCTTATTACGGCATGGACTGGTTTCCCAGCATGGGGTTGGGAGAAATCAAAGCTTCCTTCAACTGGCTGGATACACTTTGGATCAGAGCCCAGCACCTATTTCTACCGGTAATGATGTTGGCTTACCCCAGTTGGGCCTACCTCAGCCGACAGATGCGGGCCGCTACCATCCAGGAATTAAAGCAACCCTACGTGCAGACAGCCCGACTCAAGGGCTTAAGCTGGCCACAAATCTTGCGTCGCCACGTGTTACGCAATGCGCTGTTCCCCATTATTACTATGCTGGGAAGTTTGCTGCCCAGCTTGTTGGCAGGCTCCGTACTGATTGAGTCGATCTTCAATATTCCAGGCATGGGCCGCCTGCTAGTATCGGCTACGCTGGCCCGAGACTGGCCGGTAGTTACCTCCATTCTATTACTCTCCGGTATTGCTACCATTTTGGGGCTCTTACTGGCAGATGTTCTTTATCGTTGGGCAGATCCACGTTTACGACGGGCTGCTGCAAATACAGGAAGAGCATGAGTCAGGTAGTAGCTTCCAAAAAATGGGCCTGGCGACTCTTATTGAGTCTAGTTTTCGTTGCCATTTTCGGGGACTTTCTAGCCAATGACCGCCCCATCGTCGCTCATTACAATGGCGACTTGCGTTGGCCCGTGATTCATCAATACGGAGAAATGCTCGGTTGGGTAAAGCCCTATGATGATCTTCCTGGTCGCAGCTGGGATCGGGCCGAAACCGGCTTTGCCATTTGGCCTTTGATTCCTTACAATGCAGAGCGAATTAATACTCGATCGGGGCGTTTCAAGCCTCCATTCACCCGAGCAAGCGATGGTGGGTGGCACAGCACCCACTGGCTAGGTACAGATCAATATAGTCGCGATATTGCCGCAAGTCTGATCCAGGGAAGTCGCGTTTCTCTGGGCATTGGGATGGGAGCGATGCTAATCGCACTATTCATCGGCCTAATCCTAGGTAGTTTAGCTGGCTATTTTTCGGATGACGGCTTGCACGTCAGAAGAAGTCAGTGGCTGGGAAGCTTGCTGGGATTTGCTTTGGCCCTACTCTACTGTATCGCTAGTTGGTGGCCATTTAGCGACCATTGGTGGTGGGGCTGGCGGCTCTTGAGTAGTCTATTACTGACTGGCCTGATGATGCTACTGGTTCAACGTCTCTTATCCTGGCTACCCTGGACCTGGCTGCAAAAGCGGGTCCGCGTGCCGGTAGATGCCTTCTTGTTGCGCCTGATCGAACTTTTCACCTCCATTCCCGCTTTGGTGCTGTTGATCGCTATCTTGGGAATAGTTGAGCGCCCTTCTTTTTGGTGGGTTTTACTGCTAATCGGGTTGCT
>JBCCDS010000083.1:0-20780 GCA_039030655.1 Bacteroidota bacterium | reverse complement strand
GCTGGCGAGCGAAAAGCCAAGTAGGTTCTGGCAAGCTGCCTTTTTGAGTGCATAGCTCCAGCTATGGACGAAAAAAACAGCGAAGTCCAGGTTCTGCTTAGCTTTCCGCGCAGTCGGATTACAAAAGTTTAAATCACTTCTATTGCATAAATGAGATCTGGAGCAAAAGGATGCGTCCGTAAATTGTTTTTTACCTTTTTTTGCCCTGAGCTGTAAGATTTTTCCGTCGTCCGACTCTAAAGGAGAAAAGGACATGCGGAAAAAATTGCTGTTAATAGCTTGCTTTATGGCCAGTTTATTACCTGCTCAGGAGGCTTTTCAGGTAGAAACCCAAGGAACAGGCGACCCCATAGTTTTAATTCCAGGCCTGGCTAGTTCTGCTGAGGTATGGACGGCTACTCTTCAAGAACTGCATGCAAATTACCACTGCCATGCGCTCACTCTGGCGGGCTTTGCTCAACAAAAGCCACTAGATCAGGATAGTAGTTTTCTGCCTCTGGTACAAGAGGCAATGACCAGCTACCTGGAAACTTTTGAACAGCCCGTCACTCTTATAGGACATAGTCTTGGCGGCTTTCTGGGCTTAGCTGTCGCTTTGGAAAGACCGGAGCTGGTAGAGCGATTGATTATTGTCGATGCTTATCCTTTCTATTCTTCGGCGATGCAGCCTGGCATCACTGTCGATCAGGTACGCGGCCAGGCAGACTTTTATCGCCAAAGCCTGAAAGCGATGAATAAAGAGTATTATGCGCAACAACAAAAGCAGACCATCCCGATATTGGTACGCGACAGCTTGGGGCAGGAGTTGGTTCTGCGCTGGTCCCTAGCCTCTGATCAGTCCACGGTAGCTCAGGCTATGTATGAATTGATGACTACCGATTTGCGACCACAATTGTCTGCCTTAAATGTCCCTACATTGGTTCTTGGTGCGGGGGCTTCAGGTCAGGACTATGGTCTGACCCAGGAGGCTCTCCTGGAGCGAATCGCTGCTGAATATGCTGCAGCTATGGATCAGGTGAACATCGAACTGGCTCCAAATGCTTATCATTTTATCATGCTGGATGAGCCAGCCTGGTTTATGGAGCAAGTACAAGAATTTCTAAAGCAGTGACTCCAAAGGAGAAGGAACGGCAATTCGAAGCTTTTTACCGGGATTATCAGCATAAGTTATATCGACTTTGTTGCTCTTTTTGTGGAGATGAGGAGGCAGATGTTGCAGACTTATACCAAGAAATATTGCTGCAGATTTGGAAAGCCTTACCAGGCTTTAGGGGCCAGGCGCAACTATCTACTTGGGCTTACCGGATTGCTATTAATACAGGGACAGCCTTTCGACGCAATCGAACACGAAGGCACTTACCACGAGTTATAAAAGACGCTGATCTTCCTGCTCAAGAGCAGCATCCAAAGGATGAGCGCTTGCAACAACTACGAGCTGGTATTGCTCGCTTATTACCCTCAGATCGCTTACTGATCACGCTTCAATTAGAGGGGCTGTCCTACGCCGAGATAGCTGCCATAAGTGGCCACAATACGAATCAAATCGGCGTTCGCTTGCACCGGGCCAAGCGACGCCTGCACAAAATGCTCCTACCTTATGAAAACTGATTGGAAAAACTGGAGTCAGCTTTGGCAACAACAAAACGCCCCTGATTTATCTCCCAATGAAATCATAGAACGCTTAAATCGATTAGGCACCTCGGCTCGCCGCCAACGCCGATGGCTTGTCCTGACTTTCTCGATTACGGCAATTACTCTACTTAGTATGGGCCTCATTTGGGGAGGGATTTGGACTTCCGCAGGTATTGGCCTCATGCTATTTGCTATGGGGATGATCCTCTATCAAGCCTTTAGTAGCCCTTTACAAGTAGTCGATGAAATCGCCCAATTTGACCAGCAACAATTTCTCAAGCGACAAATTAAGGCGCTGGAACAAGGCCGGCGTCTAGCTAGTCGGTACATGTGGATATATGCGGTTTTGCTTACGCTGGGGCTCAATTTGACTTACCTGGACGCCCTTTCCGCCCTTTACACCTCTTGGAGAATCGCCATCTCCCTAGTCGTAAGCCTTACGCTCTTAAGTGCTTTTGCCTATTCAATTTCTCGATACCTGAGTAGGTTAGATCAGGAATTGGGGCCATTAGTCAATCAATTAAAGGCCTGGCAATCCAACTAATCGGGAAAATGTGAATCAGTTCTTTCTAGTTCCCTACCTTTGACCGCTATTCTCAGTGGCCTATATGGAATTACTCCTTCAGTTTGGAATCTTTATCGCCAGTATTGCTGCCCTTTTATGGGCTAGTGATCGCTTCGTGAGTGCTGCAGAGCGAATTGGCCTTTCCTGGGGGATCTCGCCTTTTATCATCGGGGTGACTATCGTTGCTTTCGGGACCAGCCTGCCCGAGTTGGCCACGAGTATCGCTGCAGTTTTAGAAGGAAATTCCGGCATTGTAATGGGCAATGTGGTCGGTTCTAATATCACTAATATAGCCTTGGTGATGGGCTTGACGGCGATTGCGGTCCGGACCATCGATTTAGAATATAACCTCTGGCATATTGATATTCCCTTTCTCTGGGGATCCGCCTTTTTCCTATATTTTATCTCGATAGACTATCATATTTCTTTCTTTGAGGTCATCCTGTGCCTGGCGGGTATCACTATTTTTCTGGGCTATTCTTTTAAAGATCAGGTCAGAGCAGATAAGAGCAAGCGCCCCACTTCAAGTTGGAAAGACTATGTGCTTTTGGTTATCGGAGGTGCTCTAGTTAGCTTATCAGCTAGTTATGTTATTGGGGCGATTACGTCCATCTCTCTTATTCTCAATATTGCCCCCAACGCCATTGCTTTGACCGCAGTAGCGCTGGGTACCAGCCTGCCAGAAGTCGCCGTGAGCCTCAATGCAGCTCGACGGGGCAAGGCCAGTATTGCCGTAGGTAATGCCCTGGGCTCTAATATTTTCAACACCTTCGTCGTCGTAGGGATTCCCCGCTTCTTTGGGGGGCTCCATATACCAGAACCTATTTTGACGCTCTACATGCCGCTCATGATTGTGATGACTATTCTATTTGGCGTCATGAGTAATAATCGTAAAATCACGCGTTGGGAAGGCTGTTGCTTGCTGTTGTTCTATGTGTGGTATTTCGGTCAAATCGTAGAAACGGCGCTTGAAGCTGCCAACTAAAATCTATCTTTTTGAGCCTCTTTTATACACTTGACTGACAGTCCAGGGCCTAGCTAATCGTATTTTTGCCCCTGTTCCAATCATAATATGTTAAGCCACCTACACATTCTCACCTTAACCCACCGGGGATCTTCCCTCAAGGATATCGGGCAAGCACTCAGCTTAATTGATGGAGGTGAAGGTGGCCGCCAAGCCTTCCTGCTGAGCTTGCGGGAGCGCATGCAACTAGATGAGCTTTACTGTGCTGCTACCTGCAATCGCATTCTCTTCTTCTTCAGCACCCGAGAACGCGTTGATCACGCTTTCATTACCAATACTTTTTATGGCCTGGATAACAGCTTGATCGAACAGGTAGATCACTATCAAGCCGATGCAGCAATCAGTCATCTCTTTGAGGTAGCGGCCTCTATTGATTCACTGGTAATCGGTGAGCGGCAGATTCTCGGGCAATTACGGGAGGCCTACCGTCAATGTCAGGAATGGCAACTTACGGGCGATGATATGCGAATCGTCTTTCAGCAAATGGTCCTGGCTGCTAAAGGGGTTTATGCCCGCACACGAATTGGCGAAAAATCGGTATCGGTGGTTTCTTTGGCCATGCGTACGGTTCTGCAGCGAGCATTTGGCCCCGAAAGTCGAGTACTATTGGTGGGCGCTGGTCAGACCAATGTCCTGGTTGCCAAATTTTTGCGCAAATATCATCTGCAACGCGTTACGGTTTTCAACCGGAATCTGGAAAGAGCCCAAAAACTGGCAGCTACTTTTGAAGAGGGAAGAGCGCTTCCGCTAGCTGAACTTGAGCAGTTTGAGGAGGGCTTTGATTTAATGATCGTTTGTACGGGTTCAACTGAAGCACTCATTACTGCCGATAATTGGCCCCAGCTATTAGCCGGAGAGCCTGAAGCAGAAAAATTAGTGGTCGACCTAGCCGTACCTGCTAATGTAGATGCCGCCTTAGTCGCAGAAAGTAGTTTTGATTATCTCGATGTTGAGCAGCTGCGGAAGAAGGCTAAAGAAAATATGCAGTTTCGCGGCCAGGAGATCAGCAAAGCCCGAGAGGTGATTGATCAGTATCGCAGAGAGCTAGAAAACATCTACCGTCAGCGCCTTTTAGAACGGGCGCTCAAAGATATTCCAGTCGAGGTGAAGGCTATTCGCCAACGTGCAGTAGGGCAAGTATTTGCTAAGGAGCTGGAAAAAGTCGATCCGGAGGCCAGAGAGCTGATCGAGCGAATGATGGGCTATATGGAAAAGAAATACATCGGCCTGCCAATGCGTACGGCCCGCGAAGAAT
This sequence comes from Bacteroidota bacterium, assembly GCA_039030655.1. Taxonomy (GTDB): domain Bacteria; phylum Bacteroidota; class Bacteroidia; order Chitinophagales; family Saprospiraceae; genus Neolewinella. Next base: position 16,304 of record JBCCDS010000083.1, on the reverse strand, counting down.
TGTTAGGCTAATAAAAAAGCCCGTTGTTGGATAGCAACGGGCTTCTTTAGTTTAGATCTTAACGACTTCCGCTCGAATCGGATAATCTGCCAGGATGCGGTTGGTAAAGGCCATGTGGCCTCGAGGTACCGCCAAGTATAACTTCCCGTTTTTGATGCTGGCCAGATCAGAAAGCAAGCGCCACTTGGTCACTAAGGTCCGCTCGTCTTCAGCTTTCATGCCTAGCTCAAAATAACTCTTTCTACCGTTGATGGTACCGGTCACGTCAGGGATGTAAACGATTTCCTCGCCACCGGCATTCCGGCGAATGGGCGAAGGCGTTTCGTAGCCCTCCGCGTTGGCTTTGATCTGGTCGAAGCCTTTACGCTGCACCAGTTTCTCAATCATTGTAGTGATCATTTCGGGGTCTTTCCCCTGGTCTTCCGTCAGGATACCTTGTTCCATGAATGGCTATTTTTCGATTTGCGCTAGAGGTGATTTTAGACAGCTTTGCCGCTGTTGTGCACCCCTATTAAACATTCTAGCAACTGCTATTGTTCAATTGGGTTTTCTCCTACCGTTAGGCGCTCGGGAGCCAATGAACACTCCTGATTTGCACAGCAGTTGCAGGAATGGCCAAAAAACAAAAGACTCCAGCCCAATGGGCTGAAGCCTTTTATAGAGGTCGGAAGCGGATTCGAACCGCTGTAGCAGGTTTTGCAGACCTGAGCCTAGCCACTCGGCCACCCGACCAGCGGGATGCAAAGATAAATTAATCTTTTGCCCAATAACTATCTCTAAGGCAAAAAAGTTCTAAAAAAGATCCTCTTCGCTCAGGCTTTAATGATCTACTCTTTGCCTTTAGCGCAATAAGGTGACATCAGCAACTTGTTCTACAATCTCGCCACCTAAATCCAAACGCATCCGGTAAAGATATACCCCGCTCGATGCAGGCCGGCCACTATCCATTCCATCCCAACAGTCGTTGGGGTTGCTGCTGCTAAAAACATGCCCACCCCAACGATCCCAGATGTCTAACTGGTAGTCGCCCGTCGGAAGGCGGGAAAACTGTGGACAAAACTCACGATTGATGATCTGGGTAGCCAATGGGCTGAATACGTTAGGCAGGTATACGCCCGGAAGTTGCTCCAGACAGGCTAAATTGGAGCGGGAGCTGAAGTCCTCTCCGTTAATTTGATAAGTAGCTACTAGATAGTAGCAGGAACGAAAAGCGGCCACATCATTGGGGTCAATCTGATCCGTAGCGCTAAGCTCACTGCCACTGAAAATGGTGGTTTCTACGCCCGCTCCATCCCTGCGAATTAGGCTGTAGGTTATTGGCCCATTGATCTCGGCGGAGAAAGCCGTCCAGTCCAGTTGGTTCGTTCCATTGTTGCCGGTGGCATTCAGGCGGATAGGCCTAATGGTATTGGTTTGGACCAGATTGGTACAAGCATCATCCGCTCGGAAGAAAAGCGAAAGTTGTTCCAGGCCGGCTTCCATCGCGGTCAGTCGGTATTGTGCCCGTAGATCACTCAGACTCATCCAGTCAATATCCGTTGGCGTATTGGCACCGGTGCTGACTACGATCTGATTTAAGGTTAAGCTATTGACCAAAGCATTGGCATCCCAATCGAAAGTGAGGCTAAGCTGGCCTCCGTCATCGTAACTAGCCGCTAGAATGGGGAACGTCCGGATGGGTTGTTGGATGTCAACCTGGACTACCACGGTTTGAGACCTGGCTCGTCCGTTACCATTAGCCGCTACCCCTTCGAGGGCAAAGCAAAGATTCTCTCCATCATTAGCGGTATCGAAGGGGAAGCTGGTAGCGTCGGGGGGGAAACTTCCTACTTCCGTGAATGTCATACAACCATCGGAAGAGACCAGTAGAATCAGTTCCGAAATGGGCAACATATTGGTGCTGGCAAAAGAGGGGCTGGTGAGGGTAATTGTACTTTCGCAGGCCTGACCACCGCTGGCGGAGAGCAACAGCGTATTGACTTGTGCACCAAAGAGACTGTTGTTAAAGCAGGCGTCCAGGGAAGTGACCGAATAAGTTTGGTCGGGATCAATCGCCGCACGGCCTACATCTACGTAAGTAAAAAAAGAAGCACTTACCGTATCGATGGGCTGAAATCCGGTCGCCTCCTGCCGATAGATGATGTAGGCATTTACCTCAGGAGATGGACTGCCGATCCAGTTGACGATGATATCATCTCCTTCAATACTGACCGATTGTACCTGGGCACCAATCGGGATCCGGTTATCTAGAGTGTCACTAGTCAGGACCGTTTCACCGGGGCAGTCGTAATTGTACTGTAAATAGTAAAAGCGTTGTTCTCCGCTGGGGTTGTTGTCGAAAAAAACGCCGGCGGAAGGGTCCGTTAGCTCCGTCAGTAAACTGTATGGGCCAGCCATATCGGTAGCACTAAATATCTGGGTACCCAGATAAGGCCCGCAAGCGTTCGGAACATTGTTCCAGCGCAGGCTGTCGGTAGTGACACAAATAAAATCAGGGGCGGCGACCTGAGCAGTCAGGGCGCTACCGCAAAAAGCCAATAAGCTTAAAAGGAGAATTCTTTGGGATTTCACAAAGGCTTAAACGCAAATATGGGCAGGGAAGATGCCCTTCCAGCCCATATTTTCGTAAAGATTTAGTAGTAAAACCACACCTTAGGCGGAACTCCTCACGAGCTGGCACTAAGTTTCGCGCAGCGCACGACGTAAAATTTTACCAACGTTGGTTTTGGGGAGCTCATCACGGAATTCCACGGCTTTTGGCACTTTGTAACCCGTCAGGTTTTCCCGGGCAAATTCAATGATTTCGTCTTCTTTCAACGACTTGTCCTTCTTGACGACGAAGACTTTAACCACTTCGCCCGACTTTTCGTGGGGAATCCCGATGGCAGCGACCTCTAGCACCTTGTCGTGCGAGGCAATCACTTCTTCAATCTCATTGGGGTAGACGTTAAAGCCCGAAACGAGAATCATGTCTTTCTTGCGGTCTACAATCCGGAAGAAACCATCAGCTTGCATCAGGCCGATATCACCGCTGCAAAGCCATCCATCCTTGATAGTTTTGGCCGTTTCGTCGGGGCGATTATAGTAGCCCTTCATCACTTGCGGGCCTTTAATCTGGATTTCACCGATCTCGTCAGGAGCTCCTACGCGGTTTTCCGCTTCGATCCAGATGCGCATTTCGGTACTTGGTAGAGGTAGCCCAATCGAGCCGATCTGACCACTGCCGTCCAGGGGATTCATTGAGGCACAGGGGGAGCTTTCGGTCATGCCATAGCCTTCACTCAGGGGGGTGCCCGTTACGCGTTCCCAGGCTTCTGCAACGGGTCTTTGTACGGCCATGCCACCACCAACAGCCAGATGGAGGTCCGAAAAGTCCAGCTTTTTGAAGGCCTCGTTATTCACCATAGCGTTAAAGAGGGTGTTAACCCCCGTCAAGGCTACTATACGATTGGCTTTAAAGGTCTTGACCAGCCCCTTGATATCACGAGGGTTGGTGACCAATACATTGTTGACGCCAAAGCTGAAAAGTCCCAGACAGTTGACGGTAAAGGCGAAAATATGGTAGAGTGGGAGCGGACAGAGAATATCTCCATCACCTTCATCCAATAACTGAGTCATCCAAGCGCGGGCTTGCAGGGTATTGGCTACCATGTTGAAGTTGGTCAGCATCGCTCCTTTAGAAACTCCGGTCGTACCGCCAGTATATTGCAGCGCTACAATGTCTTCCGGTGAAGCAGCGTGGGGCTGAATCTTATGCTTTTTCCCCTCACTCAGCGCAGTACTGAAAGTAACCGCCCCCGGTAGGTTGTACTTCGGTACCATTTTCTTGATCGAGCGCACAGCAAAATTGACTAGCCTTTTTTTCAGGAAAGGCAGCATTTCACCAATACTGGTTACCATGACCGTTTCGATCTCAGTGTCAGCGATGATTTCTTCCAGGTTGCTAGCGAAATTTTCGCAAATAAGTACGGCCTTAGCCCCCGAATCAGTGAACTGATGTTTCATTTCCCGCGGGGTATAAAGCGGATTGGTGTTGACGATAATCACTCCAGCCCGCACCGCGCCAAAAAGTGCAATGGGATACTGTAGCAAATTGGGCATCATCAGCGCGAGTTTATCACCAGGCTTGAGCCCCCGATAACGTAAATAGCTGGCAAAAGCCAAGGATAAACGATCGACATCGGCGTAGGTAAGGGTCTTCCCCATGCAGCGGAAGGCTGGCTTTTTCCAGTACTTTTTGAAGGAATCTTCGATCAATTCTGCCAGGTTGGCGTACTGGTGAGGATCGATTTTAGTAGGTATTCCCGTTGGGTAGTTGGACAACCAAGGCTGTGGGTTAGACATTCTTTAAGCTTTATGTAGGGGGTAAATTACGAAAACGCATAGATATTAAGGCTCGTCAGACGTGTAGGTAATGCTGAGATTAATACGCCTTGAATCTAGATGCTAGTAGGTCCGACAGCGTCGGGCCGATCTTATGACTGCTTCAAAGCCTCCCGTAAAAACTTTGGCGTAAAGCCTGTTTTAACTTTAGCTACTTGTTCTGGTGTTCCCTGTGCTACGAGTTTCCCACCGGCTTTACCGCCCTCAGGGCCGAGGTCGATCAGGTAATCCGCTGATTTGATGACGTCCATATTGTGCTCGACAACCAGGACGGTATGGCCCTGCTCGACTAGGGCGTTGAGCGCCTTGAGTAAGACCGCTACATCGTGGAAGTGCAGCCCAGTAGTGGGCTCATCGAAGATGAAAAAGATCTGTTCCGTCGCCCGTTCTTTAGCCAAGAAACTAGCCAGTTTGACCCGCTGCGCTTCTCCTCCAGATAGCGTGCTACTCGATTGCCCCAACTGTACATAACCTAGGCCAACATTGTGTAGTGGTTGTAGCTTCTTAAGAATGTCCTTCTGCTCGCTGAAAAAATCCAGGGCCTCATCTACGCTCAGCTGTAGAATCTCAGAGATGTTTTTACCGTTGTAGGTCACGTCGCGCACGTCCCTCTTGAAGCGGCTGCCACCACATTCTTCGCAGACTAGGCGCACGTCGGCCAGAAACTGCATTTCCACGACTTGCTCACCTTCGCCTTTGCAGCTTTCACAACGGCCGCCGTCTACGTTGAAGCTGAAGTGGGCGGGTTTGTAGCCGCGTATTTTGGACAGCTGCTGCTTAGCCATCAAATTTCGGATGGCATCGTAGGCTTTGACGTAAGTAACCGGATTGGAACGCGAGGACTTACCAATCGGGCTCTGAGTAACCAGTTCAACCTGCGAAAGTTGATTCAAATCACCTTCCAGGCTTTTGAAAGCTCCGGGCGCTTGGGCCGTAGCTTCGCCAAAGTGGCGGCGCAGGGCAGGGTAAAGGATACCTTTAACGAGACTGGTCTTGCCACTGCCCGAAACTCCCGAAACGACGGTCAGACACTGTAAAGGGATTTGAACATCAATGCCCTTTAAGTTGTGCTGGCGGGCACCAAAAAGCTTGAGCCAGTTGACGCCTTTGCGGCGCTGGTTTGGAACCTCGATTTTCATCCGGCCGCTCATGTACTTTGTCGTCAGACTTTCGGTGGCTTCGGTATGGATGTCGGCGTAAGGGCCGGCAAAGACCACCTCCCCACCGTGGACACCAGCTAGCGGTCCCATGTCGATCAGGTAGTCGGCCGCGGCAATGACGCCTTCTTCGTGTTCTACCACTAGTACGGTATTCCCCAGGTCGCGCAGGCGGTGCAGTACGGCCACGAGGCGCTCTGTATCGCGGGGGTGCAGCCCGACGCTGGGCTCATCCAGGATGTAGAGGCTTGCCGTGAGATTACTGCCTAGAGTACGGGTCAAATTGATGCGCTGACTTTCTCCACCGCTTAGGCTATTGCTGAGGCGGTTGAGGGTTAGGTAGCCCAGCCCCAGATCGCACATATTCTGCAGGCGGTTGCTGATCTCCAGTAGCAAGCGCTTAGCGACTTTTTGATCGTGTTCGATCAGCTCCAGTTCCTGAAAAAGCTGCAGCAATTCTTCGACCGGCAGTTTGATTAAATCCGTAATCTTATGGCTACCTACCAGCACGTAGCCAGCTTCCTTGCGTAGCCGTCCTCCTTTACATTCGTTACAGACGGTGCGGCCGCGGTAGCGTGCCAGCATCACCCGATTTTGGATCTTATAGGTCTTGCGCTGCAGCTCCCGAAAAAATTCGAAAATCCCGGCAAAGTAGGCGTTACCGTCCCATAGGGTTTGCTTTTCATCGTCGCTTAGCTCGGCGTAAGGTATATGCACCGGAAATTCAAAGCGGTTGGCCACCCGCAAAAAGTCCTTTAGCCAGCTGCCGTAAGTTTCCCCACTCCAGGGCGCGACGGCCCCGTCGTAGACCGATAGGTGTGGTCGGGGAACAACTTTGTTTTCGTCGATACCCATAGTGCGACTAAAGCCTTCACAAGTAGGGCAAGCCCCGAAAGGGTTGTTGAAATTGAACAGTGCCGGACTGGGGTCGAGAAAAGTGATGCCATCCAGCTCAAAACGGTTGTTGAAGGCTCGCCATTCTAGTTCGGCTTCACCTTCTCTTGCCAGTGGCATGACTACGGCTTCTCCCTGACATTCCTGAAAGCTGGTGTTGACGGAGTCCGCAATTCGTTTGCGGTTTTCTTCGTCTTCGGCTTTTACCGCAATACGGTCGATGAGTAGCATGACCTCCTCTTCGTCCGTCAATTCGTCGAGCGTAGTTTGGAGTACCGCAGCTTGGGCTTCCAGTAAGTCCTCAATTTCCGTGAGCTCGTCTTCAAACAGCACGCGGGTATAGCCTTTTTGCAGCAGCAATTGCAACTCTTGCTGTAGCGTGCGGTCGCCATAACTACGCGATAGTGGGCCAAAGAGCTGGATACGGGTACCCTCGGGCAGGCTATGGATGTATTCTACTACATCGGTGACGCTGTGCCGCTTGACTTCCTCACCACTTTTGGGCGAATAAGTACGTCCGACTCGGGCAAAAAGCAGTCGTAGGTAATCGTAGATTTCGGTCAGTGTACCCACCGTAGAGCGGGCATTGCTAGTGGTAGTCCGCTGCTCGATGGCGATGGCCGGGCAGATGCCACGAATGTAATCCACTTCTGGTTTTTTCATCCGCATCAAAAACTGCCGCGCATAACTGCTCAGGCTTTCCACGTAGCGTCGTTGGCCCTCGGCGTAGAGCGTATCCATTGTAATGGAAGATTTGCCAGATCCGCTAACCCCCGTAACCACCACGAGTTGATTCTTCGGGATGGTCAGGTCTATATTTTTGAGGTTGTTCGAGTTGGCTCCTTTGATGAATATGGACTTCCGCAGGTCGAAACCTCCCCCGGAGTTTTTGCCGCCCAAAGTACGTCCTGCCGACGGGCTTGCGGGATCCGTTTTTTGCTTTTTCGGCGCTCGTTTAGTAGCGGATGATTTGGCCATAGTTTAGGTAACGCCGCAAAGGCAGAGAGGTTTTGTTGGATGATTGTTGTAAAAGTAGCTAAAAAATATTTTTTGTAGACAAATATTATTAATCAACAATTGCTCTATGCTGGAGTTCGATCCAAGCTAAGGTGGAGGAGCTCCAGCTCCGACCTAGGCTACCCCAAACCCTTGACCCAGGAGGTTTCTGACCTTGATTCAAGGCCTTTAATGAGATCGTATTACGTAGTCCGAATATCATTAATCCAATATCAGCCGCTTCTCCTTACATTTAGGTCGCTTTCTTTTGTTGCTATGAGCTGGTCATTAAGAGTGGGGTTGTTGATTTTCGGACTACTACTTTCCAGTAGTGGTAGGTCTCCTTTCGACCGGGCTCCCGACGGCATGATTTTCATCCGCGGCGGACTATTCCAGATGGGTGATGTTTTTGGACTAGGAACGGAGGACGAAAAGCCCGTACACCTCGTCCAGGTCAGTAGTTTCTTCTTGCACCCGCTAGAAGTAACCAATGCACAGTTCGTTAATTTCTTGAACGACGAAGGCAATCAGCTGCAGGGCGGTACCAGCTGGTACGCCATCAATGATCACCGGGCGGTGATCTACGAAGTAGAGGGAGATTTTTATGTCACGGAGGAATACGCTGAGCACCCCGTCTCTTTAGTTAGCTGGTTTGGAGCAACGGCTTACTGCAATTGGCTCAGCCAGGAGTTTGGCTACGCGCCCGCTTATACCATTCGAGGAGATCATCTCATCATCGACTGGGATGCCGATGGCTATCGACTGCCTACTGAAGCTGAGTGGGAATACGCGGCCCGCAGCGAGGGCTTAAACATAAAATGGTCGGGTACTTCTAATGCCGCTGGTTTGGCCTTGTATGCCAATACGGATGGTCAGCTCGATGGCTATCCAGAAACTGCTCCTGTCGGTCGTTTGAGCCCCAATAGTCTGGGGCTTTATGATATGTCCGCTAACGTCTGGGAATGGTGTTGGGACTGGTACGATCCTTTATTTTATACTTACTCTCTGCGTGAAGATCCTATTGGGCCGCTCAGAGGGAGTTTAAGAGCCATCCGGGGTGGTGGCTGGGATAGTGATCCCGCCAGCTGTTACGTTGCTAATCGCAGTGGTAATGGCCCCGCTAGTCGCTACCATTTTATCGGGTTTCGACTGGCGCGCAGCTTACAACTGGAAGGGGCCTGGAAAGAGGAGTAGTTGCGAATAGCATTGACTGGCTTTGCGCCAGCCAATGCTATATCGTTATATTTGAGGCCCAACCCCTAGTTTTGAGACACTACCTACTTACCTTTTTACTATTCTTTAGCTGCTTGGCTATGCTGCCAGCAATCAACTCGGATGCCTGGCTGGAGCGACAGGTAGACCTTATTTATGCCGCTGTTGATGATGAAGTAGCAGAGCGCCTGGCCAGTATGGATCAGTCGATCATTGCGCATCGTGGGGAGGCCTCCGTCCGGCGCATTATTAGTTTGTACGTAGAGCGATGGCGATCCGGTTCTGAAGTGATTCTAGGCCGTACGGCTCGCTATTTTCCACGCTTTGAAGCGGAGCTGGCTCAACGAGGTATGCCCGAATCCATCAAATATTTAACCATTACGGAAAGTGCGCTACGTCCCTGGGCGGTCTCTCACGTAGGGGCGGCTGGCTTCTGGCAATTAATGCCTGGTACGGCAATGGAATTGGGACTACGGGTCGATAGTATCCTCGATGAAAGACTAGACTTTCAGCTGGGTACGGAGGCCGGATTGGACTACCTGGAGATACAATTTGAACGCTACGGTGACTGGGCCCTGGCCCTGGCAGCCTACAATAGTGGCCCCGGACGGGTCAATCGGGCTATCCGACGATCTGGGAGTAGAGACTTTTGGCGTTTACAGCGCTATTTGCCCCGAGAGACCCGCTCTTACGTGCCGGGCTACATTGCAGCGGTTTATCTGGCGGCCTTTTTTCACGAACACGAATTAGAACCGCGTCGGCAGAATTTGGATCTAGTGCTGCATGAAGCCGTCGAAGTGCAGGGCTTTATCTCTTTGCACCGCGTAGCTCAACTGACCCGACTCAGACCTGCGGAAGTACTAGAATTAAACCCGGCCTATCTGATGGGTTACGTGCCAGCCGACGGCCGCTCGCATTATCTCTATTTGCCAAGCAGAGTGGTACCTGCCTTTCGTACTTACCTAGTGGAATTAGGCCCAGACCGCGCGGAAGAAGATTTTCATCCACCCTGGCTGTCTCCTCAACTGGATCAGGGAGAATTGAATCATGAGCAGTACTATAAAAGGTATGCCCATTATCTGATGGATCAGGATAGTAGTTTCGCTCAGCTGGAAGCGCTGCTAGAGGTGCCAGCTGCACAATTGCAGGTTTGGAATTACCGAGGTAGTATGGATTCTTTGGAGGCAGGTGCTTTTATCGACTTTTACCGTGTAGGAACCTACGCCAATTTTGGTCCGCCAAGATTAGCTGTTTATGCACCCTGGCCAGAGCTGGAGGAGCGACCTTTTGAACCCCTTATGGTCCGCAGGAAAACCCCTCAGCCCGTTATTGTAGCAGAATCTTTATTTGTCAGGGATAAGCCAAGGCGCGGACTTTTCAGACAAATTGGCGGCATCTTCAGCCGCCAGAACTAGGAAGTCGCCAAACTTTTACCGTAACTTTTCGGCTTCGACCAGTTTTTATGCGGCTTATGCCTTTGAGCAGACGTCATATCCACCCGACTAAATGGGCCGTATAGATCATGCAAAACCTCAAATAATCTATGTTTTTTAACTCGCAAGGCGATCAGGAAGTCACTTATGACGCCATCGTGGTTGGTACCGGTATCAGTGGAGGCTGGGCCGCCAAGGAATTATGTGAAAAGGGGCTCAAAACCCTGGTCTTGGAAAAGGGTAGAATGGTACGCCATGGTGATTATCCGACGGCCAACCTGGACGATTGGGATTTGCCCCATAATAATCGCACCCCTCAAGAAGAAATTGAAAAGCACTACGAAAAGCAAAGCCGGACCGGGTACACCGTGCGCGAGGCGCACAAGCACTGGTTCGTCAAGGATGACGAGCACCCTTACTCTGAAACCCGGCGCTTTGACTGGATGCGGGGCTATCACGTGGGCGGCCGTTCCATTATGTGGGGCCGCCACAGCTACCGCTGGAGTGAAATGGACTTCAAGGCGAATGCCGTTGATGGTAATGGTACGCCCTGGCCGATTGGCTACGAAGATATTGCTCCCTGGTACGATTACGTAGAAACTTTTGCGGGGATTTCCGGAGAAGCCCTGGGCTTATCCCAGCTGCCCGACGGAAATTTTCTGCCGCCAATGGGGCTGAATTGTGCCGAAGATCATCTCCGCAACGGAGTAATGGAGCGCATGGGTCGCACGGTCACCATGGGCCGGGTAGCTCATCTGACGCAGTACGATTCTAGTATTCATAAAGGAACTCGCGGACAGTGTCAGTACCGCAACCGCTGTATCCGTGGCTGTCCTTTTGGTGGTTACTTTAGCTCGCTGTCTTCTACTATCCCCGTAGCGATGGACACTGGTAATATGACCCTACGGGCCAATAGTTCGGTCTACTCGGTCATCTATGATGCCGATACCAAACGCGCAACGGGTGTACGCGTACGCGACACCGAAACGGGAGAAGATCTGGAATTCTACGCCAAGGTGATTTTCCTCTGTGCGTCGGCGATCGCTTCGACCTACATTCTGATGAATGCGCAGCACGAGACCGATGGCCTCATCGATAAAAGCGATCAGCTGGGGCGCAACCTGATGGACCACCACTTCCGGGTGGGAGCTTCGGGTACCCTTGATGGGTACGGGGATAAATACTATAAAGGCCGTAAGCCCAATGGGATTTACATCCCCCGCTTCCAAAACCTGGGCGACCGTGAAAGTAAGCGCGACTACCTACGGGGTTGGGGCTACCAAGGCGGTGGCAGCCGCTCCAACTGGATGCGAGCCGTGCGAGAACTGGATACGACCATCGGTGCAGAAATGAAAGCGCAATTGCTCAATCCTGGACCTTGGACGGTCGGCCTGACGGCCTTCGCCGAAACCCTACCCGATGAAAGTAACCGCATGACCATTGACCGGGAGAATTTCGACATCAACGGACTGCCGACGATTAATTTTGACGCGGCCTGGGGAGAAAACGAAATGGCCATGAAGCAGGATATGATGGACGATGCTGCTGAAATGCTGGAAGCCGCTGGCTTCAAGAACGTCTCCACCTGGGATAGTCATTCTTCCCCTGGACTAGGCATCCATGAAATGGGTACCGCCCGCATGGGAACTAGTGAACGCAACAGCGTGCTGAATAAGCACAATCAGGTCTGGCAAGCACCTAACGTATTTGTAACGGATGGTGCCTTTATGACCTCGGCTTCTTGCGTCAATCCTTCCTTAACCTATATGGCCTTTACTGCCCGGGCAGCAGCCTACGCTGTCGAGCAACTAAATGCCCAAAACTTATAAGTACTGGGTACCTAGTACCCAGTACCAAAATTTAAATTATGAATCGCAGAGAAATTCTCCGCTATACGGCAGTAGCTACTGGAGCAGCTTTGAGCGCTCCCTTTGCTACCGCATTTTTAACGGGCTGTCAGGCTGAGCCGGCGGTCGAACCTTACCTGCCTGAGTTTTTTAGTCAGGAAGAATACGATTTTATCCTCCGTTTCGCTGACATCATCATTCCCCGTACCGATACGCCTGGAGCCAGTGATGTTGGAGTGCCTCAAACCATTGATAAAATGGTAGGGGTGGTCTTTAATGCAGAATCGCAGGAAGAGGCACGAATGGGGATACAGCTTTTGCGGGAGCGAATTGACGAGGATACCCCCGAAGGAGGCTTTATGGCACTGGACGATGAGGCCGCGCTCGCTCACCTTACTGCCGTCGATAATCACTTCAAAGATCCCGCTACGGCAACAGCCATCAACACGATGGAGGAAGGTGAAGCCCAGGATATTGCTCGAGCAAAAATGGATACCTACTTTCAATTGAAAGGCATGGTCATCGCCAATTATTTTGGTAGCAAAGAAGTGGCTACGACCCAGTTAGCCTACTTGCCAGTACCCGGCGAGTACATCCCTTGTGGCGACCTACAAGAATTGACTGGAGGTAAAGCCTGGGCACTTTAGATTTGAGGTTATTGCTCGCGGTTTAACCGCGAGCAATAAAAAATTACTTTTTATGTACTTTCAATCCGGTACTAACGAGAGAACCTACGATGCGATCGTCATCGGGACGGGTATCTCTGGCGGATTCGCAGCAATGGAATTGTGTCGCAAAGGGCTCAATACTTTAGTCCTGGAACGTGGCCGTATGGTTAAGCACGGCGATTACCCAACGGCCAATCTGGATTCTTGGGACCTACCTTACAACAATCAGGTGCCGGCCGAAGAAATTGCCACGCACTACGCCAAGCAGAATCGACTAAACTGGTGGGTCCACCAAGATAATCTGCACTGGATCAACAAAGACGATGAATACCCCTATGACGAGGCAGAACGCTTCGATTGGATCAGAGGGCACCACGTAGGTGGCCGCTCCATTATGTGGGGCCGACACTGCTACCGCTGGGGGGACCCTGATTTTGAAGCCAATGCCCGCGACGGAGTAGCTATCGACTGGCCGGTACGTTACGCAGAAATTGAATCCTGGTACGATTACGTAGAAACCTTTGTAGGCATCAGTGGTCAGGCCGAAGGCTTGAAGCAGGTGCCAGACGGGAAGTTCCTCAAGCCTTTCCAGCTCAATTGTGCTGAGCAAGTGCTGCGGGAAAAAGTCGGCGCTCGCTGGCCTGAGCGAGTAGTCACGGCTCCCCGGATCGCTAACCTGAGTGAATACGACCCAGAAGTGCATTTAGGCACTCGCGGTCAGTGTCAGAGCCGCAACCGCTGCTGGCGGGGCTGTCCTTTTGGTGGCTACTTTAGTTCGGTATCGTCCACTTTACCGGTGGCCGAAGGAACGGGTAAGATGACTCTGCGGGCTAATAGCATTGTTCATACTATTCTCTTCGATGATGCTACCCAGCGTGCCACGGGCGTGCGGATCAAAGACGCTGAAACGGGCGAAGAACTGGAATTTTTCAGCCGGATCGTTTTCTGCAACGCCAGTACTATTGGCTCCACGGCCATTCTGCTGAACAGCCGTTCTGAGCGCTTCCCTGAGGGGATGGGCAATGATAGTGGAGAGTTGGGGCACAACCTCATGGATCACCATTACGGCATGGGCGCTAGCGGAAGAATGCCCGGTATGGAAGACAAATATTACAAAGGGCGCAAGCCGGGCGGAGGCTTCTATATTCCGCGTTTCCGCAACGTAGATGAGGCTACCCGGGTCCCCGGCTACCTGCGCGGATTCGGTTATCAGGGTGGTGCTCGTCGCGGCAGTAATACGGATGCGCCGATTGGCGTCGAACTCAAGGCCGCCGCGGCTACTCCCGGAGAATGGGGTTTTGGTATGACCTGCTTCGGAGAGATGTTGCCCTACCACGAAAACAAGATGAGCCTGCAGTTTGACAAACTGGATCCCAACGGCATGCCGACCATCCTTTTTGATGCTAAACTGCGGGAAAACGAAATTGCCCTGCGGCAGGACGGCGTGAATTGTGCCGCCGAAATGCTGGAAGAAGCTGGTTGCAAGGATATTAATACTTACAATGCTACCACCGCACCCGGTGCCTGTATCCATGAAATGGGAACTGCCCGCATGGGGCTAGACCCTCGTACCAGTGTGCTCAACAAGTGGAACCAGATTCACGCAGTGCCCAACGTTTTTGTGACGGATGGCAGCTTCATGACCAGCTCCGGTACGCAAAACCCTTCTATTACCTACATGGCCTTCACGGCTCGGGCAGTGGATAAGGCGGTGCAGTTGCTAAATGACGGCGAGCTATAAATATTCCCTTTTGCGACTTAGGCCGCAAAAAACTATTCCATGTACTTTCAAAGCTCCCCCAAGGCAACTAACACCTTCGATGCTATTGTTGTAGGCACGGGTATTGCTGGTGGCTGGGCAGCTAAAGAATTGACCCAATACGGGCGCCATACCTTGGTGCTGGAACGAGGGCGGGAGATCAAGCACGGGGATTACCCCACGGCCAATCTCGAACGCTGGGAGTTGCCCCATGAAGATCGAATTCCGGCCGCTGAAATTGAAGCGAATTACTTCAAACTACAGCGCAAAGGCTACATTGCCCGGCAGCATTGCAAAGATTTGTTCGTCAAGGATGATGAATATCCCTACAGCGAAAAGCGGCGCTTCGACTGGTTTCGGGGCTATCACACGGGCGGCCGTTCGATCATGTGGGGTCGCCATAGCTACCGGATGGGCGATCTGGATTTTGCGGCCAACTTGCGCGACGGCATTGCCGTAGATTGGCCGCTTCGTTACGCCGACTTGGCACCTTGGTACGACTATGTGGAAACCTTTGCGGGGATCAGTGGACAGGCCGAAGGTGCTGAACAGTTGCCCGATGGGCAGTTTATCGCTCCGATCCCTTTGAACTGTGTGGAAGAGGACTTCCGCAGGTCTATCGCTAATGCCTATTCCGGCCGACTGGTGACCCCCGCAAGGATCGCTAACTTAACCGAATATGATCCTGCAAAGCATGGCGGCACTCGCTCGGCTTGTCAGTTTCGGAACCGCTGTCGACGGGGGTGTCCTTTCGGTGCCTACTTCAGCTCCGTATCGGCAACGCTGCCGGTGGCTGCAGCTAGCGGGCAGATGGATTTACGCCACCATATGGCGGTAAAACGCCTGATTTATGACGATAAAGAGGGGCGAGCCACTGGGGTGGTCGTGCGTAATACGCAAAGTGGCCAGGATGAAGTTTTTTATAGCCGTGGTCCGATTTTTCTCTGCGCTTCAACCCTGCACTCAACAGCCATTCTAATGGCAACGGGCCAAGAATCGGGTCTAGAAAATTTTGCTAATACCAGTGGCCAATTGGGGCGTAACCTGATGGATCACCACCACCGATTAGGCGCGCGCGCCTTTTTTGATGGTCATTCCGATCGCTACTACAAAGGGCGTAACCCTGGAGGAGGAATTTATATTCCCCGTTTCACCAATTTGAGCTCCGAAGACCGAAGGCGCAACAGCTTCATCCGTGGTTTTGGCTTCCAGGGAGGAGCGAGCCGCAGCAACTGGATGCGCGGTGTGCAAGAACTGAATAGCTCCCTGGGCCCAGGTTTTAAACTGGCGTTGGCACAACCCGGCCCTTGGAGTCTGGGAATTACTGCTTTTGGCGAAGGCCTGCCCGATCCGAGTAACCGGATAGCACTCAACTACGAGCTGCTGGACAAGGACGGCTTACCCACCCTAACCATTGATGCAGCCTTCGGCGAAAACGAACGTCAGATGCGCAAAGCGATGAAAGTAGCTGCCGCCGAAATGCTGGAAGCAGCCGGCGGCCGGGAGGTGACGCCCTACGAGACGGAAGCCCACCCGGGGCACTCCATTCATGAGATGGGTACTGCCCGGATGGGGCGAGACGCCCGCAGCAGTGTGCTCAACGCTCACAACCAGGTCTGGGATTGTCCGAATGTATATGTGACAGATGGAGCTGCCATGACCAGTGCTGGTTGTACTAACCCTAGCCTGACTTATATGGCCCTGACGGCACGGGCGGTAGCACATGCTTGTGAGGGGGGATAAGCGGTCTCCAATGGGTAGCTGCTGCTGGCGAGGAATAGCCATCTCTACAAGATATCACTGGTTACAGACGAAGTGCTCCGCTGGAGCACAGGGACTTGAGACTGCCAGTGGTCAATAGGGGCTCTCCGCTGGAGCACAGGGGCCTGGGGTTGCCACTGGCCAATAGGAGGCCTCCGCTGGAGTATAGGGACTTGAGACTGCCAGTGGTCAAT
>JBCCDS010000082.1:0-21162 GCA_039030655.1 Bacteroidota bacterium | reverse complement strand
GTGAAATGCCTAACTAAAAACTAATTTGACTACCTGACTACCTGACTACCTGACTACCTGACTACCTGACTACCTGACTACCTGACTACCTGACTACCTGACTACCTGACTACCTGACTACCTGACTACCTGACTACCTGACTACCTGACTAATTTACTCATCCTCCACTTTTCTTAGTCTGACTGTAGCCAGCGTCTAAAAGCAGTTTTAGCACCTTTTCACGTTGGTTGCCTTGAATGATGATTTCTCCGTCTTTAACGGAGCCACCGACGCCGCATTTAGACTTGAGCATTTTGCCCAGTGCTTTGAGTTGGTCTTCGCTACCTTCAAAGCCAGTTACGAGGGTAACTTCCTTGCCCCGACGCTGTTTACGGTCGATGAGAACTCGCAGTCGCTGCTGGCTGTGGTCATCGTCTTGATCGCTGGCAGCAGCATCGGTATTGCCCAGGTCAGATAGGGCAGCAAAGGGATTGTCGTAATCGAAGTTGGGGTCAGTACTGTAGACGACTCCGCCGCCTTTTCGCTTGGATTTCTTGCCCATCTAGAGGTGAAGAGATTAGTAAGTTCGCAAAAACGTAAAAATACGTTTTTGCAAACTTACGAGCTTTGCTACAACTTGATTATCCGTTGTACATACTGCCCCTGCTCGTCTAAAATCCGTAGCTGGTAGACACCGGCAGTGAGGCGCTGTAAAGGAATACTTCCTGCATCTCTGGTAATTTGTCCGTTGAGGACAAGTTGTCCATTGGCACTGATCAGCTGGTAGCGCAATAAGCCCGAATCAGGGTTAGACCTGCGGAAGTACAAAACATCAGCAGTCGGATTAGGGAAGACCAGTAAGGGCGTAGCCGCTTGATCTAAGCGAGCGGAACGAATGGGACTATAGCTGATGGAACCGTCCAAATCTTCCTGGCGCAAGCGGTAATAGTAGTCAATTCCAGCTTGTACCTCACGGTCTTCGTAAAAGTAGCGCGCCTGAGCGTTTCCGTTGGCCGGTACAAAAGCAATGGCCTCCCAGCTGTCTTGGCGAGCCAGACTTTGCCGCTCGATGGTGAAACCCCGATTGTTGACTTCTTCGGCAGTTTCCCAGACCAAGTCGATGGTCTTTTCACGGGCGGTAGTGCTAAAGCTCAACCATTCGACGGGCAAGGCATTGAAGTTGCTCAAGCAGGCTTTGATCTTGAAGGCGTTAAGAGAGCCACCGTCTTGGTTAGCAAGGTCGTCGACACGAAGTATCCATTGACCATTAATCTCTTCGCCATCGAATACGCTAAGTGGGTCGGAGGCTGACTGATAAAACTCACCTAGGGTTGGCGGGCATGGAAAATTGGCAAGCGGAGACTCGTCGTTGAAGCTGCTGAAGATATCGTCTTCTCGCGTACAGGGGCGATCAAGAATCAGGGCTGTAGTGTTGTCGGGGGAAATGAGTGAAACTTCCAGGTCTCCAATCCAGGTATGGCTGATGTCGAGCTGGTATAAATCGAGATCGTCAATCTGCCCGTTGTCGGGAATGCTTAAGGACATTTCCACTAGGGTAGGGGGAGCGTCGTTGGGAATGTTGACGGGAGCTGCGGTAGAAGCGTAAACGTAGCAGTCTCCCGTAGTGAAACTGCCACTGCGCCAGAGCGAGACGCCACAACCACCGGAGGCGTTAGATCGGGAACGCCAGAAATAGGTGGTATTAGCTTCTAAATAGTCGGTTAAGACCACGGAAAGGTCAGTCGTTTGACTGATGTTGAGCAGCAGGTTGGAGAAACTGGCATTGGAGCTGAGCTGATAGTCATAAGAGAGGGCTCCCTGGTCTTGAATCTGGAGCGTCGGCAGGATATCTATATTAACAGCACCATCAAACGGGGCAGCGAAGATAGGACCTGGCGAACCGCTGCTTCCGGATTTGACTAAGGTGAGTGCTGCGGCCTGGTTGGTTTCAGCGCTGGTCGCACTGAGGGTCAAATTATAGGTGCCGGCAGCTGCGCCATCCATATTACTAATGATCAGCCGGAAGGTGCCGCCTGGGCGGGGGCTAGCCGGGACAAAAGTAGCAGTGGCTCCTGTAGGCAAACCATTTACACTTAAGTTGAGCGGTAGCTCAGCGCCTCCGCTGCTGGTCGTCAGGAATTGATAACTAACCGATTCGGCAGCATCCAGAAAGCAAGAACTGCGGCTGCCTCCATCAAGACCGCTCAAGGTAATGGCAGGTGAACCTTGAGCACTGACGATGCTAAAATCGATGGGCGAGATATTGTAAAAGACATTATCGGCGGCCCGCACCATAATTCGGGCTTGGTTAGAGGTACTGGCTGGTAGGGTGATTTCAGCTAAGCCATCATTGGCTTCTCCGTTGGCCAGGATGCTCCAGCTACTGCCACCGTCGAGCGATAGATAGATGTCTACTGTGGCGCAGTTGATACCATTTGCATCGGTACCGGCAACGTCCCACTGTACCTGCGCAGTTTGACCGGCACTCCACTGATTGCCATTGGCAGGGTCGGTTACCACAAAAGGGCCGTGATCTCCATCTACGGTCAGGCGAATATCGTCCTCTCCAGTACAACCGTAAGTGGCCGTACTATGGCGGACCGTTAAGCGGAAATCCAGGAGGCGAGAGACCATTGGCGTTTCTTCCCAGGTTGGATCATTTCCGGCAACAACGTCTTCCAGCTTAGGCAGAAACCGCTCAGGAGAACTAGTGGCGAAGAAAGTGCGAAAGAGGGGGCCTTGAGTACTGGTACCTTGAGGAGGCATGGGGCCTTGTTCGGTGTCGTATTGCTCCCAGTTGTAGGTGATGGTCGCTGTTCCGGTGGCATCTCCTTTGAGTACCAGTGGGGTGCCAAAGGGCACCGTCTCATCGGATTGCGCGACAAGCACGGGGTTGTTCAGGCTGGTATTGATCACGCTGACGCAACTATTGCCAGTGCCGGAGGGGTTTTCGATGTTGAAGTTGATTTCCTGGATACTGCGACCGTGGAAATAAGCATCACTATTATTCTGGACGTTTGGAGAACAGATGCCGGCATACCCCATGATGGAGCTAGCACTACCGGGTTCCATGCCTGCGCTGCTGCTATAATTACAGCTGTTATTCTGGGTATGGTTGGCCCCGAATTGGTGGCCCATTTCGTGGGCGACGTAGTCAACATTGAAGGGGTCGTTCTCCGGTACAGAGTGACTGGTGGCTCCTCGACCTTTATTGCCGGTACAAGGAGAGCGTAGGGAGGCTACTCCATTGTTAGCTCCTTGGGTATAAACGTGACCCAGGTCATAGGCTGCGGAACCAATTTCCGAATTGATATTGGCGGTGTTTTGGCCAATGAGCGCACCTACACTCGTTCCGGTATAGGGATCGGTATTGGCGTTGTAGTAGTAGAGCTCATCGTTATTCCCAACGAGCAGCAAGCGCAAAGAAAGATCCTGAGTCATGATGCTGTTCAAGCGACTCACACTGGTGACTACAGCTGATTGCACCAAGCCGGACTGACTAGCATTGGTCGCTCCGTGGTAATTACTGTATTCGGCGGTACAGGCAATAGCGGTCCGATATTGCAATAAATCACAGCCGAAGGCTACTCGTTCTTCTTGTTCTTCTAGCAAGCTATCCACTTGGATTTGCTCAGCTTCGGTTGCACACTGAAAGCCTAGTGAATTTTCTACGCCATTCGCAAAATAACTCTGGTAGTAGATCAGAGAGTTCCGTCCTAATGGATCGAGGTAAATGATGGGCTCATCTCCTCCGCGGATGACGGCGTGGAAACCACGCTCTGTCCAGTCGAGAAAGACGGTGCGAGCGGGGTTCCTAACTTCCTGTCCATACCAGGTACGAATATGTGGGTAGCGATCAAGAGCAGTTTGCTCCGCGATATCGTAGGCGACAATGTTGAATTCTAAATTTTCACCAGCTGGGCCCGGAAGGGTGATACGTACCGTACTTTCTGCTGGGGTTACTTCCTGCTCATGGGGAGCAGACCACAGCAAGGGCAACATCTGACTGGTATCTAACTCTAATTGGCGGGCATCCTTAGGAAAGATGCGCTGATCAACCTCTTCGGTGACCGTTTTGTTCTGCCAGATCCCCTGGGCTTGGAGCGAATTAGAAAAGGAAAAAGTGGTAAGTAGTAGTAGACTAAAGCTCCAGATACTGCAAAACAGCTTAAGCTGTCGCAGCGCAGGCAGTGACTGGTTCATTCGGTCGTCTTTTAAGTCATTAGAGAAAGCGCACAAAAGTAGGTTTTTGCCATGTATTACTGGCTATTTTCCAGGTTGGAAATCGGTCTTTTGGCAGACTTGAGGGGCTAGGGCAAAAAAAAAGCTATCACCGTAGTGATAGCCCGTAAAGCAAATTTCCCCTAAAGTAAAAAAAATGAAATCAAGGCATTGCTGCCCTAAATTCACCTTTATGACGAAGGGCTGCTCTTGGGGTCACAACCTTTTTTTAAAAAAAGCAGATTTCTCTACATTTAGCTATTCACCAAAAAAGGAAAGGCTTACTTCGTGTGAGGAAGTAAGCCTTCGCGCTATTTGAAGTGTTTTTTCTATTTGGCCCCCAGAGAGGATTTGAAATACTCGCGATTTAGTCGAGCAATATGCTCAACCGAAATCTCTTTAGGGCACTCGGCTTCACAGGCGGTAATATTACTACAGCGACCGAAGCCTTCCAGATCATGTTGCGCTACCATATTCTGGGCACGTTTGGCGGCTTCTATTTTGCCCTGGGGAAGCTGAGCCAGGTGACTGACCTTGGCCGAAGTGAAGAGCATTGCTGAGGCATTAGGGCATGCCGCGACGCAGGCACCACAACCAATACAGGTAGCGGCATCAAAAGCATCGGCTGCCTGGTCTTTCTCTACGGGAATGGCATTGCCGTCTTGGGCCTGCCCGGTATTGACCGAGATATAACCACCTGCCTGAATAATGCGGTCAAAGGCGGAGCGATCGACTACCAAATCCTTAATAACCGGGAAAGCTTTAGCTCTCCAGGGCTCAATGGTGATGGTGTCACCGTCCTTGAAATGACGCATATGCAATTGGCAAGTGGTAGTGCCTTGCATCGGTCCATGTGCGTAACCATTGATCATCAGATTACAGGTACCACAAATTCCTTCCCGACAATCGTGTTCAAAGGCTACTGGCTCCTCCTTCTGACTAATGAGTTGCTCGTTGAGAACATCCAACATCTCCAGGAAGGACATATGCGTACTGACATTGTCGATGGTGTAAGTTTGGAAATTCCCTTTGGTGTTTGCCCCTTTTTGGCGCCAAATTTTGAGGGTGAGTTTCATATTCAGGTACTTGGTACGAGGTACAAGGTATTTGGTAGGTCGAGACAGGAAATGACAATCCTAGTACCCGGTACCAAATACCTAGTACTTGTTATTTATAAGATCGGGTCTTGAGTTCAACGTTTTCAAAGATCAGTTCTTCTTTGTGCAGGATAGGATCGGTATCGTCCCATTCCCAGGCTGCAACGTAAGCGAACTCGTCGTCGCGCCGCAGGGCCTCACCTTCCTCGGTTTGGTATTCCTCCCGGAAGTGGCCACCACAACTTTCTTCGCGATTGAGGGCATCGAGGATCATCACTTCGCCTAGTTCGAGGAAGTCGGCTACCCGGAGGGCTTTTTCCAGCTCGGGGTTGAACTCGTTTTGATCGCCTGGAACGAAGACATCTTGGTAAAATTCTTCGCGGAGTTCCCGGATCATTTTTCGCCCTTTGGTTAAGCCTTCTGCGTTACGGGACATTCCACAGTAATCCCACATGATTTTACCGAGTCGACGGTGGAAACTTTCTACGGACTGATTCCCATTGATGTTCATCAAGCGGTCGATTCGAGCCTGAACCTCTTGCTCGGCAGCCTGGAATTCAGGGCCGTTAGGATCGAAGGTCGGGGTGCGAATCTCATTGGCCAGGAAGGTGCCGATGGTGTAAGGCAGGACAAAGTAGCCATCGGCCAAGCCTTGCATCAGGGCCGAGGCGCCGAGGCGGTTAGCTCCGTGATCACTGAAGTTAGCTTCGCCTACAGCGAATAAGCCAGGCACATTGGTCTGGAGGTTGTAATCTACCCAAAGGCCACCCATGGTGTAGTGTACTGCCGGGTAGATTTTCATGGGCATCACGTAGGGGTCTTCTCCCGTAATCTTCTCGTACATCTCGAAAAGGTTGCCGTACTTTTCAGCCACGACTGCGGTACCTAATTCACGGACCAGTAGCCTATCGTTTTCGTCCTTGCCCAGGCTATGGGCACGAGATATACCGTAGCGTTCTACGGCGGCACTGAAGTCTAGGAATACCGCTAGTCCGGTAGGTGCTACTCCTAGACCTTCGTCGCAGGCCACCTTGGCAGCTCGACTGGCTACATCCCGTGGGACCAGGTTGCCGAAGGCTGGGTAGCGACGCTCCAGGTAGTAATCGCGATCTTCTTCAGCGATGTCTAAGCCATTCTTTTGGCCTTCGCGGATCGCTTTAGCGTCTTCTTGTTTTTTGGGAACCCAAACCCGACCATCATTACGCAGCGATTCCGACATTAAAGTCAGCTTCGACTGGTACTCACCCGAAACGGGAATACAGGTAGGGTGAATCTGGGTGAAACAAGGGTTGGCCATGTAAGCTCCCCTTCTTGTTGCCCGCCAGGCAGCAGAAACATTGGAGTTCATCGCGTTGGTAGACAAGTAGAATACATTGCCATAGCCGCCGGTTCCGAGTACGACACAATGAGCACCGTGGCGCTGCAACTCGCCGGTCAAGAGATTACGGGCAATGATACCTCGGGCTTTACCGTCAATTTTGACGACGTCGACCATCTCGTGGCGATTGTACATCTTGACGTTGCCTAGGCTGATTTGACGCGATAGGGATTGGTAGGCGCCCAGTAGTAACTGCTGACCGGTTTGCCCACGGGCGTAGAACGTCCGACTTACCTGGACACCACCGAAAGAGCGGTTGGCTAATAGACCACCATATTCACGGGCGAAAGGTACCCCCTGTGCTACAGCTTGGTCAATAATGCTAACACTGGCTTCTGCCAGGCGGTGCACGTTAGACTCTCGGCTGCGGTAGTCGCCGCCTTTGATCGTATCATAAAAGAGCCGGTAGACCGAGTCACCGTCGTTTTGATAGTTTTTGGCTGCGTTGATGCCGCCCTGGGCTGCAATAGAGTGCGCACGCCGGGGGCTGTCGTGAAAAGTGAAGCATTTGACCTTGTAGCCTAATTCACCAAGGGTAGCAGCTGCGGCGCCTCCGGCTAAACCGGTACCTACAATAATGACTTCAATGCGACGCTTGTTGTTGGGGGCCACCAGTGGCATACTGGAGCGGTACTGCTTCCATTTATCCGTTAATGGGCCAATCGGTTCATTTGAGTTTAATGCCATGATGCACTTATTTAAAACGATCGTCAGACGACCGGATAGCTCTAATTAATTGAAATACATCCAGAGTGGGATAAGGGCGAAGCCCAGAGGGACAGCAATACTGTATACCTTACCCACCAACTTGATAAATGGCGTCCACTTCGGGTGGTTCAGACCCATGGTTTGAAAAGCCGATTGGAAACCGTGCCAGAGGTGGAAACCAATGAAGAACATGCTAACTACGTAGAAAACAACGAAGAGCGGGTTCTCGAAAGTGGTAGCCACTAAATTGTACAGATCCTTGACGCCTTCTGGATAACCGGGGTAGGTAACCATTTCGGTATTCCCCATTTTCATCTGTAGCCAAAATTGGTACATATGAACTAGAATAAAAACTAGGACAACCGTACCTAAAGCCGCCATGTAGCGCGAAGCAGCACTACTAGTTCCTACTGCCCGGGTAGTTTTCTTATTGTAACCAACTTTCCCTCGCGCACTACGATTCTTGGCCCAAAGCACAATCCCCTGCACAGTGTGCAATAAAATGAAGAAGTAAAGCCCGTAGCTCACCGTCTTGATGACCTTATTGTGGGTCATAAAGTAGGCGTATTCATTAAAGGCCTGTCCGCCGTCGTCCGAAAGGAGGTAGAAATTACCAATCAGATGTACAAACAGAAAAGAGATCAGGAATAAGCCAGTCAAGGCCATGATCAATTTTTGCCCTACGCTGGAGGTGATGAACCGGCCAAACCAGTTAATCATAGTTAGATACTTTGGTTAGTCTGTCTATAGTATAGGCTACTTGTAGGTAGCGTAAGCAAACTTAACCTTCAAAGGCCGGAGAACGAAGAATTGTTGACTTAGCCATTAACTCCAACCCTTTATTTAGACCTCGTCTAAACAAAATTGATCCGTACGACAATCTAACAATCTGTTGCCTGACCTTTTTCTCTTCTAGGCTTTAAAGTTGTATGCTATCGAACATTCCGCGAGGCCCTGACCCCGCCAAGCGGGCCTGCAGACCTCGCTCCACCTGTTGAAGTGCCCTCCGGGCCCAAAGCTGCCTTTATACCAAGTACCCAATACCCAGTACTCCTCTACCTAATCATCGACAAGAAAGTAGAGAAGAACCAGTTACTATCTGCCTTGACTAAGGCATCCAGGGCGCGGTCGGCCTTGTTGCTAAACAACTTCAGGTCGTTGACCACCTTGCGCATATTCTTGGCGTCTTCAGTTTCTCCTTCTACTTCCGATAGCTCATCGAGCAGCCGGACCATCGGCTCGAGTTCTCGCTTTTTGCGCTGAATGATGATCCGCTTAACTACTTGGCCCATATCTTTTTCCGCCACGAAATACTCTCGTCTTTCTCCTGGTTTGAGCTCTTTATACACCAGGCCCCAGTCAATCAGTGCTCGTAGGTTCATGTTCGCGTTACCACGGCTGATCTTTAGCTGTTCCATCACTTCGTCGGCACTTATCGCCTCCGGGCTAAGTAGTAGTAAGGCGTGTATCTGAGCCATCGTTCGACTTATCCCCCAATTAGAGCCCAGGGCTCCCCAGGCTTGGATGAACTTTTCTCTTCCTTCGGCATAATTATTCGTGTCGGACATGGGGGCGCGATTTCTAAAGGCTCAATGGTCAGTTACGGGGCCTAATGGCTAAAAATAAGGAAGGGTTTTGCTATTGTCAATAAAAAACGAAACTATTCGGACCAATGCCTACACTGAAACTATCAACGGCTATACCTGCATCGGTAAACTGATAAATAACCCCCGCTCTTTGAAAGTCTAATGCATCACCTAAAAAGATATTTCCGTTCTCTGGCCGACGCCCCAGGGCATACCAGTTGCCGCCTCGTTCGAGCCAGGGAGTACCTAGTGCTTGGTCACCCGGCCAGTCGCTTGGCCAGCGGTAGAGGCCCTCAAAAGTCAGCAGCCAGATTTCTTCTGTTTCGGCTATGTATTGAAGCCGACTCTGTCCATTGGCGGCTAACGGCCAGCTGTCGATCGTTTGCCCGTCTGGACTAAGACGATATAAGTTGGCCTGATTGTCGAGTATACTCGCTCCCTGACATAGCGTCCAGATATGACCGCTGGCATCGCTAACTAATGGGCCACATTGAGGCTCCAACAAAATCGAATCCGTAAGGACGTCGTCTACCGGATCAATCAAATAGAGGTAGTCGCGAAAAGGGTTGGTAACGTATACTTTACCATTGTCCAGTACCATGTTTTCCGACCAGCCGGGCAAGGGTATAGATTTGTACTTCCGCAGGTCTGCACCTCCCGCCAGTACATGGATTTCCTGCGCAGTAAAATCACTTACATAGATATCACCGTCGGGGAGTTCCAAAGCATGACGAGGAGAGGGAAGGTCCAGACTAGCGTTGGCCTGTAAGCTATGACGCCCAACCCGCTCGATAATGCTGGAGTTGTTGACCAGTAACAGTAGATTGGTATCGATGGCCAATGTGGAGTTAAGGATGTCGCCTAGGCCATAGCCATTGATGCTGCGAAAAAGGTCCTGCTCAACGCTCCCGTCGGCGTATTGATAAAAACTCAGACTGGCCAGTGACTGTCGGAACGGACCTTCATTTAGGATCAATACCCCACTACCAGGAGTTAGGTTAATACCAAAATCACTGGGTGGCAAATCATCATTGGGGCAGGCCAGAAAGAGCAACGGAAAGAGCAAAAATGGAATCAGCTTCATGATTAGGCAAAGGTAAAGCTACTTGGCTGTTCAAATGGAAAATTAGAACATAGACAGTTCGGAAATGAAATAAGCCCTGGCAGATTTTATTTTTCAACGGTCGCATATGAAAGGTGGGTAATAGGCTTATGTGGCCATTATACTTTTAGCATAATACTTAACCATCAAAATGCTAAAAGTGATGAAGAATAATAGCTTCTTCGGATTAATGATTTGCTTGTAAGCTTACTCATCTTTCTATCCGGCATTAGTATGCCGTGACTCAGCTACCTGCGGAAGTACAAACATCTTACTCCTTCCACATCAACACATAACTCCTTCTCTTTCAGAATTCATTCTCCATGAAATCTACCTGTCTATCCGTTGCCCTTTTACTTGCTTGTACCCTGTCGGGGCAGGACCTACAGAAAGGTGTTTCTCCAGCTTCAATGGGCTTACTTAACCCAGAGGAGCGAGCTGTCGGCGCTATTCTGGCTGGAGAAAGTTGTGAAGTAGCCACTGATATTTCGGACTTATTCTTACCGGAAGGTGGCACGCAGCAGAGTGCGATTTATAGCAATGTAGGAGCGACTACCGATGAATCTGATGGCACTGCGGGGACGGAATGCTTATACGAGGCGACCAATAATCAGCCGCCATTGCTATACGCCACCCAATGGTTCAGTTTCGTGGGGGACGGCTCGACCTATTCGATAGAAGTTGCGCAGTGTGAAATAGCAGAAGACGATTATTTATCGGATTCCCAATTGATGCTATATGCCGGGACGGATTGTACCAATAGGACGCCCGTCGTCTGTAATGATGATATCAATTTTTCCCAGTCAAATTTTGCTGCTGGTATTCAAGTCCTGACTGAACCTGGTCAAACTTATTACTTGATGCTGGATGGGTACCGATTTTTGGTCGGTAGTTACTGCCTCTTAGTTACTGAGGTAGCCAGTTGCGATGATATCAGCACTGTTTCTGCCAGCCTCAATACGAATGAGCTTTGTTTTGGAGATACCCTAAAGTTAACAATAAACGAAGAAACGACTATACCCACTGAACCCGTTAGTGGATATACTTGGTTTTTCACGGCAGAAGATATTAGTGGTTCTTCTAATCCCTTTAATTCTTCTATAGTTTTTGGAACCTTAGGTGATCTACAAACGCAGGCTGGTACTATTAACTTGATTTACACGGATGCTCAGACTATTATACCAGGTCAATATTACCTAACACCAGTAGTTTTTGGTGGTGCTGTTAGCAATGGCGGAACAGTAGATGAGTACGATTATTCCGAGGCTTGCATACAAACCGGAAACTCTATTTTAGTTGACTTTTTGCCTCCTAGAGTACCTATTGAGGTTAATGCAGCTGTTACCTCGGATTCTAATCCACCCACCCAGTCTGGGAGTATTGAGTTAAGCGTAATAAACGGGGCAGACGATTTAGCTTTTTTATGGAATACAGGAGCCATTACCTCCACCATTACTGGCTTAGCTAATGGAGAATATTCGGTAACTATCACCGATGTAGATGGTGGCTGCCCCCGACAAGGAGTATTCACTTATCTGCTAACCGATACTAGTGTAAACGGTGCCGATTCCTGTACACAGGCCATAGATATCAGTTCCCTCTTTGGGGCCGGGCTGGGCGTCCAGCAAACTTCAGCAGCGTATAGTAATATCAATGCGACTAGCGAAGAAACTGATCCTGAGGAAGGCGCGTACTGTTTTTCGGAAGCAGATAATAATGCAGAACTATTTCAACATACAGTTTGGTTTAGCTTTACTGGGGACGGGAAGAAGTATGAACTGAGGACTGCAAACTGTGGTAATTCCAATTACCTGGCGAATACGCAAATTGCTATTTATAGCGGCTATTGTGATGAACTGGTGTCCGTAGCCTGTGATGAAAACATCAGTACTTCCGGTAACCAATTGGAAGGTTTGGCCACCTTGCAAACTACGGATGGTGAAACCTATTACGTATTGGTCGATGGTGCTAATGGGGATACGGGCTCCTTCTGCTTGCAGCTAGTTGAGGTCGCTGTTCGCAGCTGTACTGGAATCAGCATCGGTAACTCCACGGCAGCTGCAGATGAAGTATGTGCCAATGAAAGTGTAACTATTACCATGTTCAGCGGGAATTTTATCCCTACACCGAATGAGGAAGGAGGTTTTCTATATATTATGACCTCTGCTGATATCTCCAATTCTACGGACCCCTTCGACCCTAATAATTATCTAACCACTTATACAGGATACCGTTCGACGGCTGCGAGTTTAGTTGCCAATTTCCCTACAGTTGGCCCTTTTGCCTACCCTTTTGAAAATGGCACTACTTATTACATTACTCCTGTAATTGCAATAGACCCTTTTAACACTTCTGAGGGATTTGCCTATCATGAATTTGACCCAGGCTGTGCGCTATCTGGGATGAGCCACCCGATCGTATTCTATGATGATGGCCCCCCTGTGACGGTGCAAATGAGCTCCACTCCGGAAATTGATGATAGTGGCGATGGAACTGTAACTGCCACTCCTAGTGGCGGAACGGGTAGCTACACTTATCAATGGAATACCGGCGATACGACAGCTACAGTTAGCAATTTGGAAGCGGGGTTTTATGAGGTCACGGTATCGGATGCCTCGCCCTGTATCGACCCGGTAAGCCGAATCGTGATTGTCGATATGATCACCAATGTGAATGATGAAGAATTAAGAGCAGGATTCATCACCTACCCAAATCCCGCCTCGGAGTTTTTATGGATACGTAATAATTCCGGTGTAAGCCGTCGGGTGGAGCTGCAATTGGTAGATGCGCAGGGTCGGGTTCTAATAAAGGAGCTTGTTGTGCAAAGCCAGGGTGAAGAAACTAGGCTCGCTGTGGGATATTTGCCGGCTGGATTGTATTCTTTGCGAATAACGGAAGGGGAAAAAGTGGTTGTTCAAAAGGTAATTATCAATTAATTATACGAGATAATAATATGGTTATGTACAAGGCAACTTTGACTTTTTTATTTTTTACGTTAATAAAGGTTTTTCTTTTAGGGCAGGATTTTTCTACTTCGCTTACGCTCCAGGAATTTCGAGGCTTCAAGGATGGAGTTTGTACTTTTGCTGATTTTGATGGTGATGGCGATCAGGACCTATTCCTCTCGGGCAGCCTTTCAAATGAAGAAGAAGAAAGTGAATATTATTTTAATGATGGGAATGGAGATTTGAAAAGATCAACTGGAGTGATCGGAGGAATTTCGCATGGTGCAGTAGAATTTTTTGACCTTGACGGTGATGGCGATCTGGATTACCTGATGACCGGGATGAGTTTTGGTTTCGCAAGAAGTTGGCTTTTTGAAAATGAAGGTAATGGATTATTTGACCAAATAAGTAACTCTTTTGAAGAAGTAAGCAATAGTGCGATGGCTACCGAAGATATTGATAATGATGGTGATGTTGATTTAATCTTAACAGGCGTGAATGAGGATGGTGAATACGTAACTAAATTGTATCGGCAAAATTTCAATAGTATATTTTTCCCGCTTCAAGTGTCATTTGATGGAGTAGCCAATGGTACAGTTGATTTTGTAGATATGAATTATGATGGCAAAATGGATGTTTTTATTACCGGGGAAACAGAATCAGGATTATTGATTAGTAAAATCTATTTGAAAGGAAACGGATCTACGAACTATCAGGAAGTTCAAGAGACTCCATTTGTAGGAGTGACTAATGGGACCGTAAATTTTTCTGATTTTAATGGTGACGACTATCTGGATGTACTACTGACCGGCAGTGATGATAACAATACGCCTATAGCACATATGTACTATAATGATGGGACTGGCACTTTTAGCCTAAACGACGTTGTGAATCTTGAAGGTGTATCTCATGGGGCGGTGATCACGGCTGATTTTGATAATGATAACGATGTCGATATTATCTTAAGCGGGCAGAATGAGAATGGGATTCCAATTATCCGCCACTACGTAAATACTGGAGAAGAAGAATTTGATATAAATCTGTCCAGTGAGATAAATGCAGTATGGCGTGGTGCTATAAGTGTGTCCGATGTCCAGGGTGATGGATTCTTAGACTTGCTTGTTGCAGGACTCGATGAAACGGGAGAGGAAACCACTTTTATTTATCATAATGACGGAGAGGGAAATTTGTTGGTACCATCAACGCTTCCATTTATTGGGGTTTACGGGGGGGACGCTGGATTTGCGGATTTAGATAATGACGGAGATCAAGACCTGGTCTACATGGGCGGTGGATTAAATTCTTACGAAACCCTTGTATACCTAAATGATGGAATCGGAGAGTTTGACCTCTTACAAGATGTAGACCTTCTAAAAATGTTTTCAGGAGAAATTGTACTGAGAGATTTCAATGGAGATAATAATATAGACCTGCTAATCCATGGCTTTAGTGGAACGCAAGTATACGTAGCCTTATACTTTAACCAAGGGGACGCAGACTTTATCGAATTGGGGAGTGGTGCTTTTCAATCATTGAGACGTCCAGTGGTTGCTGCGGGGGATCTAGACGGCGATGGTGATCAAGATGTGATTGTCGCAGGAGAGTCACCAGTATCATTTGAGGTAGTCACTAACGTATATCTGAACGACGGAATAGGTAATTTTGACTTATTAGAAGATAGCCCCATTGAAGGTACACGCAGTGGTGATCTCGATTTAGTAGATATTGATGGTGATAGCGACTTAGATGTAGTAATTACCGAGGTTAATTCGGGGCCGACGAAAATATACCTGAATGATGGTTTAGCTACCTTTAATGAGTTAGAGAACGCAGGAGGGCTTCCGGATATAAGGACCTCAAATCTGGATTTTGGGGATTTTGATAACGATAATGATCAAGATGTTCTATTACAGGGTCGTATAAATTTGAATAATGGCTCTTCTGCTTCTTTGAAGACCATATACTTGAATGACGGTACTGGATATTTTGAGGAACAATTAGACTTACCTTTTTATGGGGACCAACCTGGCGCTTCAATGCTTGCAGATATTGATAATGATGGTGATTTAGATATACTGCTCAATGAATATAATTTTGATGGAACAGATCTTACTCTTTTCCTGAATGACGGCTTAGGGAATTTTTCCGAATACGCTACCGAGGTATTCAACCATGGGAGAAGTATATCGATGGCAGTTGCAGATATTGATAATGATTTAGATTTGGACTTGTTTGTTACTGGAGGAAGAAGTCAATTTGGAGTTGGCCCTGCCGCCCAAATTTTTTTCAATCAAACTGGTGTTTCTAATATCTCGAATCTACCATACGCGGGGCACGAGCTTTTAGTCTATCCGAATCCAATAGGGGAAGAGCTATTTATTCCGACTGAAGTGACAGCTACTAGGGCACAATTATTCGATTTACGTGGTCGACTATTGCAGGAATGGTCCGAACCGAGAAATACTCTTTATCTGAGTCCTCTACCCCCAGGAACCTATTGGTTACGACTAAGTACCGCTGACGGAATGGTGTATTATGCCCGATGCTTGAAGCAGTAACTTTTAATAAACCATAACTTTCAAACAGGCGATTTCATTTGACGTTTTAGAGCAAAGGTTCAATAAGTAAAGCCCTCTAGTAAAGGGGGCTCTCAGATGATCTCTTAATGGCCCCTCCTGTACTATTTTACCGCGAGTGTCATACCAGCGGAAGTGCAAATCTTCCTGATAAAATCCTTCGGAAAGTTGAAGGTTTAGCGACTGACCAGCTACAATCGGATTGGGGTAAATCAAGATGCTTTCTAGTGGAGAGTTAGCTTCTGCGACTGAGGTTGCGCCCAGATAACGAAAAGCAACGGCATCCAGGTCAAAGCCACTGGAAGCAAAAGGGGTTGGCCAGGGGTCGTTGATCGGACGGCCTTCCTGGTCGCGATCTCCGACCTCTAGTTGTCCTACTACATCCACAATGCGCAGGTGGGTGATGTGCTGGATATCCAGGCCGCTAGAATCTACGAGTTCCAGTAGGTCAAAGGGCGTACCCAGACCGCCCTCATACTTGCCGGCCAGGTTATTGAGTTGAGCAGGGGCAAGCAGGCCAAAGGTGTTGATTTGCTCCGTTGTACTGGTTAAACTGGTGGCCGGAAAACGTACAAAATGCTCCCCGTCGCTACTCACTTCCACGAAGGCCAATTCCAGGAAAAAGCCGTTTCCGCTAGCAAAACCATTTTCGAAGACCGCCAAATCCCAACCCGGGCCATCACCGATCGCTGGATCGAAGGTGTAGGTGGCCGTTCCTCGTTCTCCCAGACTGACGACCAATAAGTCTGCTGGTCCAGCCGCATCGGCTGCCGTGCCGATGGTTGCTGGCCCCAACTGAGTAGAGTCCAGTTGCTGCAGACCTCGCTCAATCAGCGGAGCCGTTCCCCAGTCCAGAATACTCGGGTCGTCAAGCGGGATACCGGCATCAGTCGTGAATTGGGCGCTCACTCCTTGAGCGAGCAACAGAACCAAGAATAGCGATATTGGCTTCATAGATACAAAAGTAAATCCCCGCCAACGGAAGTCAGCGGGGATTTAGCACTTAATCAAAGTACTGCTGTGCAACAGCAGTACTAATTATATAATTTCAGTTACATCATGCCACCCATGCCGCCGGGCATACCGTGGCTGTGGCCACCTCCGGGAGCTTCGGGCTCAGGCTTGTCGCTGATCACACATTCGGTGGTCAGTACCATGCCCGCAATAGAAGCGGCATTCTCGAGTGCAATACGCGTAACCTTGGTTGGGTCGATTACCCCTGCTTTCTTGAGGTCTTCAAACTCATCGGTACGAGCATTGTAGCCCTGGCTGCCTTTCGCATTAGCTACTTGCTGCAAGATAACGGATCCTTCTACACCGGCATTGTCAGCGATGGTGCGCAGCGGCGACTCTAGCGCCTTGCGTACGATCTGTACACCGATGTTTTGATCTTCGTTGTCGCCAACCACGTCCTTCAAAGACTGGATGGCACGCACCAAGGCTACCCCACCACCAGGTACGATACCTTCTTCAACGGCAGCGCGCGTGGCGTGTAGCGCATCGTCAACGCGGTCTTTCTTCTCTTTCATTTCTACTTCTGTAGCGGCACCGACGTAGAGTACGGCTACCCCGCCAGCCAGCTTGGCCAGGCGCTCCTGTAGCTTCTCACGGTCGTAGTCACTAGTGGTCGTTTCGATCTGACCTTTAATCTGATTCACGCGGCTGGTGATCAGTTCTTCGGTCCCGGCACCGTTAACGATGGTCGTGTTGTCCTTGTCTACAGTGATTTTCTCGGCAGAGCCCAGCAGATCAAGTGTGGTGTTCTCCAGCTTGTAGCCTTTCTCTTCGCTGATGACGGTACCACCAGTCAGGATGGCAATATCTTCCAGCATGGCTTTACGACGGTCGCCGAAACCAGGTGCCTTAACGGCTACTACCTTCAGTTGCGCCCGCAGACGGTTGACGACCAATACGCCCAGAGCCTGGCTCTCGATGTCTTCTGCAATAATCAGCAGAGAACGACCAGCACCTACCACGGCTTCCAGCACAGGAACGATGTCCTGCATGTTGCTGATCTTCTTATCGTGGATCAGGATGTAGGGGTTTTCGTATTCCGTCACCATGTTTTCAGGGTCGGTTACGAAGTAAGGGCTGAGGTAGCCACGGTCAAATTGCATACCCATCACCTCTTCTACGTAGGTATCGGTACCTTTTGCTTCTTCAACGGTGATCACACCGTCTTTGCTTACGCGCTTCATAGCGTCGGCAATCAGGCTTCCGATTTCACTGTCGTTATTAGCAGAGATGGCAGCTACCTGCTCGATCTTGCCAAAGTCATCACCGACTACTTCAGACTGATCTTTGAGGTTTTCGATCACCACTTTAGTGGCCTTGTCGATGCCCCGCTTTAGGTCCATGGGGTTGGCACCCGCAGTTACATTCTTCAGGCCAGCCTTGATCATAGCCTGGGCAAGTACCGTGGCAGTGGTAGTACCATCACCGGCGATATCTGCCGTTTTGCTGGCTACTTCTTTAACCATTTGGGCACCCATATTGGCTACGGGATCCTCTAATTCGATTTCCTTGGCTACAGTTACTCCATCTTTAGTGATTTGAGGAGCGCCGAAGGATTTTTGGATTACTACGTTACGGCCTTTAGGGCCCAGCGTGACTTTTACCGCATTTGCTAATGCGTCAACGCCGTCGCGCAACTGCTCACGGGCAGTGCGATCAAAGCTAATTTCTTTAGCCATGGTTTCTTTTGATTGTTAAGTGGGAAATTTCGTAAGCTAACTTTCAGCAGACAGTAGTCTCTCTGCTTAGATGATGACTAGTACGTCATCTTCACGCATGATCAGGTAATCAGCACCATCGATGGTGATTTCCTGTCCGGCATACTTACCGTAGAGTACGATATCGCCAATGGCTACTGTCATCAGGTTGCCATCTTTACCGGGACCTACTGCTACGACTTCGCCACGTTGGGGCTTTTCTTTGGCCGTATCAGGAATGTAGATACCTCCTTTGGTTACTTCCTCGGCGGGTGCCGGCTTGATTACCACACGATCGTTGATCGGCTTCATAGGAGCTTTTTGAGTTTGGTTGAATAAATATTTACAGTGGGGCGTAGTGCCTTCGCTCGCGATCTGCGAATATTATGCCAAAGGGTGATTAACTGACGTCTTGTCAGTTTTTTGCTGTAAGGCAACAGGCTCCAATTAGACCTTGTCAGCTTTAGAGCTCCATACTCTTAGAGGAAGTCCCACAAGCGGTCCTTCTCCGATAAAACGTAATCTGTTCCGACCGCTGGCCATTCGATACCAATTTTGGGGTCATCAAAGCGTAATCCGCCTTCTGCATTGCGGTCGTAAAAATTATCGCATTTATAGCTAAAAGTAGCCTGTTCGCTTAGGACCAGGTAGCCGTGGGCAAAACCCCGTGGCACAAATAGCTGCTTAAAATTTTCCGCGCTTAACTCAACTCCAAACCATTGATGACGTGTAAGCGAGTCGGGCCGCATATCTACGGCGACGTCGAAGACTGCTCCCTCGATCACGCGTACTAGCTTG
The DNA here is from genome assembly GCA_039030655.1 of Bacteroidota bacterium. Classification (GTDB taxonomy): domain Bacteria; phylum Bacteroidota; class Bacteroidia; order Chitinophagales; family Saprospiraceae; genus Neolewinella. Next base: position 2,060 of record JBCCDS010000082.1, on the reverse strand, counting down.
GCTTGGGCCGAAGCTCCTTGCTGAAAATGCATGCCGCGCAGCACACCGCATTCAGAGCGTGCCTGATTGTCCTGCACAAATACCGTGGATAAACCCGTCAGAGCTTCCCAGCTTTTCTGATTGAAGCTCTCCAGGAAATAACCTCGATCGTCTTGCCAGACGTGGGGCGTTACTACAAATAGGCCGTCAATCGGACTCGGGTTGATGGTCATATTACTGAGCTTGGGTTGTACCTTCGCCGGGCAAATATCGACAAATTAAGATGGCAGACTGGCAAATCTTTGTCCAAATGGGCATTCAGCACATTACCGATTTCGGAGCCTATGATCATATGCTCTTCCTGGCTACTATTTGTGCACTTTACCGGCCTCAGGATTGGCAGCGACTATTGTTGCTTGTGACCGCTTTTACCATTGGTCATTCTGTCACCCTAATTATGGGGAGCATCTGGGGAAGTTTCCTGAGCGTTTCCTTGACCGAATGGTTAGTGGGGTTGTCTATCCTGCTGGGAGGAATCTATAACCTCATCCGTCCGCTGGAGTGGCATCGAAAAAATCGTTGGCCTTCTTACGCCCTAGCTCTGGGCTTTGGCCTTATCCACGGCTTGGCCTTTAGCGGTTTTTTTCAGGGCATGGGCTTTATCTCAGGAGAACTCATTGTTCCGCTATTGAGCTTCAACCTAGGTGTAGAAGCTGGTCAACTCTTAATTGTTGGTGGTTTGATGCTCGTTGCTTACCTCATTACGGAAGTAGGAAAGATCGATTTTCGCTACTGGATGCTGGGGCTTTCTTTTTTGGCTATCGCAGGTGGAGCCCTCATGGTGATTCAGCGCTGGCCCTGGTAGTTCCCTCGCTGGCCGAGTTCTGCGGAGCGGAGCTACGTAGCTCGTCCTGCGAGTAGCCTTATAATTTGGATTAGGGTATAGGGTAGTCGCAGGACCAACTTCCTCCCCGTTTGGTCGGAAGGATTGGGCCAGCGACCTACTCTTTCTCGCTGGCCGAATGCTTTGCAGCGGAGCTGGGAAGTTCGTCCTGCGAGTAGAAGACCATTATCTTCACCTCTAACCTACCTTATTAACAATGCTCTTAGAATCAGATGTAGTTTATCACGTTTTTAATCAGGGGAACAATCGTCAGCGTATTTTCTACACAGCGGAAAACTACCTCTTCTTTATCCAGAAGATGCGAGTTCATTTACTTCCCTATGCCGATCTTCTATCCTACTGCTTAATGCCGAATCATTTTCATTGGCAACTCAAGCCTAAGGACTTTGGTGTCGAAAAAGGAAGGTCTGCAACTTTTATCTCGGATGATGGAGAAGTGAGCTCGATTACGAAAATATCTTCAGGGATACGGACACTTTTAAGTAGTTACACTAGAGCCATTAATCGACAAGAGAATAGATCTGGATCTTTGTTTCGAGCTGGCACCAAAATGAAGCCAGCTTATGGTGCTGACAGTAATTTTTATCTGAAAATTGATAGTAATCAACCGTTTTCATTATTTCTTCCTTACGTGGAGAAGTGCTTTTACTACATCCATAATAACCCTGTTAAGGCTGGTTTAGTCCAGAAGGCAGAAGATTGGAAATATAGCTCTGCCAGTGATTATGCAGGCTTGAGAGATAGCAAGCTATGTAATTATGACTTGGCGGAAAAAATCTTAAATATCAAGAGGAAGGTTCATTAGTCGCTGGCCCAACTTCCTCTCCGTTGGGTCGGAAGGATTGGGCCAGCGACCTGCCCTCTCGCTGGCCGAATGCTTATCGCCTGCGGCGAAAAGTTCGTCCTGCGAGTAGCTGCTGCTAGCTGGCAAAAGTGCTTTAGTCGCTGGCCCAACTTCCTCTCCGTTGGGTCGGAAGGATTGGGCCAGCGACCTGCCCTCTCGCTGGCTGAATGCTTATCGCCTGCGGCGAAAAGTTCGTCCTGCGAGTAGCTGCTACTAGCTGGCAAAAGTGCTTTAGTCGCAGGACCAACTTCCTCTCCGTTGGGTCGGAAGGATTGGGCCAGCGACCTGCCCTCTCGCTGGCCGAATGCTTATCGCCTGCGGCGAAAAGTTCGT
>JBCCDS010000081.1:0-21622 GCA_039030655.1 Bacteroidota bacterium | reverse complement strand
GATGCGACGGATGACGGCTGTGTGTCAGTGGCGGTCAACTCCAGTGTACTGGACCCCTGTAGTCCCTGTGATGTGGTGGGTACGATCGACAATGAGGTTTGTGATGACAACATGGGCAGCACCGATCCAAGTGATGATACCTACGACATTACGGTCACAGCAACGGTATCTAACGGTAGTGGTGCCTATGATGTGCTGGTGGATGGGGTAGAAGCTACCGCGAACATTAGCTCCGGCACGAGTACGACGATAAACGTCCCGGCTGGCGGTAGTGCGGTAGCGATCACTTTCCGTGATGCCACGGACGATAGCTGTGTGTCGGCAGCGGTCAACTCTAGTGTGTTGGACCCATGTAGCGCGCCACCTCCCTGTATGATATCGGTGGTCTCGACCTTTGCAACTCCCTGCGTTCCGGCTACGAATACCTACAGCTTGTCGGTGGAGGTAATTTATGAAAATGCCCCGGTGGGAGAACTCATCACCATTAGTACTTCCACTCTGGCTAGTATGAGTTTCACTCCCGCAGGTGTAAACGGCACGGAGACTTTCACCCTGACTGAAATTACTGCCGATGGAGTAGCTGACATAGATGTAACGGCAACCTATAGTATGACGAATACTTGTACAAATACTGCGGCAGCTAGTTATGACGCCCCGCCAGCCTGTACGGGCTGTCCGGATGGCAACTGCGGTGGCACCACAGTCACGCCGAACGTAATCCGTCCGGAAGAATAAGCATTAGCAGGCAGCAACTTTAGTAGATACACATGAAAAGTTACCAATACATAGCACTGCATTTACCGCTCCGGGCCAGCTGTCTGCTGATCCTGACTGGGCTGCTATGTATGGTAGTTAGCTGCCGTAAGTTGGCTACTGATGAAGCGACTAGGGTAGCTACCAATCCGGTAAATACTGGCCTGTGCGGCGATCTGAAAATTGCTGCTACGGAGCTGCTGGATGCCCTGCCTGCACCCGATATACGGGAAGGTATCGGCAATGCCCATTTAACCATCACCACCTCATCCGCAGAGGCCCAAGCGTGGTTCGATGCTGGCTTAAATTACCTCCACGGCTTCTGGTATCTAGAAGCATATCGCGCCTTCCAGCAGGTCATCGAATTGGATCCAGACTGCGCCATGGGGTATTGGGGAGTAGCCATGTGTCAGCCAGGTTTTGGTGGCGATGATTATTCGATTTGGCAGCAATTAGCTGGGAAAGCTGATGAACTGAAACAAGCTTGCAAAGCAGAGGAAAAGGCCTTGATTCAGGCTTTGCAAGCTACTGTTTTGTACGGTTTAATAGCCTCCACTAATCATTGGCAAACGCTGGTACAAAGGTTCTCTTATGAACCTGATATCATTGCCGTTGCGGCGATCATGCTGCGGCAAGCTATTCAAAATCAGGACCAGTATCATAATGTACGTCAGCTGGTGGAGATTGGGCTACAGACATATCCGGACCATGCTGGATTATTGCACTTCTACGTGCACATGCTGGAAGGAACCGAAGATTTCCTAATGGCTAAGCCCGCTGCATTCAAACTAATAGCCTTGGCTCCCGCAATACCGCATTTGACGCATATGCCCGGGCATCTTTATTTTTTGGCAGGTGACTATGAGGCAGCGGCGCAAATTTTTGAACAGGCTAAGCGACAAGAGCAAGCTTACCATCGGGCAGAAGACATTCCTGCTGCTATCGATCAAAATTATATGCACAACCTTCACTATCTGACGATTAGCTATACCGAGCTTGGGGAACGTGAAAAAGCACTAGCTGCGGCTGAGGCCTTTAGCAGTATCAACTTACGGCTGTTGGAACCAGCTAGTGGTAGTGCTTTAGTGATTTTATATGAAGGCTTGATTTTGCCCGCCAGGGTTCACCTAAGATTTGGTGAGTTCGAATTGGCCGCGAAAAAAATTCGCTTTTGGTTATCTACACCAGCCCTATCGCTCAATAACGACACAGTTCTGGCCTATCTGGAAGCTATGTTGACTTATTGTATGGGTATGGCTGCTGTAGTTAATCAAGGCAATGCTCAACATGCACTGATTTATGCCAATCAGATGAATGATCTAATGGGCCACTTTGCTGAAAACCTAGCAAGTCTGGGACAAGCAGAGCGGATCCTAGCTCGGGAAGTACATCAACATTTAAGAGTACTTCATGCTGGGCTGATAGGCTGGTCGACTAATATCGATCCCAATGAAAAATTTATTGCTGAGCCATGGGAGGAAGCGCTGGCGCTTGAACGGCAGCTTCCTTACGATGAACCGCCCAGGTTGATGAGGCCAGTGGGTGAAAGTCTGATGCATCTTCACCGGCACCGCAATGAGCCAGCAGCGGCGTCAGCAGCTATGCAGCTGGCGCTGGCAGAAAGGCCAAAGAGTCCAATTATACTTGAAGCCTTTTAACTCCCTTACTACAATGACAATGAGTAATCGCATGAAAAAATACAGACCACATTTTAATTTCGAAAGGGTAGGAGACTTGCTGTCCCGTAAAGGGGGCTTAAGAACTATGTTTTTTGCTGGGCTATTGATGTCGAGTATAGTGAGCCTATCTGGGCAGGTATCTCCTAATTTTGTGAACGTCGACACCTATTCCGGCAACTCCAACGACGTGACGGTAAATATGCCACCGGGATCAGTTCCTGGAGATGTGGTCGTAGCGTACATTGTCCAGGATGATGATGATGCAAATATTGTAGATGAATCCTCCGCCTTTGTCCAATTGTATAATTTACCGGGCTCTACCAATGGTCCACGGACAGGATTGTTTTATCGTGTTATTGACGGAACAGAGGCCGCGTCCTACGTCTTTGATCTAAGCAACGAACCTTCGGTGGTCACTACACTACGCTATCAAAATCTCGATCCAGTGACCCCTTTCCTGGCGGATGATGAGGCCTTGGGAAATTCAACGACCCCCACCGCACCCTCGGTTACCACTACGCGTGACGATGTTACCTATTTGCAATTTATTGGTATAGACGGAGCATCGGATGGCGTGCTAGCAGCCACCTCTGGAACCGCAACGGTGGAAGCTGCTTCAGAATCTGGTTCTGGTGGTGGTCAGGTAGAAATGATGATCGTATCGGAAGTGCAAGCTACCTCGGGTACTACACCTCTGGGTGGCTTCACATTTGGTATTGCCTATCCTTGGACGGGAATCACGCTGGCGCTTAATGCCTATTCGATCGAAACAACAACTACAACTGGTACGCTTTGTCCAGTGGGTACAGCCAGTTTTTCGGTAGCCTATGAGTTCGGTAGTTCAAGTGGTACGCTAGAACTACTTGACCCACTTGGAAATGTTTTGACCACAGAGAATTACAATACCGCTATGGGTACCGCTACCCTAACGTTTACGCCTACCGCTACCGGTACCTATACCGTTCGTGATCAAGCGGTTACTACATTAGCTACCACCGCTGTGTTTACTGTCGATACCGATGGAGATAGTGTATGTGATGATGTGGATATGGATGATGATAACGACGGAATTACCGATGCTGTAGAAGATGGCTACTGCAACCTAGACTACAATCTTCCCGCTAACAAGTCACTCATTCAAATTACCACCAATACCGGTGTAAGTGGTGCTATTAGCACTTTATTAGATGGCGTTACAGCTAGTAACGATCTCTTCTTCACGAATACCGGCTGGACAGGTGATGAGATCGTACGACTTGAGTTTCCGTTGCCTTCTATTTTGACTGGCTTGGAGTTCTGGATTAGAGGTAACAGAATGATGGATAATGGTACTACGCTGAGAGCACAGGGTAGTAATGATGGCAATAGCTGGGAGGAGATGGTCCCGGTAGCGGAATATGTTCAGTCGGCACCTGATAATACCCCAGGTGTTCTGAGTGCCGCTGCACAAGCCCACACCTTCCTATGGACTAACGCCACCTCCTATAAATATTACCGGGTGTTAGGAATAAGCGGTGGTGGTAACACAAACCCCTGGGTTGACGAATTATTCTTCCGGACCGATGCTCCTACCATTTGCGATTTTGATGGTGATGGCATACGTAATAGTGCCGACCTAGACTCCGATGGTGATGGTATTCCTGATAATGTAGAAGGGCAAACTACGGCAGGTTATAATGCCCCTAATACGGATAACAATACCACCTATGCCAATAACGACGGTATAAACTCTGCTTACTTAGGTGGCTTACCCTTGCCAGATATAGATGCAGATGGTATAGTTGATTTCTTGGATACCGATGCCGATGGAGACCGCATCGATGATAGCGAAGAAAGTGGTCTTCCTGTCACAGGAATGGCCGCTCCAAATGGCTTGGATGTAGGCGTGAGCACTTCCAATGATTATTCAGATGTGAACGGTACTGTAGACGACCCTGCTACAGATTTAGCTAAGGTGACCACTACCGATCCAAACGAAGCGGATTATCGGGATAAAAAGCCTCCTACTATTGTGAAAGTCTGCTACAATAACCCCCAGTATGGGATAAATGGAACCAATAAAACATTTGCCGACGATAAACTCCTGAATCTCAACAACTGGGGGCCAGATGGAACAGATAATCGCTACCAGTTCGAATTATTCAGTTTCGGAACAGGCGCAATTACTGAGACAGCCTTGATAGCAAACGGCTGCCAAATTTTTTATGTGGGGGGCAATGAGAATCCCGATGCAGGGAACTTCAACCCAAATACGAACGGTACCCTATCTGGCACAGACAAAGAGGCCCTAAGGGATTGGGGGGCATCGCCTAATAATGTACTCATTGCTTTTCAGGGTTATGCGGTGTTTTTTGGCGGAACAGGATATACTGCTAGTAGTGGCAGCCCGAATCCAAACACCCTCACACCTTTAGGAGAATTGGTTATCAGTGGGTTGTTTGGGCAAACACCTTCATTTAATCAGGCAGGCTCAACTCGCGGCAGATTTACGGCCTTTCCGCCATCTGCTTGCGTACTTACGGAAGACAACAATGGAAATCCAACAGGTTTGCTGAATGGTGAAACAGGCGATTTCTATTTTTCGGACTATGATTTATTGAGTGAGCTAATGGGAGGACTGACCAACAACAATGGGATTTCCTCCGTCAGGGATGTTTTCTTTGCAAACCTCTTTAGCAGTGCAGCTCAAGTAGCCATTGAAGGACCAGGAAACATCTGTAGCTTCTTCTTCTGTCCGGCAGGAGACGTAGCTCCCAGTTTAACTAACTCCAGTGTTAGTAGCAATGGCCAACCAGTAGACCTCAATCCGTTTTATACTGGTACACCACCGACGGGGACTACCCTCACTTGGCACAACGCCTCTCCACCTGCTGACGAAAACTACATCGGAAACTCGACCAGCTATACCGAGTCTGGCGTAGTATACGCTGCCTTCCGTGCCGATGATGGCTCCTGTTACAGCCCCGCTACTCCATTTATGGTCACGGTCAATTATCCTGATTTAGCAGTGACTATATCTCCTGCTATGGCTACCTCTGCGCTAAGTGAGGTACAGACCTTCACAGTAACTGTTACCAATAATGGCCCTATTCCAGCTCCTGATGCAGAAGTCAAAGTAGATATACCTACGAATCGGGAATTGATTCTAGCAGATCCCTCTGCGGGTGCCTACAGTAGTAGTACACAGCTTTGGGAGGTGGGGTTGCTTAATTCGGGCCAAAGTGCCACGCTTGAAATCACCATTCGCCTGCAATAAAAACAAGCTGTTTTACAGATTTTACAATTCGTATCATAATGAAAAGATTACCTACTCATTCATCTTCTGCTGAATACAGCTGTTCGAATAAGCGGTGCCGCAAATCCAGCCCTTTTCCTATCAAGGCAATCTTGGTAGCTCTATTATTTGGCTTCAATACGGCAACAGTCCTTGCTCAGCATTGTGGTGGAGCTGCCACCCTACTGGCGAAATGGGATTTCAACTCCCTCAATATTGAATGTAATGGAGCAGAAAATATTGGCCCTACTCCCATCATCAACCCTTCTATTACACCTGGGGCCCAATACTGCCCCAATCAGAATAATGGCTGTGGGGCAACCGTTTTGGGCTCTGTAGGGCATCAAAACACGCCCCAGTTCCAAAATGCCATTTGTCTGGCCAATTTCTATAATGTAGAGGCCATCTTAGCATCGGGTACAGGAGCTCCTTATGATCCTGATGCTACAATATTTGATCCCGAAGGCAAAGCTAATCTGTCCGTTTGGTATGATATCCCAAAGAATACAGAAGGTTGCTTAACCAGTTTTCAGTTGAAAGTGCTCCAGAAACAATTTAATGGAACAACTCTAAACTTTGAAACCCAAGGGGTAGCGGTTAAAAGAAATGGGGTGCTGATTTACGAGACTTCGGTCCCCATTACAACGACAAATGTAAACGGTACCCCTTTTAACTTCACCTTTACCGGTGACGAGTTCTGTTCTGATGGTTCAGAAATAGTTGAATTTGAAATCATTTTTGGTTTGGTTCATCGCCTAATCGGTCCAGCCTTACCAGGAACCCCTGGTCAGACCGGCTATGATGATGTCTGTGTCAATGGATTCTGCAAAACCCAGTCTTTTGGTGGTATCGTCCCCGCTGTTTGTGGGGCTAGTGGTATTGAGACGGATGCTCAAGTGTTGATTCAAAACTTCGAATCAGGGAACACCTACGATTTCATCGAGGGCGACTCCTACACCGGTACGGCGACCTTCGGCTCAGGTAGTTTACCCATTCCAATGTCTGGACTAATTCCTGATTTTGCCAATCCGGCGAGTTCCACGAATTATACCTTTCGGGTCTTTCAAGAAGAAAATTGCTTTTCTGATTTCACCGTGACTTTGGATCCCCAATATTGCTGCGTGGTACCCGAGGGTACTGTGGTTGTTACACCAGCGACTTGTAACGGAGGCATGGCCAACGATGATGCCCAAATAACCATAACCGGCGTAACGGGTGGTGGTACCAAGGCGGGAATTTCTACTGGAAACACCTATAGCGGTCCGTCCTTTGCTGCCGCTGAAGATTTGGTAGGCGGTGAATTTACCTTCGCTGATTTACCAAACCCTTTGGTGTCTCAGCCCTACACAGTGCGTTTGTTTTTAGACGCGGTCTGCTTTATCGATTATCCGGCAGCCATCTTCAATGAAAATTGTACAGTCCCTTGTATCCCTCCGAATGGTGTAGTACTAAGTTCCACGCCTCCTAATTGTTCTGGAGTTACCAGACTGCCAGATGCCACCATTTCAGTTACCAATGTTAATGGTGGTGATCGAGTAGGTTTCTCCCCCAGTATCACCTATTCAGGCCCTGATTATGACAATGCCTTCGATCTGGTCAATGGGAGCTATACCTTCACGGATATTAGCACGCCTGATGGTACCGAAATCTATACGGTACGGGTATATAACACCAGTGATGGCTGTTATATTGATCAAACCGTCGAAATCGAAGATCCACAGTGTGGCGATGCCGTGAATATCGGCGCTTTTGTAAGAAGAGCAGGTCCAAACACCCTGGAAGCTGACGGTTCTAATAATCAAGATGCTTTCATGAGTGCGCAAAACGATGGCTTCATCGATTTGGCATTGACTAAGACGGTGGATCCAGGTAGTGGGAATACTTGTGTTGTAAACGGTACACCATTCGTGTGGACCTTAACCGTAACCAATAACGGAAACATGATGGCCACTGGGGTAAATGTGGTAGACTTGTTACCAGAAGGCCTGAGTATGACCGCCTCTTCGGCAGATATAGGCGAATTCTTTGGCGGCTCCGGTTGGGATATCGGTGACCTAGGTGCAGGCGTTACTGCAACACTAGAAATTACTACCATCGCACTTTCTGCTGGTAGCTACCTGAACTGTGCTTACATCAACGCCGCCTTCCCGGAAAACGATCCCAACTCTTCTACGGACAATGATGAATCAGCTAATGAAGACGATGATGATTGCGCAAGCATCACCGTCACAGGAAATAATACACCCATCGTAGAGAAGAGCTTTAGCCCTATGCTTCCCAGGCCTAATACGCCTTTCAGACTCACCATTAAAATCACCAACAATAACGATGCACCCATCACACTAACTAGTGATTTGGTGGATGCATTCCCATCTAGTCCGGCCCAGATGACTATCGCAGCTACCCCTAATCTGTATGTATCTTCCAGCATCACTCCTGCTGGTATGGGTATTGTGGCTACCGCTAACGGAACGAGTCTTACCATTCCAACTGGTACCGTCTTGCTACCTGGCTTAAATCAAATTAGCGTAGATGTAGTTGTTCCTCAGTTGGGTGACTACTGTAACAGCATCGATATGGGTGATTTGGTTACCGATATAGGTAGTAATTGTCTGGGATCGGAGGCTTGTATTAAAGCGAATCCGGATTTTGTGATGGCACCTATCGTTACGACAATGATCGACCCTGAAATCGTAGGACCAGGAGAAACAACAACATTGACCATTACCATCGAAAATGTAAACGATGATCCGATGACCCTTAATCAGGATTTCACCAATATGATTCCTGATGGCCTTACCGTCAATGGTCCAATCACCAGTACCGGAAACGATGCGACGCTTGAAAATGGAGATATGGAGGTCAACCTCCCTAGTGGTACTGTGATTCCTCCTAATTCTACCTACACCATTACCGTTCCTTTGATTGCTCCCAATGATGATGTGGGCCCCTTTACTAATACTATTATCATGAACCAGGTATTGACGACAGTCGGTTCAAATAATGAGAATGGTAACGAAGAGGTAGCCGAAGCGGTGCTTCGTATTATGTCGGGTTTTGACCTCGCCCTCCGCAAAACCCTTGCGCCTGCGTCTCCAGCCACCTTCGCCCCTGGCGATCCAGTAGCGTTTGACGTAACGGTGTTTAACCAAGGGATGGTAACCGCCTTCGACATCGATGTAGCCGACTACGCCGACGCCGCTGAACTCGATTTTGTTAGTGTTGGCACTACCACGATGACGCTCAATGGCAATGCCGTTACCGTCAATCCAGCAGTTGGTCTGCCTAACTTCGAGATCGAAGAACTGGCCGCCGGAGACTCCGTCACCGTTACAATCAACTTCACGGTAGATGCCGTGTTCGCAGGTGCAAGCATTATTAACAATGCGGAGATCGTCGACGCTAGCGACAGCGATGGCGGTGCTACCGCCCTGGACGAAGACAGTCCCCTGACCGATGTCAACGACGGAACGGCCAATGAACTGGCCACCAACGACGATATCGACGACGATGCACCCAATACACCCGGAACCATGGACAATCCCGGCGATGAAGATGATTATGATGCAGAGGAGATCATGATTGTTGAATGTCTGATTACGCCCATGGCGAGCAGCGTCTGTGTTGATGGCGGCACCTCCAGCGACCCGAGCGACGATACGCATACCGTTACGGTGAGCGCCACGGTCATGAACGGTGGTGCGACTAATCAGTACGAAGTGTTGATTGGCGCGGATACCTACGGGCCATTTACTTACGGTGGCGACAATACTTTCAGTGTTGACGCTGACGGCAGTAGCCCGACGCTGACCTTCCAGGACGTGGACGACAATACGTGTACGAATACGGTGGACATTGGTCCGCTGGACCCTTGCTCTGATGATTGCGTCCTCACGCCCATGGCGAGCAGCGTCTGTGTTGATGGCGGCACCTCCAGCGACCCCAGCGACGATACGCATACCGTTACGGTGAGCGCCACGGCCATGAACGGTGGTGCGACTAACCAGTATGAAGTGTTGATTGGCGCGGATACCTACGGGCCATTTACTTACGGTGGCGACAATACTTTCAGTGTTGACGCTGACGGCAGTAGCCCGACGCTGACCTTCCAGGATGTGGACGACAATACGTGTATGAATACGGTGAGCATCGGTCCGCTAGATCCTTGTTCGAACGACTGTGATCTGAGTATTATGAGTGTTGATGCTGACTGTCAAGCTGGCGAAACGGGCAAGTATGATCTGACCATTGAAGTCAACTACTTGAATGGCCCTGGAGGCGTAATCAATGCCAGCCTGGGTACAGGAGAAATGGCAACTTCTGCAACCACTAGTGCGGGTAATGGTTCTACGACTATCACCTTCACCGGACTTACCAATACTGGAGGCACGAATATTCAGATTGATCTAGCTTTTGATCTGGAAATGGGCTGTAGTGACCAGTCTAGTTTCGATGCACCCACGGATTGCTGTCCGGCACCGGATCCAATTTGTGAGCTCGATGGTGATTCCTACACGCTGACTGCCGAGGCCGGCTTCTCCAACTATCAATGGTACCTGGACGGAGCTCCAATTAGTGGGGCTAATAGTATGTCTATTATTGCTACTTCCGCAGGTGTATACACTTGGACGGCCATTGACGGTTCGGATTGCCCGGTCATATCCTGTTGCCCGATCACACTGGAAGATAATTGTGATCCTCAGGTATTTGACTTAGCGCTGCGGAAGACCGTCAGCAGCTCTGGCCCTTACGTACTGGGTGGTAGTGTAACCTTCTTGATCGAAGTATTTAACCAGGGTGATGTAGACGCGGTCAATGTTCAGATTAGCGATTACATCCCAGCCGGACTGATTCTTGATGACATCGATTGGAGTGAAACGGCCGGTGTAGCTACCTTGGACATGCCCATTGCAAGTATTCTTGCCGGGCAGGTCGAACAGCTTGAAATCACCTTCATGATTGACCCTGGCTTTGCGGGTGGTTCGATCATCAATACCGCAGAAATCTCGGACTACGATGATGACGGTAACCCTAGCACCCCACGCCCGGAAGACGAAGACTCTATCCCCGGGGACAATGAAGGGGATGACGAAACCGGAACGGATAATAATGTGGACGACGATGGTCCTGGGGGTAATGGCACGCCCGATAATCCTAGCGATGCCGATGATTTCGACCCGGCAGAGATCATGATCCAGGATATGTGTGAAGTAGAAATTATTATTTCTGATATCACCTCCTGCGTTGAAGGGGAATTCCTCTTCCTGGCGGTCTTAGACTGGGTGAACGCACCTACTATGGGTGATTTGCAGTACAGTGTAGATGATGGCCCCTACCTCGATATTCCTCGCACCAACTTTGCCAGTGATGCTACCAACCAGGAAGTGTACGTAGATGGACTGGTTTGTAACGACTCTCGAAAAGTAAGTTTCCGTTTTGAGGATGCGCCCGATTGTTTCGTCGAAGCGGTGTTTGTCTTCCCGCCAACCGACCCCGCCGGCTATATTTACTGTGAAGAAACCGGTGAAGTTATCCAGGGAGGAAGTGTTACCGTTAACCCTCCCGCCGGTGGCAGTTTCGCCTTCATGGATAGTCAGGATGGAGCTGACGGACGTTACGCCTGGATTGCTACCGGCTCGCCGGTAACCTTCGGTGAATATACAATGACCTATACGCCACCTGCCGGCTTCAGCCTCTCCGGAACACCCGGAGATCGGGCTGGCGATACGGACGATGTAATGGATCCAACTCCCGGTTCGGAAGATAACCCGCCACCAAGTGCCACGGATACCTTATTCCTGGGGTCAGATCTGGATGGTAGCGGACAATTCCTGGCGGATTTCCAACCGGCCTCTAATCCGTTTTTCCTAAGATTTAGCTTGGAGCAGAATGATCCCTGGGTGGATAACAATAACCTGCCGCTAGTTGGCTGTATCTGTCCGGAAGTAGTGACGGTAGCTCCGGACGCGACCATTTGTGCCACCCAGATAATCGACCTCACAATAGGAGCATCCATTTCTCCTGCTGATCTGGGAGGAAGCTGGTCGACTCCTAACGGGACGGGTGATTTTGACGACGGTACGGACTTCGCTTCCGCTACCACTTATACACCAAGTCCGGAAGATATCCAACGTGGCTCGGTGACTCTGATCTTGAGCTCGAATGATCCGGATGGAGATTGTCCAGTCGTTAGTGAAGAAGTAACCTTTACTATCCTGAAAGTGGATTGTGGTGATTTCCTTTGGGATGGAGACGACTAATCGAATTACGATACTAGGAACCTACAAGAGCTTGATTCCTTGAACCGAGCTTTTGGCGGGCTTCTACCTACCCGCAGATGTGGAGCGCAGGCGTTGCTTGCGCTCCTATCTCAAAGTTCTTTTAATGTTTTGTTTAGACCAATATTGTACCATTAACCGATGGTGTCATACCTGCTGGGGGGCGAAGGGAAATTTCGGGCTCTGGTGTTTGAATGAAAGCACTGAAGCTAAAAATAGGAACGCCACTCCAGTAGGTGTGTACACTACAGACTAACTACTCTCCCAAATTAGCGCAGGAGATAACGACCCGAATAGATAGTATCTACCCCTTTAGTTTTTTAAATCTCGGTTGCCGGCTCTTAGCTGGCAACCGCTTTTTTTGGCAAGCTGTGCGTAGTTCGTAACTTGAAACAATTATTCAATTAGTTTTCTCGTGTCCTTGAAATTATTACTGCCAGGCTGGTTGATGTTTTTACTGTTACTGGCGATGGCTTGTGATCCAGCAGAGGGCACGCAGTATTTTTATGCGCCTGATCTACAGGAGGGTTTTACCCTGGTGGTGTCTGAAAGCCCTGCCGAAGCAGCACGCATCGATAGTCTGGTGCAGGCTTTAATTCCTATTCTTTTATCGAGTCCGGAATCCAGAGAGCTGGAAGAATGGTATGCGCTTAATGATAATTGGCGACAGCGTTATGGCAATGCGGATAGCATTCTTTACTGTGCGGATATTGCCTTTGAACGATTTATTGCCAGAGAGGATTTGTCTAAAGCCGCACAGATTAAAAATGCCGAAGGGCGTATCCACAACAAAAACGGAGACTATCCGGAAGCGATAGTTGCCCAACAGGAAGCCCTTGATCTAGCTAAGGCCGCCGGAGATTCCGTTGCGATTTGCTGGAGTCTTTTGTATCTGGCACCGCCCTATGCACACATGCGTGATTTTAGTACAGCTAGAGACTACGTAGAACGTGGTTCCGATTTAGGGCAACGACTGGATGATCCTGCACTCAAGGGTGTGGCATTATCTAATCTAGGGACAATTACCGGGATGCAAGGAGACTTTGATGGTGCTTTGACCTATATGGAAGAAGCGTTCGAAATGGGGAAGACGCATAATTTCTCAGCTCTCGTAGATGCCATACAGTGTAATATCTCTTATTTGTACATCGCGAGAAAAGAATACGACAAAGCCATCGATTTTTTCCTGAATCAGGTAGGAGACGAAGGCTTACCACCTTCGATAGTAAACACCATAATCTATCTAAACCTTTACGAAGCCTATCTCGGTAAAAAGAACTACACCGAAGCAGAAAAACATTTGGAGGTTGCCTGCGCAATGGCCGAGGAGCTAAACTACGGTTATGGACGGCTCTACTGCGCAGAATACCGGGCTAACTTATTGGAGCAGAGAGGTCGGCATCAAGCTGCTTTAGCAGCCTACCAAGTTTTTCATAATATCCATCAAGAACAAACCAACCTAGAGGCGGCGCAGGAAATACAAGCTTTACGTACCCGGGAGAAACTTGATAAAAAGGACGAAGAAATTCAAAAATTAAATGAAGCCAAGCAAAGAGATCAAGAAGCTTTCAAACGACGCCGGGATTGGTTTATCGCGGCGATTATCGGCTTACTGCTTTTTATTGTGGGGACCTACTGGATCATGCGAAATCGACACCGTGCTAAATCCGCTGAGCAGCAACGCATCATCGCTGAAACCAAACTACAAGTACTGCAATCGCAGATGAATCCCCACTTCATTTTTAATGCAATGGGAGGCATTCAAAATTACGTCTTGAAATCGGAGACCATCGAGGCGTACAACTACTTGGGGAAGTTTGCGATTCTACTGCGCATGATTACTTCGAACTCTGCTAATGTACATATCGAACTGGAGCAAGAGGTGGAATTTATTCGTACCTATCTAGAGTTGGAAAAACTACGTTTTCGCGATGATTTTGAATATTCGCTTACTGTTGAAGATCAGCTGCTCGAACAACAGCACCTCATTCCGAGTATGATGATTCAACCAGTGGTAGAAAATGCGATAATCCACGGGCTGTCGGGACTAGACCGACAGGGGGAACTACAGGTAGAGATAAAGTCCAGCCAGCATGGCATTGCCTGTAAGGTAGTGGATAACGGCAGAGGTCGAAAACAGGCTGCAGCTATATCTGGCCCGCAAAAGAAGAAGCGACATTTGTCGATCGCCTCGGTCAACATCCAAAAGCGCCTCGCCTTTTTACGACTATTGGGGTATGAGGATGCCGTGGTGAAAGTTACAGATTTGTACGAGCAGGAAGAACCGGCTGGTACTTCAGTTTGTATTTACTTGCCCTTTGTTAAAGAGCAACAATTTTAAAGCTTATATGGCGAAGAAAATTCCTTCCTTAATCATTGATGACGAGGCGAGTAGCCGGGAAAATATCAGTATGCTACTGGAGCAGTTTTGCCCGGAGGTAGCACTGGTCGGTATGGCCAGTAATGTGCGGGAGGCTGAGCAACAAATCAAAGCACTACAACCGGCTATTGTTTTTTTAGATATTCAGTTAGGAACGGAAACTGCCTTTAGTTTGCTTAAGCGCCTGGGGAATATTGACTTTGCGATCATTTTCATTACTGCTTATGATCATTTTGCCATTAAGGCCTTCAAGTTTATGGCCGTTGATTATTTACTGAAACCCATTGAAATACCTCAACTCATCAGAGCTGCAGGTAACGCGGTCAAACAAGTTGCGGATCGCTCCCTGCACCTTTCTTTGGATCAGATGATGATGCAGGTGGAGGATTTTAACCGTAGTCGCCATAAGCTCGCACTAGCTACGGGCAAAGGCTACGAAATGGTCTACATTCAAGATATCATGTACTGCTTGGCCAATGGTAGTTATACCCACTTTTTTTTCAAGCATGAAGAACCACTATTGGTGTCGAAGAATCTGAAATATTATGAGAACTTACTAGGAGAATATGGCTTTTTACGCACGCACAACACGGCCCTCGTCAACTTGCAATACGTCAAGACTATAGAAAGAGTCAATGGTGGATCTTTGGTGATGGAAGATCAAAGGAGCTTGCCCGTCTCCAAAGCTAAGCGGATGGAGCTAGAAGGGCGGATTAAAGAGATTAGAAGATTGATTTGATGGGCGCTAGGGGTAGTGTTAAGCAAGGCTGATTTGGTAGCTAGCCAAAGAAAAATGGTCGCCCTTGAGCGACCATTCATAGGTGTTAACTAAACCAAATCTTTCAAAAAAGCTTAGTTAGTTGTTCAAAATGTTTGATTAAAATATATCACATAAAAAGATCCCATCTAGTAAGGACGTTCCGCAGTTGCCCTTATGGGATGATAAATATGCACCCTGTTTGGTATATAATTGTAAGGGAATTCAAGGATGGCTGTTCTCAGTTCATGGATGAAGCCTTTGAACTCATTTGTAAATCTTCCTATTTTCGCCTCTTGAGGTTAACGTCCCGGGACGTTGTATAGACTTCTTAGTCTCTTCAGCCATTCGAAAAAGAGCTATGCACATTATCTTGAAAAATTTGTTTAAACTTGTTTTGTAATCGTACCTAGCTTTGAAAGCTGATCTACATGAAAGAAATTCGGGAATTGGCCAAGTTGGTAAACCGCAACAAGGTCAAGCACATCAAGCTATTGAATCTGCAGGAGACTCCCCAGTCTAAAATCAATCGGCTCTATGTAGCGGTTAGTGAAGGAAGTGTAAAAACGGATGAAGAAGCTAAAGCTTTGCTGGGAGGAGCTGCGCTTTCGGCCAGCTCATACGCTAATATAAAGGCAGAGTTGCGCAATCGATTGATGAATACTCTGCTATTCATCGATGTAGACAAGCGGAATTACACCGACCGACAAGCGGCTTATCTATCCTTGCAAAAAGAGGTAGCCGCCGGGAAATTACTTTTGGTAAAAGGTGGCCTTACTCCAGCAGTTAGACAATTAGAGAAAAGCCTTACTACCGCTTTGCGCTTTGAGTTTACAGAAATTGTAGTGGAGCTCAGCCGGATATTAAGACTTCAGTACGCCACTCGTTTTTCGGTCAAAGGTAAATATGAAAAGTATCGAGATCTGTATCAAAAACAGCTCGAACTTGAAAATTGGGAAAACGAAGCTGAAGCAGCCTACGCAAGCCTTATGCATGAATATCGAACCATGCGGCGGTTAGATGAGGAACTAGCTGAGCTTGCAAAGGTGAAATACCAAAGACTCGCTACGGTAAAACCGGTAATTGATTCCTACAAGTTTTTACTTTATAGCAGTCTGGTTAATTTCTTTCAATTTACCTGCAAGAATGATTACGAGTCGGTTATTCCTCTAGCTCAGCAGAGTATTGAAATTTTTATCGCCAAGCCTTATCAGGCAGCTACTGCCATTCAGCTTTGTTTGCACCATCAACTAGTAGGCTATTTGCAACTAGGGGATTACGAAGGAGGTCTGGAAGTGGGCTTAATGAGTAAGCGCTTATTAGAAAAAGGGAAATTAAATTGGTTCAAGAACCTGGAGTATTTATTGATCCTTGCTATGCATACCGAACGCTATCAGGATGCTTACCAGCATTACCGAGAGGCGATTGGAAATTCGAGGTTTAAGTCCCTACCGCGAGAAGAAATTGAGATCTGGGACATCTACCGCGCCTACTTACACTTTTTGGTACAGCGAGAAGACATTCAGCCAGATAAGAAAGATAAACATTTTACTACCTTCCGTATTAATCGCTTTTTAAACGATAAGCCGCATTTTTTTAAAGATAAGCGTGGGATGAACGTCGCTATTCTCATTGCGCAGATTCTATTTTATCTACAACGAGGAGATCAGGACGCCGTAGTGGATCGCATGGATGCAATTGAAAAGTATGCGCATCGGAACCTATACCGAGAAGACAGTTTGCGATCCTACTACATGGTTCGATTATTACTCACTTTGCCCAAAGCAGGCTTTAAGCGAAGTGAAGTGTTGAAAAAGGCAAAACGCTCCTTAAATAAGCTAGCTGAAACCTCAGGATTGCGCTCCAATCCAGTCCACAAAATGGAGATAATACCTTACGAAAAAATATGGGGGTTTGCCTTGGAGGTTTTAAAGGAATAAGCTATCTTTAGTGTTGAGCTGAGTGCGCTTTTCTGGCGCTTTCACCTTTATAGGTTTGAAGAGGTTACACCATACTAAGGCCACTCTTTCTGAGTGGTAATATGCTCAGCTTTTCCCTTTTAAGTATTACATCTTATTCTCTAACCCAAGTGGTTTGCAGAAAAGTGGCTAATTCTTAACGTGAATTTTTTCGAATTTTGTCCTTTAGTGCTAGGTTGATTGGTTTTACCTTTGAAATCGAAGAACCCGGCCCTGCATATCACTGAAAAGTTTTTTACTCATGAAAAAGTTACGTCCTCCCTACCTGGTAGGGGCAGAGCGTGTCGTCATTAACGAGGATACCATCACGCCCTAACCAGGTAAATATTTCAACAGTTTCTACTGTTTGGCTTGTAACAAAAACTTTGGACAGACGCTTAAGTACTGTCTCTCAATGCCCACTTTTCCGCAAGAGTGGGCATTTTTTAAGTTACAAAAAGTCACGTGCCTTCTTGGGTTTTTTCCCATGTTGCCTTAGTTGAAATTTAGCAGCTCCTTTGAGTGGCTGTACTCAAACAGCTGATTTCCCGCTAAGCGCTTACTTTTGTCAAGAAGCGCGCTGACCCATCAGGAGCTTTAGACAAGCTCTAAGTTTTGTGTAAAGAGCAAATGTGAGAGGACTATCGCCCATTAGTCCAAAAGCACCAACATGAAAAATTTAAAAGAACTAGTCGAATTAGTTAGCGGCAATAAGGTCAAACGGATTGAATTATTAAATCTACAGGAAGAGCCACAATCTAAAATTAATCAACTCTACCGGGCGGTAAAGGAAGATCAAGTTAGTACGGATCTGGAGGCACGAGCCTTGCTAATGACTAATGGGCAGAGCGCTGCTGCCTATTCCAACTTAAAGACGAACCTGCGTAAGCGACTGCTCAATACCCTCTTTTTTATAGATGTAGATAAGCGCCAGTACACCGACCGACAGGCGGCGATCTTTGATATTCAAAAAGCCCTGGCTGCTGCTCAGTTGCTACAAGCGAAGGGAGCCGCCCTGGTAGCTGCTCAGCAATTTGAGCGTTGCTTGAAAATTGCCCTCAAGTACGAGTTTGTAGCTGCTGTATTGATCAGTTGCCGAGCCTTGCGTTTGCATTACGGTACCCAACAACGCATTGAGAAAAAGTTTCGAGCATACGACCAACTCTACCGATCTTATCAATATTTCGATGATTGGGAGAATAGGGCAGAGCAGTACTATGCTGATTTGATCTTCGACTACTTCGAGAAAAGAAGAGATACTGCGGCTACCAGTCAGCAAGCTCAGCTTTACTTCGAAGAATTGAAAGAGCAGTATCAGAATATCGCTACCTATAAGTTTCGCTTCTACGCAGCCCTGATTCAGTTTATTCAATACAGCTGCAAGAACGACTTCGTGCCTTTGATCGACCTAAGTCAGGAGGTCATTCATTTCTTCGAGCAAAAAGATTATCAGGCACATACCCCTATCCAAATCTGTCTGCACCATCAGATTGTAGGGCATTTGCAGTTGCGTAATTATGATGAGGGCTACCAGGCTGCAAGACATAGCCAGAAACTAATCACTAAGGGGCTGGGCAACTGGTTTAATAATCAGGAATTTCTCCTGCTGCTAGCCCTGCATACGGAACATTATCAGGAAGCCTACGACTACTATCAGGAGGCTACCTCCCATCGCCGCTACAGTTCTTTGTCCAAATCTGTCAAGGGAAGTTGGGAAGTCTACCGGGCCTACCTTCATTTCCTGAAATTCCTAGAAAGAATACATACCCCCGCAAAGGACCGGACCTTCTCCACCCAGAAGTTAAATAAGTTCTTGAACGAGAAGGTGGAACTGTCCAAGGATAAGAAGGGAATGAATATCGCTATTCTTATCCTACTGATATTCTTCGACCTGGTCGATAAGAACCATGAGGTCGCAAAATACCGCCTCAAAACACTGAAAAAGTACAGCTACCGCCACTTACAGAGCCCGGAGAATAAGCGCCCCTACGAATTCGTCCAACTATTGCTTACCCTAGTAGAGGGCAACTTCCAAAGGAAAGAGGTTGAACTACGGGCTACACCATTTCTAGTCCAACTAAAGCGCTTGTTGGGAACAGAAGCCGCTTCGCATAAGGTGGAAGTTATTCCCTTTGAAAGAATGTGGGAGTTCGCACTGGAACTGCTGGATTGATGTAAATTTTTTAAAAGTGTGAATTTCTTGACGTGTAAAAAGTCGATACACTGGAATTGCTGAGGCCTTAACGGCACCTTACCTTTGTAAGGTATTAGTTTTTAGCCCTTACATATCACACAGAAAATTACATCACATGAATTTTTTACTGAACCTCCTGTTTGGGTGGGTGATCATTAACGAAGATACAACGGTCATCTAATTCAACAACAGGAAGTCAAACTATCTAAACCCCAGGTTCAAGATAGCTTTGACTGCAGCTAGCTTTCTCTAAGCTGTATAATTCAAAGACTCGTAACTACCGCAGTTACGGGTCTTTGTTGCTTTATACACCCTTAGGACGAGAGTTTCATTAAGAAGTCACTTCCAGGGCGATAAATAACTCGCCACTATTTCGGTGGAAGTATATTGGCGCTCGTATTCCGCTAAACCAGGCAGCCCCATGTATACGCTAGGGTTGTGGTACTGCATGGCACTGCTACGGGTAGCAAAAGCCGTAGCATGAAATTCACTTACCCCCGTTTGGGCTACGATCCCAGCTACGTTTTGGGCAGTAATCCCGCAACCAGGAAGTATGCCGATTCGCCCTGCGCTTTGCTGGACCAGCGACTTTATCAGAGCCAAACCTTCAGGTACAGTCGCCGCTTGCCCCGAAGTAAGCACACGATCCACTCCTAGCTCAATCAAACTCTCTAGGCTAGCAACTGGATCCTTGACTACGTCAAAAGCCCGATGAAAGGTAAGCTGCAAGGGACTTGCAATATCGATTAATTGCTTAGTAAGCTGGAGGTCTATTTGCCCATCTTCCTGTAGGAGTCCGAATACTACTCCAGTTACGCCGATAGCTTTACAGTGCTCAATATCACGGGCCATACTATCCAACTCGGCCGAGCTGTAGAGGAAGTCACCCCCTCGCGGTCGAATCATCACCATGATATCAATGTTCACCGCATCTCGACAAGCTGCAATAGATCCTAAACTGGGTGTTATTCCTCCTTCAACTAGGGCCGCGCATAATTCGACGCGTCCTGCTCCTCCAGCCTGGGCGGCAATAGCTCCATCTACAGACTGGAGGCATACTTCAAATAAAGGTGCAATCGCCATCTTAGTTAATTTCGATCAGGTAATCCGGTACCCGCATTTCATTGCTCACCTCAGGGGTTTTTAATGCGTAATCAAAGCCAGATTGGATGCAATAGCCGCCCGTTTCTCCAGCCTTATTAATCGCAATGAAGCCAACCTGAATCTTTTCCCAGTCCGGGTTTTTAGCAACTACTCGTTCTACGGCCAGTCGACAGGCCTCCTCAGGGGAGTGGCCAAGGCGCATTAGCTCTACGACTAAGAAGCTACCACAGGCCCGGATGACGGCCTCCCCCCAACCAGTAGCAGTGGCCCCCCCTATCTCATTATCGACGTAGAGCCCCGCACCAATAATGGGCGAGTCTCCAACCCGTCCGTGGTATTTGAAAGCAGCGCCGCTAGTGGTGCAGGCTCCGGCCAGATCGCCATTTTTATCCATACAAAGCAAACCGATAGTGTCGTGATTCTCTACATTGATCGGGGGGCGATAGTCGGGCGTTGCTGATCGCCAGGCGAGCCATTCTTCCTTCGATTTCTCAGTTAGTAAATCGGTCAAACTAAAACCTTGTTGTAGCGCAAATTCCTGAGCACCTTGACCGACCAACATTAGGTGTGGTGTTTTTTCCATTACTAGCCTTGCAACACGGACTGGATGCAAAATCCCCTCTAGGGCGGCAACACTCCCACAATCTCCGTTGGGGCCCATAATACAGGCATCGAGGCTTACTTTTCCGTCTCGGTCTGGCCGGCCACCCAGACCTACAGTCGTTATTTTGGGATCGGCTTCTGTAACCATTACTCCTGCTTCGGCTGCGTCAAGTGCACTACCACCCCCTTGTAAAACTTGCCAGGCAGCGGTATTGGCCGCTTGACCGTGCTGCCAGGTAGAAATGACTACTGGACGAATAGGAAAAGTCGACGGAGTCGGTACTTCTTTAGCGCAGGCTGCTGCCGCAAATGGCAGGAGTCCCAAGGTTTTTAGGCTTTGTCGTCTGGTGGCGATAAGACAATAACTTGATGGCACTACCCATAACTTTTCACCGGGAGCACACTTGCTAGTAATTCAGATGGAAGGAATGGAAGGGCACCAAGCTCCAACTGTAGAATGTTGCAAAATACGTTATCGCTTCCTCAAGTCCTGCCATTCTACCCAGATAATCACGAGTGGCCAGTAGCTAAGTAGCAACTCTTACTACAGTCTAAACGCTTAGCATTTTTTTCTTTTCTCTTTTCTACTTCCGCAGGTATTCCCTCGGAACGGGGTGTTGTGGTTAAGCGGACTTCAGTTCG
>JBCCDS010000080.1:0-22508 GCA_039030655.1 Bacteroidota bacterium | reverse complement strand
GCTGCAAGGAATGAAAATGAAAAGCAAGGAAGAACTAACGCAACTTTTTGCTGAGTTGGAGCTGGGTGATCAACCGCTGGTTTTTAGCTGTGGTTCAGGGCTTACTGCCTGCATTACCCTCCTGGCTGCCGATCAGGTATTAGAACAGCCACTGGTCATTTTTGATGGCTCCTGGACGGAGTGGGCCGGTGATCAAGAAAAGGTGCGCTTGGTCGAACTGGCTGATAAGAAACTACTGGGTATTTCCCGCACGACTACGATTGCTGATCCTAGTGCTGCGGTATTGTGGCGAGCGTTTGCACCACGCATTCAAGAGATCGCTGGGATGGTCACCGATTACCGATTTTCCTTACAGGAGTATTCGCCTGCTTTTTTAATGGCTAGTGATCCTAGCGGCATCCCCTACACCCAG
Source organism: Bacteroidota bacterium (assembly GCA_039030655.1). GTDB lineage: Bacteria > Bacteroidota > Bacteroidia > Chitinophagales > Saprospiraceae > Neolewinella. The sequence goes on along the minus strand of JBCCDS010000080.1, from coordinate 22,096 downwards.
TGGGCAGTAGTAGAAGTCGCTTCTTTTGATGGCCAGCCAGCAGACTTAGAGCCCTTGGAATTTCCGGGAGGTCTATATGCTATCCACCTTCATCGTGGTTTACCTTCAGCCTTCCCAGCGACTCTTCAGCGTATTTACGGCCAATGGTTGCCGCAGTCGGGCTATCAACTGGATGATCGCCCACATTTTGAGCGATTGGCTCCCGATTATCGCCCGAATGATCCTGATGCCGTAGAGGAAGTCTGGGTGCCGATTAAAAAATAAGTCAACAGTTAGGGGCAAGTGTATCGAAGCCGCATCCTTAGATTGCACCCATGGATAATCTTCCCCTTATCATATTTGCCTCAATTGGCTGGCTACTGAGCTTGTACTTCGGTTTCTTCCGTTTTAAGCAATATCAGTGGTCTAAACGTAAAGTTCAAGTCGATCTTTTTGCCCGGCTGAATCAGAATGGGCGTAGCCTCTACTGGAAGTTACGTACACTGAACAGCATCTCTTCTCGGAATGATAAACTGCGAATTCGCCAGCAAGGGGTCTTGGAAAAATACCTGGATCATTTGGCAGAAAAACAGCTGCTACTGCAACGAGGCATGGTCAATGAAGAGATGGGGCGCTACTGGTTAAGGGGCCTCTTGAATGAGCTGCGGCAGCTTCAATTCGACCAAGATGCAGTCCGGGAGCAACTATTGAAATATTCGCTCGTCTCTTATCACCAGACCAACTGGCTGGAAACTTTGTTGGACGCCAGTTCGGGGCCAGCTTTAAATCCTTCAGAATTTTCTCATTTGTATGCCCAATTTTCCCAATAAATGGCCATAATTTTTCTGAACTCTCACCGGGCCAAAAGTGGCTTGCTTAACGGTCATCGCTTACCCGATGCCTACGTATTGGCCGCAAAATTCTTTGACTGCGGAATCATTGATCGCACGCATTCCCTGGATATTGGCTTTGAACAAAAAGTCTTGGATGAATTGCCGGCCTTTGATCCGGATTTTAAATTGTCTTTTAGTGAGATCGTCTACGAGCAGGCGCGGGCTATCTGGCGCGAAGCTGATGAACGATCGCTCGGGGTACAACTACTTTGGTCTGGGGGGATCGATTCAACGGTCGCCCTGATCGCTCTGGAACAAATCGCCAATCCACAGCAGAAGAAACGCCTGCGATTGCTGCTCTCCATGGATTCCATCAACGAGTACCCCCTCTTTTTTCGCCGGTTTATCCTACACCGGCTTAATTTCCAATTCATTCGTCCACCAGTTACTAAGCATATCGCTGACGACTGCTTGATCGTAACCGGAGAACACGGTGATCAACTCTTCGGAAGTGATAAGCTGCTGCCACTCATCGAAAATGGACTAGCCCAGGAGAACTGGGAGTTGATTTTACCCATTTTCTTGGTCAACAAACTAGGCAACGCTCGGAAGGCGGATCAACTCATTGAGTACCTACAGCCGCTTGTTGCGGCGGCACCTCAACCCATTATTTCCACTTTCGATCTCTTTTGGTGGCTCAATTTGACCATTAAATGGCAGCAGGTAAGCTTGCGCCTACCCGTTTTTAGCTTTATGGACAATGTGGAAGAATTAGCTAATCGCTACCGACATTTCTTCCGACAGGATGATTTTCAGCAATGGGCCTTGGGAAGAGGCGCCGAGCGTGCTGTAGAACGCCTTGCCGATTATAAAATGCCCGCCAAGCGATTTATCTACGCCTATACCCAGGATGTGAGCTACCTACAACAAAAATCGAAGGAGCCCTCACTCAAAAACGTCATCCTCAACCGAAAAATGCAAGGGAAAAAACGCTACCGCATCCATATGGATGAAAGCTATACACCTCAGGTAGAAGTTTTCCACCGCCAGTTTAAAAACAAAAGTCTAGCTAGCCTGGAACCTGAAGGCTAAGCATTGATTACACTAACTCCCCCTTAAAATCACTAAATATGCCCGCTTATTCTGAGTTCGAATTCCAAAACGGATTACTCTACGATTACCACAACAATCAGTTTCCTACCCGGCTTTTTGCCTGGGAAGGCCAGCAATCTTTTCAGACGGAAGGCTCGACCTATTTTGGTTACGTCTTTGAAGGCGAAGTTGAAGTCGAAACTGCCGATAATAACTATCGATTGAAGCCCCGCCAATATTTTTCTTTTAACCATCCCATTCAACTAAAGGGTGGCCGAGGAATCGTCATTGAACGCGTAGGTTTTCGAGGCTTTAACCTCTGTGGCGGTCCAGTAGAAGACTGGGGACGACTCAAATATATTGACGGCTGCACCGACTCCTTGCTGGTCCCTCCGGTCAAGCTAGGCGATCCTTGTCTCAACGCACTATTCTTTCCCGAAAATATCGACCAAACGGCGCATACGCACCCATCGATGCGGGTAGGGATGGTCATCGAAGGAAGCGGTCAATGCGTCACCCCAGAACGCAATTATGACCTTAAACCCGGAAAGATCTTTATCATTCACGAAGATGGTAATCATAAGTTTCGTACCAGTGCTAATGATAAGCTGACGGTCGTTGCCTATCACCCCGACTCTGATTTTGGACCCGTAGATGAAAATCACCCCATGATCAATCGTACGATTGTCGAAGGAGTGTCTGCTGCTCAGATTGAAGCAATCCGTACGAAGTAAAGCCGATCTTAGTTTACCTTAGTACGGTAAGCAAATCATCGAGCTATGAAAGCATACCAGCGTTTCGGGAAAACATTGGGACAATTACTTTTCCAGTTGATCCCGGTTGCAGTAGGTGTATATATTGGTATACTGGCAGGCAACTGGAATGATGCCCGGCACGCTAAAGCGACTCAAAATCAATTTTTGAAAACCCTGTGCCTGGAACTGGACGAAAATCGCAAATTGCTTGAAGGCGCTGCCGAGTATCATGAAATACTCGGTCAACGCATTGATAGTATACGCGAGATAGCCTCTGAAGATGATATGAATCTATCAGTACTTGGCTCTGGAAGCTTTGGGAGCTTTATTGAAGGTTGGCGAGGCATTATGATTCCTAGTTTGGAACGCTCGATATATGATACGGGGATTCTAGCCAATGCCCTGGTCGGTCTGGATTTTGCAACCATCAACAGAATATCTAAGGTGTATAATTTACAGGAGAGTTATCGCACCTTTGCTGCTCCTATTTTGGAGCGACTGTTGAATATGGATCTGAATACAACTCGAAAGGAGGCACTTTTAATTCTCAGCTTTATCACCACTGACCTCAATCAGATGGAATTTAGCCTGATCCAAAGCTATGAGCAATTGATGGAGTATTTGAAGAATCATTGAATGGTTTAACCGGGAAGTAGATTGCAAGCTGTAGTCATCAAAGCATTCAACTTGCATGAACTTGCCCAGGATTGTTCCTGTGCGCCTGATTTTTTTTCCCAGCTTTACTGTTCTAGACTTATCCCTCAATTTATGATTCAGCAGTTATTGGTCGTTCTTTTTCTATTTGGTGTAAACTGTAGTTCCACTGAACCACCCAAGATTAGTAACTACCTCGGCGGTTGGTCTGGCGAATTGCTAACCATTGATCAATTTAGGTTTGACTTCACCTTGGATCTCCGTGAAGAAGAATCCCCCCTTTTAACCGTCATAGGACCACAACTGGAGTTTCAGGCCGAGTTAGTAGCTACCTCTCCTCCGGCTAAAACCTACCGGGCTGAGTTACCGAATGGGGTTATCTTGAAATTGGACCTTTCTGCTACTCAACCACTAGGCTTTTTACAGACCGGGCACCACCTATGTTATTTAAATTTTGAGTCATCGCCTGCAAGCTCAGTCGATTGGAGAGCCCGTTGGAACCTACTGCTTGCGGATCAGATGGATCCCACCTTTTACCTATCTCTCGATCGATTAGACGAAGGTGGTTATTCAGCCTCTACTTTCTTTCAATCGCCTGTTTGCCATTATATGTATGCTCAGGATTTTCAGCTTAATGATGATGGGTTTTCTTTTGTCGATATTCGCTCTGGTATTGAATTTAAAGGCAAACTACTCGCTGAAGATCAGATTGAGCTAGTGATAAATTACCTGAGGCAATCCCAAGCTTTTACTTTGCAGCGATTGGACTATGATCAATGGCAGACCGGAGACTCTGATCTGCCTGTTGCCCCCTTAGCAAGTCGCTTGCTTGCTACTAATTCTATCTTCACACCATTTATAGCGGATTTAGAAGCCAATCGTTATCCAGGCACGCATAGCATTTTGGTCAATCAGGATGGAGAGCGGAAGCTGGAGTATTATGCGCCGGCTTTTTCAGCAAACACCTTGCACGATACCCGCTCCTTATCAAAGTCTTTTGCCGCGGCTGCTGTGGGCTTAGCTATCCAAAACGGCTATTTGGATAATGAGCAGGCATTAATGCAGGGTTTTTTTCCAACGGAGGATTACCCTTCCGTCGATTGGTCTAACGAAAAATCAGCTATCTCTATTCATCATTTATTGACGATGAGTTCGGGACTGGATGCTATTGACTTTGGGATAAATCGTACTTCCTATGCCAATGAAGGGGCCTATCAAAGCCAAAGTAATTGGACTTCCTACATTCTTCAGGCACCGATGCTTGCTCAACCTGGGCAAGTGGCTAATTATGGCTCGGCCAACCCGCATTTAGTAGGAGCAATACTAGCAACCGTAGTAGAGGAAGACCTAGCGTTCTTTCTACATAAACACTTATTCGGAGCACTGGGCTTTGATCAGTATCGTTTGCAGACTAGTACTGACGGAATACCTTATTTCGGTGGTGGTTGGTACTTTCAGCCTGATCAGTTATCGAACTTTGCCGAAATGCTGTTAGAGAAAGGGGCCTGGGAAGGTCGAGAGATCTTGACGGATAGCTGGGTGACTAAGTGTAAACAGAAATATGGCCCACTGCTGAATACCAATGACCAGAATCAATATGGCTACTTGCTATGGCATCAGGATTATGATGTCAAGGGAGTTAAATACGCTTCCATTGAAGGTCGTGGAGCCGGGGGGCAGTACTTTTTTGTGATTCCTGATCTGAACCTCAGCGCGGTAATTACCTCTGGCAACTACCGCAGCGGTAATCCTTTTTTACCTGAGCAAATCATGGAAGAAGCGATTTTACCGCTTATTTTGGGGCGATAAACCGGTAAAATCCGGTACCTCCTGAATGGAACAATATGATACCCCTGATCTCAGAAGAGCGATTGCTAGCCACTTTTCAATTGATTTAGATCAACTGCAACTCATCCGCTCCTACAGTAATTTGGTCTACGATGCAGGAGACCTCATCGTCCGTTTGACCCATTCCAGCTTACGCCCGGTTTCAAATATTGAAGCGGAGCTGTTTTGGCTATCTGCACTTCAACAGGATGGCTTGTCGGTGGTGAAAAACCTTACTTCAAAGGCTGGCAATGTATGGGAAATCATTCCAGGGAAGCAAGACGATTTCTTTACAGCCCTTGCCTTCGAGAAGCTGGCCGGGGAAAGAATCAGCCAAGAAGAATGGACGCCCACCCACTTCGAACGCCTTGGCGCCCTAACCGCCCAACTTCATCTGCATAGCCTGGATTTTTCCGTAGCTCCTCACATTCATTACCCACAATGGGATGAGATCATCGAGCATCAGGCTTATCAGCATACACCGACAAAAAAGGAAGAAGCAAAAGCTTTATTCGCTGCTTTAATGAAGGAATTTGCCACCTACCCAAAGACCAGGGAAAACTACGGGCTGATTCACTATGATATCCACCACGGTAATTACTTTGCTCAGCCTGAAGGGATTGTCCTCTTTGATTTTGAAATGGTTTGTTACGGCTGGTACATGCACGATGTAGCTGCGGTGCTCTACTATGCCTGTAATCATCCGGCCTCCAGAAAGATGACTGATTTTGAAGCGACCTTCCTGCAATACTTCTGGAAAGGCTATGAGCGCTATCACCGTCTACCAGTAGCAGATCGGGCTATGATACAGCCCTATTTGCTGTACCGAGACTTGATGGTGTACGGATACTTGGGTAAAGTCTGGGCCGACAAAGAGCTTACTGCTGGCGATCAGGCTTACCTGGAACGACTCCGTAAATCGATCGACCGCCGCAAAGCCATTTTTAGGACTTAAGCGAAGCAGTTACTTACTCCTTATTGCCACGATTAGAGGAAGGCTTGCGCTTACGATTGTTGTTGCGCCGGCGTCGGTTGTTGTTATTCCGTCCTCCTGATCGACCATTTGACTTTTGCCGTTGGTTGCCGGAATTGGGCTTGTTGGGTTTTCTACCAGAACGACCCTCCTGTGCTGGGTAAGGAACCTCGCCCTCGCTTTCTTCATCCATAAAAGGGTGCTCTGGAATCAAGGGCACCTGCTGGCGAATTAGTTTTTGAATATCTTTTAGCAATGGTCGTTCATCTGCGCTACAAAAGGCAACGGCCCGTCCGCTGGCCTTTGCTCTACCAGTTCGCCCAATGCGGTGCACGTAAGTTTCTGGCACGTTGGGCAGATCGTATTGGATCACTAGGGACAGCTGAGAAACATCGATGCCTCTTGCTGCAATGTCCGTAGCAATGAGGACGGTGTTTTTCCCTTCTTTAAATTCTTTCAAGGCCTTTTGGCGAGCATTTTGCGACTTGTTTCCGTGGATGGCAGCAGCTCCAATATTCTTCTTGCGGAGCATCTTGACCAGTTTGTCGGCTCCGTATTTCGTACGGGAAAAGACCAGGCAGCTATCACCCTTCTGTTCTTTGAGCAGATGAACGAGTAAATCGCGCTTCGCTTTTTTGCTGACCAGATAAACCGCCTGATCCACCCGTTCGGCGGTAGGCTTTTCCGGGGCGATGCTGATGCGACTTGGCTCCGTAAGGATTTGCTGGGAAAGCTCTACGATATTTTGGGGCATAGTTGCCGAGAAGAACAACGACTGCCGTTTTTCTGGAATGACCTTAATGATGCGCCGAATGTCATGAATGAAACCCATGTCGAGCATTTGGTCGGCTTCGTCCAGTACAAAGTATTCTAGCTGATCGAGCTTGAAGATGCCTTGGCCGAGTAAGTCTAGCAAACGACCGGGGGTAGCTACGAGGATGTCGACACCCCGCTTAAGGGTTGCTACTTGCTTGCCTTGCTTTACGCCGCCAAAAATAACCGTAGAGCGCAAACCCGTATACTGGCTGTACAACTTGAAGTTTTCATCAATCTGTAGCGCTAACTCTCGGGTGGGAGTTACGATCAAAGCTCTAATCTTCCGCTGACTGCTTCCTTGATGGAAATCCTGATAGAGTCCTTGGATAATCGGAATGGCGAAAGCAGCAGTTTTACCAGTGCCTGTTTGGGCAGAAGCCAGCAAATCCTGGCCGTCTAAAAGCTGGGGGATGGCCTGTTGTTGAATGGGGGTGGGGGTCTCGTAACCTACGGCCTTTAGGGCTTTGAGAATAGGTGCTACTAGTCCTAAATTTTGGAAAGTCATACGGTAGTTTCAGCCCGCAAAGGTAGCTTTAAATACGCGGACATGGAGATTTTTGAATATTTCCAAAATATCTAAAAAATATTTGTCTAATTGCCCCTTGCATCCATCGAAAATGGAGTAGGCCTGACCGCATTCCTACCTATCTTTAGGGTACTAAAACGAGCTGAAATTAACCACTAAACAATTACCTATGAGCGAGCATAAACACTTGAACTGGCCCTTAATCATCGGGCTACCCTTGTTGGTTTTTTTGACTTCCGCAGGTCTAGCCCTCAGCTCTATACTGCGGCAGCATCCTGAATTGGCCATTGCCCTCACCTATGATTTTGCGCTTACGGCTCCGCTAATCTACCTAGCTATGATCTGGCGTACGAGCATCCCCAAAACAACGGCCGTGCCCGTTTTTGTGCTCGGATTGATTCTTGCTAGCTGGGTCTTACCAGTCCACCTTCAGGGACATTTGGCAGGACTTAAGACCTATTTGTTTCCGGTGGTGGAAGTAGGCGTGCTGACTTTTGTGGTTTATTCCGCAAGACGAGCAATGAAAACTTACCGTAAACACCAGAGCGGTCAATTAGACTTCTACAGCGCCACCAAAATGGCTGCAGCAGAGCTCCTGCCCCAGCGACTGGTGGCCCCTTTCGCCATGGAAATCGGTATCATTTACTACGGCTTGATTAATTGGCGGAGACGCGAATTGGTTGCCAACGAGTTTTCTTACCACCGCAAGAGTGGTACGCCAGCGATCATGGGCGCCTTCATATTTCTTATTTTAGTTGAAGTCATCAGTGTCCACATCCTGCTGGCGATGTGGAGTCATTTGGCGGCCTGGATATTGACGGGCCTCAGCCTCTACTCTGGCCTACAAATCCTAGGCATGGCCCGCTCTTTAGCCAAGCGACCCATTGGCGTAGAAGATCACATCCTAAAGCTGCCTTACGGTATTATGGCCGAAGCAGCAATACCCCTTGATCTGATCGATCGGGTCGAGCTGACTTCTAGCCGCTTGGATCCAGACAACCCACTGGCTAGCAAGTTATCTCCTCTGGGAGAGCTGGAAAGACATAATGTAGTGTTGCACCTGCGGAAGTCTATAAAAATTACGAGCTTATATGGTAGGAAGAGAGAGGTGGAGCTGCTGGCTTTGCATGTCGATGAAAAGGAAGGTTTTGCTGCTTTTTTGGAAGACAAGAAGAAACAATTGGGACTTTAGCGATCTATTCTGGTAATGAAAATCATCCAAGCCCTAACTTCCGATCGCCCCACCATCCTCCAGCTCTGCCGACTCGCCGCTGAACAGATGAAAGCCAAAGGCATTGACCACTGGCAGTATTGGCTGGATCCGCCAGCTGATAAACTGGCCTGGGTAGATGAAGGGCTGAGTTGGAGACAGTATCACTTCGTCTATCAGAAGGGACAACTTATCGGCATGTATCGCTTGCAATATACCGATGAGTTGTACTGGGGTAAACAGGAGGCGGCAGCCGGCTACGTCCATGCTCTGGTGGTGCATCCCGATTTTAAAGGACAGGGCTGGGGCCCTAAGTTTATGCGAGCTATAGAAGCTCAACTGCTCACCGAAGGCATCGACCGCCTCCGACTAGACTGTAATAGCGAGAACCACTTCCTGTGTCGCTACTACGAAAGTCTCGGGTTTAAGCGGGTAGGGGAGGTGCAAATGCCTTACTCGCTTAATGCCCGCTATGAAAAGCTATTACTGGGGAATTCATAGGCTATTCTATGATCCGTAGAGCTGAAACTGCCTCAGTCGTAAGCAGGCCGACAAGCTTTATACTTTTGTGATAGCTTTCCCAATGGCGACATTTACCTTTACCTCCATGAAACGCTTACTTTTCCTTTCCTTACCACTCTTGGCCTTTGCCTGCATTGGTGATGACTTCCTCGATGATTTCGTTCAACCAGAAATCCGAATTGCTAGCACTATCGATAGCTTGACCATCGATTCTTCTTTTCAACTCACCGCACTCTACTTCAATAATGTAGGTATTGAAGAAGTTGTACCCGTCAGTTGGAGCAGTTCTGACCCAGCGGTCGTTAGTGTGGATAACAGTGGCTTGGTCACGGCACACACCCTTGGTACTGCAGAGCTGACCGTCAACTACTCCGATGGTAATAATCCAGTTACGGCTAGTACGACGCTGCATACAGCTGAGAACCCGGTAGAAGAACCCGAGTTGCAAAGCCGTATGGGGGTAATCCGTACTACGAGTTCCTACGTCCTGCGCGGTGATTTTACCCTTGATGAACAGGAAGACGGCAGCCTGCTGCTGGATATTGCCGACAACTATGCGGCCAGCACCGCTTTGCCGGGATTGTATATCTACTTGTCGAATAACCCCAATTCTACTTCCAATGCATTGGAGATTGGTCCGGTTGCGGTCTTTTCCGGTGCGCATGCTTACACCATCACTGAGACCATGATTGACCAGTACAGCCACGTATTGTATTTCTGCAAGCCGTTTAACGTCAAGGTCGGCGACGGGGAAATTCTAGTGCCTTAATCACAAGTGCAAAATCAAATGATGATGAATACCCTCTATCGCTATACGATACTCGTTCTGCTGCTGGTGCTGGCTAATGGCTTACAGGCTCAAGGCCCCTGGCCACAGGGGAAAGGCAATGGCTACTTCAAACTCTCCGAATGGTGGATTCGCTTCGATGAGCATTACACCGATACCGGAGACAAGGACCCCAACTTAACCACTGGCGTCTACAATACTTCCATCTACGCCGAATACGGCCTGACTGATCGCTTGACAGGAGTCGTTAATCTCCCCTTTTTTAGTCGTACTACGATGAATAACCTCATTTCCGAAACGACAGGAGCGGTGCTGGTTGAAGGAGAAGCACTAAATGGTCTGGGAGATGCGGAATTGGGATTAAAGTATACCCTTACTCAGGATGGAGCTGGCTTACCCATAGCACTGTCTTTAACTTTTGGCTTGCCCTTAGGAGAAGATCAGGGCGGAAGCCAGGGGAATCTTCAATTGGGTGATGGGGAGTTCAACCAGCTACTGATGGCACATATCGGCAGCAGCTTCCAGCTGGGGAACGCCAACGCCTACTGGTCAGCTATACTTGGGGTCAATAACCGCACTAACAATTTTTCTGACGAGCTGCGCTATGGCCTGGAAGCAGGTGTCAATTTGGCCCAGGATCGCTTACTCTTAGTAGGTCGATTACGAGGACTGAGTTCCTTCATGAATGGCGAGACAGCTGCAACGGCTACCAGTACCGGTCTCTTTGCCAATAACATCGAGTTTCTGACCCTAGGCGGAGAAGCCAATTTCTTTCTCACGGAGAAGCTAGGTCTTTCACTTGGCTTGGCGAGTCCGCTTTCTGGTAGAATCTACGCCGTTGGTACCAGTTATTCTGCTGGTGTTTTCTTACAAATTAGATAGGTTGATGCCCTAGTAGTGAAACCACTATCTAGCAATTTTAGGCCCATTCCACATTAAGATGTGGAATGGGTTTGTGCTTTAGGGGGCTAATTTTGTTACATTCGAATAAGAGAAGCAGGAATTGGTCCCCTGAATTCTGTTTCTCTCCCCTTTTTCTACCTCTCAACCCATACACTATGGCTATGCTACTAAACACTGGGCAATCTATTGTCGCCCAGAGGAACGCCCAATTTCAAGCCAACAGCAAAAACACGCACGTTGCCAAACTCTCGGAGCTGACCAACGGTCCAGGCTTTGAACTAACCGCCTTCGTCGATAAGGAGGCTATTAGCGCTTTGCTCGATCAAACCGGCAGCGAAGGAATTTGGATCTATCCGGCCGTCGAGGTCGACCTAAATGATGATCTCTGCATGATTGCCGTCGGTGCTGATACTAACCGGATCGAACTGCGGGACGAGAAGGACAACTTCTGCTTCTGCTGCTACACGGACGCTTCTAAGTCGACTCGACAGATATCTATCGGAGAAGGCGCAGAAATGGTCAATGACCGCCGGCCCAAAAACACCATCAAAAACCGAGCTGCTTTTCAAGATATCGTGAACAACGATAGATTAAAGGCACTCTTTCATCGTGAGCAAGTCAGTAAAATACTTGAAGAGCCGGGTGATAGGATCCGATTGGATATCGTAGACCTTAATTTTACGGACAGCACTGATGCTGTTCGAACCGTTGCCATGACACCCGCGGATAACCAAGGCGTTAATCAAGGAGACATGATGGCTAGCCTTATGCCTTGTCCACCTTCCTGTCCAGATGACGGAGGTTACCTCTAAAATGGCTTAACTAATTTATGCGCTATATACTTCATCAACTATTTAAGAAAAGTAGGGTAACATGGCTAGCCATAGCCATGTTACCTGTTTTCTTGACAGCCCAAGAGGATCTGCGTTTATCATTCCATTCGTTAAACACGGAAAATGGCCTCTCTCAAGCCACGAATGAAAACGCTTTTTTAGATTCAAGGGGGCTGATTTGGTTGAGTTCTCTGGAGGGACTCAATCGATTTGATGGACAGAATGTGCGGGTGTATAAGTCAGTTCCTGACGATACGACTAGCTTATTAGATAATATCGTTACCAGTAAAGTATTCGAAGATCGGCTAGGTAACCTTTGGTTTACTACCTATGAAGGGCTACACTGTTATTTACGCGATCAAGATAAATTCCGTCGTTTCCAATTGCTTAATCGGCAAGGTGAAAGGCAGCGAAAGGACTATAAAGCCATCCATCTGGATACTACGGGTAATTTCTGGCTACGGGTGGGAATTGATAGTGTAGGCTACTTACACTGTTTCAATACCCATACCCTGAAGGATACTATTATTTGCGGTATTGATGGCCATCGTAATTTTCCCATAGTAGACGAATCAGGCCAGTTAATTCAAGTGGCTAGTTCTCAATTCAATAGTAAGCGAGGTATCGAATTGATTGAAATCACTTCTCCTAACCAGACCCAAGCTTTCTTTAATCGCGGGAATGTTGAGCAGGAGGAGTGTGTGGTTTATGATGTCGAAGCTATTAGTTCAACTAATTGGTACTTGGGAACTAATAAAGGGCTATTGTTCTTCAATCCCGATCAGCTATATCTTGACGCATTTACCAGTTATAGCGACCAGCCCATTGGGCGAGTTAATTCCTGTCTCAATCTAAACGAAACGACTCTGTTGGTCGCTAGTCAAAGACAGGGTGTTTTAATATTCGATAAACTACAGCAGCGTTTTACTGGCAGTATTCCCTACGAACCAGATCGACAGTATGGATTAAATATTCGAGAGGTCACTAAAATGTACCTAGACTTTCACGACCAACTCTGGTTATCTAGCTATACTGATGGAGTTGCCTATGCGCATCTGGAAAAGAGAAAGTTCAAGCTTGATGCTCGCTTTTTGGATCGAGATGTTAATGCTCTTTTTGAAAGCAATGATGGCGACGTTTTTTGTACCTATGGACCGGCCCAGATCGCTTATTTTCCAGATGGAGGTAATGAATACCTGCTTGTTTCGATAGCATCCTATGAGGGAGAAGAAATACCCAGTATCTCTCATTATTATGAGCATGAGTCCAGCGGCATCTTTGGCATGAGTGCCGATAAAATGCTTCGTTGGGACTCGGTGGGGCAACGCTTTGAGTATTTTACTGAATTACCTGCCCAAATAATGGGGCTTTACCAAAAAGCGGACGGTGAAGTCCTGATATCTACTTTTAAGGGAGTTTTTGCAATTGAGCACACTGAAAATGGGGAAGTGGAATTTTCCCCATACACTGCATTAGAGAGCTATCAAACAGCCTACTTTAAGCAGCTGTATGAAGACCAAAATGGTTTACTCTACCTCGCTCACGACGGTATTGAATTACTTGTTTTTGACTGTAATTCTTTTCCTTGTCAACAGGTAGAAAAGATTGAAGGAGTTGGCTACATCACTGGATTGATCCCCCAGGATAGCCTGCTTTGGGTTACGGCCTCCTCCGGCCTAACTCGCTTTAATACGCTTGATCGTAGCCACACGATTCTTACGGAAGAGGATGGCATTCCCAATGACTATTATTACTGTGCGCTACCCGACGCGGAGGGACAACTATGGATAAGTGGTAACCAGGGAGTAATTCGCTATAATCCCGGGGATCAATCCCACCATCGCTATACGATGGCGGATGGATTGCAAGGCAACGAATTTAACGAAAATGGCTACCTCCAGACGCGCTCCGGTGAAATCTGGCTGGGAGGAACCAGTGGCCTCAACCGTTTTTTCCCGGAGGAAGTAGAAGCGTTACAATTGGCCCCTAAGATAGCCTTTACCAGCTTGCTGGTCAACGACGAACCTTTTACCACGGATCCGCAGGTCAATGAACTGGAGTCCATCTCCTTGCCATACCGGCAAAATACGCTCTCCTTGGCTTTTGTTGCACTGGATTTTAGTGATCCGGCCCGTACAGCTTTGCAGTATCAGCTGGAAAACCACGAAGACAATTGGGTAGAGGTCAGCAGTAACGGTTTTGCCCGTTATTCTAATCTACCACCCGGCAATTATGACTTTAAGGTGCGTGCTGCCAATTCAGATGGGGTTTGGAACGAACTTCCGCAGGTCTTATCCATCCACATACGCACTCCCTGGTGGAGAAGCCGTTGGACCTACGCCGCTGGTTTTTTGCTAATTGTAGGTCTAATTTATGGCATATTCACTTACCGCCTCCAGCAAGCGCTACGATTCGAGCGTCTCCGGGTCAAAATTTCCAGTGATTTGCACGATGATGTCGGGGGACTTTTATCGGGCTTAGCGATGCAATCAGAGATATTGGAGTTGACGGCTCCCGAAGATCAGAAACCAAAACTGAGTCGCATTAGTGAGCTGAGCCGTTCGGCGATGTCTCGTATGCGAGATACCGTCTGGGCCATCGATGCCCGTAAAGATAAATTGGAGTCCATCCTGGACCGCATTCAGGAGCACGCTGCTGAAATCCTCGACCCTAAAGGTATTCAACTCAATTTACGATCGGAAGGCCTGGATATGACTCGAAATATGAATGCCCAGGTAAGGCAGAACCTCTACCTCATTTGCAAAGAGGCTATGACCAATACGGCTAAATACAGCAATGGAGATCTGATGCATATCAGTTTCGCACCGTATGGTCGAAAAGGGCTCGAACTTGAACTCTGGGACAATGGTAAAGTAATGCCCAAAAAGCATAAATCCAGTGGCTTAGGGATGTCAAACATGGAGATGCGCTCGAAACAAATAGGAGGCCACTTTAGCTTTGATGTGGAAGACGGATTCCGGATTAGTGTAGTGATCCCCTAAAATAAAAAGCGGGTTTTACCAACTGGCAAAACCCGCTTGAAAATTCAAACTCTTAAGTTTTATTTATTTATTGCAGGATAATTCTACGGGAGGTTAGACCTGCGGAAGTCCTAAACTGAAGGAGATAAACCCCCTTCGCCATGCCACTCATGTCAATTTGCTCATTTAGGAAATTATCGTAATTGTAGCGACGCATTTCACGACCATCAATACTGAGTAAGCGGATTTGGGTAGCCTCGTTAATGGCTTCGGGTACGGCAATCATCACCTGACCACTGGTCGGATTCGGAATAATGTCCAGCGGACGATCCTGAAGAATATCCACCGTAGCACTCGGATTGGCAAAAATCAGCGTAGATGCTTCACTACAAATTTCTTCACCGTCGGTGGAGGCACAAGCAATATTTGTGATCCTCTTCAGATTATCGTAGAAGTTAATCTGATCGATGTACCAACCGTCTCCACCTACTGCACCGTCGGTGGCAAAACGGAAACGGAAGAGTACCTCTTCTCCGCTATAGTCCGTTAAATCCACTACGGTACGGATCATGCCGTTACTATTGCCGTGGAAGGCGTAGCGCTCAGAAATAGCACTGGCCTCATTTTCCCGGATGGGCGTGAGTAAATAGCCATTTTCAATGAAGTTTTCAAAGCCAATGTCGTCCCAGAATTCGCCGTTGTCGTAGGAAATTTCAACAACGCCACCATCCCAGGCGGCTTCGGTGTCGTAGCGATGCCAGAAAATCAATCCGGGGCTTTCTCCGCTTAGCTCTAAGGGCACATTGAGTGTTAAGTACTGATCGGTAGAAAAGTCAACATCAGCCGCAAAAAAGGCACGATTGGCCGTATAGGATGGGTCGACATCCTCCGTCCAGTTGTCGGTAGTTAGCGGGTTGCTGGCTACCCAGTTGGCACTCAGGTCTTCGGTGTTGTCTTCCAGATACAGCACACTGAAATCATCCGCGTCAGTTTGCAGTTGGTAAGAACAAGAAAGCTCTGCGCCGCCTTCTACGTCTCCTAGGCTAATGGTTAAAACACCATCAGTTACACTTACGGAGCAATCACTGCTGCCAGGGACGAGAGTCGTACCCTCTGGCAGAATATCGACGATGGTTGCATCGAAAATTGTATCAGAGTTGCCGTTAAAAATGGCTAGGTCATAAGTGACCCGATCACCGGCAAATACTTCTGCATTGGCCGTTTTATCTACTTGTAATACGGGTAAGCAGGAGCGAGGGGTGTCAAAGTCGGCAATGCCGTCAGGAAGCGCATCGACTCCCATTCCCCGGCGGGCGAAGGTTTCCCAGATCATACATACGTTGGCGCCACCATAAAGGATCTCATCGGCTTGGATGATCGCATCCCTGCTATCGATGAAATTGGCACCACAGGGCTGTAGCTTAAGTCCGTCAATGACCAGTTGCATGGCCATGTTGTTACCTCCGCTTCCGTTGTAGATATCATCGTCAAATCCATAGACATCCACCAAATTCCAGTACATATCCCAGAGGGCAGAACAGAAAATGGAACCAATACCGTGCGGATTGGAAACGTCATCGAAGTCAGAGTAGGTGATTGGGTTCACAACTATATCCCTTGAATAGGGGAAGGGGCGAATACCACCACCGTCGTTAGGTTGGTCAATGACGTAAGTACCAATTCCGCGTCGTTCGTTAGGGTTGTCTTCAGCGGTGGTAGACAATACCAGGCCAAACCAGTCGCTCCAGCCTTCTCCGGCCTGTTCACCGAAAAGGCAACTGCTGTTATTAGGGCCACCGGTCAGGCGAATAGAAATACCGTGACCATACTCATGGGCAATTACGCCATTATCGAAGTCACTGTCTAAGCCGTTTGGCCCTGGATCAGGAATCGGCAATACCTCCATCTCCATTTCGAGATTCGGTAAGCCCATTTTAATCTCATCACAGTCTTCCTGACCAACTGAGATAACGGGAATACCAACCTGGTTGCCAACATCACCAGGAGCCATGCCGGCTGGTCCGCCCGGTTCGTTGTTGCAAATAATTACCATGATGGCACCAGCATTTTGAGCGGCTAAACTCTTAAAGCCGAACTCACAATTGCCACGGTCAATCATGGCAATTTTTCCGTTGATTTCTGCACCGTTTACGATATTCTGACAAGCGTCAGAAGTTACGCCGTTACCGTCATCTACCAGTACGATTTCACCGCTAATGGGGTTGCTGGGATTGAAGATCCCTCCAAAACTAGCTTGTGCAAAATCATAAGAACCAGCTAGATCCCCTGGAGCGGTGATGTTAAAGCTGAAGAGGTTCGGCAGTACACCGCCCCACAAGAACATTTGCATCCGTGGACGCAAACCATCTACGGGGGTACCGAAGTTGGCATTGTTGGTGCCGCTACCGTCCAGGGCTTCTGCCCGAACGTAGTCTTTATCTAGACCGACCTCCGTGTAGTTGGTTTCCTGAAAGTTTCCAGAAGCTTCATCGAAACCGTACTGGTACCAAATGTCGTGCATCAAATTATTCCAGTAGAAGAGATTAACCGTTGCGGCGTCCCGTTGGGAGTAAGGTGGAGCACCATCCACAAAGGGAAAGTCAAAAATCAGGTCCTCACCACCGTCTGGTTCATCACCGATGGATTGGTTGTTGCTGTAGATGTCCTGATAAGCGTGCACGTTATTACCTCGAGTAATGGTGTACTCCGGCCCGGGTGAGGCGTCGATGTCGTGCCATCCAAAAGGCGAAGCGACTGGGTCGGCTGGGTCGGTTACTAGCGTCCGTCCGCCATGACTGGCACTTTCGATAAAGAGCGGCAATACATGGTAGGTATTGGGCGGTACTGCAGCAAAGGCGGAGGTGCTGAGATGTGCCAATTCATCAAGGTGATGTACATGCCCGGAATGATCCGCATGCACCCCATCCGTACAACCTCCAAATTCACAGTGCAGTACGTGGTCGCGGTATTCGAGAATACTACCGTCGGTAGCATCTACCTGTACGTGCCAGTCATGCTGAGCATCGAGGGTATAAAATTGTACCGTCCATACTAAGCGGACACTTTTGTCATCCGATACGATGTAGTGGGGGCGCACAGTGATCGGATCAACCGCTAGTTCGGCATGATCATAGGTGTAAACCTGTTCTTCCTGCTTGATCAGCTGTGGGATATATGACTGATCAGGGCCAAAATTTTGTAAGACTGGAACTATCGCCTCCGCTGGTGAAATTCGCGCTTGAGTCGTATTGACCTGCTGAGCGAGATTCGCGATAAAGCGATTGCCAATACTATAAATCCGCCCATTGGCACCAATGTTGGCGTTTAAGATGGCATTGTATACTGGAATCCCTGCATGCTGTTGTTGCAGATAAATATGCGTTACCTGCGTATGTTGAGATTCGTACTGACTACTGATGATGTAATCAGATATATCTTCAGCGGTCAGGCCAAATGAGGCCGACTCTTTCTGAAGATGATTTTTAAGAATGTCGAGTGATGTATTTTCCTGTGAGAATAAGGTGCTGCTGGTGAGTAGCAACAAAGTGAGTAAAGAGATTGAGCGATGCATGAGGGAAATCTGGGCAAAGTACAGGTGCACGGTTACTTTGCTGTTGGTTATGAAGCGGTGCACCACGCTTATTCGCAAGTGACAGCGAAAATAGATTAAATCCGCTTTTTTTTGGGCTTGAATTGTTGCCCTGGCAATCTAGCAGACGCTTTGGAAGTATTAGGAGTGTCTCTCTGGATTCTTGCCGATTAGACACTGGCCCAATAAAATTTTAAATCGACTTCTTTCAGGGTGTAAATCAATATTTTTACGCTGAAAGAAGTCGATTTGCAAGATATTAATGGCTTTGCAAAGGGTGCTTGTTTTAGTGTTTAAATGATAGTTAGCTCTTACCGTAAAATGATTCTGCGGGTGCTTAGACCTGCGGAAGTCCTAAACTGTAATAGGTAAACCCCCGGTGTAAGACCGCCGAGCTGTAATCGCTCCCGGTAAAAGGACGAGTAGTTGTACTGCCGTATTTGACGACCATCGATGCTGAGAATACGTAAATCAACGGCTTCCTGTAAGGGCTGAGGTAGCCTTACCGTAAGTTCTCCATTCGTTGGATTGGGGAAGATCGCCAGCTCGCGATTTTGTAGGATCTCTTCGGTAGAAGTAGGGTCAGCAAATAATAAGGTGCCGGCCTCCGAACAAATCGTTACTTCCTCCGTAGTCGCGCAGGCGCGGTTGACCACCACGCTTAATTCTTCCATGAAATTGATCTGGTCGATCCACCAGCCATCGCCAGCATTCAGACTATCCGTACCGAAACGGAAGCGGATTTTTATTTCCTGACCCGCAAAATCACTTAGATCAATAGCCGAGCGGATTAAATCAAAATTACGTCCGTGGAAAGCTGGACGTCCGCCCAGCGGATTGTCGGTAGTATCGCTCAGGGGCTGATCATAACTGTTCTCGAGTATCCGACTAGCACCCACATCTTCCCAGCTATCTCCATTGTTAGTGGTGATTTCGATCACGCCGCCATCAACACCTTCCTGGGTTTCATAAGCGTGGAAAATGACCAGACCAGGATGACTTCCCGTCAAGGTGATGGGGTCTTCCATGATCAGCAATTGATCCGTAGTAAAATCTTCATTGCGGGCAAAGAAAGCTCGGCTCTGCGTGAAATCGAAACTACTGCGGAAACGCCAATCTGCATCCGATAGCGGGTTCTCCCGATCCCAGTCGCCAAAAGTGCGGGTGTCTTCTTCTGAGTCAATGATACTAAATTCGTCAGGATCCGTACTGAGCTGATAGGAGCAGTAGATGATAGCTTCCCCGGGAGTGTCGCCGAGATTAATGGTCAACACTCCGTCGGTTACTGTAATGGCGCAATCACTACTACCGGGCACCAGGCTGGTCCCTGCGGGCAAAATATCGGTCACTACGGCATCGAATATCGTATCCCGTTTACCGTTTCGGATTTCCAGTTCGTAGGTAATATCGCTGCCGGCTAGGGTGTCAGTAACTGCCGTTTTCTCTACCTGTAATACGGGGAAACAGGTGAAGGGAGAGTCAAAGCTTTCAATGCCTCCGGGCTGCGCATCCACGCCGAATCCGCGGCGTGCAAAAGTACTCCAGATCAGACATTCGTGAGCGCCTTCATAAAGAATGGAGTCAGCTAGGATAATGGCATCTCGTGATTCCAGGAAGTTGGGCGAACAAGGTTGTAGTTTCATACCATCCATGACCAATTGAATAGCCATGTTGTTGCCTCCACTACCATTGTAGATATCATCATCAAAGCCATAGATATCTACTAAATTCCAGTAAAGATCCCACATAGCCGATGCGAAAATGGAACCAATACCGTGAGGTCGGGATACTGTATTGAAATCGCCATAGGTAATGGGATTGACATCCATGTCCCTGGAGTAGGGGAAGGGCCGAATACCAGGGCCATTCGTTGGTTCCCGACTTACGTAGGTACCAATGCCCCGGGGTTCATCGGCATTATTGGCCGAAGTGGTAGTCATGACCAGCCCGAGCCAATCACTCCAGCCTTCACCAGCTTGCTCGTCGTTTCTCAGGCAATCAGATAGCTGAGGGCCTCCAGTCAGGCGATTGGAGACGCCATGGCCATATTCATGTACGATGATCAGATTGTCGAAATCGCTATCCTCACCGCCCGGGCCCGGGTCGGGAAGTACAATGTCTACTGGGAGCTGAATCGTCACCCCTGGTGTACCCATTAACAGACTGTCACAATCCTCTCGAGACATGCCAATCACTGGAATACTGATGGAATCGGCGAAGGTAACGGGTTGCCCATTATTGCTTAAGGCCAGGTTCAGATCGGAAATACAGATTACAGCTAGTACTGCTCCTGCCTCCTGAACGGCAAAAGCTTTGCTGTCCAGACCACAACCACTTTGATCAATCAGTGCTGCTTTTCCTACCAGTTCAGCAGCATTTTCTAGGCTATCGCAGGCATCGGTTAGTACATCGACAGAATCAAGCACTGATACGACTTCTGCCGTTAATTCATCTCCTGGTAATAGCAACTCCCCAAAGGGGGTTGGCCGATAACTATAGTTGCCAGCCAGGCTGTCAGGACTGGTCACACTCAGTACAAAATGCTGCTCGGTGGGCAGGTTCGCTTCCCAAACAAACATCTGCATCCGTGGCCTTCGGCCATCGCGAGGAGTGAAGAAATTGGCATTATTGGTGCCGCTTCCGTCTAGTGCTTCTGCGCGAACGTAGTCATTAGACATACTGTCGGGAGCGATGAAGTTATGGGCCTGGAAATTACCGGCGGCCTCGTCAAATCCATAAAAATGGAAGACGTCGTGACAGAAATTATTCCAGACGAATAGATTGACCGTTGCGGCGTCGATCTGCTGATGAGGCCGGAGACTATCCACGTAAGGAAAGTTGAAACACAGACTGTCTCCTCCATCGGGTTCTCCTCCGATACTACGGTTGAGGGAAAAAATGTCGTGGTAAGCATGCACATTATTACCCCTAGTGATGGTAAACTCTGGCCCAACTATCCCGTTCGTGTCGTGCCAGCCAAAAGGGGAGGCCAGTGGATTGGCAGGATCATTAATCAGTTCGCTGATGCCGTGAATGGGACTCTCGACGTAGAGCGGGAAGGCATGGTAAGAATTGGGAGTGTCAGAGCTGAGGTGCTGATGTTGATGCCGATGAGCTGCACTATTTAAATGAGCTACAGCCAGGGGATCTTCCTCGTCAGTACAGTGCTCAAATTCACAGTGAATGACGCGATCAAAAAACTGTAAGATATCCCCACTTTGAGCATCGACGAAAATCCGCCAGGCGTGCTGCGCATCTCGCTGGTAATAATCGACTGTCCAGCAAAGGTGAATACTGCCTCCTTCGGTTGGAAGATACTGTAGGTAGACTTCCAGGGGCTCTAGTGCTACTCCCTCGGCCGAATAGCGGAAAAATTGGTCTTTCTTATTTTCCAGTAGTTCAATTTGTACTTCCGCAGGTGCCAGCCCATTGCTGAAATAAGTCAATCCTGTGCTTAAAGCGTCCAGCGGACTCACTACTGCGCTTGTCGCATTAACTCGCCCGGCCAGATCGGCCTCGAAACGATTGCCAATGCTCAAAATTTTTCCATCTGAAGATAGATTGGCATTCAGGATGGCTTGCTGAACGGGGATGCCTTCCCAAGCCTGTTGCAGATAGATGTGATAGACACCACTGTGCTGGCTTTGGTACTGACTACTTATTTGATAGTTGGTGATGTCCTCAGAGCTGAGGCCCCATCGTTCGTGATGATCTTTAAGGTGCTGCTGTAGCTGATCCAGAGGAGTGGATTGGGCAGATAAACTTGAAATTAGTAGTAAGAGTAGGGCTGCGGAAAAATAGTTGCGAAGCATGGAG